>DATATV010000152.1:0-2412 GCA_036268615.1 Pseudonocardiaceae bacterium
GCGTCACGAGGGGCGATGGCCACCTCGACCTGCATCGTGGAATTGGTGTAGCTGCCGGTGATGGTGTCGGTCGTCGGCGACACGCTGCCGGCAAGCGCCACGAAACCCTGTCCGGCCGCTGGCGCGGCCGTGGCGGCACCCGCTGATGCGAGCGCTCCGGTGAATGCGGTGATGGCCAGCGCCGATACGGCGATGGTGCCGACGCGGACCGGGCGAGATAGCACGCCCACAAGCCCTCCCTGTGGTTGACCCCGGGGGAATGCGCAAGATTTATTGCACAAGTCCTTATCAGAGCGGAAATATCCGACCTTGGGGAGAGTTAGGAAGATATTTGTTATGCGGTCGTTATTGTGCGTTTGAGTTAGTTTGAGGCAGAGGTTCCGCAAAATGCGAGCGGCGGGGACGGGATGGTCCCGTCCCCGCCGCTGGCGGTTAGTGCGATCTAGCGGTGGTGCCTAGAAGAGCCCGGTGATGATCGCGGACGCCTTCGGCGTGCCGACCCCGGTGGCCAGGTCGTACCCGGGCACCGCCGGGAACAGGCCGTTGCCCTTGGCGACGTGCCCGTTACCGGTGATGTCGTGGAAGTAGATCGACGGGTCGAACTGGTACAGCTTGTAGATCACGGTGTTGAAGTTGCCGGTGCGGTGGTGCTGGAAGCTGTCGCGGTCAGCGACCATCGCAGACAGCAGCGGCGCGGACAGGCTCGTCCCGCCGATCCCGAACCACCCGGGGACCGGCTGGTTCTGGCTGAAGGTACCGCAGACGCTGAACGGGGTGTTCGCGTTGCCGGTGCAGTACTCGGAGTACGGCGTGAACTCGTCGGCGTCGGCCGAGATGTCCGGAACCTCGCGGCACGGGGTGTTCGCCTTGGCCAGCGAGCAGTTCGTCGAGGTGCCGGCGTTGATGACACCCGCGCCCTTCTGGTACGACGGCTGACCCCAGTAGATGCTGTTGCCGCCGCCGCCGGCGCCGGTAGCGGCACACCAGAAGAAGCCGCCCTGACCGTCGTTGGCCGCACTCGGCCCGGCGTTGCTGCACAGGTTGTCGACGTTCCAGGGCGCCTCACCCTTGAGCGGGTAGCTCGGGTGCTCGTTGGTGCCCGGGTTGAAGTTCTCGAACGAGGTGCCGCCCACGTCGGTGACGAGAGGCTGGGACGGCGGGTCGATGACGGCGGGACCGGTGGTGCCGTCGGAGCGGATGCAGCCGAAGGCGCCGGTGTCACCGGCGGCCCCGAACACGCTCTGCCCCTGGGTCGCCATCTTCTGGAAGATGGTGTTCTCGGCCTGGGCGTAGGTCGCGGTGATGTCCTGCTCGCAGACGGCCCAGCTGGAGCTGACCACGTCGGCCTTGTTGGCCTGGGCGATGGCGCTCCACTCGTCGAGCTCGGTCTGGCCGGTGAAGTCGTTCGGCGCGTTGTAGACCGTGAGAGCCTTCACGTCCGGCGCGACGGCCAGCTGGTTCTCGATGTCGGCGTCGACCTCGATGTCGCCGGAGTAACCCTCGAACTGCGGCGGGCACTGGTCGCCGCTCGGGCAGATGGGGGTGAGCGGGCCGCCATCGACGGTCACGTCGACCAGCGGCGCGGTGTAGCCAGCTCCGTAGAACTGGTGCGCCCAGTGCTGGATGTCCGACTGCTGGTAGGCCGAGAGCTCGAACACGGCCAGGTTGACGCCCGCGCCCTTGCTGCTCGGGCCGCGGGTGGGCGTCTGGTAGATCGAGTCGGTCTGGGAGGGGGTCAGGCCGCTGCAGCCGGGGCCGGCGCCGTAGCCGAGGGCCAGCGGCTGGCCGCCGACGATGTTGTCGAACAGCTGCTGGGCGGTCGGGTAGCCGGTCTCGCAGCTGGTCTTCGCGTCCGAATGGGCGCGCGCCCGCAGGACGGCGTTGACACGGTGGTGCAGGGGGGTGGCGTGCTGGGCATCGCGGACGGTGTTGGTCAGGCCGACCACGCCGGTCGTCAGGCCGGCGATGCTGGCCGGCAGGTAGACGGGCGTGGAGTTGGCGAAGTACTTGGTGCCCTGCGGGTCCTTGAACAGGCTCAGCGAGGTGTGGAAGGTGTTCGACACCTTGGCGCTGGAACCGGTGGCGCGGATCAGGAACGGCGAGCCCGACGGCACGACCTTCAGGCCGCTGTCGCCCAGGTACTTGGCCACCGCCTGCTCGGTCGCCGCGGTGGGCGCGTAGCGGGCGTTGAACTGCCCGCTCGTCAGCCACTGGTGGTACTGGCTGCTGGTCTTGTCGTACAGCGCGGTGATCTCGGCGTTCAGGCCGGCCGCGTCACGAGGGGCGATGGCCACCTCGACCTGCATCGTGGAATTGGTGTAGCTGCCGGTGATGGTGTCGGTCGTCGGCGACACGCTGCCGGCAAGCGCCACGAAACCCTGTCCGGCCGCTGGCGCGGCCGTGGCGGCACCC
>DATATV010000153.1:0-55380 GCA_036268615.1 Pseudonocardiaceae bacterium
CCGGATGATCCTGGGCCGTGGCCCGGCACCTGTCCGACCGGTGCCGGGCCACGGTCTGTTTCCGGCCGCGGCGGCTACTGTGCGCTGGCGTGGGCAATGCTGAACGGGCCGAACGGGCCGAACAGGCCGAATGGGACGGGGTCACGATCCGGTCCGACTACACCGAGACGAACGTCGCCGACCGCGACCGGCTCGCCGACGCGGCCAGGACGGCGCACTGGCCGGAAGTCTTGCGAATCCTCGCCGAACACCCGTGGGTCAACCTGCCCCGGGTCGGTGGCCGAACCGGTTTCGCCCCGCTGCACCAGGCCGCCTGGCACGGAGCCGATCCGGAGATCACCGGGCGACTGGTGCGACTGGGCGGGTGGCGCACGTTGCGCGGCAACGACGGCCGACGCCCGATCGACATCGCCGAGGAACGCGGCCACCACCAGCTGCTGGACATCCTGCGCCCGGACCCGGTCCAGCAACTGCCCGAGGACGTACTGGCCGGCCTCGAAGAACAGCTGTACCTGCTCATCCGTGGCCGGGTGCCCGACCTGGTGACCGAACATCGGCTGCGCCTGCCCCAACTCGCCCCGCTCACCGAGCTGACCGTTCCACGGCTGTGGTTCCCGGTGCCCGGAATGTATGGCGGCTTCAGCATCGAACTCGCCGGTGCGGAACTGACGGTGCGGAGCTGGAACCGGGTGTTCGGCGGCTGGGCGCAGACCCACCGGGTGACCGCCAACAGCATCCACCTGGTGGAATCCGGCTGGGACAGCTGACCCGCTCAGATCGCCCCCGGCACCGCCGAACTCGGGTCCACACCGGCGAACGCGAGCCCGATCACGAACCCGGCAACCTCCTCCAGCTGACGAGCCCGTCGCAGTGGCCCGAACACAGCGGGCCGCCCGCCTGCGGCGCGGACCAGTTCGGCCGTGACCCGCAGTGCCCCGTCGTCGTCACCGGCCAGCGCCACCGTCACCGCCGGTCGGCCCACGTCCCACTGATCGGCGGCGAACAGGTGAAACGCCTTCACCACGTGCGCACCGGGCGCCCAGTCCGCGACGTGCTCGGCGACCGCCCGTCCGTCCGTGGTCAGCAGTTCACCGACCCCGTGCTCGACGGCGTTGGTGGGGTCGAGCAACGGCACCCCGGCCAGCGAACCCTCCCCCGCACCAGCGGCCCGCAACACGTCCGGCAGCCCCGCCCACGACACCGCGACGAGCACCGCGTCCCGCCCGGAAACCACCTCTCGCAACGAAACAGCGGTCCCGCCGAGCAGCCCGGCGGCGGCCCGCGCCCGGTCCGCCGACCGGCCGCCGACCACCACCTCGTGCCCGGCGCGGGTCCAGGCCGCGCCCAACGCGACGGCCAGCGTGCCGGTGCCCAGAATGCCGATCCGCATGATCAACTCCTTGTCGACTACGAATTCCCCGGGGCTACCGTAGAAAGTCCGACGCACACCGATCGGTAGGAAACGGACCAGCGATCATGGCGACGATGAACCGCACGGAGCCACTCGCGGACTGCCGCCTGCGCGCCGCGACCGACCTGTTCACCCACACCTGGGACCCGGTGGTGCTCGCCGGTCTGCGAACCGGACCGCGCCGCCGCGTCGACCTGCTCGGCGCGGTCGGCGGGCTCAGCGACAAGGTCCTCACCGAGACCCTGCGCCGGCTGCTGGCCAACGGCCTGATCGAGCGACGCGGCTATCCGGCCGCCCCACCGCGCGTGGAGTACCGGCTGACCGCACTGGGCACCAGCCTGGTCGACGGCCCGATGCGCGAACTCGGCCGCTGGGCACTGGACCACGGCGACGAGCTGCTGGCCGCCCAGGAAGACGCAGCCGAGCCGGGCTGACGGTGCCAGGCACGTCTCGTACTTTGGTCCGATGGGGTGAGCACCGAATGCTCGTAGCATCTTCAGGCGTGCGCCTTCTTCGTTTCGTCTGGGCCGAGCCCCGGCCGGCCGCGCCCGTGCGGGTGTGGCGGGACTGGGTGCTCGTCGCGGCGCTGGTGGCGGCCGGCGTACTGGAGGGTGTGCTGCGTCCGGACGTGCCGCTGCGGGTGCTCTCGGCGGTCGTCACCGTCGGACTGATCCCCACGCTGTTGTGGCGCCGCAACAGGCCGCTGCTGATGCTGGTGATCGTTTTTGTCGTGCTCGGGGTGCTGTCGAGGCTGACCTCGGGCGCGATTCCGGAGGTGTACACGGCCGCCTACGTACTGATCCTGCCCTACGCGTTGTTCCGCTGGGGTTCCGGCCGCGAGGTGGTGATCGGTGTCGTGGTCGTGCTCCTCAAGGGGGCGCTGACCACCAGCCCCGGCCAGTCCTACCCGGCCGACGTGATCGCCGGTGGGGCCGTGTTGTTGTCGACGATGGCGCTGGGTGCGGGCATCCGGTTCTGGGCCGGTGCACGGACGCGCGCGCTCGAACAGGTCAAGGTGCGGGAACGGGAACGTCTCGCCCGCGACCTGCACGACACCGTGGCCCACCATGTCTCGGCCATCACCATCCGCGCCCAGGCGGGCATCGCGACCGCCGCGACGCGACCGGAGGCCGCGGTCGACGCACTGCGGGTGATCGAGGCCGAGGCGTCCCGCACGTTGGCCGAGATGCGCGGCATGGTCCACCTGTTGCGCCGCAACGAAGCCGCGGAGCTGGCACCCAGCCCGCAACTCGGCGACCTGCCCCAGTTGGCCGGCCGGGACCGGGCCGGGCCACCGGTCGACCTGGAGGTTTCCGGCGACATCGCCGACCTGCCACCATCATTGGGCGCCACGATCTACCGGCTGGTCCAGGAATCCGTGACCAACGCCCGGCGGCACGCCCGGCACGCCACCCGGATCGAGGTGCGGGTCGCCGTGGACGACGCGTCGGTACGCCTGCGGGTCAGCGACGACGGGGAGACCGGGCTGCTGCGCCCGATCGGGTCGCCGGGTTACGGCCTGATCGGCATGATCGAACGCGCCCACCTGCTCGGCGGCAGCTGCGAGGCCGGCCCTGCGCCGCAGGGCGGCTGGACGGTGACCGCGGTGCTGCCGAGGACCGGAGCGCCGGCGTGACCATCCGGGTGATCGTCGCCGACGACCAGGAGATCGTCCGCACCGGACTGCGGATGATCCTGGACGCCCAGCCGGACATCGACGTCATCGGCGAGGCCGCCGACGGCCGGCAGGCGGTCGAACTGGCCCGCCGGCTGCACCCGGACGTCTGCCTGTTCGACATCCGGATGCCCGACGTGGACGGCATCGAAGCCACCCGCCAACTCGCCGGACCGACCGTCGAACACCCGCTGGCTGTCGTCGTCATCACCACCTTCGACCTCGACGACTACGTCTACGCCGCGCTCCGCGCCGGGGCGCGGGGTTTCCTGCTCAAGGACGCAGGCCCGGCGCTGCTCAGCCAGGCCGTGCACGCCGCGGCGAACGGCGACGCGCTGATCGCCCCGGACATCACCGCACGCCTCCTGGCCGCGTTCGCCGACGCCGGACCGCCGACGCCCCCGACCCAACCGATCGAACCGCTCACCGAGCGGGAGGAACAGATCCTCGCCGCCGTGGCCCGGGGCCTGACCAACGGCGAGATCGCCGACACGCTGTACATCACGCTCAGTACGGTGAAATCCCACGTGGGCCGGCTGATGACCAAGATCGGCGCCCGCAACCGGGTCGAGATCGCCATGTGGGCCTACGAGACCAATCGCGCCAACCCACACCGCCGTCGATAGTCTCCCGAGCACGCAACGGCTTCGGGCTGAACGGCGGTGTTCAGTCCTGCGGGTCCTCGTTGTCGTTCACATAGTCGTTGCTGTGTTCACAACCAGTGGCGAAGAAGGCATCGACATACTTGTCCGCCGGCAGATCGCTGTTCCGCAGCAGTGAGAAGACCTCGACCCCGTTCCCCGGTCACGTCTGCCCCGCGGGGATGCGGCGTGACCGGGCGGTCAGCGGTGTTCGCGGAGCCGGTCTGTCACACCGTCAGTTGCCCCCGTTGGTGACCATCTGGTAGTTGCAGCCGATCAGGGCTCCCCACAGGGTGAGGTCCTTCACGGCGATACTGAGCGCGGCGAAGACCCTGCTGATGACTTTCTCGCCCAGTGAGGTGATTCCACCGAAAAGCGCTCCTTGGGCACATTCCCACACATCATGACCGAGTTCTCCCCAGGGCACCGAATTGTGGGCCTGAATCTTCATGGCACCGCAACTGGGTAGGTAGTCACCCGCACTGCTACACGTCGACGAACCCGAACTGCCGACCGATGTCGACGGTTGGGGGCCGCAGATGTTCAAGCCCATGGCGTACTTGCAGGCACCGGAGCGTTGACTCGGCGTCGTCCAGCCGCACTCGCCGGTCGGGTCCGAACCATTGAGCGGATTGTCGTTCGTGTAGGCGTAGGGCGCATGAGTCGAGTCGACCTGGGGATCGACGGAAAGGAACTGCGCGGTGGCCGGGTCGTAATAGCGCGCCCGCAGGTAGATGAAGCCCGATTCCGAGTCCGTGTACTGACCGGTGTACTCCAGCGGAGTGGTCGCCGTGCCGGTGTGGGTGGCCACGCCGTAGGGCGTGTAGCTGTAACTGCCGGCCACGGTGCCGGTACTGGACAGCAGCGCGGCGGTCGAGCCGTCCTGATCGTGCACGAACCACGACGAGGCCGCCTTGCTGGTCTGCTCGATGGGCAGTCCGTCCGGTCCGTACAGATAGCTGGTCGTGCCGTCGAACAACAGGTTGGCCGTGGACTGGTCGTCCCAGACGAACGTGGTGGTGGTCCCGACGACGGTCTTGGACGCCCGCAGCCCGTCACCGTCGTAGGCGTAGGTGGCCGACCCGCCCGGCCCGGCGACGCTGGTCAGGCGGTTGTTCTGGTCATAGCCGTAGCTGGTGGCCGTCCCCGTGGTCGGGGTGGCCACCGTGCGGTCACCCTCGACGTTGAAGGTGTACGTCGTGTTGTGACCGGACTGGAGTTGACCGGCGGCATCGAAAGTCTGCGTGCTGGTGCCCACCGTCGTGGGGTTGCCGGCCGCGTCGTAGGCGTAGGCGTTCGTGTTGCCACCGCTGGTGTTGGAGGTCAGCTGTTCCTTCGAGTTGTAGCCGTAGCTCTGGGTGGCACCCGCGTTGGTCTCGGAGCTGACCTGCCCGACCGCGTCCCGGCCGTAACTGATGCCGCCGAGCGTGCCACTGGCACTGGCCATGCTGGTCGAGGTCAACGTGTCCGTCGTGTCGTAACCGTTGGTGACCTTGACGCCGTCGGGATAGGTGGTGGTCTGCAGGGTGCTGTCCGGGCCGTAGCCGAAGGTGGTCTTGTTCGAGTTCCAGTCGGTCACCGTCGCCAGTCGGTTGTCCACGTCGAACGTCTGCGTCACCGTTGCCGACGGCCCGCTCGGGTAGGTGATCGAGGTCTGGTTACCCGCGGTGTCATAACCGTAGGAGACGGTCGACCCGGCACCGGTGGTCTTGCTGGTGACATCACCGAACACGTCGTAGGTCCACGAACTCGTTCCGGTGCCGTCGGTCATCGAGATCTTGTTGCCGTCCGGGTCGTAGGCGTAACCGACGCCGTGGGTGCCACTGTCCGAATAGGTCAGTGCGATCAGTTGTCCGGCGGCGTCGTAGCCCATCGTGGTGACCCGACCGGACGGGTCGGTGAGAGTGGTCACCAGGCCCGCGGCGTCATAGCCCGAGGTGGTGGTGCGGTGGTCCGGATCTGTCCGGGTGGTCCGTCGCCCCTGGGCATCGTAGCCGTAGCTGGTCTCGTTCGACAGGCCGTCGAGCGTGTCGGCGACCGTGCCGTCGCCGTTGTAGGCGGTGCTCGCGGTGGTTCCGTCGGCAGCGGTGGTCTTCACCAGTTCGTCGATGGCGTCGTAGCCGAAGGTGGTGGTGTTGTTGTTCGGATCGACGGTGGTCGTCCTGTTGCCGTCCGCGGCGAAGGTCGTCCTGGCCTGGTGACCGAGTGCGTCCGTGACGACGGTGACGTTGCCGTGGGCGTCGTGCGCGTACGTGGTGCAGCCGGTGGCCGGTGGGGCGCACGTTGTCGTCACCCCGGCCGCTACGCCACTGGGTTCGACCTGAGCGGTGAGCCAACCTGTGCCGGTGTTGTATCCGTCGAGCGTCTTGTTGCCGGCCGCGTCGGTGGTCGATGCCTTGTCGCCGAAGGCGTCGTACGTCGTCGTGGTGGTGTGCCCGTCCGGGTCGACGACGCGAGTCTGGTCGCCGGGGTGGGCTGCGGTGTCGTAGTAGTAGTTCGTGGTCCGGGTCGGCGCGGAGCCGAAGTTTCCGGTGGTGGACTCGACGACGTTGTTGGCCTCGGTGACGGTGGTCGAGGTCAGGTCCAGCACGCCGGTGGCCGCGGTCGGGATGTGGCCGGACTGGTCGTAGGTGTCGACCGTGGCCACGCCGTTGCCGTCGATCGTCTCGACCAGGTCACCGGCGTTGTCGTACTCGTAGTCCGTCGTCACGCCGAGGCCGTTGGACTCGGAGGTCTTGTTGCCGTGGTCGTCGTAGGTGTAGGTGGTCAGGTTGCCGTCCGGGTCGGTCTCCGAGGAGATGCCGAGGGTCACCGGGTCGTAGGTGTAGGTGGACGTGCCGGCGGCCGCGGTGCCGTAGCCCTTTGTTTCCGAGGTCAGCAGCCCGTTCGCGTAGGTGTCCAGGGTCTTGTGTCCGGCCGGGTCGGTGGTCAGGGTCTGTCCGGCGGCCAGGCCGGTGACGGGACCGTAGGCGAAGGTGGTCGCGTGGCCGAGGGCGTCGGTCTGGGTGGCGACGCGTTCGCTGGTGTCGTAGGTCATCGCGGTGACCGCGCCGCCGTAGTTGTTCGGTGAGCGCATGGTGGCCATCAGGTGCGCCGCGGTGTAGGTGAACTGCGTGTGGTCGTTGTTCTGCGGCGTCGGTGTCCGGGTGGTGCCGACCCCGTACACGTCGGTCAGGTTGTCGTTGCTGTCGTAGGCATAGGTCACCACCCGGCCGGCCGAGTCGGCGAGTTGGGTGATGTGGCTGCCGGTCCAGGTCAGCGTGTACACCCGGCCGGCGGGGTCGGTGATGGTGTGCAGGTGGCCGGACGTGTCGTAGGCCATGGCGGTGGCATACGCCGGGGTGGCCTTCGCGCCGGCCAGGTCCTGTTCGGACAGTAGGTGTCCGGTGGTTTTGTCGAAGGTGAAGATGTCCCGGCCGCGCCGGGTGAAGACATAACTCGTCCCCGAAGTGGTGAGCGTCGCGTCATAACGTGGCGCCTCGGGGGCGTAGCTGCCGCTGGAGTCGACGAACGGCACCTGGGAGCCGTCCTCCTGGTGCACCGTCACGTTCCCGGTGGTGGGGTCGGTACTGGCGGACAGGTTGTAGGAGTAGGTCCAGCCCCAGCCGAACGGGCCGTCGACAGCGGCGGAACCGTTGGGGCCGCTGGGATCGGCGATCGACTCGGTGTAGGTACGGGTGAAGTTCAGCGGCTCACCGCGCCCCGGGGTGGACAGGTCGGCGAACGTGTCGGCGAAGTAGCCGGTCGACGTGTCCACCGGGTCACCGGCGGTCCGGGTCACACAGCCGCACTGCACCCACGCGGGGTTCGAGCCCTTCGGTTCGTCCCGCACCCCCGGCGGCCCACCGAGCGGCTGACCCGGAGTGCCACCCTCCGGCACAAACGCGATCGCGTCGAACGCCACGTCGAAGTCCGAGTAGACCTCATGGCCCGACTGCACCGACGCCGACTGGTTGGTCAGCACGACGTTGCCGCCGTTCTCCATCGCGAACGTGCCGATGGTGACCCACTGCTCGGAGTTCCACGCCTGGTTCACCCGGATCTTCCATGGCGACACGCCCCCGCCGGGGTTGATCGTGTAGACCACGTTCGTGGCCTCGGCACCCAGCCCGGGAATGTGCAGCTTGATCTTGTAGTACTGGAGCTTCGGCAGGTTCGGCGTCCAGGTGCCGGTGTTGATCTCGGCCGGATTCGCGCCGGTCTCGGTGTGCGACCACAGGATGTGGCCGCCGAGGCCGGTGCCGATCTGGTGGGTGTCGATCGCGCCGATCGGGTCACCGGCCGAGTTGGTGCCGTAGGCGTAGGTGAACGACCCGTTGGACGACCAGTTCTCCCCCGAACAGCCCTGGATGTTCAGTGGTGGCGAGGTTTCGTCATCCACGATGATCGAACCGGACGGGACGATCGAGGTGTCCTGGTTACAGGTCGGCGGGTCCGGATCGGGGTTCGCCGGTTGGGTCGAGCCGGTGGTGTAGCCGTACGTGCTGGTCGCACACGTGTTGGCACAGCCGGGTATCCAGGTGACCGGCTGGTGCCACCAGCACTCGTAGTCGTTCAGCAGGCAGTGCCCGGCGTCCAATACGGTGGGGTTCGTCGAGTTCGGGTCGCAGTGATCGCCGGCCACGCTGCAGAACGAGGTGAACGGCGCGGTCTGCAACCAGCTCTGGCCACCGTTGTAGGTCGGCTTGCTGTAGGAGGCAGTGCCGTAGCGGATCAGCGGGGAGGCCATCCAGCCCATCACCCGCTCCTCGTAGGGCCAGTTGCCCGGGTGCGCCGCGTCGGCGTAGGTGTCCTTCAGGTACGGGTCGCGGTTGGGCGGATAGGACGGGTTCTCCGGATTGTTCGCCCAGCCAAGGCCCCAGGTGCCGTCCGCGCCGGTGCACGTCGGGCCGGGGGTGCAGCCGGTGGAGTTGTACTGGCTGGTCGGCTGGATGCCCGAGTTGTACGCCCAGGCCGCGAAATACCAGTTCTCCAGGTACTTCGGGTCGCCGTTGTTGGCCAGGATGCCCGCGGTGTAGAGCTGGTTCCAGCTCGACTCCAGGATCTGCAGGCCGGCGGCGATGTTCTCCTCGTAGTCCACGGCGACCTTGATCTGGCCGTGCGCCGAGAGCGAGGTGTCGCCGACGTGCATCCCGTCGGTCACCTGGGAGATGCCGTAACCGCAGTCCGAGCCGGCGTAGCTGATCGAGTCGATCCCGCCGCCCGAGCCGTAGTAGTCGGCGATCAGCGGATCGCCGGACACGCCCTTCGGCGCGTGCCAGGACGCCTGGGACCAGTTGGACTCCTGAGCCATGATCGCTTCGAACACCGAGCGCGGCACGGTGTTCCACGAATCGCTCGACGGGTGGTCCAGGGCGATCAGCGGGAAGTCGGAGTTGGGCGCGTAGGCGGCCAGGCCGAGGTTGTTGAAGCCGGCCGGGCGGGTGTAGCCGTTGCCGGTGGTCAGCAGGCCCTGCTCGGCCAGCTGCGCGGCCCAGTCCACCTGTGCCGGGGAGGGCTGCATCACCTGGTCGGTGTCGTTCAACCGGGGCACCGCACACGTCGGCGACTGGGCCACCGCCGGGGCGACCGCGTTCGGGGTCGTTCCGGGAGCGGCGGCCGTCGAGCCGGCGGCGTCACCCTTCGGTTGCAGCGCACCGGTTTCCGGTACGGCTCCACCGGTCGCACCAGCGGGCTGGTAGGCCGGGATCGCGGTGTTCGGCGTCGCCGAGGCCGGCGCCTGGGCATCCGGCACCAGTTTCGCGGTCCTGGTGGCGAACACCTGCGGGGTGGTCTGCTGACCGTTCGCGCTCGCCCCGAGCAGCGCATCACCGTCCAATGAGGACGCCTGCGCGCCGTGCGCCAGCCCGGCGTCACTGACGCTGCTCACCCCGGCCGCGGCCAGCAGGCCGGGCACGGTCTGCTTCGCGCCGGACAGCACCGCGTGTCCCGCCCGGCCACCGAACAACTGCACCCGGTCCAACGCGCCGGAGCCCAGCGTGGTGACCACACCCGCGTGCTCGTGCTCGGCCAACGACACCGTCGACCCCGCGCTCGTGTCCAGCAGGCTCACTCCACCGTCGGCCGCGGGCCGCAGGTCGAACGGCGTGCCGCCCACCTTCGCGACCACCGAGGTCGTCCCGTTGCTGTTGACCGCCACCAGGTTCGGGCCCAACGCGCCCACCAGACCGGTCGCGGTCGGCACGGTCGAGGCCACCTGGCCGGGCACGGTCACCGAGCTGGTGACCGCGCCGGTGGTCAGATCGGCGCGCAACACCTGGGTGGTGGTCTGGCCGGTGCCCGGGTTGAGCGTGAACACCGCGTCGTCGCCGATGCCACAGCCCGGCGAGAAGTACATCAGCCCGACCCCGGTCGCGATCGGCCGTACCGCACCCGAAGACAGATCCACCGAATAGGCGAAGCCGCCGTGGTCCCGCGCCGACTCCAGATTCACCGCGCTCGCCGGCAGAATCGCCACCGCCGCGAACCGGCCGTCGCCGGAAACACACTGATAACCCGTCCACGACGAGTCATCCACCCCGGCCGGATGCAGGACCGCGACCTCGTGCCAGGCAAAACCCGACACCTCACGACCGACCTCGACGTGATAACCGGCGGAATCCCCGTAGCCGTTCACCGCGACATCGGCGGATGTCGACGCGTCGGCGCCGAAATCGTCCGGCTGCGGCGCGTTGGCCACCTTGGCGGCCGCCGGCGCCGCGACAACGGGCACGGCCTGGGCCGTGGTCGCGCTGACCACACCCACCACCAGCCCGACGACGGTCAACAGCAGTAGCACAAGACGGCCGGCAGCCGAAGAACCCTGCCACCGGCCAGCAGAACCCTGAGCACGACGAGCACCCGATAAGCGCAGCACAGCACTCTCCCCCTACCCTGCCGGCCGGTCGTCCGCGCTCACCGCGCGCCTGGGCTGAGCGTGCGGCGCGAACCCTGCACAAACCTTGTGAATACCTTGATTCGCGACGACAGTCGAGGTAGCGGCCACGGCCGGCGACCCACCGGCCGAGCGGACCGCCGACCTGCGTCTCCGGCCGGGCCGACCCGGCGACGATCAAGTGTCAACTGGCAATTTCCGCGACCCCGGTTGGTACGGGTGGCGGATGAATTGTCGACCGGACAACGGCGACGCTCGACTGGTCCGGCACCGATTCAGCGCTGAATCCGGGAGGCCCCATGTCGTGGTCGCCGCTGTCCTCCCCCGTGCGGCGGGTGGGTGTGCTCGTCCTGGCGGCACTGGCCGCCGTCACCGTCAGCGGGACGGGCGCCAGTTCCGCACCGACCCCGACCGCGGCGGCGTCGAACGTCGTGCTGGACGGGCACGCGCGGTTCGAGGTGCTCAGCCCGACGCTGATCCGGCTGGAGTACGCGGGTGACGACAAGTTCCAGGACGGTGCGACGTTCACCGCGATCAACCGGAACTTCCCGGTGCCCACGTTCAGCACCGACGTGGCCGGCGGCTACCGGGAGATCCACACTGCCGGGCTGACCCTGCGCTACCAGGAGAACAGCGGGCCGTTCACCCGGGCCAACACGTCGGTCCAGCTCACCGGTACCTCGGTCACCGTCACCCCGCAGTTCCCGTCGTACTGCGTGTTCGGCACGGCCTGCGAGGCGGAGGACGGGCTGCTCGGCGGCGCCGCGGCCACCGCCTACGACCATCAGAACTACACGGGTTCCGGGTTTCTCGCCGGCTTCACCGCGACCGGCGCCGCACTCACTCAGGACGTGTCGGCGATCCCCTCGGCCGGGACCTACCAGCTGTCCGTGCGCTACGCCAACGCCCAGGGCGGCGACGGCCAGTCGGTGTCCCGCACGCTGTCCACCACCGTCGACGGCGCCGCAGGCCCGACCCTGACGCTGCCGGTGACCGGCTCCTGGGACACCTGGTCGACCGCCTCGGTGACCGTCGCGCTCGGCGTGGGCACGCACACCGTCGGCATCACCCGGACCGCTGCCGACTCCGGCAACGTCAACCTGGACAGCCTCGCGGTCACCGCGGTGGGCGCCGCCTATCCCGCTGCCGGCACCGGCCTGCTGACCACCGGTTACGGCGCGGGCCCCACCGATGTACTCGGCGGCTGGGATCGTTCGCTGGACAACCCGGACACCGTCCCGATGGCCGAGCACCCGGGCCTGCTCGACCGGGACGGCTGGTACCTGCTCGACGACACACGCAGCGCGCTGCTCAACGCCGACCAGTCGGTGACCGACCGGCCCGGCCATGGCAGCCAGCCCTACCAGGACGGCTACTTCTTCGGTTACGGCCAGAACTACCAGCAGGGCCTGGCCGATCTCAACGCGCTGGCCGGCGGCACGGACCTGCTCCCGCAGTCCGCCTACGGCGTCTGGTTCTCCCGCTACTACCCCTACACCACCGCCGACTACCAGAACACGCTGCTGCCCACGTTCCGGTCGACCTTCACGCCGATCGACTGGCTGGTGGTGGACACCGACTGGAAGTCGCCGTCCCAGTGGAACGGGTGGAACTGGAATCCCGCGCTGTTCCCCGATCCGCCGGGATTCCTGAACTGGACCAAGCAACAGGGCCTCTCGGTCGCGTTGAACATTCACACCTCGATCGCCGGCAACGACCCGAAGTTCGCCGCGGCCAACGCACAGGCCGGCGGGCTGCCCTCGGAGGGCGACGGCAACTACGACTTCGACTGGTCCGACCCGGCCCAGTTGCAGGCGTATTTCGCCCTGCACCAACCGTTCGAGCAGCAGGGCGTGCGCACGTGGTGGTTGGACTACTGCACCGGCTGCGGCAACTCCACCGCGTCCGACCAGCACGTCGCCCCGGACAACTTCATCAACCAGGCGTACGCCGCCGACGCGGCCGCCCGGGGCGTGCGCGGCTTCTCCTTCGGCCGGATCGGCGGCTCGGAACAGGGTTCGATCCACAGCAGTTACCCGCTGGGCCCGTGGTCGGAACGGCGCAACACCCTCCAGTTCACCGGGGACACGCCCGCCACCTGGGACATGCTCGCCTTCGAGGCCCGGTTCACCCCGGACGAGGCGGCAGCCGGGCTGAGCAACGTCAGCGACGACATCGGCAGCTTCCACGGCGACCACCTGCCCGACGACCTCTACGCGCGCTGGGTGCAGTTGGGTGCGTTCCAGCCGGTCGACCGGCTGCACTCCGACCACGGCGATCGGCTGCCCTGGGACTACACCGGCGCGGCCGCCGCGAGCGCCGAGCGGTTCCTGAGGCTGCGCGAGTCGCTGGTGCCCTACACCTACACGCTGGCCCAGCAGGCGAACGCGACCGGCGTGCCGATCACCCGCCCGCTCTACCTGGACTATCCGACCCAGGACGCGGCCTACACCAACCCGCAGGAATACCTCTACGGCGACAACGTACTGGTCGCGCCGATCACCTCGCCCGACGACGCCGCCGGCAGCGGCTCGGTCAGCGCGTGGATACCGCCCGGTACGTGGACGGACTACTTCACCGGCACCAGCTACACCGGCCCGAGCACGGCGACGATCACCGACCCGCTGTCGGCGATGCCGGTGCTGATCAAGTCCGGCGGCATTCTGCCGACCCGCACCGACTACGTGGACAACCAGCAGCAACAACCGCTCACCCAGCTCACCGTGAACGTCGCCGCCGGCGCCGACGGCAGCTTCGCGCTCTACCAGGATGCCGGCGAGGGCACCGGTTACCGGGCCGGTCAGTCCACCAGCACGCCGATCTCCTGGCACGACTCGACCAGGACACTCACCCTCGGCGCCACCACCGGTACCTACCCGGGCGCGGCGACCGCTCGCGCCTACACCCTGCGGCTGTCCGACGCAGCCGCGCCGACCGCGGTCACCGTGGACGGTGTCCAGCTCCCGGAGACGGCCTGGTCGTACAACGCCGACACCCGCCTGGTCACGGTAACCACCGCGAGCCTGCCGGTCGGCACCGCACACACCGTCACGCTGCTGGGTACGGCGGCGGGCAACCCGAGTGCCGGCGAGGTGCTCGGCGCGGGCGGCGACTGCCTGGCCGCGCGCGGCGGTTCGGCGGCCAACCAGACCCCGGTGGAACTGGACAGCTGCGACCACTCCCCCGGCCAGCAGGTCACCCCGCCGACGGGCGGCACGGTGCGGCTGTTGGGCGCGTGCCTCGACGCGGCCGGCGGCGGCACCGCGAACGGCACGGCCGTGCAGTTGTACACCTGCAACGCAACCGGCGCGCAGAACTGGACGCTCCGGACGAACGGCGAACTCGTGAACCCGGCGTCCGGGCGCTGCCTCACCGCACCGGCCGGCGCCGGGCTGCAACTGGCCGACTGCACGGGTTCGGCGGGCCAGACCTGGCGGTTCCCGCCCAACCGGCTGACCGGCGCGGCGGGCCTGTGCACGGACGTGGCCGACGCCGATCCCGCGTCCGGCACCGCGGTCCAGCTCTACGGCTGCAACGGCTCGGACGCGCAGCGCTGGTCCGCGCCGGGTGACCAGACCCTGCGCGCGCTGGGCAAGTGCCTGGACGTGACCGACGGCGGCACGGCGAACGGCACGCCGGTGCAGTTGTGGGACTGCAACGGGTCCGGCGCGCAGAGCTGGGTCAGCCAGTCCGACGGCAGCCTGCGCGATGTCGCGTCCGGCCGCTGCCTGGACGACCCGAACGACGCCGGCACCGCGGGCGACCGGCTCCAGCTCTACGACTGCAACGGCACCGCGGCCCAACGTTTTGCCCTGGGCGCCTGACGTGCCGGTCCGCGCCCACCCCGCGCGGACCGGCAGCTGGATCAGTTGTCCACGGCCGGGCCGGCCTGAACCGCCGAGACGGTGATCTTGTTGTCGTGCACGATGCCACTCACGTAGTCGTCCACCGGTCCCTGGTTCCAGGGCAGCGTGACGGTGTCGCCCAGCGGGCCGT
The DNA here is from genome assembly GCA_036268615.1 of Pseudonocardiaceae bacterium. Classification (GTDB taxonomy): domain Bacteria; phylum Actinomycetota; class Actinomycetes; order Mycobacteriales; family Pseudonocardiaceae; genus DATATV01. The sequence goes on from DATATV010000153.1 coordinate 14,598, forward strand.
CGGTCTGCACGGTCAGGCTGCCCGGGATGACCTGGTCCTCCTCGGCCTGCACCGCGACCCAGTGCAGCTGCTCGTTGGCGGAGTCGCCCGGCGTGAGATCGACCGGGGTGGCGTTCGAGTTGTCCAGCACGACCGACACGCCGGAGGCGTAGGCGAGGGTGAACGGCAGCGCACCGTCGAGCTCGCAGTACTGGCCGGGCAGCGCGGTGAACTGCAGGAAGGCAAACCGGTTGCCGGCGCCGGGCTCGCCGTGCACGAGCGTGACGCTCAACTGGTCGGCGTCGCACTGCACGGCGTCGTTGGTCGCCGCCGAGGCCGCGGCCGCGCCACAGACGGCGGCACCGCCCACCACGCCGAGTACCGCGGCCGCGGCGAGACCACGACGGACGCTGTTCTTGTTCATGATCGACTCCTGATTCCGGGGGGGTTGCGCGATTCCGTGGTGGGTAATTCACGGAATCCGTTCGCATCCGGTAAGACGATCAATTCCGGGTTGGTGTTGCTGAGTGTGCAGTTGATGACAACGAGCAACAATTCCGGTTCGTCCGGCGTCCGCGCGAGCCACCGGTTGGCGCCCGAGCGCGGATCACGCCGCGGTCATGCGTCGCTGGTTACGTTGGGCGCGTGGATCAGCGATCAACCGGGCGGAGCAGGTGGGTCCTGCTGCTCATTCTGGTCGCGCTCTTCCTGATCGCCCCACCCGGTATCGCCCCACCCGGTATCGCCACCCAGCCGGCGACCTTCAGCACCACGTGTCGCGGCCTGCCCGGCGACGGCTGCCTCGAAGTCCGGATCACCCCGGTGGCCGCCGACCCGCAGGCACCTCCGTCGGCGATCCGCGAACTGCAAGCCAACCTGTGCAACAGCGGACTGGCCGCGTGCTACCAACACAACCGGTCGCCGACGGAGGCGGCGGCCCTGATCGCCCGGTACCAACCAACAGTCGTGACCCTGAACGAAGTGTGTTCGGCCGACATCATCGGTACTCCCGCCGCGATCCCGTCGGCAATGGCCCGGGTGGCCCGCCAACACGACGACCCAACCGTCTTCGCGCTGTTCACCCCCGCGGTGAACCGCTACACGCGCCTCCCCTACCGCTGCACCGATGGCGACCTCTACGGCATCGGCATCGTCGGCCGCGGTCCAGCGCCCACCGGCGCTCCGCAGCACTACGTCTACCAGCGCCAACTCGTCCGATCGGACGAGGAACGCGCGGCCATTTGCTTGCAGGACAACGGTTATGACCTGTGCACGACCCACCTGGAGTCCGACGACAACGCGGTGGCGGACGCCCAGTGCCACGAGCTGCTGAACCCCACCGGCCACGTCAGCGCCTTCCGCCGGTCGGCCGGCGAAGTCCCGACCGTCATCGGCGGCGACTTCAACCTGGCCACCAGCGGGATGCCCGACATCCAGGACTGCGTCCCGGCCGGCTGGTCCCGTAGCGACGACGGCGGCGTGCAACACGTCCTGGCCACCGGTCTTGCGGTCACCTCGACCAGAACCGTCCACATGAGATATACGGACCATCCGGCCCTGATCGTGGACCTGACCCGCTCCGGTCCGGTTCACCAGCCATCCGGCTAGCGACGTGACCAGCTAACATCGGCGCATGTCGCCGAGCAGGGCCGAGCACACCAGGCGGGCCGTGCTCTCGACCGCCGAACAGCTCTTCGCCGAGCACGGATTCGACGCGACGTCAACTGCGACTGATCGCCGACACGATGGGCGTGACGAAGGCCAACGTCTACTACTACTTCCACACCAGGATCGAGATCCTGGAGGCGCTGCTCGACCGCGGCATCGCCGCGTTCGACACGATGTTGGCGACGGTGGTCCAGCGGCACGGCGCCGGTGGACCACCCAAGGGTCACTCCGGGCGGCGTGTCCCGGTCGGCCGGGGTTACCGCCGATCGGCCGTCACGCCCGGAACTCTTTGACCTGGCCCTCGGTGCCGGCCTCCTCCTCCAACCAATCCGGCGTCTCCTTGCGCAGTTGGGCGATCAGCGCTTTCTGCCAGCCGACGACGCCGTCCGGAGGTGCGTTCCTGGTGCACAACGAGACAACAGGGCTCTCGCCGGTTCGAACGGCCCGCTGCCCGGTTTCGTGCACCGGCGCCTTGGCCGAATGGGCGGCCTTCTTCGAATGGCCCTGGGAGTCGACGAATTCCTCATGGGGTCGTTTTGTGCTGATGTCGACGTCGGTGCCGTTGTTGATGAGGTGCAGGTGCTCCTTGTCCCGGAAGTGAGCGGCGTTCTTGCCACCGACCTCCAGGGCCTTGTCCCACATGAAGAGATTCACGTGGTCGCCCTGCCAGGCCCATTCGTTGTCGGCGGCTTTTTTCATGATCGTTCGCAGCAGCCACTCTCCGAACCCGAACTCACCCGTCGGATCGCCATCCGCGTCGTGGAACGGAATCTTGCCGGTAACCTCACCCATGGGGCCTCCCTCGTTGCCAGGCACTGAGCACATCGCCCGGTTGCCATCCCGGTGTTACGTCCGCGAGGGTGGTTGAATCCTTATGGCGCAACGAACCCTGTCGGGCGGGCGGCCCTGGACGGTCAGCGTGCGCGCTCCTGGGGAATCGACGCTCAGCCCGCGACCGCCGGTCCGAACTGGTCCACCAGCCGCGACGCGGCGGTCAGCCCGGCGGTGATCAGGTCGGCACCCGGTTGGCCGAGCACGACGCCGGTCACGTCGGTCACCCGACCGTCCACCAGCCGCCGGCTACGGAACATGAAACAGCCGCCGGCCGCGTCGTCCGAGCCGGTCTTGATACCGACAAAGCCGTCGCTGCCCAGCAGGGCGTCGGTGTTGCGCACCGTGCCGGCGCCCGGCACTCGGTACTCGGCGATGCCGACCATCGCCGCGAACGCGGGCACCCGCATGACGACCTGCGCGAGCACCGCCTGGTCGGCCGCGGTCGAACGAGTGCCCTGGTCGAAGCCGCTGGGGTCGGTGTAGGTCGTGCGGGTCATGCCCATCTCCCGCGCGGTCCGGTTCATCTGGGCGACGAAAGCTTGCACGCTGCCGGCGACCTGCCGGGCGAGCAGGACCGCCACGTTGTTCGCCGACGGGAGCAGCAACGCGGCCAGCGCCTGACGTTCGGACAGTATCTCGCCGGCCCGGACGGGCACGATCGACTGGCCGTCCTGCCGCCGGGCCACGGTGTCGGCAACGTCGGCATCGGTGACCTTGATCCCGAACCCGTCCGCCCCGTCGGGCAACGGGTCGGCGCTCAGCACGACATAGGCGGTCATCACCTTGGCCACGCTGGCGATCGGCACCGGGCTCTGGCCGGAGCTGGACCGCACCGAACCGGAGCCGAGCACGACGGACGCCTGTCCCCGCGCGGGCCAGTCGGTTGCCCCGGGCAGCGGGTCGATTCCGTGGTCCCCGCCGGTCCGGAGGACCACCGTGACGGCGGCGGCCAACACGATCAGCACCAGCCCGACGACAATCGGCCAGCGCCGACGGCGGGCCCGCCGCGGGGCAGGTGGCGGGAAGGACGACGGTGCGAGACGGTTACCCACAGACATGACCTGGACGGTCGCAAGCAGCCGTTATGGCGACCGTTCGTGGTGTCCTTATGGTCCGCTTATTCCGACCGCCGGATGCTCATGGTCGACGCAGCGGGGCGGAGAGAGGAACGCGGTGCGGGTACTTCTGGCCGATGACGAGCGCCTGCTCGCCGACACGGTCGCCGGCGGCCTGCGCAAGCTCGCGATGGCCGTGGACGTCTGCTACGACGGCGAGGCCGCGATCGAACGGCTCGGCGTGAACCGTTACGACGTGGCCGTGCTGGACCGGGACATGCCCGGCCGCACCGGCGACGACGTGTGCCGGTGGCTGGTCGACTCCCGGCTGGGCACCCGGGTGTTGATCCTCACCGCCGCCGCCGGCATTCGGGACCGGGTCGACGGGCTGGGCCTCGGCGCCGACGACTACCTCACCAAACCGTTCGCCTTCGCTGAACTCGCCGCGCGCATCCAGGCCCTCGCCCGGCGCCCGCCGAGCGGCTTCGCGCCGGTGCTCGACGCCTACGGCGTGGTCCTGGACATCCCGCGTCATCGGGCGTTCCGGGACGACCGGTTGCTCGACCTGACGCCGAAGGAGTTCGCCGTGCTGTCGGTGCTGATGCACGCGCCGGGCGAGGTGGTCAGCGCCGAGCAACTGCTCGAACAGGCCTGGGACGAGTACGCCGACCCGTTCACCAACGCGGTCCGGGTGGCCATGATGACGCTGCGCAAGAAACTCGGCGACCCACCGATCGTGCACACGGTCCCGCGAGTCGGCTACCGGTTCGGCGGGGAACGTTGAGGGGCCTGGGTATTCGTCTGCGCCTGGTCGTCGCGCTGCTGATCAGCTGGCCGATCGGACTGGCCTACCTGGACTGGTGCCTGTATAACGGCGCGAACATCGTCCGCGTGTTTCGCGGCGGTGTCCCGGACTGTGACGGCACCTGGCGCAGCACGCTCAACCGCTGCACGGGGTTCAGCCCGGCGCTGGCGTGGACCGAGATCGCCCTGTTCACCGTCGTGGCCGTCGCGCTGCTGTTCCTGCTGGCACGCTGGGTGCTCGGCCCGATCGGGGACATGGCCGGCGTCGTCGCCCAACTCGGCCCGACCAGCCTGGGGTTGCGGATGCAGGTCACCGGGCCGAGCGACGAGACCCGGCAACTCGCCGACGCGATCGACATGATGCTCGACCGGGTGGCCGAGGGATACGAGGCGCAGCGCCGGTTCGCCGCGAACGCGTCGCACGAACTGCGCACGCCGCTGGCCACCCAGCGCGCGCTGATCGAGGTCAGCCTGCGCGGCGCACTGACCACCGAACAGCTGGAACTGCTGTCCCGCCAACTGCTGGCCACCAACGAGCGCAACGAAGCTCTCATCGACGGACTGTTGGTGCTGGCGGAGACGGAACGCGGCCTGCTGACGACCGCACCCCAACGGCTGGACCTGATCACCGCCGCGACGATCCGCGCCGTGCAACCGGTCGCGGCCGAACGCGGCATCCGGATCGAGTCCCGCCTCAGCGAAGTTGTCGCCGTCGGCGAGCAGCCGCTGCTCGAACGGCTGGTCACCAACCTCGTGCAGAACGCGGTGAAGTACAACGCGCCCGAGGGCTGGGTGCATGCCGAGGTGACAGCGCCGGCGACGCTGGTGGTCACCAACAGCGGCCCCGGCGTCCCGCCCGACCAGGTCAACGGCCTGTTCGAACCGTTCCGCCGGGCTCGCGGCGATCGGCTCGACCACGGTGGCGGCGTCGGCCTCGGCCTCACCATCGCCCGCTCGATCGTCACCGCACACCGGGGCTCGATCACCGCGACGGCCAACCAGGCCGGCGGCCTCACCGTCGAGGTGCGCCTGCCGAACGAACCGTGAGAGCCGCCGGGCCAGGACGGCACTGCTGCCGCTGACCGATCGCGCCGTCCCTCGACCGACATAATCATATCGACTATGGTTATGTCTAAACCGTCGATGTGGAGGTGGACGATGACCACTTATCTGGGCAGCGGCGACGAGCGGTCGCACCGCACGGACTACCAGCCCGCATGGCTGGGCAACCTCGCCGAGGACGTCACCATGGAGGCGTCCGTGCTCAACGGGATCGTCCGGGGCCCCGAGGAGGTGCGTGAGATCCTCGGCTTCGCCCGCACCCTCTACGACTACCAGGAGTTCAACTTCGTCGGCGACTACGGCGAACACGGGTTCGTCGAGGACTACACGTCCCGGGTGGCGGGTGAGCCGATCGGCAGCATCGTCGTCGTCCGGTTCAACGACGCCGGGCAGGCACAGCAGATCGTCATCAACCATCGTCCACTGCGGTCGGTGCTGCGGTGGTCCCGGTTGATGCGCGAGCACTTCGCCGGAACACCGTATGCCCGCTACTTCCTCGCGTCCGACGCGGTGACCGAGCCGTCGTGACGGCCGACCGGCCCGTACCTCACTCGGCCGAGCCGGTACGAGCCCGGTGCCGGGCCGCCTTCATGACGTTGCCGCACCGCTGCGAGCACCAGCGGCGGGGCCGCCCGCCGTCGGTGTCCAGGTAGACCATCCGACAGAGGCCCGAGTCGCACTCGCGCAGCCGGCCGCGCCGGTCCGGGTCGCCGAGCAGGGCCAGCAGGTCCCTGGCCGCCGCCGAGCACAGTTCCGCCCCGGCCAGCGCGCCGGCCTCCGTGCGCAGGCCCTCGACGTGCAGCACCGGCGCCGGCAGCGCCACCGCGGCCGCCCGGTTCACCAACGCCACCGCGGACTCGGCGGCCGGTCCGCCGTGCACGGCGGCGCGCAGCACCTCGAACACCGCCTCCCGCAGGCTCCACAGGGACGCCAGCAGTTCCGGGGTCGCCTCGCCCGCAGCCAGCTCCAGCCCGACCCCCGCGCACCACTCGCGCACCCGATCGATGCTGGTCAGCCGCTCGATCGGGGTGCTGGCCCGACGCCCCACCGTGCACGCGAGGTTGAGCGCGAGACTGCCGGCGGTGAAGCGCAACTGCCGGAGCTGCACTGTGATCCGGGTCCTGCCCGGTATCTCGCGGTCCGAATCCATGGCACCATACTAACCAATGCAAAGGTTACTAAGGTGAGGATGTCCGATGCGTCCATGGATTCGCGTCGCCGCCGCCATGTTCGGCATCGGCTGGGGTGCCAATCAGTTCTCTTCCCTGCTGCTGGTCTACCGCGGCCAGGAACACCTGCCGCAGTCGCTGGTCGCGGCGCTGTTCGGGGCCTATGCGGTCGGGCTGATCCCGGCCCTGCTGATCGGCGCCTCCTGCTCCGACCGGCTGGGCCGGGTGAAGGTGATCCGACCGGTCCTGGTGCTGTCGATCATCGCGTCGCTGGTCCTGCTGTCCGGACCTGACCGGGTGTGGACACTGGTGCTCGGCCGCCTGCTCGCGGGGGTCGCCTCCGGAGTCGCGTTCGGCCCCGGCACGGCCTGGATCAAGGAACTTTCCGCCGACGCCGAGCCCGGGTCCGGCGCGCGCCGGGCCGCCATCGCGCTGTCCAGCGGATTCGGCGGCGGCCCGCTGGTGGCGGGACTGGTGGCCCAGTGGCTGCCGCTGCCCGCGGTGCTGCCCTACCTGGCGCACATCGCGCTGATGCTGGTGATCATCCCGATTGTGTGGCGGGCACCGGAAACGGTCACCCGGCGACCGGACGGCTCGGCCGCGCGACGCACGGAACTACTCACGGCGCTGGGCAACCCGGCCTTCCTCCGCACGATCGTGCCCACCGCACCGCTGGTGTTCGGCACCGCCGCGGTCGCGATGACCGTGATACCCGAGGCGGTCCCGCTGCGCGGGTTCGGTGTGGCGGCCAGCGGCGTCATCGCCGGCCTCACCCTCGCGGCCGGGATCGCGCTGCAACCGCTGGCCAGGGCGCTCCAACGACGTCGGCCCGGTTCGCCGCTCTACCTGGGCCTCGGCCTGACCGTCGGGGGGTTCGCCCTGGCCGCGCTGACCGTGGTTGCCGGGCAGCCGGTGCTGATGATCCCGACCGCCCTCGTGCTGGGCGGTGCCTACGGCACCATCCTGGTCGCCGGCCTGAACCGGGTGGAGGCACTGGCGGGGCCGGACGACCTGGCCAGCGTCACGGCCGTCTTCTACTGCCTGACCTACCTCGGTTTCGCCACCCCGTTCGTGGCGGCGGCGCTCAGTCCGGTGCTGTCGCTGCCGGCGCTGCTGCTCGCCGCCGCGGTCGTGGTGATACTGGTCGTGCCGCTCACGGTGGCCCGCGGACGGGTGTCGGTGACCGCCGGCGAATCCGCCTGACACCTCGGTTCGGCAGTTCTTCGATCGCTCTCCGTCCGGAGGGGACAACAAGCACAGGGAGGTCGGATCATGACCCGGATACTGGTGGTCGGCGCGGGGGCGACCGGCGCGTTCTTCGGCAGCGGGCTGGCGGCGGCGGGCAACGACGTGACGTTCCTGGTGCGACCGCGGCGCCGGGACGTGTTGCGGGAGCGCGGGTTGCGCATCATCGGCTCGGACAAGCAACTGGCGGTGCTGCACCCGAAGCTGCTCACCGCCGACGAACTGACCGGCGGCTACGACGCGATCCTGTTGTCGGTCAAGGCCGACGCGCTGGATGCCGCGATGGCCGACTTCGCGCCCGCGGTCGGCGAGCACACCGCGATCATCCCGTTCCTCAACGGCATGGCCCACCTGGACGCGCTCAATGATCGCTTCGGCCAGCGGGCCGTGCTCGGTGGTGTGGTCAGGGTCGCGGCGCTGGTCGACGAGAACGGCGACATCCGGCAACTCGCGCCGTGGACGTCGATGATCATCGGCGAGCAGAACGGTCAGGACAGCGACCGGCAGCGTACCCTCGCCGACGCCTTCGCCCCGGCCGCGTTCGACTTCGCCACCTCCGACCACATCATCGGCGACATGTGGCACAAGTGGGTGTTCATCTCCGCCGTCACCGCGATCACCACGCTCCTGCGCGGCTCGGTCGGCGAGGTCGCGGCCGTGCCCGGCGGGGTGGACTTCGCCACCGGCGTGCTGACCGAGGCCGCCACGGTGTCCGCCGCCGCAGGCTACCCGTTGTCCGACAAGGAGTTCGACGCGACCAGGAGCCAGGTGACCCAGCCGGGCTCGCCGTTCGTGCCCTCGATGTACCGCGACCTGTCGATCGGCCTGCCCACCGAGGTCGAGCACGTCTTCGGCGACCTGCTCGTGCGCGCGGACAAGCTCGGCGTCGGCACCCCGCTGCTCGACCTGGCCACGATGAATCTGCGGGTGCACCAGAACCGGGCGCAGGGCCCAACCGGCTGACCGGCTGACCGGTCAGTGTCCGGCCGCCACCGTCAGGCCGGCTCGCACGGCCAGCACGACGAGTTGGGCGCGGGACCGGGCGTCGAGCTTGGCCATCACCCGGGCGACGTGGGTGCGCACCGTGGCCGGGGACAGGAACAGGGCGTCGGCGATCTCGTTGTTGGACCTGCCGGTGGCCACCCAGGCGGCGATCTCCCGTTCCCGGTCGGTCAGGCTGGCCAGCCCCTCGACGGCCGCGGGCGACACGCCGCGCTGCGCGAAGGTGGTCACCAGCAGGCGGGTCACCGACGGCGACAACAACGCCTCCCCCGCCGCGACCACCCGAATGGCGTGCACCAACTCGGTGGGGGCGGTGTCCTTGAGAATGAAGCCACTGGCACCGGTCAGCAGCGCCTCGAACACGTACCGGTCGACCTCGAACGTGGTGACCACGATGACCCGCACCTCGGCCAACTCCGGGTCGGCGGCGAGGCGGCGCAACAACTCCAGGCCGTCCATGCCCGGCATCCGGATGTCCAGCAGCAGCACGTCGGGCCGGCTGCGGCGCAGCTGCGCGAGCGCCTGAAGTCCGTTGTCGGCCTCGCCGACCACCCGCATGTCCTCCTCGCGGTCGACCAGCACCCGCAGGCCCATCCGAACCAACTGGTGGTCGTCGACCAGCAGCACCCGGATCATCCGGTCTCCACCGGCACCGGCAGCCAGGCCACCACCTGGAAGCCGCCGCCCGCCCGGGGGCCGACCTCCAACCGGCCGTCCAGTTCCTCGATCCGGCGGCGCATCCCGGCCAGCCCTCGGCCCGGTGGCCCCACCGTGGTGGCGGCGCCGCTGCCACGGTCGGTCACCTCGACCAGCAGGTGCCGGCCGGGCCGGCCGATGGTGACCCGGGCCGCGGTGGGTCCGGCGTGCCGCAGCACGTTGGTCAGCGCCTCCTGCACCACCCGGTAGACGGTGCTGCCCAGAGGTTCGGGCAGGTCACCAGGGTCGTCGAGGGCTATCTCCACCGGCAGGCCACCGGCCCGGACCTGCTGGATCAGCTCGGTGAGGCCGGCGACACCGGGTGGAGCCGAGCGGGGATGCACGGCATCCAGCATCCGGCGCAGGTCGGCCAGCGCGGCGGCGCTGGTCTCGCGAACCGCCGCCAGCGAGCGACGGGCCTGTTCGGGCTGTCCGTCGAAAACCAGCAGCGCCACCCCGGCCTGCATGGTGATCAGGGCGAAGCCGTGGCCGGCGATGTCGTGCAGTTCGCCGGTGAGCCGCATCCGCTCCTCCAAGGCGGTTCGGGCGATCAGGTCCTGGCGCGCCCGGCGCCGGGCCGCGTCCATCACGTGGATCAACGCGCCCAGCGACCACGGCAGCACGATCCAGCCGGCCCAGGCCAGCGCGAGCAGCCAGGTGGCGTGCCGGTCGCCCGGTGTCCGGAGCACGATGGTCGTCGAGGAGATCGCGGCGGCCAGTCCGCAGGTCACCGCCGACATCGGCAACGCCCGCTGCCGGGCCAGTTCGAACACCGCGATCACCAGACACAGCAGCACCGGCCCGATGGGGTAACCGGCCGACAGGTACCCGTTGACCACCAGCACCGCGCCGGCCAGCGCCACCAGTGGCGCCGCGCGCCGAAAGCCCACCGTCACCACGGCGGCGCCGACCAGCAACACCACGCCGAGCACGTCCAGCGGGCGCGCTCGCCCGCTCTGCGCCGTTTCCGCGGCAACCGTACCGGCCACCACCGCCAGCGCGAACGCCGCCGCGAGCAGCACGTCCAGCCGCGCCGGACGCGGGAACCGTGCGCCGAACACCGTCACCATGTCGCCCGAGTCTGCTCACCATCCGGGGCGGGGGCATCAGCACCGCGTTGACATTTCGCTACGTCAGCTGACGTAGCGACGCGCCGCCGAATCCACTGTGCGCCCGACGCGACCGCGGGCCCCGGCACCCCACCATTGGGGCTTGTTCGAGTGAAAGCGTTGCCCCGAGAGCAAAAGAGGACTGTCCCGTGCCAGCACGAACACGACCTGACAGCTCACCCCGGTCCGGCCGGGCAGGGTGGACGGCCATCGGCCGGGCCCACGGCCGACACCGGACGCTGCTGATCGCCACCTGCGCGGCGCTGGTCCTGGCTGCCATCGCCGACGAAGCGACCGGCTACGACGGGCCGGGACCGTTCATCTACCCCGCGTTCGCCCTGCTGGTGGCGCTGGTCCGGTGGCGGTTCACCCCGCTGTTCGCCGCCGCGATGAGCGTGCTGTTCCTCTACGGCGGACTCGCCTCGCCCGAGTCCGCGCACCGGCTGGTCCAGCCCGGCCGGGCCCTGGATTTCACCACCGCCTGGTTACAGCTGCTCAGTTTCCTGGCCGCCGCGATCTGCGCGGTCGCCTCGGTCATCCCGGTCGTTCAAGCCCGTTCGTCGACCCGTTCGTGAAGGAGTTCACCATGTTTCGTCCACGTCGTCTCAGCCGTCGCACCCGGCTCTCGTTCGCCGGCCTGTTCGTCGGCATCGTCGGCATCGTCATCCAGTGGCTCGCCGACCCGGCGAAATTCGCCAATGCCCAGGACTCCTACGGCATCACCTTCCCGCCCGGGATCATTTTCATCGCCGCGTCCGGCCTGCTGATGCTGGTGACCGCCCGCTGGTGGTGGCATCCGGTCTTCGCCGTGGTCATCGCGTTCTGGATCGCCGTGGTCGGCACGCTGGCCGGCCAGTTGACACCCAACCTGTTCGCCCACAACCTCGGCACCGTGGCCGGCAACGTCGTCATGATCGCCGGGCTGCTGTTCGCCGGCATCACCGGCGTCCTGAGCATGATCACCGAGCGCGCAACCCGGCGGGCGACTCGCGACCGGCTGTCCTCGCCCGCCCGGAGCTGAGCCGCCCGGGGGAAATCCGGTCGCGGGCCGAGGGCCGCATCGGGCACTCTGCTCGATGTGCCACCAGCATTCATCCCGGGTGTGGAACTGTCCGGCCGCCTCTACCGGGAGGCGGTACTCCCCCTGCTGTCCCAACAGTTCCCCGATCTGGTCCACAGCGCGGCGCTGATCGGTGCCGGCTCGGAGGTTCTCGGTTTCGACACCGCCCGCTCCACCGACCACGATTGGGGGCCACGCCTGCAACTGTTCCTGGGCGCCGAGGATCTCGCCGAACACGGCACCGCGATTTCCGAACTGCTCGCCGAGCGGCTGCCGGTCAGCATTGCCGGCTATCCCACCAATCTCGTCGCGGTCGGCGATCGCGGCACCCGACACATGATGCCGGCGCACGGACGCATCCAGCACGGGATCGTGGTGGCCGAATTCGGTGACTGGCTGACCGGCCACCTCGGCTTCAACCCCCAGGACGAGATCACCAGTTTCGACTGGCTGGCCACCCCGAGCCAAGCCCTGGCCGAAGTAACCGCCGGTGGGGTCTTTCATGACGGGTTGGCCCAACTCCATCCGGTTCGGCGACAACTGGCCTGGTATCCCGACGACGTCTGGCACTACGTGCTGGCCTGCCAATGGCAACGCATCAGCCAGGAGGAGTCCTTCGTGGGCCGCTGCGGCGAAGCCGGCGACGAACTCGGCGCCGCGGTCATCACCGCCCGCCTGGCCCGTGACCTGATGCGGTTGTGCCTGCTGCTCAATCGCGTCTATCCGCCCTACAGCAAGTGGCTCGGCAGCGCCTTCGCCCGGCTGCCCGACGCGACCCGGCTGACCCCGATGCTCACCGCGGCCCTGGCCGCCACCGACCGGCAGGACCGCGAGCAGCAGTTGGCCACCGCCTACGAAACAGTCGCCGCCCTGCACAACAAGATCGGCCGCACCGAACCGGTCGACGCCAACACGCGCAAGTTCCACGACCGGCCCTACCGGGTGCTGCACGCCGAGCGCTTCGCCGCGGCCCTGATCACCACCATCCACGACCCAGCCCTACGCGACCTGCCGCTGATCGGCACCATCGACCAATTCGTCGACAACACCGACATCCTCAGTCACCGAACCCGCACTCGATTCCTCACCCGAGCAGGGCAACTCGGTGACCCCGCTCGATCGTTTCACGCCGACCGGTGAGTTGACCTGCGCACGGGTGGTGCCGTCAGCCGCTGGGCCGGCAGGTGAGGTGCTGGTCGGCTTCGTCGGCGCACCCGATCGCGCCACTGGTCCATTGGCCACTCACATGATTGACTGACTGAGTCAGTCGTTCTACAGTCGGACCGTGCGAGGACGTAAACCGGTCCGGCCGTTGGTCGAGATCGCTGATGCCGCGATGAATGTCTTCACGGACAAGGGTTTTCACGCATCCGGCATCACCGACATCGCCAAGGCGCTCGGCCTGAGCCACGGCGCGCTGTACACCTATGTCGACAGCAAACGCGCCCTGCTCCACCTCGCCCTGCTCCGCGCGATCGAGCCGGATTCGGTCGCCGCGCTGGCGATCCCGGTCGCCGCGCCGAGCCCGGCCGAGGTCGTGACGACGATCGAGAAGTGGGCCGCCGGCCAGGCGATGGCGTCCGTGGTCGAGGAACTCGACAAGTCCGCGGCGCTGCCGATCGATGAGGAGTTCGGGGCCGTCGTCGACGGGCTCTACGGATTCATCGAGGGCAACCAGCAGATGCTCAAGCTCGTCGAGCGCTGCGCCGCCGAACTACCGGAACTGGCCCAGTGGTTCTTCGTCGAACGACGCCGGACCACCTTCGCGGCGCTGGCCGACTATCTCACCCGACGTATCGATGCCGGCCGACTGCGGCCGGTGCCCGACATCCCGACGGCGGCCCGGTTCATCGTCGAGACGATCGCCTGGTTCGCCATGCACCGCCACGGTGATCCGGACTCGGCGATGCTCACCGACGACGACTGCCGCCGCACCGTCCGCCACCTGCTGCTGTCCGCGTTCCTCACCGCGCCAACCGAAATCGCACCGGATCAGGGGAGCCGGCGATCATGAACCAGACAGTGGAGACCGCCGAGCCCGAGTTGGCCGCAGCGCGATCGACTGGCGGCCGGTGTGGCTGATCGCCGGGGTCATGCACAACCCGGTCTACAGTGGCCGCAACGACCACACCCTGTGGGGACCGCCGGCGGGCAGCCCGGACACCGTCCTGTGCCTCGGCGAGTTCGACACCGACAACCTGCACCGCTTCTGGTCCCAGGTCAAGGAAATCACGCCGATCACCCCGCCGGACGGCCGGACCAACAACGAAGTCGCCGCCCACGCCGAGAGCTGGCTCTGCCAGCAACCACACGGCACCTGGGCGCAACTGTGGCCGGCGATGCGCCACTTCGACTGAACCCGACCACGACGAGCCGAGTAACGGCTCATTGTGGCTTGGTCACAGGGTTTTAGGCCGGGCGGCGTCGGCGGCACGCTCGATTTCCGCGCGCCGGTTCGCCCAGAAGGCGGCGTCCCTCGTCTGCTCGGCGGTGCCGGCCGCGTCCATCCCCACGGTGCCGTCGAGTTGCTCACGAAGGATGTCGGCATGGCCGGCGTGCCGGCTGGTCTCGGTGAGAATATGGACCATGACGTTGAACAACTTGACGTCGGGACGTGGCCACCACAGCACGTGGCCGACGGCGTCGATGGCGAGGGTGTCGATCGTCTCGTCGGCGTGACGCCACGCGCGCCGGTACCGATCGACGATGTCGGCGCGCGTCTCGTGTTCGGTCACCCACATCCCGGCGGCGCGGGCGGCCTCGTCGTCCCATCTCGGCACGGGCTCGGGAAACGGCCGGTCGAAGACCTCGCCGAAATATCTGGCCACCGAGATCGACAGGTGCTTGATCAGGCCGAGCAGATTGGTCCCGGTAAGGGTCAGTGGGCGACGGATGTCGTATTCGGACAGCCCATCGAGCTTCGAAAGCATCGCCTCACGGGTCCAGCGCAGTTCGTCGTGCAGATACGTCTTCGCGAAGGTGTCGATCACGGGATGCGAGCCTGGCAGCTGTCCGCAGCGACTTCAACTCCGCAACGGCTGGTGCGCCAGGCGAAACGCCTTGACGGACAGCGGGGGTGCACTACTCTTCGACCATGCGGCCGAAACATGGTCCAGTCGGTCAGACCAGCGGATACCGGAGTCCGAGGGGACTCCGGCGGCGATGACCAGCCACTTACTCGCCGCGACCGACATCACCGTCGGTCAGCACAGCGAATGGCACCTGTTCGGCCTGACCCTGAATGCGGACACGATCATTTCGACACTCGTGGCCGCGACCGTCACGATCATTCTCGGCTTCGCCGTCCGGGCGAGAGTGACCTCCGGTCCGCCCAGCGGTATTCAGTTGTTCTTCGAAACAATCACCACGATCATGCGCAACCAGCTCAGGGAAACCCTTGGCTTGCGCGTGGCCCCGTATCTGATTCCGTTGTCACTGACGTTGTTCGTCTTTCTGTTGATCTGCAACTGGCTGGCGGTGCTGCCGTTGACCTTCGCCGGCACGGAACTGCTGCCGCCACCGACCGGGGACGTGAACCTGGTCTACCCGTTGGCCCTGCTGGTCTTCTTCTGGAAGCACGCGGCCGGCGCGCGGCGCCGCCACGGCCTCGGCAAGCAGGTGATGCACACGGTGAAGGGCCACATGACGGCGTTCGCGCCGATGTGGATCATCGAGGAAGTCGTTTTCGTGATGTCGCACGCACTACGGTTGTTCGGCAATGTGCTGGCCGGCGGGATCATGCTTCAGGTGATCGCGGTTATGCTGCCGGTGGAGATCAACTGGACCCTCAACGGCGCCTGGAAACTGTTCGACCTGTTCATCGGAGCGATTCAGGCGTTCATTTTCGCCTTCTTGACGATCATCTATTTCAGTCAGGCTCTGGAACTGCGCGCGGAGCACTGATCTCGCCGCCGGGCCCGGTGTGGCGCAACCCGGTCAGGGTGACGGCGACCAACCGGCGGACCGCGGCCCCGGCGGAGAGGTTGCTGGCCGCGTTGAGGGCGTGCAGGCAGTAGCTGGCCAGCTCGTCCGGTGCGACGTCGTCCCGAAGCGTGCCGGCGCGGGCGCCCTCGGCGAGCAGGTCGGCGACCAGGCCGTGGAGTTGCTGCTGGGCGCTCGCGAGCCGACTGTCCCGATGCAGGAACGACACCAGTTCGGCGTCGTGGTGGCGCCGGGTCCGGTGGGCGATCTCGGCGTACGCCGCCAGCACGGCCGCCAGCCGTTGATCGGCATCGCCGGCCCGGTCCCGGATCTCGGTGAGCCTGCTGAGGTGGCCGGTGATCTCCCGTTCGTGCCAGGCATGCAGGATCGTGTCCACGTCAGGGAAGTACTTGTACAGCGTCGCCCGCCCGATGCCCGTCCGCTCGGCGATCTGCGACATCGTCACCGACCGCAGGCCGTGTTCGCCCACCAGCGCCGCCGTGGTGTCCAGGACCGCGGCACGCACCTCGCGGCGGTGCGGCCGCAGCCTGTTGCGATTACGAATCCCGCAGCGATAAGCCCCGCAGACAGCCACGCCAACGACGAGCCTGCGGAGCGGCATGCCCACCTTCTTTCAATCAGGAATCGTCACCCGGGCCGCTTACGGCATACCGGCCCGCGAGGTGGAGTGGGCGGCGATCGACATCGAAACGACCGGATTGGAGCCGCGTCGGAACCGGATCGTGGAGATTGGGATTGTGCGGTTCCGTGGTGACGGCACCATCATCGACGAGTACTGCACCCTGATCAACCCGCAGCGCCGCATGGGTGCTGGGGACATCCATCAGTTGACCGGACGTGATGTGGCTGACGCGCCCGTGATCGCCGAGGTGTGGCCTGATGTCATACGCATGTTGTCCGGCACGGTCGCCCTCGCGCACAATCTGTCGTTCGAGGACGGTATCCTCACGGCCGAAAGCGCCCGTCTGTTCCAGAGTATGCCGATGTTTCCCGGTGTCTGTTCGCTGGAGACCACCCGTGCGCAGCTTGACGGCAAGACGTTCAAGCTGATGTCGCTACACAAGACGTTCACCGGCCAGTGGATCGAGGACCAGCACATCGCGCTCGGTGACGCCCGTGCCCTGGCCAGCACCTGGACCGCGATGCTGAACCAAGCTCCGACACAACTGTTCTACCAGGGACCGCCTCCCTCGATCATCGCCCTCGCGGCGCGGCCGATGGGTCGGATCACGCCCCGCCCTGTTGAGGTGTCGTCACCGCGGCTCGGCGAGTTCACGCGGCGCTTCCCGCGTTGCTCGGTCGAGTACCGCGTTGCGCCGCAAGCTCTGCAGGAGTACCTCGCCGCGCTGCGCGTCGTGGTGGACGATGAGGTCATCACGCTGGACGAGTCGACGGGGTTGGCGGAGTTGGCACGCCGTGCCGGTCTGACACAGCAGGCCCTGGAAGCTGCGCACCGGCAGGTGTGGGACGAGTTGACCGCAGCCAGCACCGACGCAGGGCCCCAGCCACGCGCCGAACAGCAACGACGCCAGCGGCTTGCGACCAATCTCGGCCTGACGGGGTCCACCAGGCTGAGCCCGGAGCAGTCCGCCGAACTGGACGCGGCAGCCCTCCAGCCCAAGCCGGAGCGGTACCTACGGGACTGGCGCATCGGGATCGACCCGGCGCCGGAGACCGAGCCCCTGGCGACCCTGGCCAGCAGTCACGGCGCCAGCATCGCCAAGCGCCTGACGACCTCGGTGCGGTGGGTCGCCACCACCGACCCGAAGAGCGACACGCCTAGCCTGATCAAGGCCCGCAGCCTCGGACTGACCATCATCACAGCGACCGAGGCCAAGGTGATGATCGATCAGCAGATCTCCACGGCCCAGGCTGATGAGGCCGAACAAATCAAGGCCGCACAGCGCTGGCAGCAGGAGCGCCAGGAGCGTGAGCAGTTATTCCGTCACACCTGGCTGCCCATGGAGCGACCGCGGGTGGCAGGCAACGTCATGCCGAATGGCGACAGGCGGGGCGCGACCAGAAGAACACCGCGCCAACCCGCGCCCCACGAGGTCGTCGCAACTGTCCCGGCTGCGTCCATGCGGACTTCAGGCCCACCGACCGCCGGCCCGACGTACCCTCCGGTACGTCCGCCGAAGCGGTCATGGTGGCAGCGGCTGTTCCGCCGATGAGTGTCTAAAGCCTTCGCCAGCGGACGCCGTGCCGCGACCTGGCGGCCGATCCGAGCAGTGATCTGGAATCACCGACGAAAAGCCGGGGATCGCGCGGGAGCCACCCGCCGCCGATACGGTGGTGTCGAGACGGGGTGATCGCGGACGCTGGGGGTTGGCAGATGGTTGTTCGGATACGTGGTCGTGCTCTCCCGCACGGAGAGTACGTGGATCTCTACGCAGATGGTGACCGGTGGACGACCGATCCGGTGCGGAATGCGGAGTTGGTGGCCGAGGGCTGGCTGCTGCCGGGATTGGTCGACGCGCACACGCATCCCGGTGCGGCGGAGCCGGGTGATCCGCTCAACGAGGAACTGCTGCGTGCGCATCTCCGGCAGCACGTCGACGCGGGCGTGACGGTGATCCGCTCGCCCGGGCTGGCCGGTGATCCGCCGTCCTGGTTCGGTGTCGACCCCGAGTTGCCGCGGGCCTGGCACGCCGGTCCGTGGCTGGCCCAGTTCGGGCAGTTCTTCGACGGTTGGGGGCGCCGGGTCGAGCACGACCAGTTGCCCGCCGTCGCCGCGGAGCAGGCGGCGCGCAGTGGCTGGGCCAAGATCATCGTCGACTGGGCGGACGAGACCGACGTGGTTCCGGTCGACGTGCTGACCGCCGTTGTGGCGGCCGTGCACGCCGTCGGCGGCCGGGTGGCGGTGCACACCCAGCACGCCGCCGGCGGTGCGGCCGCGGTGGCCGCGGGGGTCGATTCGGTGGAACACGGGATGTGGCTCGATCACGACCTGCTCGCCCGGATGGCCGCGCAGGGCACGGCGTTGACGCCGACGCTGTCGGTGTTCGAGGCGGCGTTGCCGACTGTCCTGACCAAACCGGACGGTCCGCGCAAGCGGTGGATCGTCGGCGGTGTCCAGGGGCATCCGTCGCTGGTCGTCGCGGCGGCCGAGGCCGGGGTTCGGGTGTTGGCCGGCACGGATTCCGTGCCGCACGGGCAGATCATCAACGAGGTGCGGGCATTGGCCGCCGCCGGACTGCGGCCGCACGACGCACTGGCCGCGGCCTCGTGGACGGCCCGGGACTACCTGGGGCTGCCCGGCCTGGTGCCGGGCGCGCCTGCCGACGCCGTCGTGTACGCCGAGGACCCTCGACCGGACCTGGACCAGTTGGCCCACCCGCTCGCGGTGGTGCTGCGGGGCAGGTGTGTCCGCGTCCGCCGGTGAACACGACCGGGCTCAGTGCTGCCGCGACCGGTAGTGATGGACGACGAGCCCGACGATGCAGGCCACGCCGAGCACCCCGACCGGAAGGTCGATGAGCAGGCCCCGGTGCAGACCGAGGTGCGCGGACGAGATCACCACGTCGGAGGCGAGGCAGAGCACCAGCACCAGCCACAACAGCGGGCGGATGAGCCGGCCCCGGGTGCCGGCCGCGGCGGTCGCCGGCAGCGTGGGCAGAACGTCGGTGCCGTGGTTGTCAGTCATGGTGTTTTCCTTTGCGGAGAGGCCGTTGGGGTATGCGTCGACACTACGAACCGGCGGTCGGTCGCGGCGATCCCGCCTGCGCGACAGATCAGGTACAGCAGGCTGTACTTCTGGCCCGGAACGGCTGACCAGAACCGCGCGGTGTCCTATCGTCTCCCGTCGAGGAGGTGCGCATGTCCGCCCACGACGTGCCCCGCACGACCGGACTCTGGCCTGTGGTGGTCGGCCGCGCCCGCATCACGCTGGACGCCCTCGATCACGTGGTCGGTGGCCTGGGCAGCGTGGTGTTGGCCATCGCCGCACTGCTGTGGTTGGTGATGACCGCGGCGCTGTGTCTGGTCGGCATCGGCGTGTTCATGCTGCCGACCGCGCTGCGCGGCGTGCGCCTGGTCGCCAACCGGGAACGCACGCGGCTTTCCCGTTGGGGCCGCAAGGTTCTGGAACCCGAGCCGGTGCCGGCGGGGTTGCCGGCGGCCGTCCGGGATTCCGCTGTCCGGCGGGAACTGTGCTGGCTGGTCTGCCATGCGAGCTTCGGACTGTTCCTCGCCCTGGTCGCGTTGAGCCTGCCCATCGACGTCATACACGACACCACCTTTCCGGTGTGGTGGCGGCTGGTCTCGGCCGCCTCCGACACTCCGGCGCAACGGCTCTGGACCGTGCACGACTGGCCCGGCGCATTTCTCGTCTGCCTGTTCGGCCTGGTCACCGGCGTGGTCACGATCGCGATCATGCCGACCTTGGCCTGGCTCCAGGCGTGGCCCGGCTTCCGCCTGCTGTCCGCCGACCGGGGCACCGATCTGGCGCTGCGGGTGGCCCAGCTGACGGCGACCCGGGCCGCCGCGCTCGACGCCCACGCGGCGGAACTGCGCCGCATCGAACGGTCGCTGCACGACGGGACGCAGAACCGGATCGTCGCGGTGAACGTCCTGCTCGGTGCGGCTCGGCGGGCGGTGGCCCGAAATCCCGCCGAGGCCGAGGCCATTCTCGATCGCGCTCAGGACGCGGCCGAGCAGGCGCTGGCCGAACTGCGTGGCGTCGTCCGGAGTATCTTGCCGCCGGTGTTGACCGACCGCAGCCTGCCCGACGCCCTGACCGCGCTGGCCGCCGCCTGCCCGGTGACCTGCCGGATCGATGCCCGGGTCCCCGACCGGTGTGCCGCGTCCGTCGAGGCGACCGCCTACTTCGTGGTGGCCGAGGCGCTGACCAACATCGCCCGGCACAGCGGTGCCGGCACGGCTGCCGTCCGGCTGCGCCGGCGGGAGGACCGGCTGTTCGTGGAGGTGACCGACGACGGCCACGGCGGCGCCGACGAGCACGGCGGGTCCGGCCTCGGCGGGATTCGCCGCCGGGTCGAGGCACACGACGGAACGTTCGCGCTGGCCAGCCCGATCGGTGGACCGACCGTCCTGAAAGTGAGCCTGCCATGCGGATCGTGATCGCCGAGGACGACTCGCTGCTGCGCGAGGGTCTCGCGCTGCTGCTGCGCGCGGAGTCCCTCGACGTGGTGGCGACCACGGCCAACCCCGTCGAATTCCTTGCCGCGGTGGACGAATACCAGCCCGATGTGGCCATTGTGGACGTTCGAATGCCACCGACACACACCGACGAAGGCATCGTCGCCGCCGTCGAGGCCCGTCGGCGGCAGCCTGACCTTGCTGTGCTCGTGCTGTCGGCCTACGTCGAGCAGGCCTTCGCCACCGAACTGCTCACGGGCGGCGGCTCCCGCCTCGGCTACCTGCTCAAGGAACGGGTCGGCCGGGTCGAGGAATTCCTGGACGCGCTGCGCCGGATCGCGGCCGGCGGCACGGCCATCGACCCGGAGGTGGTGGCCCAACTGCTGGCCAGGACGCGGCCCGACGCCCGCCTGCAACGCCTCAGCGCACGCGAACGTGACGTACTGGCCCTGATGGCCGAGGGGCTGGGCAACAGCGCGGTCGCCGAACGGCTCGTGGTCACCGACGGCGCCGTGCACAAACACATTCGCAGCATCTTCGCCAAACTCGACCTCGCCCCGACCGATCGCGCGGACCGGCGGGTCACCGCGGTCCTGCGTTATCTGGAGGACGCCCACCGCCGAGCATGAAACGCTCGGCCGGTCTTCCCGCTGCCGCAACGGGAAGACCGGCCGAGGTGGACGGGACCACTCACTTCGGTTGCTCGACCGCCGGCCGGTAGCCCAGGCGCCCTCGGGTCGCGATGAGCAGCACGATCGCCACCGCGGTCGAGCTGATCAGCAGCACGTGCGAGGTGTCCCGGCTGCTCAGGGTCGGGAAGATCCCCGACCAGGCGACCGAGAAGAACGTGTTGACGCTGGTGTGCAGGATCATCGCCAGCGGCAGGCTTTCCCCGGTGCGGTTGAACACCCACGTCATCACCAGGCTGAACATCACGGCTGCCGCGATGAACTCCACCGGCGTCGACCAGGTCACGTCCGGCCCACCCCACTCGGTCAGGAACAGCGGCAGGTGCCAGGCGCCCCAGATCGGTCCGAGGATGAGCGTGCCGACCAGCGGCCCGTACCGGCGCTGCAGGCGGGGCAGCGCGAAGTCCCGCCAGCCGGGCTCCTCCGCGATCCCGGTGGTGATCATCTCCAGGAACAGGATGGGCAGGTAGGCGACCAGGATCGTGGCCGAGGGCAGCGCGACGTGGCCGCCGGACAACGGAAGGGAGGTGACCACCAGCACGACGGGAACCCCGATCAGTACCGACGCATACCACCGCCAGCTGACCCGCCATTTCAGCAGCCGTCCGGTCCACGCGCGCAAACCAGGTCGACCGTCGGCGATCGCGGTCACCAGGAAGGCCGAGAAGATGGGGCCGAGGTAGGCGCCGGGCAGTACACCGGCCACCTGGGAGGTGCCGAGCACGAGCGGGAAGTGGAAATGCAGGATGCCCAAGCCGTTGTCGGACAACACATAGGGTGTCCACGCCAGCCAGCTCAGCAGGGCGGTCAGGACGAAGAACCAGATCAGCGGACGCCGGCGAATACTGCCCCGAATCCCTGTGCCGCCATGGTCGAGGGACCCGCGGTCCGCGCCTGCCTGAGTGTGGGTAACCACCACATTGTCCTTTCCGGAATGCGATTTCCTTGGTGCGATCAGCACACCATCCGCAGACCGGTCGGTCATTGCCGTGCACACCCCAACCGGGGTACAGCCAGCTGTACCCCGGAGCCGACGACCGGCTGTCGGTCGCCGGCTCCGGGTTCACCGTCGAAGTTCGCCCACAGGGTCAGGTCGCCGTCGGTGCCAGCAGTTCTTCGACGGTGACCTTCAGGTTGGCCAGCGCCTCCCGGTAGAGCCGGGGGCCGTAGGAAACCCGCGCCACGCCCAGTTCACGGAGCCTGGTCAGGTCCAGGCCTCCCGGCCTGGTGTTGGCGTTGATCGGTCCGGGCAGGTCGGCGATCAGCGCGGCGAGGTCGCGCTCGGCGCCGATACCGATCGGGTAGACGCAGTCGGCCCCGGCTTCCCGGTAGCGACGGCCCCGACGGATCGCCTCGGCGACCCGCTCGGTCGCCGGTACCCCGGACGGCGGCAGGAAGGCGTCGACACGCGCGTTGATGACGATCGGCACTCCGGCGTCGTCGGCGGCAGCCCGGATGGCGGCCAGCCGCTCGGCCTGTGCGCCGGCGTCGACGAGGCCACCGGCGCGGTGGTCGGTGTCCTCCAGGTTGCAGCCGACCACGCCGATCTCAAGTAGCCGGTCCACCAGTTCCCGTGGCGGCAGGCCGTAACCGGCCTCGGCGTCGACGGTGACCGGGACCGACACCGCCCGGGCGACCCGGCCGGCCGCGGCGAACATCTCCTGCCAGGGCGCGCCCTCGCCGTCGGGATGGCCCAGCATCGCCGAGATCGCGGCGCTGGCGGTGGCGATCGCGGGGAACCCGGCCCCGGCCACGATCGCGGCACTGGCCGCGTCCCACACGTTCGGCAGAACGAGCGGCTGGTCGCCGTGGTGCAGTTCGCGGAGCCGGCCGGCTTGGGCCGTCAGGTCGGCGGTCATGTGCGTCCTCCAAGTGATGTGGTCATGCGGCGATCATCCCGCCGGTGAGGTTGGCGACCGTGCCGGTGATCGCGCCGGCCCGGTCGGAGGCGACGAACACGGCCACGTCGGCGATCTCCGCGACCGTCGGCAGCTGCTTGCGCAGTGTCAGGTCAGCCATCCGCGTCTCGAAGACGTCGCGGCTGATGCCGTAGGCGTCGGCGTGCAGGCCGTACACCTCGGAGAGCTGCGGCGTTTCCGGCATCCCCGCCGCGTTCAGGCAGACGACGCGGACACCCTGTGGTCCGAGTTCGGCGGCCAGACCCCGGGACAGGGCTTCGATCGCCGCCCAGGCCGGTGCCATGCCGCCCATGAGGGGGACGGCCGTGCGGGACGGACTCGCCGTGATCGTCACGATCACGCCCGATCCCTGCTCGGTCATCCGCCGGGCGGCGGCCCGGGCGGTCAGGAAGTTGGCCTTGGGATAGGTGTCCATCGGCAGGTCGAAACCGGCGGGTGACAGGTCGACGATCCGGGTGCCCTGAATGCCGGTCTGCGGGAGGCTGATGGCGTTGAAGGAGATGTCGAGAGATCCGCCGGTGCGGACCACCGCGTCGGCGTGGGCTTCGACGGCGTCCTCATCCAGCACGTCCACCGTGGCGACCTCGGCGGCACCACCCGAGCCCTGGATCTTCTCGGCGACCACCGCCAGCGTGGCGCTGGTCCGCCCGGCGAGAAAGACCCGTGCTCCCGCCGCGGCGAAGGCCAGCGCGACCGCGCTGCCGATCGCGCCGCCCGCTCCGTAGACGATCGCGTTCTTCTTTTCGAGCAGCATTCTTGACTCCTTGTTGTCGATCGGTGCCGACCGATGTCCGGTCGGCGCGGGCGCCCCCGGTGAGACGACCGGGGGCGTCGTCATCACGCCGCGCCCACCAGCGCCGCGAACTGGCGCTCCAGCGCCTTGGCCACACCGTCGCGCCAGCCCTGCGCGATGGACTCGGACGTGGGATCGGGGAAGATCTCGTCGTCCTCCTTCTCCACGCCGTCCAGGATGCTCCGCGCGACCGACTCCGCTGTTGCCTTCGGAATGTCCAGGTCGCGGGACATCTCGGTATCCACCGGACCGGCCAGGACCGCCTGGACCCGCACCCCTCGCCCGGCCAACAGCGCGCGCAACGACTGCGACAGCGAGAACGCGGCCGCCTTCGAGATCGAGTAGGCCGGGATGACCGGAATTGGTGCCAGAGCCGCCACCGACAGCACGTTGACCACGGCGCCCCGCGAACGGGCCAGCAGCGGCAGGAAACCCTGGGTCACGCCGTACGTGCCGAAGAGGTTGACCGCCAGCTGCCGCTCCAGCGCGACCACATCGCTCAGGTCGTCGTAGAGCGAGATGCCGGCGTTGTTGACGAGGATGTCGAGGGACTCGACCCGCTCGACGGCCGCCCGAATCTGCGCGGCGTCGGTCACGTCCAGGGCCAGCGGCGTGACCCGCTCGTCCGAATGGGACAGCGGTTGGCGCGTACCGGCGTACACCCGCTTCACCCCCCGGCTCAGCGCCTCCTCGACCAGCGCCTGCCCGATGCCCCGGTTGGCTCCGGTCACCAGGATCGCACTGTCTGCGATCATCATGAATTCTCCCTGTGCAGATGGACCGTCCGCGCCGTTCGACTTCGGCTATGGACGCGTGCAAAGGAACAGACACGACCCCCGCCCGAAACTGGGCGCGCCGAAACCGACCAGTTTCGGTGGCCGCCGGTGTCATTACTTGGAGAGAATCCAGACGGAGGTGGCAGATGTCGGCCGAACTGCTCCAGCGGGCGCGGGCGGGTGAGCGGGGCGCGTTCACCGCCCTGGTCGAGCCGCACCGCGGCGAACTGCACGTGCACTGCTACCGCATGCTCGGTTCGCTACAGGACGCCGAGGACGCGCTCCAGGAGACGCTGCTGGCGGCGTGGCTCGGTCTGGCCGGCTTCGAGCAACGCTCGTCCCTGCGCACCTGGCTGTACCGCATCGCCACCAACCGGTGCCTCAATCTGCTGCGCTCGGCCGGCCGGCCGCAGGCGACCGCGGCGAGGGCCGCGCCGCTGCCGGAGCCGACCCGACTGGGTGAGGTGCTGTGGTTGCAGCCGTATCCCGACGCGCTGTTGGAGGAGCTCTCCGACCAGACGCCCGGGCCCGAGGCCCAATACGAGTCGCGCGAGGCGATCTCGCTCGCGTTCGTCACCGCCGTCCAACTGCTGCCGCCCAACCAGCGCGCGGTGCTCCTGCTGCGCGACGTGCTCGGATACCGCGCGGCGGAGGCCGCCGAACTGCTCGGGCTCACCCAGGACGCGGTCACCAGCGCCCTCAAACGCGCCCGCGCGACGATGAACGCGGCTCGCTCCCCGCGGCTGCCGCCGCCCCTGCCCGGCGCGCCGGCGGAACGTGACCTGCTCGACCGCTTCGTCGAGGCGTTCACCGAACTCGACGTCGACGCGCTCGTCGCACTGATGACCGACGACGCGTGGGTGCGGATGCCACCCCTGCCGTTCGAGTACCGCGGGAGCGAGGCCCTGCGGCTGTTCTTCAGCGTGATCCGCGACCGCCTCGGGCGGGTCGACCGGATGGTGCCCGTCCGGGCGAACGGCCAACCCGCGTGGGGCGAGTACATCCGCGACCGGGTGACCGGTGGCGTACACCTCGTGGGCGTCATCGTCGTCGGCCTCGCCGGCGACCGCGTCTGCGAGCTCACCCGGTTCGAGACGGTGGTCGCGCCGTACTTCGGTCTGCCCCGGACGCTCGACTAGCCGACGTCGCCGGTGGACCGGCCGCCGCGCGCGGCCGGTCCACACGCGACAATCCTGGTTACGGTCGATCGAACGCAATCCGTCCCGACCTGGCTTCCGAATGGCTGGTGTGCCCCGAGCTCACGGGCGCAGCGCTTTCTTCACCTCGCACCGCCATCACGGAAGGCCCATCATGTTCAACGCCTTGGAACCCTGGCACCTGATCATCATCGTCGGCGTGCTCGTCGTGCTGTTCGGTGCCAAGCGACTGCCCGGCAGCGCCCGATCCCTGGGCCGCTCGATGCGGATCTTCCGCTCCGAAATGGCCGAGGCACGCGGCGAGCAGACCGACGCCGACCCCGCCACCACCCCGACCGAGTCCCCGGCGATCACGCCCGTCGCGACTTCGCCGGCCACCGCCCAGCCGGTCTCGAAGACGGCCTGATGTTCGACATCTCCGGGCCGGATTTCCTCGTGCTCGTCGTGGCCGCCCTGTTCATTCTCGGCCCCGAGCGGCTACCTGGCGCGACCCGCTGGGTGGGGCGCGCCGTGCGCCAGGTCCGGGACTACGCAGCCGGCGCCCGCGACCAGATCCAGTCCGAGCTGGGCCCGGATTTCGACGAGCTGCGCGCGCCGCTCCAGGATCTCGGTGCGCTGCGCAAGCTCGACCCACGCCAGGCCGTCACCCAGCACCTGCTGGACGCCACGGGCGGCTACCGCCCCCAGGATGATCTCCAGAGTCTGATGTTCGGCACGCCGAAGCCGGGCGCACCGGCCGGCGTACCGCACCCGCAGCACGCCCTGGCGCTGGGCGAACGACCGCCGTTCGACCCCGACACGACCTGACCACCGAGCGCGATCCGGCAGTCGGTCCACAGTCGCGATCCCCGCCGGCCGATCCAGAACGGGTTGACGAACATGGCAGACCGCACCGAACCAGCCCGTCCGCCGGGTCCGCGCCGGGCCACCCGTGCTCGGCGCAGCCGTCGGCGCAATCCCGAGGGCTCGATGACCCTGACCCAGCACCTCTACGACCTGCGCTACCGGGTCGGGCTGGCGCTGTTGGCGGCGCTGGGTGGTGCGGTGCTGGGATTCCTGTGGTGGCAGTACTCGATCAGGCCGGTGCCGTCCCTGGGTCAGCTGCTGATTCGGCCGTACTGCGCGCTGCCCTCGACGAGCCGGATCAGCTTCCAGGGCCAGTCGTGTGCGTTGCTGCAGACCCAGCCGTTCGAGGCGTTCACGATCCGGATCAAGGTCGGTGCCGCGGCCGGTATCGTGTTGTCCGGTCCGGCCTGGCTGTACCAGCTGTGGGCGTTCGTCACCCCGGCGCTGCTCACCAGGGAACGTCGCTTCGCGCTCACCTTCGTCGGCTGCGCGAGCGTGTTGTTCGCCTTCGGTGCCGTGCTGGCCTATCTGGTGGTGCCCGAAGCGTTGCGGGTGCTCAGCAATGCCGGTGGCGGCAAGTTCGTCACCGCGTTGGCCGGCACCGACTACGTGTCGTTCATGCTCGCGCTGCTGATGATCTTCGGGGTCAGTTTCGAGCTACCGCTGCTGGTGGTCATGCTCAACCGGATCGGCGTCCTGCCGTACCAGAACCTGAAGAAATGGCAGCGCGGAATCATTTTCGCATTGTTCGTCTTCGCCGCCGTCGTCACTCCCGGCCAGGACCCGATCTCCATGTGCGCGCTGGCCGGCACGTTGACCGTGCTGTTCGTGGTGGCGGTGCGGATCTCCCGGGTGCACGACCGGCGCAAGGCACAACGGATGGCCGCGGACGAATGGGACGACAAGTCGTCCTTCCTGGACCGCGACCCGGTGGGGGCGGGGACGACCGGTGGCCAGGGCCACGACAGCAGCTGATCTGGTCCGCCGCAGTGTCCCGTCCGGCTCCCAATCTGCGCCGCGCACCGCTCCGAACAACAGCTGTCGGAGCTGTGCTGGTCAGCGGAAAGGGGTCAGGCGTGGACGACTCGGTCCGGGCGCTCCCCCGCGGCCACGTTGCCGCTGCCGCCGGCGTGGCGCCGACCGCGGAGGAACTGCTGGTCACCGTCGCCAGCGGTGACCCGCAAGCGTTCGATCGGCTGTACGAATTGGTGGTCGCACCGATTTTCGGGCTGGTGCGCCGGATCGTGCGCGACCGGGCACAGTCCGAAGAGGTCACCCAGGAGATCATGGTCGAACTGTGGCGCACCGCGGCCCGGTTCGACCCCGCGCGGGGCAGCGCGCTGAGCTGGGCGATGACCCTCGCGCACCGCCGGGCCGTCGACCGGGTCCGCTCGGCCCAGGCGTCCACCGATCGTGAACTGCGGGTGGCCGCGATGTCCCACGATCGTGAGTTCGACGTGGTGGCCGAGGAGGTCGCGACCCGGCTGGAGACCGAACAGGTCCGCCGCTGTCTTTCAGAGCTGACCCGGTTGCAACGCGAGGCGATCGAACTCGCCTACTACCAAGGAAAAACGTACCGTGAGGTCGCAGAGCTCCTGCACACCCCGCTGGGAACGATCAAGACCCGACTGCGCGACGGACTGATCCGGCTGCGCGACTGCATGGGGGTGACTGCATGAACGCCGACGTGCACGCCCTGACCGGTGCCTACGTACTGGACGCGATCGAGGACGACGAGCGAGCCGACTACGAACGGCACATCGAAGAGTGCGCCGAGTGTGCCCGGGAGGTCGCGGAGTTCCGCGCCACCGCGGCCCGACTCGGTGCGGTGGCTGCGATATCGCCGCCGACACAGCTCCACGACCGCGTCCGGCACGAAGTCGCCCGCACCAGACAGGACTCCCCCGGCCGACTCCGCCTCGTCGGTGCCGCAGCGGACAGCGGCCGGCGGATACGCTACCGGCGGCGCATGTGGACGGTCTCCGCTGCGGCCGTCGTCGCGTTCCTGGCCGCCGGGGTGTCCGTCGGTTTCGCGATCAACGCGGGCCACCAACTCGACATCACCCAACACGCTCTCAGCCAGGCACACGCCAGTGACGCGCCGATCTCCCGACTGCTCGCGGCGCCGGACGTCCGGATGGCCGGCGGCAGCGCGAACGGCGGCTCGGTGACGCTGCTCAGCTCACCCTCCCTGCACCAGGGAGTGTTGCTCGCCCAGAACCTGCCAGCTCAACCCCACGACCGGAACTATCAGGCCTGGACCATCACCCCGGCCGGCTTCCGGTCTCTCGGTCTGCTGGGCGGGGGCGGTTCGGCGACGCTGTCGGTACCCGATCTCGGGACAGGCGAAGACATCGGTGTCACCGTCGAGCCGGCCGGAGGTTCCAGTCAGCCGACGACGGCCCCGATCATGGACTTCCGCACGGCCGGCTGACCCGCCTGGTCACCCGATCTCGTGACCCGACGTGCCAATCCACAAGCGATCCGGTGTCGAAGGCCAATGAGACCCGCAGCTGCGGGATTTACTTCAGTCCCAACAGGGAGAGATTTTATGGGTGACGAGAAAATCGACACCCGGCTGCTGAACGAGTTGACCGTGCAGTCGCAGGACCTCAACAGCGACGCGGTACGGATCACTCACGACGCACTGGGCGAATTCACCGAACAGGAAAAGGAACGATCCGCGAAGCGCCGGTGGAGCCCGGCCGCGGTGATCGCCGGTCTGGTCGGTGTGGGTGGCCTGGTCGGTGCGGGACGCGCGGCGGCGGCCACCGACAGCAACGACATCATGGCCCTGCAGACCGCCGCGTCCATCGAGAACCTCGCGGTCAGCGTCTACACCACCGCCGCCGGCCTGCCGTTCATCAAGAGCGGCAACGCCACCGTCGCGGCGTTCATCACCAAGACCACCGCGCAGCACACCGCGCACGGGCAGGCGTTCAACGCCGCCATCACCGCGGCGGGCGGTAAGACCCAGACCGGGCCGGACCCGAAGTACGCGGCCGTGGTGCAGCAGGCGCTGCCAACCATCAAGGCTCCGGCTGACGTGGTGAAACTCGCCATCACGCTGGAGGACGTGGCCGCGCAGACCTACACCAAGAACGTCGGCCAGGTCAGTGACGCGTCGCTGCGCAAGCTGTTCGGGAGTGTGGCGCCGGTGGAGGCGCAGCACCGGGCGGTGCTGCTGGCGGTGCAGGCCCTGTTGGCGGGCAACGCGGCCCAGTTGATCGCGATTCCGACGATGCCGGCGCAGTTGCCGGCCGCGGCCGGGAGTGTCGGGTTTCCTGATTCGTTCTACGCCACCACGAGTGCTTCTCCGGTCAGTGAAGGAGCCGTGCGATGAGTAGCGGCAAGAAGTGGGAGTTGGCGGTCAGCGAGGCTGAACTGTCCAGTATGACCCGGGATCTGGATGAGGCGCATCGGGAGACGATCCCGACGATGTTCGCCCAGGCCGAGGATTTCTCCGAGGAGTTGGCCGACCGGCGCGGCGAGTCGGGCATCGTGGCTCGGCGCCGGTTTCTGATGGGTGCGGGTGCGGCCGGTCTGGGATTGGCGTTGGTCGCGTGTGGCGCGGGCAGCAACTCCGGGTCGTCGGCGGCGACCACCACGAAGGCCGCGCCGAGCTCGGCGGGCAGCCCCTACACGGGGGATCTGAAGGTGGTGGCGTTGGCCACGGCGTTGGAGAACCAGGCCATCGCCGCCTACACCGCCGCTCTGACCGCGGCCACCGCCGGGAAGTTGGGTGCGGTGCCCGCGGCGGTGGGGACGTTCGCCAAGACGGCGATGGCGCAGCATGCTGATCACGCGAAGGCGTGGAACGCGGTGTTGACCTCGGCGGGCAAGCCGGCGATCACGGGGGTGCCCTTGTCCGGGCAGCCGGCGGTGCAGCAGGCGTTGGGGTCGGTGACCAACGTGGGTGATGTGGCGAAACTGGCTCTGCAACTGGAGAATCAGGCCGCGCAGACCTACCTGTTCGCGGAGTTCAACGTGACCAGCGCGGGTGGGATCGCGACCGCGGCGAGTATCGCGCCGGTGGAGGCGATGCACGCGGCGGTGTTGCAGTTCGTACTGGGTCAGTACCCGGTGCCGGACAACTTCCTGGCCACCGACATGGCGGCCAGCCCCAGCACCCTGACCGTCTAGACCGACCGTCCGAACCGGACGACTCCGGGTGGGGACGAACGTGCCGCGCCGCCGCGTTCGTCCCCACCCGGTTCTCGTGCCTGGTTCCGCCGGCCCAGGACGCCGACTCAGCCCAGCGTGTCCGGGAAGATCCGGACGATGGTCATCGCCATCGTCAACTCGCCGATCGCCCGAAGATCGTTGAGTGAGCGACCGGTGTGCTGCTCGATGCGCCGCAGGCGATGCCGGACAGTGTTCGGATGGACGTAGAGCAACTTGCCCGTCTCGGTCGCCGACCCCTTCGCGTCCAGCCAGGTTTCCAGCGTCGCCAGCAGTGTGTCGCGGTCCTCGGCGGGCAAGGACACGATGTCGCCCAACACCGTGTGGGCAACCCGCCGCGAGGTGTCCGGGTCGGCGGCGGCAAGCACGCCCAGCGCCGTGGTGTCGAACTGGTGGACGGCGACCGTGGACGCCGGGACGCTGGTCATCGCGATGCGCGCCAGCCGGGCGGCGTTGGGTGCGCCGTCAAGTTGGCCGAACACCGGGCTGACACCGATTCTCGTGTGGGCCACCGTGGTGATGACCGCCAGGGCGTCGGGCAGGCGCGAGGACGTGCGCAGTGACAACAGGCCGAGCTCAAGCCCGGGCAACAGCCGCCAGCCCGAGGAGATGTCCAGCGCCGCGAGGCGTGGCTCGACCCGACCCAGCGGATTGGCCCCGATCGACCCCGTTTCCGCTGCGACGACAAGGAACGCGCCTTCGAACGGAATCCGCAACCGCTCGGCGACCTCCCACAGCGTGCCGTGGTCCACGGAGTCCCCGGTGAGCACCGCCTCGATGAGCGCGGACCGCTGCCGGGCCTCCTCGAACATCCGGTCGGCCTGCGCATCACGGTAGGCATCGGTGACCGCCAGCGAATAGTCGTCCGCGAGCGACCAGACGTAGGTCGCGGTGTCGACCAGCGCGGCATACGCGGTGCTGCCGGTCAGCCGGGCCTGCTCGACGAGCACGGCCCACAGGTCGGCGAAACCCAGACGGTAGGCCCGCAGCAGCTCCGGCAACGGAAGGCCGGCCCGGGCGCGCTGCCGCCCGGTCTCCCTCGGTGCGGACAGGTCGAGTTCGCAACCGCCGCGCAGCCGCTCCACGACGTAACCGACATTGTGGGCCATCGACCGGCGCAGTTCGTCGCGGGACACGAGGTCGGTGCGATACGGCTCGATGTCGGCGACAACCCGATCGGTCAGCTGGTCGACGATCTCGTCCATGCGTGCGGCGATGGCGTCCGCCAGACGCACGACCTCGGGATGGACATCCATGTCCGCTCCTCTCCGACAGCCCCGGTGAGGAGTGTCGCTGTTGTTCACGCGGACAACAAACGCACAGGCAACGTTGTTCGCGCCCCCATCGGTGTTTCGGCTCCGCGTCGGCAGTCTGGTGAACAGAGACGCCGACTGCCGAGACCAGGGAGCAACGACGATGACCAACCTCGCCGATGTTCTGGTCGAAACCGCCCGGATGTACCCAGACCGGCCAGCGGTTCGCCAGGACGACACCGTGATCACCTATCACGAACTGGACACCCACACCGCCGCGCTGGCGGGCTGGGCCGCCTGCCACGGGATCGCACCCGGGGACCGGGTGGCCGTGATGCTGCCCAACGTCACCGACTTCGCCGTGATCTATTACGGGCTGCTCCGCGCCGGCGCCGTCGTGGTGCCGATGAACCCGCTGTTGCGCGGCCGGGAAGTCGCCCACTACCTGACCGACTCCGGCGCCAAGATGATCTTCGCCTGGCACGAGGCCGTCGGTGCCGCCGAGGGAGCCGCCACCGCGGGTGCCGATCACGTCGCGGTGGGCCCGGGTCACTTCGAGTTCGACGCCCTCGGCTGCGCGGGCGGGCTGGCTCACCGCGCGGCCGACGACACCGCCGTCATCCTCTACACGTCGGGGACCACCGGCCTGCCGAAGGGCGCGGAACTGACCCACGAGAACCTGCGGCGCAACGCCGTACTGGCCGCGACCGCGTTGCTCGCCCTCGAACCGGTCGACGTGGTGATGGGTTGCCTCCCGATGTTCCACACGTTCGGCCAGACGTGTGCGCTCAACGCCGTGCTGGCCAGCGGCGCGTCGGTCACGCTGGTGCCGCGGTTCGACCCACGCCGCGCGCTGGACATCGCCGCCCGGGACCGGGTGACCGTGTTCGCCGGCGTGCCCACGATGTACGTCGCACTGGCCACGCAGGCCGACGCGACGAAGACGACAACCTTGCGCCGCTGCATCTCCGGCGGCGCCGCACTGCCGGTCGAGGTGCTCCGTACCTTCGAAGCCGCCTACGGCGTGCCGATCCTGGAGGGGTACGGCCTGTCCGAGACGTCGCCGGTCGCCTCGTTCAACCTGCCTGCCGCACGCCGGCCGGGCTCGATCGGCGTACCCATCACCGGCGTCGCGATGCGGATCATCAGCCCGTCCGGTGCCGAACTGCCGGTCGGCACGGTCGGTGAGATCGCGATCCGCGGCCACAACGTGATGAAGGGCTACTGGAACCAGCCTGCGGCGACCACGGCGGCGATCGTCGACGGCTGGTTGCGCACCGGCGACCTCGGCCGCGTCGACGAGGACGGCTTCTTCTACGTCGTCGACCGCAAGAAGGACATGATCATCCGCGGCGGTTTCAACGTCTATCCCCGCGAGATCGAAGAAGTCCTGTACGAGCACCCGCAGGTGGTCGAGGCGGCGGTCATCGGAATCCCGCACCCGACGCACGGCGAGGAGGTCGCGGCCGCGGTCGTCGTCGACGGCGAGGTCACTGCGGCGGAGCTACGCGAGTTCGTGAAAGCCCAGGTGGCGCCCTACAAGTACCCCCGCCGAGTGTGGTTCGTCGACACCCTGCCCAAGGGCCCCACCGGCAAGATCCTCAAGCGCGAAATCACCGTTCCGAAGGAGTACCGGTCATGACCACCGAACCAGTCGACCTGGCCGGCGCGCTGGACGCCGTGCTGGCCAGCCCCGCGAACACCACCCTGCGCCGCTTCGTGCCGGACGCCTCGACCGCGCGCCTGGTCACCCGCCTGGCCCGCCATCCTCGTTCACTCGCCGGCCGGGGCCGGGAACTGGCCGACGAACTCGCCCGGATCACCACCGGAGCATCCGCCCTCGTACCCCAGCCACGGGATCGGCGCTTCACCGACACGGCCTGGCAGAGCAACCCGCTGCTGCGCCGGACTGTGCAGGCCTACCTGGCCACCAGTCGAACCGTGGAGTCGCTGGTCGACGACGCGGACCTCGACTGGCGGGACGCGCAGCGCGTGCGGTTCCTGGTCGAGAACCTGGTCGAAGCGGCCGCGCCCAGCAACAACCCGTTGCTCAACCCGCAGGCGTGGAAGGCGTTCATCGACACCGGTGGTGGCAACGCGGTCAACGGAATCCGCAACCTGCTGTCCGACCTGCGCAGCGCCCCGCGAGTGCCCTCGATGGTCGACCCGAGCGCATTCGACGTCGGCGGCAGCCTGGCGGCCACCCCCGGCGCGGTCGTGTTCCGCGGTGACGTGTTCGAACTGATCCAGTACGCGCCGCAGACCAAGACCGTGTACGAGCGACCGTTGCTGATCGTGCCCCCGACCATCAACAAGTTCTACGTGCTCGACCTCGCGCCGGAACGCAGCATGGTCGAGTACCTGGTGCGCCAGGGTCAACAGGTCTTCGTCATCTCCTGGCGCAACCCGGACGCCAGACACGCGTCGTGGGACGCCGACACCTACGGGCAGGCGATCCTCGACGCACTCGACGCGGTCGAACAGGTCTCCGGTGCGAGCCGGACCGTGCTCACCGGCATCTGCTCCGGCGGCATCCTGGCCTCGCTGGTGATGGGTCACCTCACCGCCATCGGCCAGGCCGACCGGATCGCCGGCTTCGGCCTCGCGGTGACGATGCTCGACCAGCACCAGGCCGGGCCGGCGAGCGCGCTGATGGACGAAACCACCGCCACCGCCACCGTGACCGCGTCGAAAGCCCGTGGTTACCTGGACGGCCGGGCGCTCGCCGAGGTGTTCGCCTGGCTGCGTCCCTCCGACCTGATCTGGAACTACTGGGTCAACAACTACCTGCTGGGCAAGCAGCCACCCGCCTTCGACATCCTCTACTGGAACGCCGACACCACCCGGATGACGGCCGGCCTGCACCGCGACTTCATCAACCTGGCGAAGGCGAACGCCATCAGCGACGGGGCCGCCGAGATGCTGGGCAGCACGGTGGACCTGAGGCAGGTCAGCACCGACAGCTACGTGGTCGCCGCCATCACCGACCACATCTGCCCCTGGCAGACCTGCTACTCCTCGACGCAGTTGCTCGGTGGGCAGACCCGGTTCGTGCTCTCGAACGCCGGCCACATCGCCGCGATGGTCAACCCGCCCAGCAACCCGAAGGCCAGCTTCCACGTCGCCGATCAGACGCCCGCGTCACCGACGGAATGGGAGGCGGCCGCGACAAAACAGGCCGGCTCGTGGTGGCCGGACTTCGCGGCCTGGCTGGCCGAGCGGGGTGGCGAACGCAAGCCCGCCCCCACCGAACCGGGCAGCCTCGGCCACCAGGTCCTGGCCCCGGCGCCCGGCACCTACGTCTACGACAACTGAGGGCACGACGATGGTCCACTTCGGACGGACGGTGGGGTCATGTCCCGCCACGTGAACGACAGTCTCCGCCAGGTGAAAGTGCTCGGGCAGCCGGTCCGGGTCGCGGTGCGGCCCGGCACGGGACGACCACTGGTGCTCTGCAACGGCATCGGCGCCAGCCTCGAACTGCTGCAACCGTTCGTCGACGCGCTCGGCGCCGACATTCCGGTGGTGCGCTTCGACGTACCCGGAGTGGGCGGCTCACCGGCACCCGACTTCCCGTACACGTTTCCCGGGCTGGCCTGGTTTCTCGGCAAACTGCTCGACGAACTGGGCTACGCGGAGGTCGACGTGCTCGGCATCTCGTGGGGCGGTGGGCTCGCGCAGCAGTTCGCGTTCCAACACCCACGCCGTTGCCGGCGGCTGGTCCTGGTCAGCACCGCGACCGGATCGCTGATGGTGCCCGCGCATCCCCGGGTGCTGCGCAAGATGCTGACGCCGCGCCGGTACCGGGAGGCCGGCTACGCCGTCTCGATCGCGGCCGACCTGTACGGCGGCCGGCTGCGGCACGACCCGAAGCTCGCCGGACCGCTGTTACACGATCAGTCCCGGGTCGGGTCCAAGCGCGGCTACCTCCTACAACTGCTCGCCGGCCTCGGCTGGACGAGTCTGCCGTTCCTCCCCCTCGTCCGGCAGTCGACCCTGATCCTGGCCGGCGACGACGACCCGATCATTCCGCTCGTCAATGCCCGACTGATGAAGCTGCTGCTGCCCAACGCCAACCTGCACGTCTTCCACGACGGTCACCTGGGTCTGGTCACCTGTGCCGGCGATCTCGGTCCCGTTGTCGCGCAGTTCCTGCGCCCTGACCCCGGAGTAGCGCCATGACCGTTCCCACCACCGACTTCTACGGCCTCGAAGCCCGGCTCACCGCCGACGAGCTCGCGATCCTCCACCGGGTCCGGGCGTTCATGCGGGCCGACGTCGCGCCCGTCGTCAACGAAGCCTGGACCCATGCCCGGTTCCCGTTCGAGATCCTGTCCGGTTACGCCGAACTGGGCATCGCCGGCATCGGTTACTCCGGTGCGCGGCCGTTGCTGGACGGCATGATCGCCATGGAGATCGCCCGGGTCGACCCGTCGATCGCGACGTTCCACGGCGTGCACAGCGGGCTGGCCATCGGCTCGATCGCGCTGTGTGGCTCACCGGAGCAGCAGCAGCGTTGGCTGCCCGCGATGCGGGCCGTCAAGGCGGTCGGCGCCTTCGGCCTCACCGAACCCGAGGTCGGCTCCGGCGTGTCCCGCGGCCTGCTGACCACGGCGCGCCGCGACGGCGACACCTGGGTGCTCAACGGGGCGAAGAACTGGATCGGCAACGCCTCGTTCGCCGAGCTCGTGGTGATCTGGGCCCGCGACGTCGCCGACGACCAGGTCAAGGGATTTGTCGTCGAGCAGGGCAGCCCCGGTTTCCGGACGGAGGTGCTCAAGGACAAGATCGCGCTGCGCATCGTGCAGAACGCCCGCATCACCCTCGACGAGGTGCGGGTGCCCGAAGCCAACCGGCTGCAACGCGCCAATTCGTTCCGGGACACCGCGGCCGTGCTCCGAGCGACCCGGGCCGGCGTCGCCTGGATGGCCGTGGGCACCGCGCTCGGCGCGTACGAGAACGCGCTGGCCTACGCGACCGAGCGGGAACAGTTCGGCAAGCCGATCGCGGGCTTCCAACTGGTGCAGGACCTGCTGGTGCGGATGCTCGGCAACATCACCGCATCGGCGGCGCTGTGCGCCCAACTCGCGGAACTGCAACAGGCCGGCGGCGCCCGGGACGAACACTCGTCGCTGGCCAAGGCGTTCTGCACGGTACGGATGCGTGAGTCCGTCGGTTGGGCGCGCGAACTCATGGGCGGCAACGGGATTCTCCTCGAACGCAACGTCGGCCGCTTCGTGGCCGACGCCGAGGCGATCTACTCCTACGAAGGCACTCGCGAAATGAACACCCTGATCGTGGGCAGGGCGATCACCGGCCGGAGTGCCTTCGTCTAGTACGGTGACCAGTAACGATCACCGGGTTGGCGTACTCCTGATCTTGTTCCGGGGGATGGTGTCGACGAGGTCCTCGCATGACGGTTCGGTTCATCGGCGCTGGTGGTCCCGGCTGGCATCCGGCTCGGATCAGCGAGGTGACATCGTGGCGCGGCAACCTCCCGGGCCGCGGCGCTGGTGGCGGTCGGCCTACGGCTGCGCGTCGGGAATATCTTGCCTTCGCGGCCACCCGGGGCTTCGATCGGGACGAGGCGTTGCGGGCGCTCGCCTCGCTCGCGGATGAGTTCCCGGAGATGACCGAGCCACAGATCTGTGCGTGGCTCATCAACACCTGGCGTCGCTGGTGCGGTGACCACTGTCGGCCATCGGGTTGGTCACGGCGCTCGGGATTGAGGACACCCCCACAGACGGTGGTGTTCAGTTCGGCGGGGCGGCGAAGAGCACCACGCCCTGGCTCGTCGCGAGGAACGCGGCCTGATAGGTGCCGTCGGTGACCCAGAACGGGTTCCGTTCGACCCGACCGACGAAGTACCCCTGCTCGTTGAGGGCGGGGCCGAGTGCTGCTCCGGGCACCGAACATAGTCCGGCAGCGACGAACGTGACGACGATCTCCTTCGGTTGGCCACGGTCAGGCTCGGTCGCGGCCGGGTGAGCGGTCGTCACCGGATTCCAGTGATTCGCCCGGACCGTGGCGGGAATACTTGGGCACGGCAAGCAGTTGTTCTGTACAAGTACGTGCCCTCAGTGAAGGTGGCCCCCATGGCTGACCAGGCAGGAGCGGCATCGACACTGCGACCACCGGCGGCGGATTCGGCCCGCTACGGAGGCAGTGTCGGTAACGCGGTGATCGAGTTGCTGCACACCGTGCGCAGGTCAAAAGCACGGTCGTTGGCCGCCGACGGCAGCGATGTCGAGTCGGCAGCCCAGGCGCTGCTGCGCATCATCGCCGACGACGGCCCGCTGCGGGCCAGCGCGCTGGCGGCGAGTGTGCAGTCGGACCTGTCGACGGTCAGCCGCCAGGTCGCCACCCTGGTGGACCGCGGCCTGCTCGAACGGCGGGCCGACCAGCGCGACGGACGCGCCAGCCTGCTGCACGTCACCGACGCCGGCCAGGCGGTGATCGCCGAGCACAAGTCCGCCCGCGAGGCGTTCTTCAGCGAGGTCCTGGACGGCTGGAGCGCCGCCGAACAGGACCAGTTCGCGCACCTGCTGACGCGGTTCACCACCGCCTACGACCACACCCACGGCCGATGGCTGCACGACGCTCCGCGGCGTGCCGACCACCAGGACAAACCGGAAGAAGGCACCACCTTATGACAGCCGCCGTATCCCGTCCGGCGCAGACCTCGTCGGACGGCGCGCTGAGTCATCGTCAGATCCTGACGATCCTGTCCGGGCTGGTGATGGGCATGTTCCT
Organism: Pseudonocardiaceae bacterium; assembly: GCA_036268615.1. GTDB lineage: Bacteria > Actinomycetota > Actinomycetes > Mycobacteriales > Pseudonocardiaceae > DATATV01. Next base: position 53,691 of record DATATV010000153.1, read on the forward strand.
CGCCGCCCTCGACCAGACCATCGTGTCGACCGCGATCAAGACCATCGGCAACGATCTCGACGGCCTCTCCGCACAGGCGTGGGTGACCACGGCATTCCTGATCACCTCGACGATCGCCGCCCCGCTGTTCGGAAAACTGTCCGACATCTACGGCCGCAAGCGGCTGTTCATGCTCGCGATCGTCATCTTCGTGGCCGGGTCGGCCCTGTGCGGTCTGGCCACCTCGATGTACGAACTGGCCGCGTTCCGTGCCTTCCAGGGCATCGGCGCCGGCGGCATCATGCCGCTGGCCCTGGCCGTCATCGGCGACATCATCCCGCCGCGGCAGCGGGCCCGCTACCAGGGTTACATGATGGCCGTCTTCGCCAGCGCCTCGGTCCTCGGGCCGGTGCTCGGCGGTCTTCTCTCCGGCACGAACAGCTTCCTCGGCGTTGCCGGGTGGCGCTGGATCTTCTACATCAACGTCCCGCTCGCGGCCATCGCGCTGGTCGTGATCGCCAAGGTTCTCAAGCTCGACCACAGCCGCCGCGAACGCCGGATCGACTGGTGGGGCTCGGCCCTGTTGGCCGTCGGCCTCGTCCCGCTGCTGGTTGTGGCCGAACAGGGCCAGAGCTGGGGCTGGGCCTCGGTCGGTTCGTTCGTCTGCTATCTCCTCGGTGCGGCCGGGCTGGCCCTGTTCGTGTGGACGCAGGCGCGGATGGGCGACGACGCCCTGCTGCCGCTGCGGTTGTTCCGCAACCCCACCTTCTCCGTCGCCTCGGTCCAGGTGACCATCATCGGCATGGCCATGTTCGGCGGCATTTCGGTCCTTCCGCTGTACCTGCAGATCGTCAAGGGCGCGTCCCCGACGAAGTCCGGGCTGCTGCTGCTCCCACTGGTCGCCGGCATGATGGCCTCCTCGCTCACCGCCGGCCGGCTGATCGCCCGCACCGGCCGCTACAAGATCTTCCCGGTCGTCGGCTCGGTGCTGATGGTCATCGGGCTGGGTCTGCTGATCACCCTGCACGCCGACACGGCCCTGTGGCAGACCGACATCTACATGGCGCTGTTCGGCATCGGCCTCGGGTTGAACATGCAGAGCCTCGTGCTGGCGATGCAGAACGCCGTCCCGGCCAAGGACATGGGCGTGGCCTCCTCCTCGTCGACGTTCTTCCGCTCCGTCGGCGGCACGCTGGGCACGGCGATCTTCCTGTCCATCCTGTTCTCGCTGGCCGGGAGCAAGATCGGCCAGCAGTACGGCAACGCCACGACCGACCCCGCCTTCCTGGCCGCGGCAAAGGCTCATCCGGATCAGCTCGCGGTGCTGCACCAGCACCTGAGCAACGGCCTGGACGACACGTCATTCCTGTCCGGTCTGGCCAAGCCGCTCGTCCAGCCGTTCTACGTCGGCTTCTCCAACGCGGGCGACGTGGTGTTCGCCGTCTGCGCCATCCTGCTGGTGGCCGCGATCGTGCTCTCCGCCTGCCTCAAGGAGGTCCCGCTGCGGCTGGTGTCCGGCAACCAGGCACGGGCCCAGGCCGAAGCCGCCGAGGCCGCCGGCAGCACCGAGATCCCGGCCGACAGCCCGAACGATGACCTGGCGGTCCAGGACGCGGCAATCGTCCCCGGCGCAACTGGCCACTGAAACCGTTTCGTCCCACCAACAAGGCAGTTGCGACCGCGGCGGCCGCCGGCATCGATGCCGGCGGCC
>DATATV010000154.1:0-104522 GCA_036268615.1 Pseudonocardiaceae bacterium
TGCACGGCGGCGCGGATGACGGTGTACAGCTCGTCCGGCAACTCGATCGTCTCATCGTCGGGCCCCACCAGCCGCGCGTGCTTCGTCGGCTGCACGCTCGCCGTGAGGAACGCGCCCAGTTCCCGCAACAACTTCTGCTGCGGGGTGCCTGGCTCCGGCGGAAGCAGGGTGTGCTGTCCGAGGTCCGGCACTGCGGTGGTCATGTCCTCATCACAACGAAAACTTCGAAAACGAAAACTTCGAAACTTGACCGGGGTTCCGGAGCTGATCAGTTCGGGCGACCTCGCTGTTGCCGGATTCCGTCGACCTGGACCGCGCAGCCCCCACCCTCCCTCGGGGGACGGCCCCTGGCCAGTCTAACGAGCCGGGCCCCCGAAAAAGGCCCTCAGCGCCGGCACTGTGGACAACTCGCCGCCTGTGGACAACTGGCCCCAGGCGGGCGCCACGACCGGCTCAGTAACTGGCCGGCCAGGTACCGTTGGCGGTGAACTTGTCCAGGATCTGTTGGTAGGGCACCAGATCCAGGCTCTGCTCGCGGACCCACCCGTCGTTGTAGTACGTGTGCTGGTAGCGCTCGCCGCCGTCGCACAGCAGCGTCACGATGCTGCCGGTCCGGCCGGCCGCGCGTAGTTCGGCGACCAACTGGAACGCGCCCCACAGGTTCGTGCCGGTCGAGCCGCCGACCCGGCGGCCGAGGACCTGTTCGACGTGCCGGATGGTGGCGATCGAGGCCGCGTCGGGCACCTTCAGCATCCGGTCGATCACCTGGCCGACGAACGAGGGCTCCACCCTCGGCCGGCCGATGCCCTCGATTCGGGAGCCCCGCTCGCCGGTCAGGCCCGGCGCGCTGTCCCGCCACGCGTCGAAGAACACCGAGTTCTCCGGGTCGACGACCGCCAGCCGGGTCGTCATCCGCTGGTAGCGCACATATCGGCCAATGGTCGCGCTCGTGCCGCCGGTCCCGGCACCGACCACGATCCACTCCGGGTCGGGGTGCCGCTCGTGCGCCATCTGCTCGAAGATCGACTCGGCGATGTTGTTGTTGCCACGCCAGTCGGTGGCCCGCTCGGCGTGGGTGAACTGGTCCATGAAGTGGCCGCCGAGTTCGGCGGCCAGCCGGTGCGACTCCTCGTAGAGCGCCGAGGGCTGGTCGACGAAGTGACATCGGCCACCCTGTCGCTCGATCAGCGCGGTCTTCTCCCGACTCGTCGACCTCGGCATCACCGCGATGAACGGCAGGCCCAACAACCTGGCGAAATACGCCTCGGACACCGCCGTGGAGCCCGACGACGCCTCGATCACCGCTGTGCCCTCGGTCACCCAACCATTACAAATCGAGTACAGAAACAGGGACCGGGCCAGTCGGTGCTTCAGCGATCCGCTCGGATGAGTTGACTCGTCCTTGAGATAGAGATCGACTCCCCATTCCGGCGGGAGCGGAAACGGCAGCAGATGCGTGTCGGCGCTGCGGTTGGTGTCCGCGTCGATGATTCGGACCGCCTCGCACACCCATTGCCTGGTCGAGGCGCTGCTGCGGTCCACCGCCGTCACGGTTGGGCCGGCCCGTCCTCGGCGTCGGGCGCACCCTCGTCGGCCAGCTCGCCGCGCAGTTCCGCGCGCAGCCGGGCCCGTTGCGCCCGCCGGATCGCGCCCCGCGCGGCCATCCCGCTGGTGACCCGATTGTTCAAGTCCCGCAACAGAAGTATGGCCAGTGGCAGGCCGACGATGAGGCCCACCGTGATGCCGATGAGCACCGGCACCCCGAGCAGGGCGAGCACCACGGCGACGACGGCCACCAGGCCGAAGCGGGCCGCTGAGTAAAGGACGAGATCGCGGCCGAGGTGCTCCGGCGCCGCCGGCAGCTCGTCCGGGGCGCCTGGCGACGCTTCGCCGGCCTCCCGGGTCTGGTCCTCGGGAGCGGTGTCCTCGGTCTGGTCGCGCTGGAGTTCCGGCACGTCAAGGAAGGTTACCCGGCCTCGCTGCCGCGCGAATCCGGGCGGTCCGGGCGAGTACGGACCGTGTTCGGCCGACCTCACTCAGCTGGATTAAGTTCCGTTTTGTCCCTTACTTACTCTTTACTATCAGACTAGTGTTCGAGTACCCGGCGGGCGAGATGGCACTATGCGACCGGTACGCCGGATCTTCCCGGCTATCGCTCCACCGCAAGGAGGATGAAAAGTGACAGCGTCGGTAGCGCAGCCCCGCCAACAGGTCAGCGAACGTCTCCTCACCCCTGGCGAGGTTGCGACCCTGTTCAGGGTGGATCCGAAGACCGTCACCCGCTGGGCGACCGCCGGTCGGATCGGTTCCATTCGTACTCCTGGCGGGCACCGGCGGTTCCGGGAGTCCGAGGTGAAGGCCCTGCTCGCCGAGCTCACCACCGAGGCAAGCGAGCCCGTTCGCGGCATCTGAGCGCGCCCCAGCCGGTGCGGCGGCCGTGACGGCCCGTTACTCTCGGCAGGCACAGCGGACCCGGTTGGGTTAGCGAGTGTCGAGCAAGCGTGCGGAGGTGGCCGGAATGCTGTACCTGCTCGCCGCGGTCGGAGTGGTGACTGTCGCGGTCCTGCTCTGGCGGGCGTTCACCCCGCACCGGGTGGAGGTCGGCGCACGGTCCCGGCTGGTCGCGCCGGACGACGACCCCGACTTCCTGCGCAGGCTCGACGAGCAGAACCGCGGACCGGACGAGGGCAGACCGGGCGACAACGGCTGACCCGCCCAGCGCCTGATCCGCACGGCGCTCGGGCCGCCCGGCGCCTGGCCCGGACAATGGCTGACGGCCGCGACGGCTGGGCGAGTAACAACCGGAACCCCGGCGGCACAACAACTCCCGGGCCCAGCGGGCTTCCCCGCCGAGCCCAGCAGTTCCCCGCAGACGTGAGTGCGACGATCCGGTGCGCCGGACATCGCCACTCACGTCTGCCGCAGTTTCAGCCCGGGACGAACAAGCCCGGAAGACGAGCCCAGGAAAACAAGCCGGGCTCAGCGCCGGTTCATGTCGCTGGGGAAGTCGTCCGCGACGGTCGCGCCCAGTTCCAGCAGCGCGAGCCTGGTCGCCGGCGCCAACCGCTCCAACTCGATCTCCGCGCCCTCTTCCAGGTGCGGGTCGAACGGAATCCGGCAGACCGCCCGGCAGCGCGAGCCGAAGTGCTCGGCCAGTTTGTCCAGGTCGACCGCGCCGGACCGAGGACGCACCGAGTTGATCACCGCGACCGACCTGGCCACCAGGTCGTGGTAACCGTGCGCGTCCAGCCAGTCCATCGTCGCCGAGGCGCTGCGCGCACCGTCCACCGAACCCGAGGACACCACGACCAGCGAGTCGGCCAGGTCCAGCACGCCCTTCATGGCCGAGTGCATCAGACCGGTCCCGCAGTCGGTGAGCACGATGTTGTAGAAGTGCTCCAGCAGGTCGATCGTGCGCCGGTAGTCCTCCTCGCTGTATGCCTCGGAGACCGCCGGGTCCTGCTCGCTGGCGAGCACCTCCAACCGGCTGGGCCCCTGCGAGGTGTAGGCACGCACGTCGCTGTACCGGGTGATCCGGTCGGCGTCGCGCAGCAGGTGCCGCACGGTCGCCGTGGTCTCCAGCGGGATCTTGCCGCTCAGCGTGCCGCGGTCGGGGTTCGCGTCGACCGCGACCACCCGGTCGCCGCGCAGCGAGGAGAACGTCGAGCCCAGCGTGGTGGTGGCGATGGTCTTGCCCACCCCGCCCTTGAGGCTGAGCATCGCGATCTTGTAACAACCGCGCAGCGGCTGGTTGATCCGGGCGATCAACTCCCGGCGGTGCACGTCGGCCGGGCTCTCGCCCAGGTTCACGCTGTGCCCGCTGGCCTGGTAGAGCGCCCGCCGCCAACCGCTCTGCGGCGGCCGCTTGGCCTGCCGGATCAGCTGCGCGGAGGACAGTTCGTGCGCCGCGGCCTGCGCCTGCCGGGACAGGTCGCCGTGCGGGTACTGGCCGGGCTGCATCGGCGGCTGCCCCATCGGTGCCGGCGGCTGGGCCGGCCCGCCCGGTGGGTACTGCTGTTCGTACGGGAAGGCGACCGGCGCCTGCTGGCCGACGCCGAGGTTGTTGTTCGGGTCGGGGTAGTAGCCCTGCTGCTGCGGGTCCTGGGGGTAGCCGCCGGGTGCGGCGGGGTACGGCCCGGACTGCGAGCCGGGGTTCTGTGCGACGAACCCGCCTGAGCTGGCCGGATCGGTGTAGTAGGCCGGTTGCTGGCCCGAGTTGTCCACCTGGTGCGGCCCGGACGGGCCACCGCCGACCGGGTAGGGGCCGGACTGGGAGCCCGGCGGTTGCGCCTGCGGCGGCACCGGCTGGCCCGGCTGGGCGGGGAAACCGCCCGATCCGGTGGGGTCGACGTAGAGCGGAGCCGGGTCCGGCGCGGCGTGGTGGCCGCTGGCCGTCTGCTCGTACTGTTCCGGCGGCACCGGGTGCGGCCCGGACTGGTCGGTGGTGGCGTGCTGGCCCCCTGGTGGGTTCTCCTGGGGCTGCCAGACCCCGTCATACCGTGGGGCGGGCTCCTCGTAGCGTCCAGTCACCGCTGGAGTCCTTCCTGCACAAAGCCGGCTGGGTCAACTCCTCCGAAGGTAGTCGTCGGACGCGCGTGGGTCGACACGGGGCCGCCCAATGCCGCAGCTCCGCTCAGTGCCGGTCAGCGCGAACCAACTCCGCTGAGTGACCGGCCGACCTCAGCTGCCGACGCCCGCGTAGGAGTGCAGACCCGAGTCGACGAAGTTCACGAAGAACAGATTGAAGATCATCACGCCGAAACCGAGAATGTTGATGATCGCCGCCCGATTGCCGCGCCAGCCCGCCGTTGCCCGCGAGTGGAGATAGGCCGCGTAGACCACCCAGGCGATGAACGCGGTGGTCTCCTTGGGGTCCCAGCCCCAGAACCGGCCCCACGCCGACTCGGCCCAGATCGCGCCGCAGATCACGCCGAAGGTGAACAGCGGGAAGCCGACGATGGTGCTCCGGTAGGCGAGTCGGTCCAGCGTCGAGGTGGTCGGCAGCTTCGGGCCGAACTTGACGAACCGTTCGGGGTTGCGGTCGTGCGCGCCGCGCATCAGGTACATCACGCTGGCCACGCCGGGCACCAGCAGAATGCCGCTGGCAGCCGAGACGACCGTCACGTGGATGATCAGCCAGTAGGACTGGAGCGCCGGCTGCACCGGCTCGGCCTGCGCGTAGAGCACCGTGCCGCCGAGGAACATCAGGATCAGCACCGGCAGCAGCACGAACGCGCCGAGCCTGCGGATGGCGAACTTGCGGGCCATGAACAACCACGCGCAGATCGCGATCAGGCCGAAGAACGAGATGAACTCGTACATGTTGCCCAGCGGCCAGCGGTGCACGGCCAGGCCGCGCACCACGATGGACACCACGTGCACGACCAGGCCCAACAGGGTCAGCGCGACGGCCATCCGGCCCAGTCGCTCGGCGGTGGGCCGTTCGCCGCGCCGGCCGGTGTCGCCCTCGTCCTCGGTCGGCGTGCTGGACGTGCGGGTCACCGTGGCACCGCCCGCGGTCACCAGCTGGCGGGCGGCGGGGGCGGTCGCGGCGGTGCGGGCCCGGGTCAGCGCCTGTTCGCCGAGGTAGAAGAACATGGCCAGCACGTAGATCACGACGGTGCTGGTGTACGCCCAGTTGCTGTACTGCGCCAAATGCTCGTTGACCGGCATCAGCTGTCCTCTCCAACCGTCGCGCGTGCGGCCGCATCGAGCAGTCGCGCGGAAAGCCTGGTGAACTCCTCGCCGTAACCCGCCTGGTCGGTGCGGGCCAGCCCGCCGATCTCGACCACCGTACGACCAGCGGTTTCACCCTCACCCGCCGGGACGACCCGCACCCACAGCCTGCGGCGCTTGACGGTCAGCGAGGTGATCAGGCCGAGCAGCATGAACACGGCGAAGATCAGCACGTAGTCCTGGGTGGGGTCGTGCGCGATCTGCAGCGCGACCCACTGCTGGACGTTGTCGAACTTGATCTTCGTACCGTCCTTGAGGCTGATCTGGTCGCCGGGCTTCATGTTGGCCGCGTCGACGTTCTTCAGCTTGCCCTGGTCGACCATGGTCTGGTCGATGGTGAAGATCGACTGTCCGGTACCGGAGTCCTCGCCGAGGTCGCCCTGGTAGACCACGACCGACGCCTCGGGATTGTTCAGCGCCGGATAGGTCGAGGTGACCAGCCCGCCGGAGACCGTCGCGGTCGGCGCGAACAACCCGGTGACGGCCAGCTGCTGCTTGGTCAGCTGGGCCGGGTCGGTCACGTCCGGCGGGTCGAACTTGGTCGCGCCCTCGGACAGGCCGGTCGCGGCGTCGTCGGGCTGCCACTGGATCACCTGGGTGCGCACCTGCCCGTCGGGGAAGGTGACGGTGAACTGCGGCGCGTAGCCGTGGTTGATCAGGTAGACCCGGTCGCCCGCGGTGCGCAGCGGCGAGTTGACCTTGAGGTCGTAGGGCTGCCAGGTGTCGCTCGCCAGGCTCTGGCCCGACTGGTAGTCGATGTCGGAGTTGTAGGCGTCGGGCTGGCCGTTGGTCAGGTAGTTCGCGCTGAAGTCGTTGATCTTCACGCAGAACGGCGCGAGCTGGGTGCCGTCCACCCGCAGTCCCGGGGTGAACGAGTCGTACTGCAACACGCCGGAGTTGCACCAGGTGGAGCCGTTGGCCAGCACGATCACCTGGCCGGTGTAGCTGTAGAACTTGCCGATCGCGAACGCGACGATCAGGCCGACCATGGCGAAGTGGAAGACGAGGTTGCCGGCCTCGCGGAAGAACCCGCGCTCGGCGGACACACTGCGGGCGCCGTCCCGCTCGTCGCGTTCCACCTGGCGCCAGCCGCGCAGCTCGCCGCGCACGGCGGTGAGCACCGCGGCCGGGTCGACGTCCGGGGCATCGATCTCGATCTGTTCGTGGTGCGGCAGCCGGGCCAGGTTGCGCGGGGTGATCACCGGCTTGGCGGTCAGCTGGCGGCCGTACTCGATCACCCTGGGCAGCAGGCAGCCCACCAGGGAGACGAACAGCAGCACGTAGATCGCGGCGAACCAGACGCTGCTGAACACCTGGAAGAACTGGAGCTTCTGCAACAGCGTGCCCCACCAGCCGTGCTGGCTGATGTAGGTGGCCACGTTGTTGGGGTTGAGCGCCTGCTGCGGGAGCAGCGACCCGGGCAGCGCGGCCAGCGCGAGCAGGAAGAGCAGCACGAGCGCGGTGCGCATCGCCGTGAGGCCGCGCCAACTGTTGCGCAACAGCGCGAGCAGGGCGCGGACCGATCCCGGGCGGGGCGGCGGGGTCGGCTCGTCGGCGGTCACCGTCGGCTGGTCGAGAGTGGTCATATCGGCAGGCTCGTATTCGTCACCACGGACTGGCGCAGCCACTCGATCAGGTCCCCCCAGAACCCGGTGACCAGCGCGACGCCGACACACAACAGCAGGACTCCACCGGTGAGCTGCACGCCGCGGACGTGCGTGCGCAACCAGGTGGTGGCGCGCACGGCCCAGCGCGCGCCGAGGGCGATCAGGACGAACGGCACGCCGAGGCCGATGCAGTAGGCGAGCACGAGCACCACACCCCGGGGGGTCTCCGAGCCGACCTCGGTGGCCGCGGCGACCGACATCACCCCGGTGAGGGTCGGGCCGAGGCAGGGCGTCCAGCCGAGGGCGAACACCGCGCCGAGCACCGGCGCGCCGATCAGCCCGGCCCGCGGCGAGGTGTGCAGCCGCACGTCCCGCTGCATGGCCGGGACGAGACCCAGGAACACCAGCGCCATCACGATGGTGAGGATGCCGCCGACCCGCTCCAGCCAGAGCTGGTCCTGCAACAGCTGATCGGACACGCCGAGCACGAGCAGCGAGCCCGCACCGAACACGACGGTGAACCCGGCGACGAACAGCAACGCGGCGCCGGCGACCCGCAGCCGCCCTCGGCGCGGCGGCTCGACGGCGCTGACCGCGGGAGCCTCGGCGCCGACCAACCCGGCCAGATAGGCGAGATAACCGGGCACCAGCGGGACGACACAGGGGGAGGCGAAGGAGACCACACCGGCCAACACGGCGATCCCGGCGGCCAACAGCAACGGCCCCGATTCCGTGAGTTCGGTGGGATTCACGAGTCGAGCGTAGGTAGTGCTCGGAAACGGCCGACCACCGGTCTCCCCTGGCGCGGCGTGAGTCACACCGGCCGCGCCGGGCTGGTCCCGCGTTGTCCGGATGGCATGGTCACAGACCCACCGAAAGGGACGACCGGCCAGGTGAGCTGGGTGTGTGGCGGGTGTCGGGAGCTAGCCGGGCGTGCGCGCGGACTCGGCCGCGATCTGCTGGATCATCGGCAGCAGCGTGCCCGCATAGACCTGTCCGATGTACACCGCCGCGACCCGGTGCTGCCGGTCCAGGATCAGCGTGGAGGGCACCGCCTCGCGCGGGAAGCCGTTCAGCGCCAGCATCCCGCGGCCGCCGTCGTCGAAGATCGACGGGTAGCCGATCTGGTTGTTGTGCACGAAGTCGGCCGCGGCGCTGCGTACGTCCCGTTCGTCCAGGCCGAGGAACTCGACGCCCAGCTTCTTGGTCTGGTTGTAGGCCTGCGCCAGGTCCGGCGCCTCCGACCGGCACGGACCACACCACGAGCCCCACAGGTTGATCACCACGACCTGATTGGTGAAGTCCGCGACCTGGATGAGCTTTCCCGGCTGGGTCAGGCTGTCGCCGGACAGCGGCGCGAGCGGCTTGCGCTGGGCCACCGGGTAGAAGAACTGGGTCTTGCCGCCCGGCGAGACGAACGCGTAGAAGCCGCTCTGGTCCACCGCGTCGTGCGTGGACGTGCAGCCGGCCAGCACGCCGACCCCGCTCAGGCAGGCCAGTGCCAGCACGGCCAGCGACCGGCCGCGGCCGCGAAACAACCGCAGGCGCGGGTTCATGGCCGACCCGCCCGCGCGTTCGTCGCCGCCACCGGGTCGCTGTAGGTGATCCTGACCAGCTTCTCGTCGGCGAACTCCAGCGACGTCAGCGACGCGAGTGCGCACTGCCGTTTCCTCGGGTCGTGCCAGAGTCGTTTGCCCTCACAGAACCGGCGCAGCGTCCAGATCGGCAGCTGGTGGGACACACACACCGCTTCGTGCCCCTCGGCGATCGACCGCGCCCGGTGCACCGCGGCCAGCATCCGGTGGGCCAGCCCGAGATAGGACTCGCCCCAGGACGGGCGGAACGGATCACGCAGCTTCGGCCAGTTCCTCGGGTCGCGCAGCGCGCCGTCGCCGACCGCGACCCGCATGCCCTCGAACACGTTGGCGGCCTCGATCAGCCGCTCGTCGATCTGCGGGTGCAGCCGGTGCGCGGCGGCGATCGGCTCCGCGGTCTCCTGCGCGCGCTCCATCGGCGAGCAGGCCACGTGCACGATGTCCCGGTCGGCCAGGTGTTCGGCGACGATCAGGGCCTGCTGCTGGCCGCGCTCGGACAGGTGGAAGTCCGGCAGCCGGCCGTACAGGATGCCCTCCGGGTTGTGCACCTCACCGTGGCGCATCAGGTGCACGATCGTCTTCTGGTGCGGCGTCTGCTGGTGCCCGGTGCCGTTGCGCTGACTGGTCACCGGCCGCCCTCCACCGCGTCTGCCGCGGCCCGTGCCGCCGGCACCAGCGCCCGTTCGATCGTCGTGAACGCCTCGTCGTCCATGGCCGCGTTCACGAACCACGCCTCGTACGCGCTGGGCGGCCCGTACACCCCGTTGTCCAGCAGCGCGTGGAAGAACGCCGGGAACCGCCAGGTCTGGGTCGCCTTCGCGCCGGCGTAGTCGCGCACCGGCGAGTCGGCGTCGGTGAAGAACACGCTGACCAGGTTGCCGGCGAACTGCACCCGGTGCGGCACGCCCTCGGCGGTCAGCGCGGCGGCGAACAGGCCGCCCAGCCGGGCCGCGTTCGCGTCCAGCGTCCGGTACACCGTCGCGTCGGCGTGCCGCAGCGTGGTCAGGCCGGCGGCCACCGCCACCGGGTTCCCGGACAGCGTGCCGGCCTGGTAGACCGGCCCCTCCGGGGCGAGCCGGGACATCACGTCCGCGCGGCCGCCGAAGGCCGCGGCGGGCAACCCGCCGGACATCACCTTGCCGAACGTGTAGAGGTCGCCGGCGACGCCCTCCAGGCCGAACCAGCCGGCCGCGGACACCCGGAAGCCGGTCATCACCTCGTCCATGATCAGCAGCGCGCCGTGCTCGTGGGCGATGTCGGCCAGCGCCGCGTTGAAGCCCTCGACCGGCGCGACCGCGCCCATGTTGCCTGCGGCGGCCTCGGTGATCACCGCCGCGATCGTGTCCGGCGCCGCCGCGAACGCGGCCCGCACGGCGTCAACGTCGTTGTAGGGCAACACAATCGTGTCGGCGGCCTGCGCGCCGGTGACCCCGGGCGAGGTGGGCAGGCCGAGCGTGGCGACGCCGGACCCGGCGTCGGCGAGCAGCGCGTCGACGTGCCCGTGATAGCAGCCGGCGAACTTGATCACCTTGCTGCGCCCGGTGAATCCCCTGGCCAGCCGGATCGCGCTCATCGTCGCCTCGGTGCCCGAGTTCACCAGCCGGACCCGTTGCACCGGGGCGACCCGGCGGATGATCTCCTCGGCCAGGTCGATCTCGCCCTCGGTGGGCGTGCCGAACGACAGGCCGGCGGCGGCCGCGCGCCGGGTCGCCTCGACCACGGCCGGATGCGCGTGGCCGAGGATCATCGGGCCCCACGAGCTGACCAGGTCGACGTAGCGGTTGTCGTCCGCGTCGGTCAGATAGGCACCCGAACCGGACACCATGAACCGTGGCGTGCCGCCGACCGAGTGGAAGGCCCGGACCGGGGAGTTGACCCCGCCGGGGATGGCGGCGCTCGCTCGGGCGAACAGTTCGCTGGATCGATCGGTGACGGTGCCCACGTGGTCGGTGGGCGTGCTGTTGGCTGTCACGACCGCCAGTCTCGCAGGTGACCAGAAGAGACCACCGTCACGTCCGGCCCCGACGTTCGGGGTTTCAGCCGTGCACGTTCTCCAGGGCGTCGCGCATCGGCACGAGCTTGGCGTTCGCCTCCACGACCTCGCTGTCCGGGTCGGAGTCGGCCACGATGCCGCAGCCGGCGAACATCCGCACGGAGTTGCCGCTGACCTGCGCGCAGCGCAGCGCGATGCCGAACTCGCCGTCCCCGGACCCGTCGATCCAGCCGACCGGGCCGGCATAGCGCCCGCGGTCCATCCCCTCCAGCTCACCGATCAGCGCCACCGCCGCGTCCCGGGGCGTGCCGCCCACCGCCGCCGTCGGGTGGGTCGCGCCGGCCAGCTTCAGCAGCGAGACGTCCTCGGCCAACTCGCCGTGCACGTCGGTGGCCAGATGCAGCACGTTGCGCAGGCGCAGCACCGACGGCTCGTCGGGCACCACCAGTTCGGTGCAGAACGGCCGCAGCGTCTCGGCCAGCGAGGCCACCGCGTACCGGTGCTCGGCCTGGTTCTTGGCCGACTCCAGCAGCTGGGCGGCGAGTGCGTCCTGGTCGATGCCGTCCCGCGGCCAGACCGTCCCGGCGAGCACCCGCGCGCCCACCGCCTCGCCCTTGCGCCGCAGCAGCAGTTCCGGGGTCGCGCCCACCAGGCCGTCCACCGAGAACGTCCAGCAGTTCGGGTTCCGGTCGGCCAGGCCGTGCAGCAGGTAGCGCACGTCCACCGGACCGTCCGCGTCCGGGATGCTCGCCACCAGGTCGTGGGCGAGCACGACCTTGTCCAGGTCGCCGTCGCGCAGCCGGTCGACGGCCTTGCGCACCGCCTCCCGGTAGCCGGTCACCGACAGCTGGCCTGCGGAATACCGGACGCCCGAGGGCACCTGGACCGGTCGCACGGCGTGCATGCCCACCGCGGGCCGCTTCGCCTGGTCGGTGGAAATCTCGGTGATCCAGGTCACTCCGTCCCGGTGGCCGACGATCACCTCGGGCACCACGACCACCGAGTCGCCCGGTTCGTCGGCGAAGGCCATGCTCACGAAGGCGACCGGGCCGGTTCCGGGCAGCCCGACCTCGTCGGTCAGCTCGACGTCGGCCAGGAAGCCGCGCCACCAGTCGGCCGCCTGCTCGAACCGGTCGGGACCCGACGGTTCGAACCGGGCCACCTCGCCCCAGCCCACCAGACCCTCGCCGCAGCGCACCCAGGCCAGCGCGTCGGCGCTCGTCGGCAGCAGCCGGAGCAGGCCGGACGCGATGTCGGCGAGCTCGACGGCCCGCGTGTGCACGTGCGTCCGCTCGACCCGACGCGTGCGGGTGCCCGAGCCAAGGTTCGGCGTGGAAGCGATCGTCACACTCCCGAGAGTACGAACCGAGCGCTCGGGCCGCGCTGAGAGGTTGACCGCTGTGCGCCGCCGGGCCCTCCCCGGGCCGTCGTTCCACCGGTTTGGATACTCGGCTGAACCGATGATTCCGGAGTCCTAGACTCGGTCGACATGGTGAGTCCCCAACTCGGGGTTGGCCCAACACAGTTGTCTGGAGAGGGTCTCGTGCTCAGCGAGCCCGACAGCGTCGACCGGCTCGACCCGGCCGTCGGCCGGCCGGCCGACACCACCGACTTCCCGCCGTCGACCTCGGCGAACGGCCCGGCTGACGGCACCGCGGACGGTGCCCGGCCGACCCGCCGCCGGAGTGGCCGGCGGCTGGCTGCCGCCGTGCTGCTCGCGTTGGGCTGCGTGTTCACCGGGCTGTGCCTGGTGATCGTCTTCTCGTCCTGGTGGGACGACCACTCGATCGACAGCCACCTTGGCCGCTCGGACGCCGATGTGTTGTCGGTCTCGTTCAACCGGGCCGCCGTGCGGTTTGTCACACCCGACGGCACGGTCTACATCCCGCCCAACGGCATCCTCTACCCGTCCGGCCTGGCCGCCGGGGAACGCGTCCGGGTCGAGTACGACACGCAGAGCCCGGACGTGGTCCGGGTCGCCGGGCGGGACTACCGGCTGGCCTTCCTGCCGGTCGGCAGCACGCTGCTGATCGCCTGGGCGGTACTGGTGCCGCTGATCTGGTGGCTGCGCCGCCGGCCAGGTGCGCCGCTGCCCCGCTGGCACCGGTCAGCCGCTCGCCGCGGTTGACTCCCGCCACCAACCCAGTACCTCATCGGCGACCTCGGGCGCGGCCACCAACATGCCGTTCTCCGGCAGCGCGGAGCCGACGCCGCCCCGGTCCAGCACGACCGCACCCACCTCCAGCGCCATCGCGACCGCGCCGGCCACGTCCCACTCGTGGAACGTGTGCAGCACCGCGGCGGCCGCGTGGCCCAGTGCCACCTGCACCACGGTCAACGCGGCCGAGCCGAGGATGCGCACACCGGCGTGCGCGCCGGCCGCACGGGCGATGAAGTCGGTCATCCCCGGCCACGGCCCACCCCGGGTCAGTTCGGTGCACACGATCGCGCCGGCGACGCCCGCCCGCGGCGGCAGGATCACCGGCGTGCCGTTGGCGCGGGCGCCCCGGCCGCGGGCGGCCGCGTAGATCTGGCCCCGGTAGGGGTCGGCGACCACACCGACGACCGGGCCGTAACGGTCCACCAGGGCCAGGCTGTAGGCGCACCACGGCACGCCGGCCACATAGTTGGCGGTGCCGTCGACCGGGTCGACAACCCAGCGGTAGTCGGCGTCGGAGGCCCCCACGTCGGCACCGAACTCCTCACCGACCACCGGGACGCCGGGGAACTCCGCGGTCAACACCCGGCGGGTGTGCCGTTCCAGCGTGCGGTCGGTGTCGGTGACCCAGTCGAACGGCGATTCCTTCGCACTGGGGCGGGCACCCCGACCGGCTGTCGCGGTGATCACGTCGGTGGCGTCGTTGGCCAGTTTGCCGGCGACCTCCAGCGCGCGCGAGATCAAGCCGGGGGGTACCGCCGGGGCGGGCCGAGCGGACGGCGAGGAGCGGGGCGACTGGATGGTCATGCTGCATCAGCGTGCCCACGCCGGGTGTCCGTGACACGTCCGCGAGATGACATGTCGTCTATGCGTAGGTCAAGCCTTGACCGATCGTGCTAAATGCCAGGCCCGCTGGTCGAGCGCCATGGGCCTCGCGTGCGGCCCCGCGCCGTAGGCTCCCGGCATGTCGCGCGCCAGTTTGGACAAGGACCCGCACGAGGTCGCCGCGATGTTCGACGGGGTCGCCCGGCACTACGACCGCACGAACTCGCTGAGCAGCCTCGGGCTCGACCGGTACTGGCGCACCGCCACCCGGCGGGAACTGCGGTTGCAGCCGGGCGAAAAGGTCCTCGACGTCGCCGCCGGCACCGCGGTGTCCACGGTCGAACTGGCCCGCTCCGGCGCCTGGTGCGTGGCCGCCGACTTCTCCCTGGGGATGCTGCGCAGGGGCGTGGCCCGGCCGGTGCCCAAGGTTGCCGCGGACGCGCTCGCGCTGCCCTTCGCCGACGGCTCGTTCGACGCGGTCACGGTGTCCTTCGGGCTGCGCAACATGACCGACACGGTGGTCGCGCTGCGCGAGTTCCGCCGGGTGGTGCGGCCCGGCGGGCGGCTGGTGGTGTGCGAGTTCTCCACGCCGGTGTTCGCCCCGTTCCGGGCGGTCTACCTGAACTACCTGGTGCGCGCGCTGCCGGCGATCGCCCGCGCGGCGTCCTCCAACACGGAGGCGTACCAGTACCTCGCCGACTCGATCCGGGCCTGGCCCGCGCAGCGGCCGCTGGCCGAACTCGTCGAGCAGGCCGGCTGGGGCGAGGTCGAGTGGCTCAACCTGACCGGCGGCATCGTGGCCCTGCACCGGGCGGTCAACCCGCTCGATCCCGATGACACTCCGGAGTCGAACTAGACTTCAGGGAAATCCCCAGTGCGGTAAGGAGCCGGATGAGCACGCCCAGTCGACGACGCCCCGATGAGGACGCGGAGGTGATCGTGGTGGGAGCCGGCCCGGCCGGATCGACCGCGGCCACCTACCTGGCCAGGGCCGGGCTGGATGTGTTGCTGCTGGAGAAGAGCACCTTCCCCCGGGAGAAGGTCTGCGGCGACGGAATGACCCCCCGCGGTGTGAAGCAGCTGATCGACCTCGGCATCGACACCCGCCCGGAAGCCGGTTGGCTGCACAACCGCGGCCTGCGGGTGATCACCGGGCATCACACGATGGAGTTCGACTGGCCCGAGCTGGCGAACTTCCCGCCCTACGGGCTGGTGCGCACCCGGGCCGACTTCGACGAGATGCTGGCCCGCAACGCACAGAAGGCCGGCGCCCGGCTGCTGGAGCAGACCAACGTCACCGGCGCGGTCACCCACGACCGCACCGGCCGGGTGGTCGGCGTGACCGCCAAGGTCGGCCCGGACCGGACCCCGGTGACCTACCGGGCGCCGCTCGTGCTTGCCTGCGACGGCGTGTCCGCGCGGCTGGCCCTGTCACTGGGCATGGAGAAGCGCGAGGACCGGCCGATCGGTGTCGCGGTGCGCCGCTACTACACCAGCCCGCGCACCAAGGACGACTACCTGGAGTCGCATCTGCAACTCTGGGACCGGTCGGACCCGGAGAACCCGCTGCTGCTGCCCGGCTACGGCTGGATCTTCGGCATGGGCGACGGCACCGCCAACGTCGGGCTGGGCATCCTGTCCTCGTCCAAGGCGTTCGGCTCGACCGACTACCGCGCGCTGCTGCGCTCGTGGCTGGCCGGGCTGCCCGAGGAGTGGGGCCTGACCGAGGAGAACGCGGTCGGCCGGATCGGCGGCGCCGGACTGCCGATGGGCTTCAACCGGACCCCGCACTACGCCAACGGCCTGCTGCTGGTCGGGGACGCCGGCGGCACAGTCAACCCGTTCAACGGCGAGGGCATCGGCTACGCGATGGAGTCGGCGAAGTTCGCCGCCGAGGCCGTGGTGCAGGCGCTGGCCCGGCCGGAGGGCTCGTCCCGGGAGCGCGCGCTGGCCAGCTACCCGCAGGCGTTGCGTCAGTCGCTGGGCAGCTACTACCGGCTGGGCAACGTGTTCAGCAGGCTGATCGGCAACCCGAAGATCATGCGCGCAGCGACCCGCTACGGGATGCCACGCGACTCGCTGATGCGGCTGGTGCTCAAGCTGCTGGCCGGCCTGTACGACACCCGCGACGGGGACGTGATGGACAAGGCGATCACCATCGCCACCCGGCTCACGCCCAGCGCCTGACGTCGTTTTCGCCGGTCAGGCCGTGAGCTGCCGGTTGCTGTCGTAGAGGGCTCGCACCAGGGCGTCCGGACTGCCCGGGGCGGCGGTGAGCCAGGGGGCGCCGCCGCGTCGGGCAGTGGTGTGCAGCAGCCAGCGTCCCTGGCCGGTGTCCAGGTAGTAGATCGGTTCCGTCGACTTGTGCCGGCGCCCCAGGTGATCTCGGGTGGCGGTGAACAGCTGGCCGCGCCCGGTGGACGGTTCGGCGACCAGTGCGCGCAACTTCACCACCTCGGCGTCACCGCTGGACCGGGTGTTGTCCTCCAACACCCGCAGGTCGACCTCGTCGCCGCGCGCGCCGAAGTAGAACCGGTCGGCGGGCACGGTGATCGACCTCGCCGGCCGGACGGGTGGTACCCAGGGCACGAGGTCGACCAGCCGTTGGGCCGGGTCGGTCGCCGGCACCCCGGACAGCCGGACCCGGTCGCCCTTCAGTATCGCGAGCACGGCCTTGTCGGCGTGGGTCGCGACCAACGCGCTGACCACGGAGTTGTCCGGGCGGACCAGCCAGCCGTAGAACTCACTGGTCGGCCGGGCGAGCAGTTGCAGGGCGAGGGTCAGGTCGTCGGCCAGCTCGTCGCCGTCGACCAGCTTCAGCCGAATCAGCTCGTCCCGCGCGGCCCGTTCCACGGCCTGTCGCTCCTCGACCGTCGCACCGACGGCCGGCACGAACAGCGGTGCGGGCAGGTCGCCGAGCCGCATCCACTGCCAGAGCACCTCGAACGTGGACGCTGACAACCGCACTGGTGCCCGCAACATCGCTCCCCCCGATTTCCCGTTCACCTGGGCCGTCCCCCGACGGCCGTTACGGCTCGAATTCGCCGATGACCGGCGGCACGGTCTTCTGGTCGGTGCCGAAGAGGCTGTCCGGATCGTCCTCCTGCAGGTAGGCGGCGGCCTTGTGCTCGCCGTCCTCGCCCCCCTTGCCCTTGCCACCGACCGGGCCGGCCATCCCGGAGGCTCCCGCGGCGCCCCGGCCGCCGCTGGCACCGAGGCCACGACCGCCGAGCGCACCCTCTTCCTCGCCGGCCACCGCTCCCGCCCGAGACCCGGCACCCCTCGCCCCCGAGCCACCCGCCCCTGAGCCCCGCGCCCCCGGCCCTCCGCTGCCGGCCCCTGAACCGCTCGCTCCTGGGCCGCCGCTGTCTGCCCCGGCGGAGCCGAACCCGGAGCCGCCGGACCCACCGAACCCGCTCGAACCCCCACCACCGACGCCGCCAAAGGCACCGACGCCGCCGTCGAACCCGCCACCGCCGGCCGTATCGCCCGCCGACCCCGGACCATTGCCGACACCCGCCCCACCGCCGAACTGCCCGGCGGAGGACGAACCGTCGACCGAACTGGGATTCGTCGAGGTCGGCAGGTTCGGCGGAGTGAAGCCCTGCGCCACGGTGCCCGGCGGACTGCCGACCGGCTGCGGACCCGTGCCGCCCGTTACCCCGGCCGGGACGTGTGGCGGCGGGACACCCGGCCCACCACTGCCCGGCCGGCTGCTGCTGGAGCGCTGAGTCTGCGCGGAACCGGTGTTGTGGACGCTGGGCACGCTCGGTTGATAACTGTTGCCCGGGTCGACCGGCGGGGTGACGACCCCGGTGCTCGGCGGCGGCGTCGGGCTGGTCGTGCTGCCCTGCGGCAGCCCGGACGCCTGTGGGTTGGTCTGTCCCTGGTAGCCGGTGTAGGCGGCCTGATTGGCGTGCGCGTTGTTCTGGTAGTTGGACACGGCCGAGTCGGCCGAGATGGTGTTCACCCCGGCGACCGGCGCGGTCATCGGACTCACCATCCCGACGTAGTCCAGCACGCTCGGCCCGGCCGGCGGATTCTGCGGAACCTGAACAACCTTGTTCTTGGTGGTGCTGAACGTGTCGATCTGCGCACTGAGCTTGGTGTTGGTGTCGCTCGCGTGGGTGGCCAGATCCGCGGCGGAGGTCGTCATCGGCGTGAACGACTGCTGCGCGCTGTCGGCCGCGGTGCCCTGCCACCCGGCGCCGAGCGCCTGCTGGGCCTGGGTCAGGTAGCCGGAGTAGCCCTGCATACTCTCCGTGAGCGTGTTCAGCGAAGCCTGCGTCTGCTGGTAGGAACCGGTGCCCGGGCCCTCGTGGAAGTAGCCGTAGATCACGTGCGGGTCCAGCCCGCCCGGATTGGCCGCGTCACCATCAGCCAGCCAGTGATAGGCCTGGTCAGCCTCACTTCCCACCCAGTCCGCAGCCCCACCCACGGCATGCGCAACCCCCGACGCGGCACTCCCGATCGCGTGGAACACGCTGCCCAGACCGAACCCCATCACGACCCCCCGCTCTTGATGTTCGTGATCACGTCCTGTGCCAGCTGCTGCGTTGCCGTGCACGGGTCACTCTTGTCCTGACTGAGACCCGCACTCAGCGCGAAGCTGACGGCCTGATCGTCGGATGCGCCGACCACAACCGTGCATTCACCGATCGACGTCTGGTCCACTTGATCTGCCCTGATGGCCGGATATCCATCGATCGAGGAAAGCCCTGTGAACACCGCGTAGTCGGCTTTGTTGGCATAGATGTAGGACAGGCCGCCGCCACCACTCAGGAATGACACGGTGACGCCCACCTTCGCCGAGTCGGTGGCGCTACCCCAGTCGCACGAAGGCCCGCCGGTATTGTCGGCTTTCGCCGTGGCGCCGATGTTCAACTGCTGGACCTGAGTCGGGGTGAGCGCAGTGCACGGGTTGTCGCGGAACTTGCTGACGTCAAGCGGGTCTGCCACGTGTGGCGCACCGTTGAGACTCGTGGATGGGAGTGCGGTGGTCGCGCCACCGGAGTTGTCGGTGGTCGGCGTGGGCGTGCCGCCGGTGGATGAGCAGCCCGCCGCGAGCAGGATGGCGGCCACTGCCGTACCGATAATGATCGAGTCGCGTCGCACTCAGGCTTCCTTATTCGTGAATCCACCCTGGGCTGAGCTCTCGCCAGCCTGGTACTGCCTCAGTTGTGTCTGAAGTTGGGTGAGCTGAGCCTGCACCATGGCGATGAAGTCGGTGTGCCGTTGGGCGAGGGCCTTCGTCGAGTCCATGAGTTTCCCGTGGAACGTCTTCGTCTCGGGGGCCTCACCCGGCAACTGGACCAGGCCAAGTATCCGGACGGCTCTGTCGTTTGTCTCCGCCTCGTTGAGCAACGCTGTCAGGTGACCGATAGCAGTCTGGATAGCAGACTCCTCAACCTGGAATCCACCGGCCATGTTCGAGACCCCCATCCCCAGTGCGGCCTGATCCGCAGATCGAGATTAGCGCAGTGAGCAGTGCCGTCGCTGGTCATTCGGCAGATAGCTGCCGCCGATCGGGTGATTGTTTGACTGTGAATTCACGCGTTGCGCATATCCAAGGCTGAACCCCATCACGACTCCCCGCTCCTGATGTTCGTGATCACATCCCGTGTCAGTTGCCGCGTTGATCGAAGACGACTCCTGGAAAACTCCATAGTCGCTCTTGTTCGAGTAGATATAGGACAGACCGCCACCGCCACCGCCGCTGACGAAGTCGACCGTGGCCAGTGCTTTGGACGGGTCAGTCGGGTCGGACCACGCAGGTCGGTCCTGCGACATTGCTCGCCTTGAGGATTGTTCCCACATTCGACGTTCGGAGCTTGGTACCCGGGAGCACGCAACGCGGATTTTGTTGGTATTCAAGGGTATCCAGCGGATTGGAGACATGCGGCGTGCCATGCGGGCTTCTGAACCTGGACTCCATCGGCCATGTTCGCAGCCCCATCTCCGGGGCAGCCATCCCGGCGACTACCGAGAGTGACGAAACCGAGGGGCCGGACCGAAGATCACCTAACGGGGCGCGAACCGGACAAGACGCTGGTCGGAGCGAACCGGACGAGCCGGGTGTTCTCCATCACAAGCACCCGTAGCCCTCTGGCGCTCGGGTGTGAGCCAGGTCCTAGACTATGGCCCGTGGCTTGTGAAGCAGTTCACAACATCAGTGCAAGCTAGTTTGTGAACTATTTCACAAGCGCCTCGTTCGCAGTGCGGCGGTCGGGGCGACACTCCGGGGTTCGGTTAGGTCCGCCTGACGGCCTGGAGTAGGCCAGCAAGCCGTAGGGTGAGCGCCGGTGATCAACGGATCATCGACGGCCAGGAAAGGACGGTGCAAAGGTGCTCCAGGCTTACCTCCCCCTTTTCCTGCTCTTCCTGTTGGCGGGCGCGTTCGCGGTGTTCTCCGTGACGATGGCGCCGCACATCGGTCCGCGCCGCTACAACAAGGCCAAGCTGGACGCCTACGAGTGCGGCATCGAGCCCTCACCGCATCCCGTCGTCGGCGGCGGCCGGATGCCGGTGGCCTACTACCTCACCGCGATGCTGTTCATCCTCTTCGACATCGAGATGGTGTTCCTCTACCCGTTCGCGGTCAGCGCGGACGCGCTGGGGATGTTCGGCCTGGTGGAGATCGTCCTGTTCATCGCGACCCTCGGCTTTGCCTACGCCTACGTATGGCGCCGGGGCGGGCTGGACTGGAACTAGAGACAGCAACCACGTACGGGGGCCAGGAGGAACACGATGGGTCTTGAAGAGAAACTCCCCAACGGAATCCTGCTGGCCAGCGTGGAGAAACTGGTCAACTGGACCAGGAAGTCCTCCCTCTGGCCGGCCACTTTCGGCCTGGCCTGCTGCGCCATCGAGATGATGACCACCGGTGGCCCGCGCTACGACCTGGCGCGCTTCGGCATGGAGGTCTTCCGTGCCTCGCCCCGCCAGGCCGACCTGATGATCGTCGCCGGCCGGGTCAGCCAGAAGATGGCCCCGGTGCTGCGTCAGATCTACGACCAGATGCCCGAGCCGCGCTGGGTGCTGGCGATGGGCGTCTGCGCCTCCTCCGGCGGCATGTTCAACAACTACGCCGTCGTGCAGGGCGTGGACCACGTCGTGCCGGTGGACATGTACCTGCCGGGCTGCCCGCCGCGCCCGGAGATGCTGATGGACGCGATCCTCAAGCTGCACGCCAAGATCACCGACGAGCCGCTCGGCCCGACCCGCGCCGCCATCAAGGCCGCCAGCGGCAAGGAGCTTGAGCTGATCCCGTCCTCGGTCCGTTTCGCCAAGAAGAAGTGAGCACGGTGCCCGACAACGACCCAACGGAGAGCGCGGCCGAGAGCAGGCCGGTCACCGGTGGCCCCGGTTCCGGTGCGCAACGGCCCGAACCCGGCCTGGAACCGCAGCAGGATGGCGACCTCGGCCCGGCCGAGCCGCGCGCGCCGGTTGTCGCCGGCCGCGCCCGGACCGGCATGTTCAACGTCAACGACGCCGGTGACACCACCGGTTTCGGTGGGCTGAAGTCGCCGGCCTTCCTGGTCGCGCCGGCCGAACGGCCCTACGGCGGCTGGTTCGACGAGTTCGACGCCGACCTGCTGGCCGCGTTGGCCGACCACGGCGTGCCGGCCGAGTCGATCGTCCAGGTGACCGTCGACCGCGGCGAGTTGACCTACTACCTGGACCGCGAGCACCTGCTGGAGTTCTGCCGGGTGCTGCGCAACGAGCCGACGCTGCGCTTCGAGCTGTGCTCCTCGGTGTCGGCAGTGGACTACGGCGAGCACGTCCCGCAGCGGCTGCACTCGGTCTACCACCTGACCTCGATGACCTTCCGCCGGCGCATCCGGCTGGAGGTCGCCGTCGACGTGGACGACCCGCACATGCCCTCGGTGGTCGAGGTCTACCCGACCGCCAACTGGCAGGAGCGGGAGAACTGGGACATGTACGGGATCATCTACGACGGTCACCCCGCGCTGACCCGGATCCTGATGCCCGACGACTGGCACGGCCACCCGCAGCGCAAGGACTACCCGCTCGGCGGGATTCCGGTGGAGTACAAGGGCGCCGAGATCCCGCCCCCGGATCAGCGGAGGTCTTACTCATGACCGACATCCACCCCGACGCCCAGACCGAGGAGGAGTACGCCGCCACTCGGGAGACCACCGAGGGCAAGGTGTACACGGTCACCGGTGGCGACTGGGACTCGATCATCGACGAGGCCATCGGCGACGACCGGATCGTGATGAACCTCGGTCCGCAGCACCCGTCGACGCACGGCGTGCTGCGGCTGATCCTGGAGTTGGAGGGTGAGACCGTCACCCAGGCCCGGTCGGTGATCGGCTACCTGCACACCGGGATCGAGAAGAACACCGAGTACCGCAACTGGACCCAGGGCGTCACCTTCGTGACCCGCGCGGACTATCTCTCCCCGCTGTTCAACGAGGCCGGCTACTGCATGGCCGTCGAGAAACTGCTGGGCATCGAGGTACCCCGCCGGGCGCAGGTGATCCGGGTGCTGTTGATGGAGCTCAACCGGATCGGCTCGCACCTGGTCGCGCTGGCCACCGGCGGCATGGAACTGGGCGCGCTGACCGGCATGACCAACGGCTTCCGGGAGCGCGAGGAAGTACTGCACCTGCTGGAGTTCCTGACCGGGCTGCGGATGAACCACGCGTTCATCCGGCCCGGCGGTCTGGCCGCGGACCTCCCCGAGGGGGCCGAGGAGAAGATCAAGGACTTCCTGAAGGTGATGAACTCCAGGATGCCCGACTACCACAAGCTGCTGACCGGGCAGCCGATCTGGCGCAACCGGATGGCCGGTGTCGGCGTGCTGCCGCTGGACGCCTGCCTGGCGCTGGGCGTCACCGGGCCGATCCTGCGCGGCGCGGGCCTGCCCTGGGACCTGCGCAAGGTCGAGCCGTACTGCGGCTACGAGGAGTACACCTTCGACGTGCCGACGGACAACGCGGCCGACTGCTTCGCCCGGTACCTGTTGCGGGTGGAGGAGATCAACCAGTCGCTGCGGATCGTGAAGCAGGCCGTCAGCAAGCTGGAGCCCGGTCCGGTGATGGTGGCCGACCGCAAGATCGCCTGGCCGGCGCAGCTGACCATCGGCGCCGACGGCATGGGCAACTCGCTGGAGCACGTCCGCAAGATCATGGGCCAGTCGATGGAGTCGTTGATCCATCACTTCAAGCTGGTCACCGAGGGGTTCCGGGTGCCGGCCGGTCAGGCCTACGTGCCGATCGAGTCGCCGCGCGGCGAGCTGGGCTACCACGTCGTCTCCGACGGGGGCACCAGGCCGATGCGCGTCCACATCCGGGACCCAAGTTTCGTGAACCTGCAGTCGATGCCGGCGATGTGCGAGGGCGGCATGGTGGCCGACGTGATCGCCTCCGTCGCCTCCATCGACCCGGTGATGGGTGGGGTGGACCGGTGAGTGAGGATTCCACTATGGACAGTTCGCCGTTCGGGCCGGAGGTGGCGGCCCAGGCGCAGCAGATCGTCGCGCGCTACCCGCAGTCCCGCTCGGCCCTGCTGCCCATGCTGCACCTGGTCCAGTCGATCGAGGGCCACGTGAGCAGCGTCGGTATCGAGTTCTGCGCCCGGCAGCTGGACATCGCCACCGCCGAGGTGGATGCGGTGGTCACCTTCTACACCATGTACAAGCGCAAGCCGTGCGGTGAGCACCTGGTCAGCGTGTGCACCAACACGCTGTGTGCGGTGCTGGGCGGCGACTCGATCTACGCGAAGCTGCGCGAGTACCTCGGTGAGGACGGCCCGCCGGCCGGCCACGAGGAGACCTTCGGCGACCCCGGCACACCCGGCTCGATCACCCTGGAACACGTGGAGTGCCTGGCCGCGTGCGACCTCGGTCCGGTCATCCAGGTGGACTACGAGTTCTTCGACAACCAGACCGTCGAGTCGGCGACCCGGCTGGTGGACGGCCTGCGCTCGGGTGACAAGCCCGCGCCGGACCGGGGTGCCCCGCTGGTCGGCTTCCGCAACGCCGAGCGCCAGTTGGCCGGCTTCCTGGACAACCTGGACGCCGACGTGGACGGCCCGTCCGCGGCGACCGAGACGGTCCGTGGCGCGCAGCTCGCGCTCGACCGGGGGTGGACCGCGCCGGTGATGGCGGACCTGCCCCTGCCGGTGCTACCGGACAAGAACTAGCGGAGGCGGCCATGACCGAGAGTTCAGTTGATCCGCTCACCCCGGTGCTGACCAAGCGCTGGCTGTCCCCGCGTTCCTGGCGGCTGTCGGTCTACGAGCAGTTGGAGGGCTACACCGCGCTGCGCAAGGCGCTGGGCGGCACGCCCGAGCAGCTCGTCCAGC
The DNA here is from genome assembly GCA_036268615.1 of Pseudonocardiaceae bacterium. Taxonomy (GTDB): domain Bacteria; phylum Actinomycetota; class Actinomycetes; order Mycobacteriales; family Pseudonocardiaceae; genus DATATV01. The sequence goes on from DATATV010000154.1 coordinate 24,247, forward strand.
TGGTGAAGGACTCCGGGCTGCGCGGTCGCGGCGGCGCGGGCTTCCCGGCCGGGGTGAAGTGGAGCTTCATGCCGCCCAACGAGGACAAGCCGCACTACCTGGTGATCAACGCCGACGAGGGCGAACCGGGAACGTGCAAGGACATCCCGTTGATGATGGCCGACCCGCACTCGCTCATCGAGGGCTGCGTGATCGCCTCCTATGCGATGCGCTCGCACCACTGCTTCATCTACGTCCGCGGCGAGGCGCTGCACTGCTACCGCCGGCTGGTCTCGGCCGTCCAGGAGGCGTACGCCGCCGGCTACCTGGGCACCGACATCCTCGGTTCCGGCTACTACCTGGACATCACCGTGCACGCCGGCGCGGGCGCGTACATCTGCGGTGAGGAGACGGCGCTGCTGGACTCGCTGGAGGGCCTGCGCGGCCAGCCGCGGCTCAAGCCGCCGTTCCCGGCCGCCGCAGGCCTCTACGCCAAGCCGACCACGGTGAACAACGTCGAGACGATCGCCAGCGTGCCGTTCATCGTCAACGCAGGCTCGGACTGGTTCCGGTCGATGGGCCGGGAGAAGTCGCCCGGTCCGAAGATCTTCTCGGTGTCCGGCCACGTCGAGCGGCCCGGCCAGTACGAGGCGCCGATGGGCACCACGCTGCGCGAGCTGCTGGAGCTGTCCGGTGGCATGAAGGACGGCATCCCGCTGAAGTTCTGGACGCCGGGCGGGTCCTCGACGCCGATGTTCACCGCCGAGCACATGGACGTGCCGCTGGACTTCGAGGGCGCCGCCGAGGCGGGCTCGATGCTGGGCACCACCGCCGTCCAGGTGTTCAACGAGACGGTGTCCGTCCCGTGGGCGGTGATGAAGTGGACCCAGTTCTACGAACACGAGTCCTGCGGCAAGTGCACGCCCTGCCGGGAGGGCACCTACTGGCTGGCCAAGATCCTGGAGCGGATGATCGCCGGCCAGGGCACCGCCGAGGACATCGACACCATGCTGGACATCTGCGACAACATCTTCGGCCGCTCGTTCTGCGCGCTGGGTGACGGCGCGGTGTCCCCGATCGTCAGCGGGATCAAGTACTTCAAGGACGAGTTCCTCGCCCTGTGCCAGCAGCAGGACGCGGGACCGGCGCAGCGGCACGAACTGGCGGGAGCGCGCTGAGATGACCATTGCGCAGGCGACGGACACCGACGAGACGCCGGTCCCGGAGGGCTACGTCCGGCTGACCGTCGACGGGGTCACCGTGGACGCGCCCAAGGGCGAGCTGATCATCCGCACGGCCGAGCGGATCGGGGTGGAGATCCCCCGGTTCTGCGACCACCCGCTGCTCGACCCGGCCGCCGCCTGCCGGCAGTGCCTGGTCGAGGTCGAGATGGGCGGCCGGCCGATGCCCAAGCCGCAGCCCGCCTGTGCGGTCACCGTCGGCGACGGCATGGTGGTGCGCACCCAGCTCACCTCGGTGGTCGCGGACAAGGCGCAGCAGGGCGTGATGGAGCTGCTGCTCATCAACCATCCGCTGGACTGCCCGATCTGCGACAAGGGCGGCGAGTGCCCGCTGCAGAACCAGGCCCTGCGGCACGGCCGGTCGGACTCCCGCTTCGTGGACGTGAAGCGCACCTTCCCCAAGCCGATCTCGATCACCTCGCAGGTGTTGCTGGACCGGGAGCGCTGCGTGCTCTGCCAGCGCTGCACCCGGTTCGCCAAGGAGGTCGCCGGGGACGTCTTCATCGACCTGCTCGAACGCGGTGCGATGCAGCAGATCGGCACCCCCGGCACGGCCGACATCGAGGCCCCGGCGGTCCACGAGCACGACGGACTCAACGGACACGCGGTGGTCACCGGGCCGCTCGTGGCCGGTGAGGCGACGCCCGGCGCGCACGGCAGCTACTTCTCCGGCAACGTCATCCAGATCTGCCCGGTCGGCGCGCTGACCAGCGCCGCCTACCGGTTCCGGTCCCGCCCGTTCGACCTGGTCTCCACGCCGACGGTGTGCGAGCACTGCTCCTCGGGTTGCGCGCAGCGGTCGGACTCCCGGCGCGGCGGGGTGACCCGCAGGCTGGCCGGCAACGACCCGGCGGTCAACGAGGAGTGGAACTGCGACAAGGGCCGGTTCGCCTTCACCTATGTCACCGCCGCCGACCGGCTGCGCAAGCCGATGGTGCGCGACGAGGAGACCGGTGAGCTGCGCGAGTCCTCCTGGACCGAGGCGCTGCGCACGGCCGCGGCCGGGCTCGCGGCGGCCCGCGACGGCAAGGGCGCCGCGGTGCTCACCGGCGGCCGGCTGACCGTCGAGGACGCCTACGCCTACGCCAAGTTCGCCCGACTTGCCTTGCGCACCAACGACATCGACTTCCGGGCCAGGGCGCACTCGGCCGAGGAGCTGGACTTCCTGGCCGGGCACGTGCTGGGTCGCACGCCCGACAACGGCGGCGTGACCTACCAGGACATCGAGACCGCGCCCGCGGTGCTGTCGGTGGCCTTCGAACCGGAGGAGGAGTCGCCGATCGTCTTCCTCCGGCTGCGCAAGGCGTTCCGCAAGCACGGGCTGCGCTACTTCCATCTCGGCCAGCTGACCACCCCGTCGATCACCAAGGTCGGCGGCACGCTGCTGCGCTGCGCGCCCGGCGGCGAGACCGCCGAACTGGCCGGCCTGGCCGGCGCGCCGGTGGACGCGCTGGGTGTCGAGGGCGCGCTGATCCTGGTCGGCGAGCGGGCCGCGGCGGTGCCCGGCCTGTTCACCGCGGTGCGTGATCTGGCCGCGCGGACCGGGGCCCGGGTGGCCTGGATTCCGCGGCGGGCCGGTGAACGCGGCGCGCTGGACGCGGGTGCCGCGCCGACGCTGCTGCCCGGCGGCCGGCTGGTCGCCGACGCGACCGACCGGGCCGAGGTGGAGCGGGCCTGGGGCCTGGCCGAGGGCACGCTGCCGGCCACGCCGGGCCGGGACACCACCGGCATCCTCACCGCCGCCGCCGACTCCCGGCTGGGCGCGCTCGTGCTCGCCGGGGTCGACCCCGACGACCTGCCCGACCCGGCGCTGGCCCTCACCGCACTGTCCACCGCGGACTTCGTGGTGAGCATCGAGCTGCGGGCCAGCGAGGTGACCCGGCGGGCGCACGTGGTGCTGCCGATCGCGCCGGCCGCCGAGAAGTCCGGCAGCTACCTCGACTGGGAGGGCCGCTCGCGCCCGTTCGACAGCACGCTGCAGAACGCGGGCGCACTGCCGGACTGCCGGGTGCTGGACACGCTCGCGGTCGAGATGGATGTCGACCTGTTCACCCAGACGGTGTCCTCCTCGGCCGGTGACCTGGCCAGGGTGCAGCGGGCCGAACCCGCGCCGGCCGCCGAATTCACCGGCACCGAGCCGGTCGAGGCGCCGCGCCCGGCCACCGGTCAGGCGTTGCTGGCCACCTGGCGGCGACTGCTGGACAACGCATCCCTGCAGGAGGGCGAGCCGCACCTGGCGGCCACCGCCCGCCCGCTGGCCGCGTTGCTGTCCGACGCCACCGCGACCGCGCTGGGCGTGCGGTTCGGCCAGCCGGTCACGGTGTCCACCGACCTCGGTGCGCTGACCCTGCCGGCGGCCGAGGCGGACCTGCCGCCGGACGTGGTCTGGCTGCCGACGAACTCCGGACCCAGCGCCGTGCACCGGGTGCTCGGTGTCGGGCACGGCGCGCTGGTCTCGATCCGCAGCGGAGGTGAGTCCTGATGCGAGGACCGTTGCTCGCTTACACCAACGGGCAGACCGAGACGGTGCTGTCGCACGACCCGTTCTGGCTGACCGTGATCAAGGTCGTCGTGTTGTTCGCGTTCGGCGTCGTGATGACGCTGTTCATGATCAACTGGGAGCGCAAGGTCGTCGGCCGGATGCAGAACCGGCCCGGCCCCAACCGGGTCGGCCCGAACGGCTGGTTGCAGTCCCTCGCCGACGGCCTGAAACTGGCCTTCAAGGAGGACATCCGCCCGATCCTGGCCGACAAGTGGGTGTACATCATCGCCCCGGTCGTCTCCACGATCCCGGCGTTCGTCGCCTTCTCGGTGATCCCGTTCGGACCGCAGGTGTCGATGTTCGGCCACCAGACGGTGCTGCAACTCACCGACCTGCCGGTCGGCCTGCTCGTCGTGCTGGCCTGTTCGTCGATCGGCGTCTACGGCATCCTGCTGTCGGGCTGGTCGTCCGGCTCGCCCTATCCGCTGCTGGGCGCGCTGCGCTCGGCCGCCCAGGTGATCTCCTACGAGATCGCGATGGGCCTGGCCATCGTCGCGGTGATCGTCGAGTCGCACTCGCTGTCCACCGCGGACATCGTCAACGCGCAGGCCGGCGGCTGGTACTGCTGGCTGCTGCTGCCCAGCTTCGTCATCTACCTCATCTCGATGGTCGGCGAGACCAACCGCGCCCCGTTCGACCTGCCCGAGGCGGAGTCGGAACTGGTCGGTGGCTTCCACACCGAGTACACCTCGCTGAAGTTCGCGCTGTTCTTCCTCGCTGAGTACGTCAACATGGTGGTCGTCTCGTGTGTGGCCACCACGCTGTTCCTCGGCGGCTGGCGGGCACCCTGGCCGATCTCGCTCTGGTCGGCGGCGAACACCGGCTGGTGGCCGGTGCTCTGGTTCCTGATCAAGACGCTGATCTTCCTGTTCGTCTACATCTGGCTGCGTGGCACGCTGCCCCGGATGCGCTACGACCAGTTCATGCGGCTGGGCTGGAAGTTCCTGGTCCCGATCAGTCTGGTGTGGACGGTCGCGGTGATCGCGGTGCGGGACGTGAAGGCCCGGTACGGCTTCTCCGCGCCGATGGTGCTGGTCATCCTCGGCTGTGTGGTCGTGCTCGCGGTGATCGTCGCGTTCGTCACCCCGGACCGCAAGGTGCCCGACGACCGGGTGCAGGTCACCGGTGGCGGTTACCCGGTGCCCCCGCTGAACCTGGAGATTCCCGGCCGGCCTCGGCGCCGGTCGACCCGTGCGACCCGATCCGCGGAGCAGGCCGACAAGGCCGAACGGGCTGTGCCCGCGGGCGCTGGCAGGAAGGAGTCCGGCGATGGGGATCTTTGATCCGCTCAAGGGATTCGGTGTCACCTTCTCGACCATGTTCAAGAAAGTGGTCACCGAGGAGTACCCGGAGGACTTCCGCAAGACCGCTCCCCGCTATCACGGGCGCCACCAGCTCAACCGGCATCCCGACGGGCTGGAGAAGTGTGTCGGCTGCGAGCTGTGCGCGTGGGCCTGCCCGGCGGACGCGATCTTCGTCGAGGGCGGCGACAACACCGACGAGGCCCGCTACTCGCCCGGCGAGCGGTTCGGCCTGGACTACCAGATCAACTACCTGCGCTGCATCGGCTGCGGCCTGTGCATCGAGGCGTGCCCGACCCGGTCGCTGACCATGACGAACTTCTACGAGATGGCCGACGACAACCGGCAGGACCTGATCTACACCAAGGAAGACCTGCTCGGGCCGCTGCTGCCGGGGATGGAGCAGCCGCCGCACCCGATGCGGCTGGGTGACAACGAGCAGGACTACTACGTGCGCGGTCCGGAACTGGCCAGGGCCAAGCCGGCCGCCGGGCAGGAGTCGCAGTCATGACCACCACCGGCGAAGCCATCGTCTTCTGGATTCTCGGACCGGTGTCGCTGGCCGGTGCGCTGGGCATGCTCTTCTCCCGCAGCGCGGTGCACTCGGCGCTCTGGCTGGTGCTGACCATGCTCAGCCTCGGCGTGCTCTACATGATGCAGCAGGCGCCGTTCCTCGGCTTCGTGCAGATCATCGTCTACACCGGCGCGATCATGATGCTGTTCCTGTTCGTGCTGATGATGGTCGGCCGGGACTCCTCCGACTCGGTGGTCGAGGTGCTGCGCGGGCAGCGACTGTGGGCCGGCGTGCTCGGCGTCGGGCTGGCCGCGCTGATCGTCGGCATCGTCGGGCGCTCGCTGACCAGCGTGACGCCGGTCGGCGTGACGACCGCGAACAGTGCCAACGGCGGCAACAACGTCGCCAACATCGGCCGTTCGCTGTTCACCGACTTCCTGTTCCCGTTCGAGCTGACCTCGGCGCTGCTGATCACCGCGGCGGTCGGCGCGATGGTGCTGGCCTTCAACGGGCGCAAGAACCCCAAGCGCACCCAGCGCGAACTGGTCGACGCCCGGTTCCGCGGCGAGTACGAGCACGCCGCGGGCCGACCCGGCCCGGGCGTTTTCGCCACCGCCAACTCGGTGGCCACGCCGGCCCTGCTGCCCGACGGCTCGATCGCGCCGGACTCGCTGTTCGAGATCATCAACTCGGCCAACCTCGACGAGTTCGAGGCCGACCGGACGGAGGTGGCCGGCGACGAGACGAAGCCGGACGCCCACGCCCTCGGCGGCGAGTCACACACCGAGGAGGACGCGCACCGATGAGTCCTACTTACTACCTGTTGTTGTCCGCCTTGCTGTTCTGCCTCGGCGCGGTGGGCGTACTGGTGCGCCGCAACGCCATTGTCGTGTTCATGTGCATCGAGCTGATGCTCAACGCGGTGAACCTGAGCCTGGTCACCTTCGCCAGGATCAACGGCTCGCTCAACGGGCAGGTGATGGCGTTCTTCGTGATGGTGGTGGCCGCCGCCGAAGTTGTCGTCGGCCTGGCCATCATCATGTCCATCTTCCGCACCCGCCGTTCGTCCTCCGTGGACGATTCCAACCTGCTGAAGTACTGAGAGGCAACGGATGCCTGACTTGGTGAGCGTCCAGGCGGCGACCGGGATCGCGTCATCCGCGTGGCTGCTGCTCGCGCTGCCCGCGTTCGGTGCGCTGGTGCTGTTCTTCGGCGGCCGGCGCACGGATGCCTGGGGGCACCTGCTCGGCAGTGCCACGGTGATCCTGGCCTTCGTCTGGGGGCTGGTGCAGTTCTTCAACTCCACCGGTCTGCCGGCCGCACAGCGGGTGCGCAACCTGCACCTGTTCTCCTGGATTCCGGTGAACTCGCTACAGGTGGACTTCGGGCTGCGGTTGGACCCGCTCTCGCTCACCTTCGTGCTGCTGATCACCGGCGTCGGCGGGCTGATCCACATCTACTCGATCGGCTACATGTCGCACGACCGGGACCGGCGGCGGTTCTTCGCCTACCTCAACCTGTTCATCGCCTCGATGCTGCTGCTGGTGCTGGGCAACGGGTTCGTGACGCTGTACCTCGGCTGGGAGGGTGTCGGCCTGGCCTCCTACCTGCTGATCGGCTGGTACTCCGACCGTCCGTCGGCGGCGACCGCGGCGAAGAAGGCGTTCCTGATGAACCGGGTCGGCGATGTCGGCCTCGCGCTGGCGATCTTCATCCTGTTCGCCAAGCTGCACACCACCCAGTACACCGAGGTGTTCGCCCGGGTGCACGAGCTCTCGCCGGGCACGATCACCGCGATCGCGCTGCTGTTGCTGCTGGGCGCGTGCGGCAAGTCCGGCCAGTTCCCGTTGCAGTCCTGGTTGCCCGACGCGATGGAGGGTCCGACCCCGGTGTCGGCGCTGATCCATGCGGCAACCATGGTCACCGCGGGCGTCTACCTGATCGCCCGGGCCAACCCGATCTTTGACCTGACCTCGGCCGGCCGGCTGGTGGTGGTGCTGGTCGGCACGGTCACCCTGCTGATCGGCTGCATCGTGGGCTGCGCCTACGACGACATCAAGAAGGTGCTCGCCTACTCCACGGTCAGCCAGATCGGCTACATGATGCTCGCTGTCGGGCTGGGCCCGTTCGGCTACGCGCTGGCCATCACCCACCTGCTCACCCACGGCTTCTTCAAGGCCGGCCTGTTCCTCGGCGCGGGCTCGGTGATGCATGCGATGGACGACGAGACGGACATGCGCAAGTTCGGTGGCCTGCTGCGGAAGATGCCGATCACCGCGGTCACCTTCCTGCTCGGCTACCTGGCCATCATCGGGTTCCCCGGACTGTCGGGCTACTTCTCCAAGGACGCGATCATCGAGGCGGCGTTCGCGCAGGGCGGCTGGCAGGGCTGGGTGTTCGGCATCTCGGCTGCGCTGGGCGCCGGGCTGACCGCCTTCTACATGACCCGCCTGGTGGTGATGACGTTCTTCGGCAAGCCGCGCTGGCAGGAGCTGAAGAACAGCGAGGGCAAGGACTTCCACCCGCACGAGTCGCCCAGTGTGATGACCGTGCCGATGATCATCCTGGCGATCGGCTCGATCGGCGCAGGCGCCTACTTCTCCATCGGGCACCGGTTGGCCGACTGGCTGACCCCGTCGCTGGGTGCGTTGCAGGAGCGGTCGAACTCGCCGGTGTCCAGCCTGGACATCACCCTGCTCACCCTCGCGCTGGCCGTGATCGGCGTGGTGCTGGCGATCGTGCTGGTCGGCCAGCGCCCGGTGCCGGTCCGCCGACCGGAGTTGGTGTCCTGGCCGGTCCGCGCCGCCCGCGCCGACCTGTACGGCAACGCGCTCAACGAGACGCTGATCGCCCGGCCGGGCACCTGGTTGGACCGGGCCCTGGTCTACACCGACAACAAGGGTGTGGACGGACTGGTCAACGGCCTGGCCGCCGCGTTCGGCGGGGGTTCGGGTCGACTGCGCCGATTGCAGACCGGCTTCGTGCGTAGCTACGCACTGAGCATGTTGGGAGGCTCGATCGTGCTGATCGCCGCACTGCTCCTGGTGAGGTTCAACGGATGAGCGGGAACGGAGCCTGGGCGCTCGTCGCCCTTCTGCTGGTGCCGCTGGTCGGTGGCGCCGTGGTCACGCTGCTGCGCCGGGACGACCGGGTGGCCAAGTACACCGCGCTCGGCTTCTCGCTGGTCGAGTTCGTGCTCGCGATCCTCACGCTGTTCATCTACAACCCGAACGGCGCGCGCATCCAGCTCTCGGTGAGCGTGGACTGGATCGCCTCGTTCGGCGTGCACCTCTCCTTCGGCGTGGACGGCATCGCGCTGGTCATGCTCGCGATGATCGCGCTGCTCTCGCCGGTGGTGATCGGCGCGTCCTGGGCCGACAAGCTGCCCGAGGGCCGCTCGGCGGCCGGCTACTTCGCCCTGCTGCTGGTGCTGGAGTCGTTGGTGATGGCCGTGTTCGCGGCCACCGACGTGTTCCTGTTCTACGTGCTGTTCGAAGTCATGCTGATCCCGATGTACTTCCTGATCGGCTTCTACGGCGGTCCGCGCCGGCAGTACGCGGCGGTCAAGTTCTTCCTGTACTCCTTCCTCGGCGGCCTGCTGATGCTCGCCTCCGCGATCGGCTGCTGGTCCTACGCGCAGTCGGTCACCGGGACCGGGACGTTCGACTGGCAGACGCTCACCACGGTGGTCAGCCACGCGCCGCTGCACACGCAGATCTGGCTGTTCATGGGCTTCTTCTTCGCCTTCGCGATCAAGGCCCCACTGGTGCCGTTCCACACCTGGCTGCCCGACGCGACCGCGGAGGCGCCGATCGGCGTGGGCGTGATGCTCGTCGGTGTGCTGGACAAGGTCGGCATCTTCGGTTTCCTGCGCTACAACCTGCCGTTGTTCCCACAGGCCAGCAAGACGCTCGCGCCGCTGCTGCTCACCCTCGCGGTGATCGGCGTGCTCTACGGCTCGTTCCTGGCCGCCGGGCAGAGCGACATGAAACGGTTCGTGGCCTACGTGTCGGTCGCCCACTTCGGCTTCATCGCGCTGGGCGTGTTCGCGTTCACCGCGCAGGGCCAGGTGGGTGCGGTGACCTACATGGTCAACCACAGCATCTCCACCGGCATGCTGCTCATCGTGATCGGCATGATCATGGCCAGGGGCCGGTCCAAGATGATCGAGGACTACGGCGGAATGGCCAAGGTGACGCCGATCCTGGCCGGCATGCTCTTCCTCGCCGGCCTGACCACCCTGTCGTTGCCGGGCACCAACTCCTTCGTCAGCGAGTTCCTGGTGCTGCTGGGGTCATTCCCGACCGAGCCGGTCTACTCGATCCTGGCCACCGCCGGCATGGTGCTCGCCGCGCTCTACGTGCTCTGGCTCTACCAGCGGGTGATGCAGGGCCCGGTGCGCGGCAACGCGCTGGTCGAGGTCGCCAGCACCGGACCGGGGGCGGCCAGCGATCCGGCGGTCGGCGCCAAGAAGATCATCCACGACCTGTCCGGTCGGGAGAAGCTGGTCCTCGCCCCGCTGGTGGCGCTCATCCTGCTGCTCGGCTTCTACCCCAAGCCACTGCTCGACGTGGTGAATCCGTCCGTGACGGCAACTCTGCACTCGGTCGGCGTCACCGACCAGGGCCTGACCCAGGGAGGCAAGTGAGATGCCGGTGCTGACGGGCATTGCTCCGGTCCTTGCTGCCACCGAAGCGCCGATCCAGGCGCCCTCCATCGACTACGGCGCCATCGCCCCGGTGCTGATCATCCTGATCGCGGCCTGCCTCGCGGTGCTCGTCGAGGCGTTCGTGCCGAGGGCGTCGCGCTGGGGCCTGCAGGTGGCCCTCGCGCTGCTGGCGCTCGTGCTGTCCGGGCTGACCCTGGTGCTGCACCTGAAGTTCGTCACCGCGGCCGGCACCACCACGCTGGCCGGCACGGTCTCCATCGACCGGCCGGCGATGTTCCTCTGGGGCACCCTGCTCGTGCTCGGCCTCGGCTCGCTGCTGTTGATCGCCGACCGCACGGTCGAACCGGGCGGCTACTTCGTCGCCGGCCTGGACGGCAACGGCGCGCCGGACCGGTCGCCGCTGGGCCGGGCCCGCCGCGCGATGGGCGGTGTCGGCGCGGCCACCCTGCTCGAACCGACCCGGCCGGCCGGCCGCACCGCGGCCTACGTGCCCAGCCGGTCGGCGGTGCGCACCTCGCAGACCGAGATCTTCCCGCTGACCCTGTTCGCGCTCGCCGGGATGATGGTCTTCTGCGCGGCCAACGACCTGCTGACCATGTTCGTCGCGCTGGAAGTGCTCAGCCTGCCGCTCTACCTGATGTGCGGCCTGGCCCGCAGGCGCCGGCTGCTCTCCCAGGAAGCGGCGGTCAAGTACTTCCTGCTCGGCGCGTTCGCCTCCGCGTTCTTCCTCTACGGCCTCGCGCTGCTCTACGGCTACGCGGGCTCGGTCCGGCTCTCGGACATCGCGCACGCCGCCGCGGGCACCAACCGCTCGGACGCGCTGCTGTTCGGCGGGCTGGGGCTGCTCGTGGTGGGCCTGCTGTTCAAGGGCTCGGTCGGTCCGTTCCACACCTGGACGCCGGACGTGTACCAGGGCGCGCCGACGCCGATCACCGCGTTCATGGGCGCCTGCACCAAGGTGGCCGCGTTCGGCGGCATCCTGCGGGTGCTGACCGTCGCGTTCTCCTCGACCAGCTGGGAATGGCGCGGGGTGCTCTGGGCGGTGGCCATCGTGTCGATGTTCGTCGGGGCGATCGTCGGCCTGACCCAGACCGACGTGAAACGCATGATCGCCTACTCCTCGGTGGCGCACGCCGGCTTCCTGCTCGTCGGGGCGATCGCGCTGACCCCCAAGGGTCTGTCCGGCACGTTGTTCTATCTGATCTCTTACGGCTTCGCCACGATCGCCGTCTTCGGCGTGATCAGTCTGGTGCGCACGGCCGACGGTGAGGCATCTCACTTGTCATCCTGGGCAGGTTTGGCCAAACGGTCGCCGCTCGTGGCCGGCGTGTTCACCTTCTTGCTGCTCGCTCTCGCCGGCATCCCGCTGACCAGCGGGTTTATCGGGAAGTTTGTCGTATTCTCGGCCGGTATCGCCGATGGCGAGGGGCCGCTGGTGGTGCTCGCCCTGATAGCGAGCACTATTGCCGCGTTCTTCTACCTGCGGGTCATCGTGCTGATGTACTTCAGCGAGCCGTCTCCGGACGGTCCGACGGTGAGCGTGCCGGGCCCGTTCACCACGGCGGCTATTACGCTTGGTGTTCTGGTGACACTCGTACTGGGCGTGTGGCCTACGGTCGTCCTGAACTGGGCGGGCGGGGGTGGCTTCGCCCTCTAGCCGCGCATGGGGGCGACGTGACAACCAACCAACCGGGTCACACCGGCGTGGCAGCCATGCCGCGATTCGAGCTGGCCGATCCCGGCCTGTCCCTGGCCATCAAGGCGGGCCTTGAGCAGGTCGAGGACGTGCTGCACAGCGTGCTGCACAGCGACGTCGAGTTCGTGAAGGCGACCGCGCTGCACCTGGTGGACGCCGGCGGCAAACGCATCCGGCCGCTGTTCACGCTGCTGGCCGCACAGTTCGGCGACGGCAAGCGGCAGGACGTGATCACCGCGGCCGCCGTGGTCGAACTGGTGCACATCGCCACGCTCTACCACGACGACGTGATGGACGAGGCGAGCATGCGCCGCGGTGCGGTTTCGGCCAACGCCCGCTGGGACAACACGGTGGCCATCCTGGCCGGCGACTACGTCTTCGCGCACGCCTCCCGGATGGTCGCCGACCTGGGCACGGACGCCGCCCGGATCATCGCGGAAACGTTTGCGGAACTGGTCACCGGGCAGATGCGGGAGACCACCGGCCCCGGGCCGGGCGAGGACCCGATCGCCCACCACCTGTCGGTGATCGAGCAGAAGACCGGCTCGCTGATCGCCACCGCGGGCCGCTACGGCGCGATGTGCGCCGGCGCGCCGGCCGAGTACGTGGCCGCGCTGCGCCGGTACGGCGAGATCATCGGCGCGGCCTTCCAGATCTCCGACGACATCATCGACATCGCCACGCCGTCCGTGGAGTCGGGCAAGACGCCCGGCACCGACCTGCGCGAGGGCGTGCCGACGCTGACCACGCTCTACGCCCTCGCCTCGACCGAGGACACCCCGGGCGCGCGCAGGCTGCGCTCGCTGGTGTCCGGACCGCTGACCGAGGACGCGTTGGTGGACGAGGCACTGGAGCTGTTGCGCTGCTCGCCCGCACTTGGGTCTGCCCGGCAGACCCTGCTGGAGTACGCGGACCTGGCGCGGGCGCAGCTGCGCGGGTTGCCCGACTGCGCGGCCCGGGACGCACTGCAGGCGATGACCGACTACCTGATCGACCGGACGAGCTGACCGCCCGACCCTCGACAGTGGACACCCAACGGGGCCCCGACCTGGTTGGTCGGGGCCCCGTTCCTGCCGCTCGTCAACGGCGTCGATCCAGGTACTGATGTGATCCTGCGGTCTTCAGCCGGTCGCCGTGCTCAGAGCCAGACGAAGACGTGCAGCAGGCAGCCGAGGGCTACGATGATCATGGCTTTCCTCCGATTCGCAAACATGATGAGAATTTCTCACTTCGCGGCCGCGCACTGAACATATCGGTGTGCGAGCGGCTACGTCTCGTCACGAACGGGGGACTGGTGTTCGGTGAATTTGTTGCCCTCATTACGGAATGCTCGTTGTTCACCCGGATGAATGATGAAAAGCTGGGGCGAGTGTCGGGATTGTGTGGACCCGGCGTCACATCCGGTGGGTGTTGATCTGTGCGAGCCGTCCGGTGCTGGGGGTCAGGTTGATCGCCGGTCCGCTGCCAGCGTTTTTGGTCAGCTCACTCGATCGGTGATCGAGTGAGCCCCGATGGGCGTAGATCAGCACGCCGATGCCAAGATGTGATGTGAAACATGATCTATGGAGGTGCTGGTCCACGGATGTGGGGTGATCCCGCCCGTGTGTCGATACACCAATCGGGCTACCTCACGTTGGGTAGGGCTGGTAGGACAGACTGACGGTTGGCCGTGGCCGTGCCAGCGGTACCGGTAGGAGGGACGTCCCGCGATGTGGATCTTCGGGCAGGTGTGGTTCGCCTGCTTGGTCGGCTTCGGAGCCGGCGTGTTGCTCGACGGGTATCTGCGGGTTCGCCCGCTGCGGCGTCGGGTTGACGAGTTGGAGGAACAACTGGCCGCCGGCGGCGACCGGCAGCAGCCGCTGTCGTCCTACGACCGCGCCAGGCCCGACGACTCCGCACCCGACTCGCTCGAAGTCGACCGCGACCGGCTGGTGGACCACGAGCGGCAGCTCGTCCAACCGTCCGTCCGCGACCGTGACCTGAGCCTGGACGAGCTGCTCCGCGAGGAGCCCGACCTGGCGCCCACCCGGACCGTCGAGCCGGAGCCCATGCCCACCGGTTACGCGGGCTACCGCGACGACCCCTACGCCGACCGGCTGGACCCGGCGCCGTACCAGGAGGCGCCGTACCAGGAGGCGCCCTACCAGGAGGCGCCCTACCAGGAGCGGCCGGACACCCGCGCCGAGATGTGGACCCCGCAGGCGCCCGAGCTGGTCGAGGACCCCACCGAGATCGCGCCGATGGCGCCGATCGGGCACGAGGAGTACCTCAGCCAGGCCGAGGACGAGGACTACGCGCCCGAACTGCTGTCCCAGCCCGGCGGTGGCCCGCAGGTGAACTTCGACGGCGGGACCGAGGCCGCCGACCAGCAGTACCTGGAGTACCTGCGGGCGGGCAGCCCGCCGCAGCCGAACCCGGTCGATCCCAGCGAGGTCACCATGGTGGGCGCGGACTCCGCGTTCACCGGCGACCAGCACACCGACCAGGGCGCGGACGAACGGGTCGAGTACGAGGACGGGTCCGACTACGCCGACGAGCGCACGCCCGTCGCCGGAGACGAGACGAACGATCGCGAGGCCACCACGGTGATGCCGGCGATCGTGGATGTACCTGACGATCCAAGGGAGTTGACAGCAGAGGGAGGCGAACTGATGGGGCAGGAGGTGAACGGCTTCCCCGAGCAGCTGCCGCACCGGGAAGAACGCACCCGCTACTCCGATCACATTCCGTTCGTGGACAGCGCGTCCGCCGATCCGGGCGAGGGCCAGGCGCAGAGCGGCCAGCTGACCCCGATCGGCAACGGCGGCTTCCAGCCGTTCCAGAAGCCACTCGACCCGGACGAGTTCGCCCGGCACGACGTGTGGGTCGGCGAAGACGGACAGCTCATCGGCCGCCTCGCCGACGGCCCCGACGCCGCGACGCCGGCCAACGGTCTCGCCGAACAGCAGCCCCCGCCCCGCTCACGACTGGCCGACCCGAGCGCCGCCGCCCGCGCGGCGAGCAGCCGGCCGGCCGAGGACGAGAACTGGTTCGCCGAGCTGGGCTCCGAGTTCCCCGGCCAGCCCGGGTCAGCGGGTGGCCAGAACGGTCATCGGCAGCACAACGACCAGTCGGTCGGCCTGGCCGACGCGGCGAACGACCGTCCCCGTTCGCTGTTCGAGCCGGTGATCGACGCCGGCCCGGACAACCAGCACACCCAGCAGGTGCCGCCACCCCCGGTGCGCGTGCGTACCGGCGTCGAGGGCCAGCCACCGGCGGCCCCGCAGGCACCCCCCGCGGCCGCCCCCGGTTGGCAGGCCGGTCCGTTCGGTCCGGGTTCGGCGCTGCCGCTGCCGGATGGTTCGGCCCCGTCGCCGCAGTTCCGGATCAAGGCCCGCACGTCGTCCATGGTGTTCCACACCGAGTCCTCACCGTTCTACGAGCGGTTGGAGCCGCAGGTCTGGTTCCGCACCCCGGACGACGCCCAGCGGGCGGGCTTCACCAGCTGGGAACGCCCGCGCACGTACTGAGATCTTGTTGGTGTCACTGAGCCGGCCGCGCCCGTCGCGGCCGGCTCAGCTGTTCTGTTCGGTGATCTCGAACCGCTCGGCGATCTGCTCGATGAGTGGCCGGTCGGCGGCCCAGTCCCGGCTGCCCATGCCGAGCGCGAAGACGGCGTGGCCGCGCACCGCGAAGTACTCCCGGGTCCGGCGGACGACAGCGCCCTCCGCGTCCCGGTTCACGAACTCCAGCAAGGCCCCCGGCCCACCGCCGAAGGGATGCTCGGTGAGTTCGAACCCCTCGAACCCGTGCGCCGCGAGCCGTTCCTGCGCCTTAGCCGCGAACTCCGTAGCGGAAGTGCGGTGCGTCGCCATCTTGAACACGATCAGTCGATGGCCCGCGCCGCCGGTCGCCCGCAGGATCTCCGACCCGTTGGCCGGCACCGGCGGCAGCGCCTGCCACCCGGCCGGCGCGTGCAACGTGGCCCCGTACGGGACGATCGGAAACGCCTGCCATGAGTTGTCGGTCATCGGGGTAGCCCTCCAGCGAGTCGATCCGGCCCGGTCACCCGACCTGATACCGACAACCCGCCGTCCCGCGAACCGCGCATCCGCCGCCGGCCCCGGTATCTCTCCACCGACCGTCGTCCGCACGACCCCTCCGGAGCCCGATGCCCACCGAACACGAACGCCTGGTCGCCGAGCACGCGTACCTGGTCGAGCACGAGGTGGCCAGGTACCGGACGTGGCGGGTGGACCGAGCCGACCTCCACCAGGCAGGAATTCTGGGCCTGCTGATCGCCGCCACCCACTTCGATCCCGATCGCGCCGTCCCGTTCGGTGCGTACGCGCACAACTGGGTGCGCAAGGAGATCCAACGCGCGATAGCCCAGCAGGAATGGCCAACGGTGGTGCCCGCTGACCTGATCGGCCGAACCGCGGCCCTGCGCGAAACCCTGTCCCGAACCGCCGGTCGCCTGGACCTGGCCGCCGCCGCCCTCGGCATCTCGCCGACCACGGTCGCGGCGTTGCACCGCCAACTCGACCTGGTGTCGACGGAGGACGACGAAGACCTCCCCGCCCCCGGCTACGCCTTCCCCGCTGCCCACCAGCCGGCGGAGGCCGCCGATTTCGTCACCTCGGCCCGCGCCGCGCTGGCCAGGATGGACCCGAGACAGGCCGACGCGCTGATCCTGAGGTACGGCCTGGACGGCGGCCCGGAACGCTCCTACCGCCGGATCGGACGCCACCTGTCGGTCTCCGACCACACCGCCCGAGCCCTGGTGGAGCGCGCGCAGGCTCAGCTGCGCCGGTTGATCACATAGTTACCTGAGCTGGTCCGAACCCGCCGTCCCTGCTCCAGCCCATCGAAACGCAAGCAGCGGCGCCGGAAAACCCGGACGCCGCCACCCGCAGAAGCAAACCCGAAAACCGAAAGGACTTCAGTGCACAGCGGCACTCCCGGTGCTGTTACCGCTGGCCACCGTCCAGGTGTCCCCACCGTTGATCAACGCCTGGAGATCGGCCGGCTTCGACTTGGCCCGCGCCACCTGCTCACGAGCCTGGTCGTCATAAGTCGGTCGAACGACGTTGCGGAACACCCCGGTCACCGTGTGCGCGAGGTCGCTGCCGGTCAGCCGGGACAGCGCGAACGCGGTCGACGGGTCCTGGCGGGTCGCGTCGTGCACCAGCACGGCGTCCAGGCCGACCTCGGCCACCGGGCGCACTTCCAGCGAACCGGTCGCGTGGTCGCGCACGACGCCGAACTCGCCGTTGGCGCCGTACACCATCGGCTCGCCGTGGCGCAGGTTGATGATCCGTTGTTCCTTCTCGCCCGGCTCCTTGAGCACGTCGAACGCGCCGTCGTTGAAGATCGGGCAGTTCTGGTAGATCTCGACCAGCGCGGTACCGCGGTGCTCGGCCGCGGCCCGCAGCACCTCGGTCAGCTGCGCGCGGTCGGAGTCCAGCGCCCGCGCGACGAAGGTGGCCTCCGCGCCCAGTGCCAGCGACACCGGGTTGAACGGGTGGTCCAGTGAGCCCATCGGCGTCGACTTGGTGACCTTGCCGGTCTCCGAGGTCGGCGAGTACTGCCCCTTGGTCAACCCGTAGATCCGGTTGTTGAACAGCAGGATCTTCAGGTTCACGTTGCGCCGCAACGTGTGCATCAGGTGGTTGCCACCAATGGACAGCGCGTCGCCGTCACCGGTCACCACCCACACCGACAGGTCCGGCCGGGTCACCGCGAGACCGGTCGCCAGCGCCGGCGCCCGCCCGTGGATGGAGTGCACGCCGTAGGTGTTCATGTAGTACGGGAACCGCGACGAGCAGCCGATCCCGGAGACGAACACGATGTTCTCGCGCTTGAGCCCGAGGGAGGGCATGAAGCCCTGCACGGCGGCGAGCACGGCGTAGTCACCGCAGCCCGGACACCAGCGCACCTCCTGGTCGGACTTGTACTCCTTGGCCGTCTGCTTGCCTTCGAACGTCGGCACGCCGTCCAGCCCGCCGACGCCGGGCAGGCCGATGTCGATCGCTGTCATGACGCCCCCTTGCTCATCAGATCGAGGAACACGTCCTGCAGTTCCTCGGCTTTGAACGGCAGACCAGCCACCTTGGTGTAGCTGATCGCGTCCACCAGATACTTCGCGCGCAGCAGCAGCGCGAGCTGCCCCAGGTTCATCTCCGGCACGACCACCCGCTCATAACCGGCCAGGATGGTGCCGAGATTGGCCGGCAGCGGGTTGAGGTGACGCAGGTGCAGGGTGGCCACCGGCTTGCCCAGCTTGCGCACCCGCCGGGCGGCCGCGTTGATCGGGCCGAACGTCGAACCCCAGCCGACCACCAGCGTGGTGGCCGCGCCGGACGGGTCGTCCACGGTCACGTCCGGCACCGTGATGCCGTCGATCTTGGCCGCACGCAGCCGGACCATTTTGTCGTGGTTGTCCGGGTCGTAGGAGATGTTCCCGGTCCCGTCGGCCTTCTCCAGTCCGCCGATGCGGTGTTGCAGGCCGGGCGTGCCGGGCACGGCCCACGGCCGGGCGAGCGTTTCCGGGTCGCGCAGGTAGGGCCAGAACGCGTCCGAACCGTCCGGCGCGTTGGGCTCGGTGGCGAACTCGACGTGCAGGTCGGGCAGTTCGGCCACGTTCGGGATCAGCCACGGCTCCGAGCCGTTGGCGTTGTAGCCGTCCGACAGCACCAGCACCGGCGTGCGGTAGGTGACCGCGATCCGGACCGCGTCGATCAGCGCGGCGAAGCAGTCGGCCGGCGACTGCGGCGCGATGATCGGCACCGGCGCCTCGCCGTTGCGGCCGAACATCGCCTGCAACAGGTCGGCCTGCTCGGTCTTGGTGGGCAGGCCGGTGGACGGGCCGCCGCGCTGCACGTCGATGACGACCAGCGGCAGCTCGGTCATCACCGCGAGGCCGATGGTCTCCGACTTCAGCGCGATGCCCGGTCCCGACGTGGTCGTCATGCCCAGCGAACCGCCGTAGGACGCGCCGAGCGCGGCGCCGATCCCGGCGATCTCGTCCTCGGCCTGGAACGTCACCACGTTGAAGTTCTTGTGCTTGGACAGCTCGTGCAGGATGTCGCTGGCCGGGGTGATCGGGTACGTCCCGAGCAGCACCTGGAGGCCGGTGAGCTGCCCGGCGGCCACGATCCCGTAGGCCATCGCGGTGTTGCCGGTGATCTGCCGGTAGGTGCCCTGGGCGAGCTGGGCCGGCGCGACGCTGTAGGTGACCGCGAATGCCTCGGTGGTCTCGCCGTAGTTCCAGCCCGCGCGGAAGGCCAGCACGTTGGCCTCGGCGATGTCGGGCTTCTTGCTGAACTTCTCCCGCAGGAACCGCTCGGTGCCCTCGGTCGGCCGGTGGTACATCCAGGACAGCAGGCCCAGCGCGAACATGTTCTTCGCGCGCTCCGCGTCCTTCTTGCCCAACCCGGTCTCCGACAGCGCACCCTGGGTCAGCGTGGCCATCGCGATCGCGTGCACCTGGAAGGTCTCCAGCGACCCGTCTTCCAGCGGGTTGCTGGCGTACCCGACCTTCGTCAGGTTGCGCTTGCTGAACTCGTCGGTGTTGACGATCAGGATGCCGCCGGCCGGCAGGTCCGCGATGTTCGTCTTGAGCGCCGCCGGGTTCATCGCCACCAGCACGTCCGGCCGGTCGCCGGGGGTGAGGATGTCGTAGTCGGCGAAGTGCAGCTGGAAGCTGGAGACACCGGGCAGGGTGCCCTGTGGTGCGCGGATCTCGGCCGGGAAGTTGGGCAGCGTGGCCAGGTCGTTGCCGAAGGCCGCGGCCTCGGAGGTGAACCGGTCGCCGGTCAGCTGCATACCGTCGCCGGAATCGCCCGCGAACCGAATGACCACCCGATCTAGTTGTCGGACTTCGGATTCACCAGTGGAGGCCCCGTTGCCCGTATCGACGCTCATGGACTCGCCGATCCCTCTTTCCCGCTCGGCCGGGTGACCGCTGAGCGCCACCCGGGGGTGTTCGGACGTGCCGTCGGACCGCTCGCCCGTACGCATCCGTCCGCGAGGGTAGTCGTACGCGTCGGTGTCCGACTCAATCCGTCCCGGTGCTGCCACGCTGTGGGAAACCCCAGCTCACCGACGGTTTCGCAGACGTAACCAGGATCACCTGACAAAGCAAAGTTAACAGCCGCTCCCCAGCGCCACGCAGGGACAGTGGCGACAGTCATACCGACCTCACCCACATGCGCTTCACCGGTGATCCACAGTCCATCTCGTACGGTCGGCGGCGACCGCTTCCTACCCTGTCTGTCGTTCCGGCACCAGCGGTCGTTCCAGCAGGGTCGACAGCACGACCGTGGACACCGTCCGGTCGACGATGTCCAGCGAACGCAGCCGCTCCAGGGCGGTCTCCAGGTGGTGGATGCTCGCCGCGCGTAGGTGCACGATCGCGTCGGCCGCCCCGGACACCGTGTAGGCGGCGACCACCTCGGTCAGCGGCTCCAGCCGGGCGGTGATCCGCGCCGGCGGCACGTTGCCCCGGCAGTGCACCTCGACGAACGCCTCGGTGCCCCACCCCAGCGCCTCCGGGTCGACCACCGCGGTGAAGCCGCGCAGCACCCCCGAGTCGAGCAGCTTGTCCACCCGGCGTTTCACCGCGGGGGCGGACAGGCCGACCACCGCGCCGATCTCCGCGTAGCTCGATCGGGCGTCGGCCACCAGGCATGAAACGATTCGCTGGTCAATCGAGTCCATACGCAACATTCTGCACTGATCACGCCGATTCACGACATTGATGACCGTCTGATGGGCACCTAGATTTCGATCCATGACGACGGTTCCCCTTGACCGCCCGGCCGGCCTCCACACCCAGGAGTCGACCGGCCGCCCGCTGCCGGCGGTCACCCCGGCCACGCTGGACCGGCCGCCGACCGCGCGCCGGTACCTGATGTGCCCGCCCCGCCACTTCGCCGTGCAGTACGTGATCAACCCGTGGATGGACCCGGACGTGCCGGTGAGCGCCGAGCGCGCGCTGGCCCAGTGGACCGAGCTGGTCCGCGTCTACCGGAGTTTCGGCCACACCGTCGAGGAGATCGAGCCGCGGCCGGATCTGCCGGACATGGTGTTCGCGGCCAACAGCGGGACCGTCGTGCACGGCCAGGCGCTCGGCGCGCGGTTCCGGGCGCCGCAGCGGGCCGCCGAGGCCGAGCACTACCGCCGCTGGTTCGTCGAGCACGGCTTCCGGGACATGATCATGCCGGCGGCGATCAACGAGGCCGAGGGCGACTTCGCCTGGACCGGTCGGCTGCTGCTGGCCGGCACCGGCTTCCGCACCGACCCGGCGGCACACGCCGAGGCGCAGGAGACGCTCGGCGTGCCGGTGGTGTCGCTGACCCTGGTCGACCCGCGCTACTACCACCTGGACACCGCGCTGTTCGTGCTGGACGACACGCCCGGCCGGGAGCAGATCGCCTACTACCCCGGCGCGTTCTCGGCCGGGTCGCAGCGGGTGCTGCGCCGGTTGTTCCCCGACGCCGTGCTGGCCACCGCCCAGGACGCGGCGTGTCTGGGGCTCAACGCGGTGTCCGACGGTTACCACGTGGTGCTCCCGGTGGAGGCGACCGCGCTGGCCGGCACGCTGGCCGCCCGTGGCTACCACCCGGTGTTCGTGGACATCTCGGAGTTGCGCAAGGCCGGCGGCGGACCGAAGTGCTGCACGCTGGAGATCCGCGGCTGAGCCGCGAGCCCGCTCAACTGGAGGGCGGGACGGCCAGGCCGGCCTCGGGCTGCGCGGCCGGGCCGGCCACCGGCGTACTGGTGTACTCGCCGGTGATCAGGTGCGCGCCGCGCCGGGCGAGCACCGCGATGCCGACCACGATGAGCACAGCGGCGATCAGCTCGCCGGCCAGCACGGCCGCGCCGGTGGCCGCCGACTCGTCCATCCACCACACCCCGATGGCAACCCCGACCAGCGGGTCGACCGTGGTGATCACGCCCAGCGCCGGCGAGACGAACTGGCCCTGCTGGAAGGTGTTCTGGGAGAGCAGGAAACCGATCGGGCCGACCACGCACACGGCGTAGAGCGTCCAGTGCTCGAACGGCTGGGCGAAGCCGACCCGGAACTCGCCGGCGACGACCTTCATCAGCGCGGCGGTGACCCCGTAGAAGATGCCGGTGGACAGGGCGAGGCCGAGCACCCGGGTCGGACCGTGCAGCACCGAGGACAGGCTGAGCCCGGCGACCGCGACCACGCCCAACGCGACGGCCAGCGGGATCAGTTCACCGGGGCTGGCGACCAGCTGGTCGGACCCGCCGGTCGGCCGGGCCAGCACGAGGAACACGGCCAGGCCGGCCACACACAGGAACGCGCCGCCGAGCAGGATGCGGTCCATCCGGCGGTGGTTGAGCCAGGCGGAGAACATGTTCGCGAACGGCAGCGCGGTGACCAGCAGCGGCTGCACGAGCAGCAGCGGCCCGTAACCGAGGGCGAG
This sequence comes from Pseudonocardiaceae bacterium, assembly GCA_036268615.1. Lineage (GTDB taxonomy): Bacteria > Actinomycetota > Actinomycetes > Mycobacteriales > Pseudonocardiaceae > DATATV01. The sequence continues at coordinate 46,625 of DATATV010000154.1, forward strand.
GATCTGTAGGCCCAGTCCGGCGACGGTGGCCACGATGCCGATCAGCCACAGCGGCCGGCGGACCAGGTCCAGCAGCAGACCGGGATGCAGGGTCTTGCTCGTCGGCACCTGCTTGGTGGCGCGCGCCTGCGCCGCACTGGCCAGGCCCATGCATGCCGCACCGACGATCGCCGCCGGTACCGCGACCACGAGACTCACACCGTCCGGGGCCATGCGGTACCCCCCTCCCTGCACCGTTCGGGTTAAGCACACCATCCGCCTAACGCCGCCGCACCCCGACACTCTTCCCGGAACGTGTCGGAACGCCCATCTTTAGTTCCACGAGAATTCTAACCCAGTGAGATTTCCGAAATGGGATTGTGAACTCGCGGCGAACCGACCGGGATCTCACACGTCTATCCAGTAGATTGGCGCACACTTCACAGCACGGTGGTCCCACTCACTCTTGGGGCACCGTCTACCCCCGAAGCGGGAAAAGGACTGCCAGGTACACATGCCACCTCACGTGACTGTTCACTTGCCGGCCCTCGGGTCGATGATTCGCCAGGGCGCAAAACACCTGCTTGAGTCGACCGTGATTCCGCTGTGCCTGTTCTATCTGCTGCTCACCTTCGTCGGGCTGGACGGCGGTCTGATCGCCGCGCTGGCGTGGTCGGTGCTGGCCCTGGGTAGGCGCGTCGTGCTGCGTCGTCCCGTGCCCGCCGTGTTGTTGCTGACCACCGGGCTGTTGATCGCCCGGACGGTACTCGGACTGGTTACCGGGAGTATTTTTCTCTATTTCCTACAGCCGACGCTACAGAATTTCTTGATCGCTTTCGTGTTGATCGCGTCGCTGCCCTTCGGCCGCCCCTTCATCGCCAAGTTGGCCGATGATTTCTGTGCCTTCCCGACCTCGTTCACCGAGCACCCGCGGATCGTCCAGTTCTTCCGCCGGGTCTCCCTGCTGTGGGCCCTGGTCTTCGTCACCAACGGCATCACCACGCTGTGGATTCTGGCCAAGGAGACCGTCGGCGACTTCCTGATGGTGTCCACCGCCGGCTCGTGGAGCGTGGTCTCGGTGGCCATCGTCGTCTCCCTGTTCTGGTTCCGCCGCGCCCTGCGCGGTGAGGGCATGGTGCTGCGGATGGGCGGACCGGCCCAGCCCGCGCCGGTGCCCGCTCCGGCCGCCGCGGCGGCGGCGTAGCCCCCGGCGGGAACCACGCCGCGGCGGCGGCAGGTGTGAACCAGCCGCGGCGGCGGCCGGTGTGAACTACAGGCCGGCCACGGCCGGGATGACGTCGCTGCCGATCCGCTCCAGCGGAGTGATCAGCGCGGCGTCGGTGACCTTGCCGGTGACCGTCTGGATGCCCAGCTCGCCCAGCTTGCCGATCTGGTCGACCAGCTGGCCGACGTTCTCGCCGTTCCTGCCGGGGTCCAGGCCCATCGTCGCGGTCTTCTCGATCTGGTCGTAGTCCCGGCCCTCGCGCGCACAGTGCTCGCGCAGCACGTCGAGCTTGTGCGGGATGTCCGGACCGCCGAACAGGTTGCATGCGTCGGCGTACTTCGCCACGAACCGCAGCGTCTTCTGCTCACCACCGCCGCCGATCAGGATCGGCGGGTGCGGCTTGCTCAGCGCCTGCGGCGAGTTGAGCGTGCGGCCCAGGTTGTTGTGCTTGCCCTTGTACGGGCCCTCGTCGTCGCTGAACATCTGCAACGCGATCTGCAGCCCCTCTTCGAGCTGCTCGAAGCGCTCCTTCATCGACGGGAACCGGATGCCGAGGGCGACCGACTCCTCCTCGTTCCAGCCGGCGCCGATGCCCAGCATCGCCCGTCCGCCGGAGAGCACGTCCAGCGTGGTGACCGCCTTGACCAGCACCGCGGGGTACCGGTAGATCACGCCGGTGACCAGCGTGTACAGCTTCGCCCGCTGGGTGTGCGCGGCGATGAAGCCCAGCGCGGTGTACGCCTCCAGCATCTCGTGCTCGGCCGGGCCGTGCACCTGGATCTGGAAGAAGTGGTCCATCACGCTGATCCGGTCGAACCCGGCCTCGTCGGCCGTGCTGGCCACCTTGGCCAGCGTGCCGCCCAGCTCGGGTGCGCCGCCCGGCCAGGTGAAGTCGGAGATGTGTATGCCCAGTTTCATTCAGAACTCCGCAACCGCAGGAATGATTCGTTCGCCGATGATCTCCAACGGCGTGATCTTGGAAACGTCGCGGACCGCACCGATCGCCGTGTCGACACCCAACTCGGCGAGGCCCTTGAGCTGGCCGATGGTTTCGTCCACCTTTTCGCCGTTGTCGCCGACGTCGAAAATGTAGTAAACGGTCTTTTCGATCTCGTTGTAATCACGGCCGACCGCCGCGCAGTGCTCGCGCAGCACCTCCAGCTTGTGCGCGAGCTCCGGGCCCCCGAACAGGTTGGTGTACTGCGCGTACTGCGCGACGAACCGCAGCGTCTTCTTCTCGCCACCGCCGCCGATCATGATCGGCGGGTGCGGTTTGGTGAGGTTCTGCGGCGAGTTGAGCGTGCGGCCCAGGTGGTTGTGCTTGCCCTCGTAGGGGCCCTCGTTGTCGCTCCACATCTGCAACGCGATCTGCAGGGCCTCCTCAAGCAGCTCGAAGCGCTCCCTGACCGGCGGGAACGGGATGCCGAGCCCGACGCTCTCCTCCTCGTTCCAGCCCGCGCCGACGCCCAGGATGGCCCGCCCGCCGGACAGCACGTCCAGCGTGGTGATGATCTTGGCCAGCATCGCCGGATACCGATAGATCGCGCCGGTGACCAGGGTGAACAGCTTCGTCCGTTCGGTGTGCGCGGCCAGGAAGCCCAGCGTCGTGTACGCCTCCAGCATGTCGTTCTCGGCCGGTCCCACGCTGTGGATCTGGAAGAAGTGGTCCATCACGGCGAGGTAGTCGAAACCCGCGCTGTCGGCGGTCCTGGCGATCGTGGCCAACGTCGAGGCAAGCTCCGGCGGGCCGCCCGGCCAGGTGAAGTCCGGGATCTGCAATCCGATTTTCATGAAGTTACCTCCGGCCGCATCCTGCCAGCGGGGCAAACCCGCCGCCATCCGTCGAGTGGACTCCAGGGGCGGGATTGGCAGCATGTTGCCAATCCCGGGGCGCCGGAATACCCGGGGCGGATTTGAGTCGGTCGGGCGCGCGGACGAGGATTCCCGGCGATGACTGCGATGAGCCCGACCGGGCAGGGCCGCAAGCGTGCCCCCCGGCATCCACCCGAACTCTGGCGCATCCCGGTGCTGCGCACCGAACCGGTCACCCCGCGGATGGTCCGGATCACCGTCGGCGGCCCGGCGTTGGCCAGTTTCCCCGGCGGCGGCGGCGACCAGCACGTGGTGCTCTACTTCTACGACGAGGGTGTCACCCTGCCCGAGCCGTTGACGCTCACCTCGGCCCGCGTGCACTTCGCCACCGCCCGCCCGCAGATGCGCAGCTACACCGTGCGCCGGCACGATCCGCTCACCCACGAGCTGGACATCGACTTCGTGTTGCACGGCGGTGAGGGCGGCACCGGCCACGACGGCGGTCCCGGCTCGTCCTGGGCCGCGCGCGCCCGGCCCGGCGACGACCTGATCGTGGTCGGCCCGTCCCCGGCCTACCAGCCCGACCCGCAGGTCGCCCGGCACCTGTTCGTCGGCGACGAGACCGCGCTGCCGGCGATCGCCGGCCTGCTCGCCGAACTGCCGCCGACCGCGAGCGCCCGGGTGGTGGCCGAGGTCACCGATCCGACCGAGCAGCAGCCGCTGCCCAGCCCGGCCGGGGTCGAGGTCACCTGGTCGCACCGGGGCGAACAGCCCGCGGGCGACGCCGACCGGCTGCTCGCCGCGGTCCGCGAACTCGACCTCGGAGGCCCTGCCGACCTGGCGGTCTGGGGTGCCGGCGAGCGCACCGCGATGCTCGCCCTGCGCAGCTGGCTGCTCGCCGAGGGCGGACTGGTGCGTGGCCAGGTGCGCACCACGGCGTACTGGCGTAAGGGACACACCGGAACGACCGGCTGAGCACCGTTCGGGCAGTTCGGACGGGGTCCGCCGGAGTGTTCGGGGAACTGGTCGGCGCTGCTCAGCGTTGCTGTGGGTGACGGAAACGACGCCGTACGAACGATTTGCGAGGTTTGCCGGGAGTGCCGACGAGGGGTCGCGGGTCGCGAGGTCAGAAGGGAGTATTCGGGTGCACCGGCAGTACAACGGAGTGAAGACAGCGGTGCTGCTCGGCGTGCTGAGCGGCCTGATCCTGCTGATCAGCTCGTTCTTCGGCCGCGGCGCGCTGGTCATCGGCCTGTTCATCGCGCTGGCCATGAACGCCTACGCCTACTTCGCCTCCGACAAGTTGGCCCTGCGGGCGATGCACGCCCGCCCGGTGTCCGAGATCGAGCAGCGGGCGATGTACCGGATCGTCCGCGAACTGGCCACCACCGCCCGGCAGCCGATGCCCCGGCTCTACGTCAGCCCGACCAGGGCGCCCAACGCGTTCGCCACCGGCCGCAACCCGCGCAACGCGGCGGTCTGCTGCACGACCGGCATCCTGGAGCTGCTCGACGAGCGGGAGCTGCGCGCGGTGCTCGGCCACGAGCTCTCGCACGTCTACAACCGCGACATCCTGGTGTCCTGCGTGGCCGGCGCGCTGGCCAGCGTGGTGAGCCTGCTGGCCAACCTGGCCATGTTCGCCGGCCTGTTCTTCGGCGGCGACCGGGATCGGTCCAACCCGCTGGCGCTGCTGCTGATCGCCATCCTCGGCCCGGTCGCCGCCGGGATCGTGCAGATGGCGGTGAGCCGGTCGCGCGAATATCAGGCCGACGAGTCCGGCGCCGAACTGACCGGCGACCCGCTCGCGCTCGCCTCGGCGCTGCGCAAACTGGAGTACGGCACCCGGGTCGCGCCGCTGGCCCCGGAGCCCGGATTGATGTCCCAGTCACACCTGATGATCGCCAACCCGTTCCGCCCCGGCGAGCAGATGGCCCGGCTGTTCTCCACCCACCCGCCGATCGAGCAGCGAATCGAGCGCCTGGAGAACATGGCGGGCCGCCAACTCCCGCCCCGCCTGTAGCTTCAGCCGGTGGCACCCGCCGACATCGCGACGGCCATCACGTACTCGCCGTAGCCGGACTTGGCCAGTTTCGCGCCGAGCGCGTGGCACTCGTCAGCGGTGATGTAGCCCATCCGCAGCGCGATCTCCTCCAGACAGGCGATCCGCACGCCCTGCCGGTGTTCGAGCACCTGCACGAACTGGCCGGCCTCCAGCAGCGAGTCGTGTGTTCCGGTGTCCAGCCAGGCGAAACCCCGGCCGAGATCGACCAGCGCGGCGCGCCCCTGCCGCAGGTAGGCGAGGTTGACGTCGGTGATCTCCAACTCGCCGCGCGCCGAGGGCGCCAGGCCCCTGGCGATCTCGACCACCTGGTTGTCGTAGAAGTACAGCCCGGTGATCGCCTTGTTGGACCGGGGTTCGGCCGGCTTCTCCTCGATCGACACCAGTCGGCCGGTCGGGTCGACCTCACCGACGCCGTAGCGGCGCGCGTCCTTGACCGGATAACCGAACAGCACGCAGCCATCCAGCGCGGTCACCGCCTGTTGCAGGGTCCGGGAGAAGCCCTGCCCGTAGAAGATGTTGTCGCCGAGCACCAGCGCGACGGAGTCGTCCCCGACGAAGTCCGCGCCGATGATGAACGCCTCGGCCAGCCCGTTGGGCTGCGCCTGCTCGGCGTAGTCGATGCGCACGCCGTACTGGCTGCCGTCGCCGAGCAGTTGGCGGAACTGCGGCAGGTCGGCGGGGGTGGAGATGACCAGGATCTCGCGGATGCCGGCGAGCAGCAGCACCGAGAGCGGGTAGTAGATCATCGGCTTGTCGTAGACGGGCAGTAGCTGCTTGGAGACCGTGAGCGTGATCGGATGCAGTCGAGTGCCGCTGCCCCCGGCCAACACGATGCCCTTCATGGTGCGTCTCCCCGCCTCGCTGTGCACGACGTCGTCACGGTAGCCGAACGGCGCACGATCTTCGGCCAGTTGCCGGAGCTGGTAGTTGCAAGAACTAGAACCTGTATCAGAAACGAACCACTTTCCCCTACTATGCATGGAACGGAGTGGCACGGAGACAACTAGAACACGATCTCGTTAATTCGGACGCCATGGGAAGTGATGTCATGTCATCGCCAACAGATTCCGGCCGACAACACAACCGCCGGACCTTTCTCGGTGTCGCCGGCGCGATGGCGGCAGCGGCCGCCACCGCCTGGACGCCGGTCTTCCAACTGCCGGCCGCCGCGGCCACGTTGGCTGTCCCACCAGGCTTCCCGCCGACGATCCCGCTGAGCCAGCAGGCGTTCCAGAACTGGTCGGAGCAGATCGCGTTCGACCAGGTGTGGACGGCGACCCCGAGCACGCCGCAGGACGTGCTGGCCATCGCGAACTGGGCGCACGCCAACGGTTATCGGGTGCGGGCCAAGGGTAAGCAGCACACCTGGTCCCCGCTGGTCGCCCCGGAGGGTTCGGACGTGACCAAGGTCATCCTGGTCGACACGACCGTCCACCTCACCTCGGTGACCGTGGCAGCGGGTTCGCCGGCCACGGTCACGACGCAGTCCGGGACGACCATCGACAGCCTGCTGGCCACCCTCGAACAGGCCGGCTACGGACTGCTGGAATCCACCGCTCCCGGCGACCTGACCATCGGCGGCGTGCTGGCCATCGGTGGCCATGGCAGCGGCGTCCCGGCGGCCGGCGAGACCAGGCCGGTGGGCGCGAGCTACGGCTCGCTGTCCAACCTGGTGCTGTCGCTGACCGCCGTCGTCTGGGACTCGACGGCCGGTGCGTACGTGCTGAAGACGTTCCACCGCACCGATGCCGACATCGGCGCGTTCCTGGTGCACCTGGGCCGGACGTTCGTCACCGAGGTCACGTTGCAGGTGATCACCAACCAGCGGCTGCGCTGCCAGAACTGGTTCGACGTAGCGGCCACGGACATGTTCGGTGCTCCCGGCAGCAACCCGAACACCCTGGACAGCTACCTGACCAGTGCCGGGCGAGTGGAGGCGATCTACTTCCCGTTCACCGGCCCGCCGTGGCTCAAGGTCTGGAGCGTCAGCCCGACAAAGCCGTTGCTGTCCAGGGAGAACGAGGCCCCGTACCCGTACACGTTCGCCAACTTCCTGACCCAGCAGGAGGCCGACTTCCTCAAGGACGTGGAGGAAGGTGTCGTGGCCGGCACACCGGTGTTCGAGAACGCCGAGATGGCGATCGTCGGCTCCGGCCTGATCGCGACGGGCACCTGGGACATCTGGGGCTGGTCCAAGAACAGCCTGCTCTACGTGCAGCCCACGACCCTGCGGATCGTCGAGGGCGGCTGGGCGGTGCTCACGGCGAGGTCGAACGCGCAGCGTGTGGTGCACGAGTTCTTCACCCAGTACGAGACGCTGCTGACCCAGTTCCAGACGGCGGGCGAGTACCCGCTGAACGGCCCGATCGAACTCCGCATCACCGGCCTCGACCAGCCCAGCGAGGTAGCGGTCGCCGGCGCCGTCCAGCCGTTGCTGTCAGCCGTCCGCCCGCGCCCCGACCATCCGGAATGGGACACGTGCGTGTGGCTGGACATCGGCACCCTGCCCGGAACCCCGGCCAGCCTGGACTTCTACACCGAGATCGAGGCATGGATCTGGCAGCACTACGTCGGCGACTACGCGACCGTGCGCCCCGAGTGGTCCAAGGCGTGGGCGCACACGCCCAGCGGCGCCTGGACGAACAGCACGGTGATCACGTCCGACATCCCGGCCGCGTTCCGCTCGGGCCAGCCGAGCGACGCCAACTGGGACACCGCCCTGGCGATCCTGGACCGCTACGACCCGAACAGGGTGTTCAGCAACCCGTTCCTGGACACCCTGCTTCCGTAGCTGTTGTTCGGTGGCCTTCTTCGGTGGCCTTTTCCGGTGGTCGCGTCGGCCCGGTAGCTGTCCTCGGCTACCGGGTTGCCGCGTCGGCTACCGGTAGTTGTCGAACTGGAGTGCGATGCCGAAGTCGTGCCCCTTGAGCAGGGCGATCACGTCCTGCAAGTGGTCCTTCTTCTTGCCGGAGATGCGCAGCTGGTCGCCCTGGATCTGCGCCTGCACGCCCTTCGGGGCCTCGTCGCGCACGTACTTGGCGATCTGCTTGGCCTTGTCCGAGGCGATGCCCTGGACGATCTCGCCGGTGGCCTTGTAGATCTTCCCGGAGAGAGCGGGTTCGCCGGCCTCGAAGGCCTTCAACGAGATCCCGCGCTTGACCAGCTTCTCCTTGAAGACCTCAACCGCCGCCGCACAGCGTTCCTCGGTGTCGGCCTGGATGGCCAGCGCCGACTCCCCGGACCAGCTGATCTCCGCATTGGTTCCACGGAAGTCGAACCGGGTCGACAACTCCTTGCCAGCCTGGTTCAGCGCGTTGTCCACCTCCTGCCGGTCGACCTTGCTGACCACGTCGAATGAGGGGTCTGCCACGTGCCTAGCACCTCCGCTGTCCCGGTCTGCTGTGTACGAGATGTTACCGGGGTACCGGTTGGCGCCCGCCGCAGCGCGTTGGGTAAGGTTCAGCCACCGGCCCAAGCGACCGGTCCTGGCGGGTTGCCCGAGTGGCCAAAGGGAGCGGACTGTAAATCCGTCGGCTTAGCCTACGAAGGTTCGAATCCTTCACCCGCCACACCACATGCATCGCCCTCGTGACCAGCACCAACAGGTCACGGGGGCGATCTTGTGTTGTCCGGTGGTCTTCGGCTACGGGCGTTGCTGTCCGACAGGCTGCGCCGAGCAGCTGCTGATGTTTCGCGGCGGAGTTCGCCGGCGCTGCCCGGTGCGATCTTGCTCGTGTATCCGAGCTTTGTGGACGTTCTGTCTGTACGGCAGGTTGGTCAGCGAAATGCGCTGGCGAGTGCGTTCAACCTTCGACCACACCGAGCCAATCGTCAGCGGTCGCGCCAAGCAAGGGTGAGATCGCCACGGCCGCCTCGGCGATCCCGCGGCCCGTATCGGTGGTCAGGTTCTTGCGAGCCGACTGATCCAGCCTTCGACGCGCTGGACTCCGCTGTCGCGGTACTTGGCCCATGAGGCGGTCGTGCGCGAGCTGCCGGGCGGGGCGGAGGACCCGTTCGGTCAACTGCTGTACCTGTCGACCATGACCGGCTGGTGTCGGGCGCGCGTGCGGGTCGTTCCCGTCGAGCGGGAGCGCTGTCTAGCTGGGACGGGAGGTTTCGAGGTGTTGCGGTTCGCGCGGTGAGCAGGTTCGTGCTGGCTCCTGCGATGACGAAGTCGAGCCAAGCAGAATCCTGCCGTTCCGCACGAACCGGACCGGACACTGAGCGTGGATGTTGTCGGCGAAAGCGGTCAATTGCTCTCCACCTTCCTTACCGAACAAGATCAGCGGGCGAAGCGCCAGCGGGTGGCGCCGAACGGCTCGGCGGTGGCGACGCCCACCGCCGTGTGGAAGGTGAAGCGGTAGACGTGCCACGGCGGCGGGCCGGCGCTCGGGGCGCTGTACGGCGCGGTCAGTGCGCCGCCCTGGACCTCGGCCGGCCAGCCGCCTGCTCGGTAGCCGGCGGCGACCCGTTCCAGGGTCCCGGGGTCGGTCACCTCCGACGCCGAACCGGTGAGGACCAGGTCTGTGCCCGGTAGGCGCACCGACAAGGTGCAGCGGGGGTTCACTGCCAGGTCGCGGGCTTTGCGCGCGGCTGGGCCGCTGGTGACATACAGGTCACCGTCGAGCCACTGGGCGCCGACGCCGGCGGCGTGGGGTGTGCCGTCCGGGCGGCAGGTCCCCAGGAAGTAGGTGATGTCCGGGCCCGTGCCGGCCGCCATCGCGTCGCGCGCCCGGCTCCAGTCCAGTTCGGCGGAGCCGTAGCGGTCGAGGTTCTTGGTCTCGGAAGGCTTCAGATCAGTCATGTTCAGCTAGACGTCTTCTCGGCCGGGAACTCATCGGTTCGTCGGCGATCGGCTGACGGGAATGAGCTCGCTGACGGGAATGGGATCAGAGCGGAAAGACGTTCAGCGTGGCGATCACGGCGAGGCCGAGGAAGGCGAAGAATCCCGCTTGTGCTCGCAGTATCCGGAGCCCCCGTGGCGGGAGCTTGGACTGGTCGAACCTGGGTCTGAAGATCGTCTTCAACCACGTTTTCGGCGAGCCGAGTAGCCATCCGCTCGCGACAACCAGGATGCCGAACAGGACGCACAGGACGACATTACTGGCGTGCGGGACCATCCCTCAGGATGCGGCGCTTGTCGCCGGGGATAGTCAACCCACCTGGGTTCCTGTTGGTCAACATGTCTGAGCAGTAGGACTTTCCGCGCGCTGAGCGGCTACCGGACAGCCGCTCGGCGACGTTTTCAGGCGAGGTCTTCGATTGCTTTCGCGGCAAGTCCGCAGACGGGACCGGGGCCCGGGTAGTAACCCTCGACCGGGATGCGGGCCTCTTCGTACAGCGCGGGGCCGTCCTGGCGCACCGGGGCGGGCGGGCCGCTCGGCTTGAGGCCGTTGAGTTGGTCGTTGGACAGGGCGAACACCACTCGGCCGAGGCCGGAGCGGGCGATTGCGCCTTCGCACATCGGGCACGGCTGGCAGCTCGTGTACATCGTGGTTTTGGCGGCGGTTGTCGGGTCGAGTTCGCGGCCGGCCCAGCGGGCGAGTTTCAACTCGGGATGTGCGGTGATGTCACCGTCGCTGACCGAGGTGTTGTGGTCCTCGATCAGGATTTCGCCGTCCGCGTCCACCAGCAGTGAGCCGAACGGCGGGTTGCCGCCGGCGCGGGACTTCGCGGCCAGTTCGATGGCCCGGCGGAGGAGGGTTTCTTCTGCTGCGGTCACGCTCATCGCTGCTCCAGGTTTTGTTGCGCGGCAACGGCTGCCAGCGCCTGCCAGGCCTCTTCCGGGTGGTTGGTCTCGTCGGGATCGCCGTGGAACGGGTCGAGTAGCACCGTGTCGGCGTTGAGCAGGCGCAGCTCTGCCAGGTCGTCGGCGATCTGGTCGAGGGTGCCCACGCCGGCCAGGCGGTCCGGGTCGGTGATGGGGGATTCGGTGATACGGAAGGAAATGCGGGCCGCGAGTGCCGGGGTGGGCCGGTGTTGGTCGTCGGCGAGGGCTTTCAACCGGTCGAGCGATGTGCGTAGCCACGGGAGGGTGAAGCGCATCGGGTGCCAGGCGTCGCCGGAGCGGACCGCTCGGCGTAGTGCGGCCTCGCTGTTGCCGCCTGTCCAGATCGGGATGTGGCCGCTTCGGTAGTCCTCTTCGTTCGTCCAGGCTGACCGGATCGTGGCCAGGTACTCGTCGGTGATTCGGCCGCGTTCGTGGAACGGCACGCCGAGGGCGGCGAACTCCTCTGCTGCCCAGCCGACTCCGACTCCCAGGATCAGCCTGCCGTTGCTGAGCTGGTTGAGGTTCGCGGCCATGCGCGCCACCAGCAACGGGTGCCGGTAGGGCACGATCAGCACGGTGGTGCCCAGCTGGATGCGGGTGGTCATGCCGGCCAGCCAGGACAGCGTGGTGAACGGCTCGTAGAACGGCGCCGGGTACTGCGCGGCCACGTCCGGTGTCACCGCGACGTGGTCGGAGACCATCAACAGGTCGAAGCCGAGGCTCTCCACGGTCTGCGCCCAGTCACGCAGCAAGACGGGATTGGTCCCCGGTCCGAAATTGGGCACATTCACTCCGATACGCACAGGTCAAGGCTAGTCAGGCGGCGCCCCGGCCGAAAGAGACTTTTCCCGGCATCTGTGCCGGACAGCAGTGGATCTCTCGGTAATATCGTCTTATGGCCGAGAGTCTTGATTCGACGGATTGGTCCATCCTGGTCGAGGTGCAACGGGACGGCCGCATCCCGCTCACCGAGTTGGGCCGCCGGGTGAACCTCAGTGCCTCGGCGACGACCGAACGGGTCAAACGGTTGGAGGCGACCGGTGTCATTGCCGGCTACCGGGCCGAGATCGACCTGGCCAAGGTCGGCTTCGCGGTGCTCGCGGTGGTGCGCCTCAAGTATCCGGGCAGTCAGCACCAACCGCTGCACCGGCTGCTCGGTGAGCGCGTCGAGATCCTGGAGTGCCTGCGCACCACCGGGGACGACTGTTACGTGCTCAAGGTTGCGGCCGGGTCGATGGCCCATCTGGAGCAGGTGGTCGACGATCTGGCCCAGTTCGGCAACACCACGACCAACATCGTCTACAGCCAGACGCTGCCCTACCGCGGGCCGGGGGGACCGGCCAGCGAAGAGTAGCGATATAATCGCTTCATGGCGATGATAGGCGAACTGGACCGGGTGGAGTTGGCGCCGGCCGCGGCGCTGTTCCGGTCGCTCGGTGATCCGGGTCGGTTGGCGATTCTGCGGCGGCTGGCCGAGGGGCCGGCTCGGGTGGTCGATCTGGTGGAAACGTTGGGGTTGGCCCAGTCCACGGTGTCCAAGCACCTCGCCTGCCTGCGGGGCTGTGACCTGGTGAGCTCGCGGCCGGTCGGGCGTGCCTCGCTGTTCGAGCTCAGCCAGCCCGGCCTGGTCGACCTGCTCGCGGCCGCGGAGACGGTGCTGGCGGCGACCGGTTACGCCGTGGCGCTCTGTCCTACCTACGGCTGCGAGGCCGGCGAATGACCACTCTTTGCACGGACGGCTGTTGTGTTGTTCGGGGTGCCGACTGGCAGCGGGACGCCGGGCGGGCGCGGGTCCTGGCCTGGCTTTCCTTGGTCTACATGGCCGGCGAGGGCGCGGTTGCGCTGGTCGCGGCGGTTCGGGCCGGCTCGGTCGCGCTGCTCGGCTTCGGGCTCGACTCGGTCATCGAGGGGTTGGCCAGCGTCATCGTCATCTGGCGGTTGACCGGCGCCCGCGCGTTGTCCGAGGACGCTGAGCGGCGGGCGCATCGGGCGGTCGCGGTGACCTTCTTTCTGTTGGCGCCCTATCTCGGCTACGACGCGGTGGCGGCGTTGGTCGGTGGGCGGGTGAGCGACACGAGTTGGCTGGGGGTTGGGCTTGCGGTGGCCAGCCTCGTGGTGATGCCGATGCTCGGCGTTGCCAAGCGGCGGATCGGGGCGCGGCTGGACTCCGGGGCGACTCAGGGTGAGGGTGCGCAGAATCTGCTCTGCGCAGGGTTGGCCGCAGCCGTGCTGGTCGGACTGCTGGCCAACGTCGCCTTCGGCTGGTGGTGGCTGGATCCGGTGGTGGCGTTGGGGATCGCCGGGCTGGCGGGGTGGGAGGGGCTTGGTGCGTGGCGTGGGGCGGACTGCTGTTAGGGGTTGACCCAGCCCGAGCGGTAGGCCGACCAGTCCGCCGGGGTGGCGGAGAAGTCGGCGTAGAAGGCGATGCCGATCGGGCGTCCGGTCCAGGCCAGTCGTATGCCGCGCACCGCGGCGGCAACTGTTTCCGCCGCGGTGTGGCCGGGTTCGGTCGTGTGGTAGGCCGGAGCGCCGATCAGCAGGTCCACTGTGGACGGTATCGCGGACATTGCCAGTTGGGTCTGTCGGCGGACGTAGCCGCTGTAGACGGCGCTGGTCGGCATCCCGCTGTCGTAGGCCATCACGGCCACCTCGTCCACGTCCAGGGCGACCGCGTGCACGAAGCCGGTCGACCAGAAGTGCGGCCGGCCGGTCACCCACTGGGCGGGATAACGCAGCGCGGGCAACGGTTCCAGTTGGTCCACGGCGACGGAGAGGACCTTGTGCGCCGACTTGGTCAGGGTGTGCGTCGCGGCCAGCAGGGCCAGGTAGCCGGGGTCGCCGTCGGGGACCGGTTCCAGGTCGTAGTGGATGCCGTCGAAACCTGCTGCGAGTACCTGGTCGACGCTGGTCAGGGTGTGTGCGCGGGTGGCGGGGTCGGCCAGGTCGTAGCGGGTCGGGCCAACCACGTCGCCCAGCCAGGCCTGGACCCGCACGCCCGGGAGTTGTTCGTGCAGTGCGGTCAGCAGTGGGCCCGCGGTCGGACGCAGGCGGGGGTCGAGGGTGCCGTCGTCGGCCAACGGTCCGATGTGGACGAACAGGTCGCGGAGGTGGTCGGTGCGGACCTCGGTGACCAGGGCGGCGAGGTCGGCCGGGGGGTGGCCGCCGGCCACCCAGGCGTGGCCGAGCCAGAGGCCGTCGGTGCCGGTGGCGTGTGCGTCGGGGGCCGGCGTGCCGGTGTCCTCGATCAGCAGCCACGCCGTCCCGGCGGAGCCGACGAGGACAGGGAAGACGAGCAGCGCCGCGATCGTGGCGACCAGCCAGCGCGACCATGGTGACCGAGGCCGGAGTTTCCGCACGTTGTCCTGGACGCCGTGGGCCACGTCCGCGTTGCACGTGACCGGCTTCGACCCGGTATGCTTCGGATCGTGCAGCGCTATTGGTGGTTTACCTGGCCGGTCCCGAATGGGCCGGACGGTGAGACCACGCGCTGATCTCGTCATCCACCACTCGGAACCGGCAAGGGCTGACCGCCCTTGTGCTCGCCTGCGGCGAGCCGGTTCACGGATGACTTGGTGGAGCGGCTCGCGGATTGGATTCGACCGTGTCCCTCCAGCCCACCACCAACCGCACCCATTCCGTCCGTGACCTGCGCATCGACCAGGTTCGGCCGCTGATTTCGCCGGCCCTGCTGCGCGAGGAACTGCCGCTCACCGCCGAGACCGCGCAGGTCGTGCTGCGCTCCCGTGAGGACGTCGTCGGCGTCCTGGACGGCACCGATGATCGACTACTCGTGGTGGTCGGACCGTGCTCGGTGCACGACCCGGCCGCCGCGCTGGACTACGCCACCCGCCTGGCCGCCACCGCCGGAGCGCTCGCCGAGGACCTCGTCGTGGTGATGCGGGTCTACTTCGAGAAGCCGCGCACCTCGCTGGGCTGGAAGGGCCTGCTCAACGACCCGAACCTGGACGGCAGCTACAACGTCAACGCCGGGCTGCGCACCGCCCGCAAGCTGCTCGGCGACATCCTCGCGCTCGGTCTGCCGGTCGGCTGCGAATTCCTCGACCCGATCATTCCGCAGTACATCGCCGACCTGGTCGGCTGGGGCTCGATCGGCGCGCGGACCGCGGCCAGCCAGGTGCACCGGCAGCTCTCCAGCGGCCTGTCGATGCCGATCGGGATCAAGAACGCCACCGACGGCAACGTCCAGGTCGCCGTCGACGCGGTGCGCGCCGCCGGCAGTCCGCACGTCTTCCCCGGCATCACCGACGACGGCGTGGCGGCGATCATGAACACCACCGGCAACCCGGACTGCCACGTGATTCTGCGCGGCAGCGATGTCGGGCCGAACTACCGCGAGGCCGATGTCGCCGACGCGCTGCGCAGGCTGGCCGCCGCCGGGCTGCCCGAGCGGCTGCTGATCGACGCCAGCCACGGCAACAGCGGCAAGGATCACCGCAGGCAGCCGGTGATCGTCCGGGACATCGTCCGGCGGCTGACCGGCGGCGAGCGCGGCGTGGTCGGGCTGATGCTGGAGAGCTTCCTGGTGGACGGGCGGCAGGACCTCGTGCTCGGGCAGACGGACGAGCTGACCTACGGGCAGAGCATCACCGACTCGTGCCTGGACTGGGCGAGCACCGAGGAACTGCTGGGCGAGTTGGCCGGTGGGGTGGCCGCCCGGCGGAAGGCCGCCGCGGCGCTCGTGTCATCGTGATCGCAGGCGCGGGGTCGGGCCGGTGAGGCCCGTCACCTGCGCGTGACGCGATTCGCGGGGACGGGGAGGGTGCGTGCAGGTACTGGAGGCCCTGGCCATCGGCGGCGCCGGGGTGTGCGCCGGACTGATCAACACCGTGGTGGGTTCCGGCACCCTGATCACCTTCCCCGTCCTGCTCGCGTTCGGTTTTCCGCCGGTGACCGCGAACGTGTCCAACGGGCTGGGCCTGGTGCCCGGCTCGGTCTCCGGCGCGATCGGCTACCGGGCCGAACTCAAGGGGCAGGGCGCCCGGATTCGCAGACTCGCGGTCGCGTCGGCGCTGGGTGCGGTGGGCGGCGCGATCCTGTTGCTCAACCTGCCGGCCGACGCGTTCCAGGCGATCGTGCCGATCCTGATCGTCATCGCGCTCGTGCTGGTCGTCCTGCAACCGTGGTTGGCCAAGCGGTTGGCCAAGCGGGCGGTCGAGGGCGAGCCGACCGGTGACGGGATCTGGCTGTGGCTGGGCATTCTGGCCACCGGCGTGTACGGCGGCTACTTCGGCGCCGCGCAGGGCGTGATCGCGCTGGCGCTGATGGGCGTGGTGATCGCCGAACCGCTGCAACGGATCAACGCCACCAAGAACGTGCTGACCGCGACGGCGAACCTGGTGTCGGGCATCGTCTTCGTGTTCGTCGCGCACGTGGCCTGGCTGGCGGTGCTGCTGATCGCGGTCGGCTCCGCGCTCGGCGGGGTGATCGGTGCCCGGATCGGCCGGCGGCTACCGCCGACGGTGCTGCGCGGGATCATCGTGGTGGTCGGCATCGCCGCGCTGGTTAAGCTACTTATCTGAACCGGTCTACGCCCATTCGGGTCATTCCTGGCAATCGGGGCATGATGTCGGCTACTTCGGTTACCCACCGGTTACCGACTACGGTTCGTCCTGACCGTGAACACAGCGCGACGAGATCGTAGATCACCAGGTCAGGTGGGGTCGTGCGGAAATGACCGGCCGACAAGATGGTGGTTTCCAGACTCTAGGACCTACCGCACGATCGGGTTACAGTACTCGGCGATTGTTCACGCCCAGATCACGACGGCACGGTGCCGGCGAGCGCGTCATGACCGGCAAGGTGCCACGTCGAGTCGGTAGTGGCCGACCGCTACTCGACCGGACGAGGAGGGTGCATGTCCGACAACCGCCCGATGGTGGATGCGGACATGCCGCGTTCCCGAACGACCTCACCGAAGCCACCCGGCGCGGTGGCCAAGTCGAACCAGGACCGGGCCCGCACCCCGCGCCCCAAGGACAAGGCCGGTTTCCGCGCCTACTCCTGGGTGGTGTTGGCGCTCGGGGTGATCGCCGCGGCGACCCTGTGGACCTGGACCCCGTTCACCTTCTCCGCCGACCTGCTGTGGGTCGCGCCGCTGCTGGTCGTCGGCTTCATCATCGCCGAGCACGTCGCGGTGAACGTGGATGTCCGCGGCGGTGTGTCGTGGACCGTGTCGTTCACCGAGATCCCGATGGCGATCGGGATTCTCGCCGCGCCCTTCCAGGTCGTGCTGCTCGCGCACGTGATCGCCGGCATCGGCATCCTGTTGTTCCGCAAGGTGCTCGACCGGGTCGTCTACAACGCGGGCGTCTTCGTCATCGAGGTGACCAGCGCGTTCGCCGTCGCTCGCGGGGTGCGCGGGCTGATCGGCATGGACCCGCCGTGGATCGGTGCGTTTGTCGGTGTACTCGCGGTGCCGCTGCTCTCGACGCTGCTCGCGGTGATCACCGTGCGCATCCTCGGCCGCCGGATGCGGGTCTCCGCCGCGATCCGGCTGGTCGGCCGGATTCTGGTGGTCGGCCTGGTCAACGCGTCGGTGGGTGTGCTGGGCTACCAGGTCATCGTGCACAGCTCCTGGGGCTGGCTGCTGGACCTGCTTGCCTGCTGCGGCCTGATCGCCTTCTACCTCGCCTACACCGGCCTGGTCCGCGAACAGCGCGACCTGGAGGCGCTGGGCGACGTCAGCCTGATGGTGGCCCGCTCCGGCCAGGAGGTCGCCCGGCCGGCGATGAGCCCGATCGACCCGGACACGGTCGCCACCATCGCCGACAGCGACGAGTGGAAGGTCATCGCCGACCGCATCCGCGACCAGGTCGGCGCGCGCCGGGTGGTGCTGCGGCTGTGGCCCGACCCCCGGCAGGAGCCCTACACGGTGGTCGCCGGCGAATCGATGGTGCACCAGCCGTTGGACGCGCAGGCGTTGCGCAACGACCCGATGCTGCGGCTGGCCGGGGCCGGCGTGCGGCAGTTCAAGGCGAGCAACGCCACCCCCGAGGTGTTCGACGCGTTGCAGTACCGGGGGGTGGACGAGGCGCTGGTGGTCCCGCTGCGCGGCGCCAACCAGATCCTCGGGGTGCTGGAGGCGCACGACCGGATGGGCCGCTGGCGCGGTTTCGGCCGGGCCGACGTGCAGATGATCGGCACCATGGCCAGCCACCTGGCCACCGCGGTGGACAACCGCAGACTGATGGCCCGGCTGCGGCACGACGCCTATCACGACCCGCTCACCGGGATGCTCAACCGGCCCGGTTTCCGGGAGTCGGCCGCGAGTCTGCTGCGCGAGCACCCCGACTCGGTGGTCGTGCGGATCGACCTTGACCTGCTCTCCACGGTCAGCGACGCGCTCGGCTACGCCTGGGGCGACCGGATGGTCGTCGCGGCCGGCCGCAGGCTGCGGGACGCGCTGGGCGTGGACGTGCCGCTGGCCCGGCTGGAGGCCGGCTCGTTCGCCACCCTGCTGGTGGACCACGGCGAGGAGGAGGCGCACGTCGTCGCCGATCGGCTGCGCACCGAACTGTCCGTGCCCTATCCGGTCGAGCGGCTGACCGTGGACGCCAGTGTGAAGGTCGGCTACGTGTCCGCGTCGGCCGAGCCGCTCAACGGCACCGACCCGGATGTCGACGGGCTGTTGCAGCGGGCCGACGTGGCCGTGCGCGCGGCCCGGGCCGACGGCGAGTCGGTGCGCCGGTACGCGCCGAGCATGGGGCAGATCTTCCTGCGCCGGTTCCAGCTGGTCACCCAGTTCCGCCAGGCCCTGGAGAACGGCCAGGTGTATCTGCACTACCAGCCCAAGATCGCGCTGCCCAGCCGGCAGGTGCTCGGGGTGGAGGCGCTGGTTCGCTGGCAGCACCCGGAGTTCGGCCGGTTGGACCCGGACGAGTTCGTGCCGGCCGTCGAGGCCACCGGCCTGGTCGACGCGCTCACCGAGTTCGTCACCGAGCGCGCGCTGGCCAAGGCCCGTGCGTGGCTGGACCGGGGCATCCGGATGAGCGTCGCGGTGAACCTGTCGGTGCGCAACCTCGACGACGAGGACTTCCCCGACCAGGTCGCCGAAGCCCTGGCGCGGCACGGGGTGCCGCCCCAACTGCTCACCTACGAGCTGACCGAGTCCGGGGTGATGTCCGACCCGGAGCGGGCGCTGCCGGTGCTGCGCAGGCTGCACTCGCTGGGCATCGTGCTGGCCGTGGACGACTTCGGCACCGGCTACTCCTCGCTGGCCTACCTGCGGCAGCTGCCGGTGGACGAGGTCAAGATCGACAAGAGCTTCGTGCTCGGCATGGGCAGCGACCTGTCCGACCTCGCCGTGGTGCGGTCCATCGTCGAACTCGGGCTGTCGCTGGGGCTGACGGTGGTCGCCGAGGGCGTCGAGGAGGACGCCGCGCGGGACCAGCTCATCGAGATGGGCTGCCATGTGGCCCAGGGCTACCTGATCTCCCGGCCGCTCTCGGAGGACCGGCTGGAAGCCTGGCTACAGGCCAGGACGGTGTCCGTGGCCGGCCTCCGGGAGAACGAGACGGTCCTCACTCTGCTGCACTGACCACCCGATTTCGTGTCCGGGCAGAGGGTTGTGTAGAGTCGTCTTCGCTCGGGCGGCCGGTCCGAGTGGGTACCAACCACGCCCCAATAGCTCAGTCGGTAGAGCGTCTCCATGGTAAGGAGAAGGTCTACGGTTCGATTCCGTATTGGGGCTCGGTGAATCCGCCGCGGTGCGCTTCGGCGCATCGCGGCGGGGTCATGTCGGGCGGTGTAGCTCAGTCGGTAGAGCAAGCGGCTCATAATCGCTGTGTCGCCGGTTCAAGTCCGGCCACCGCTACGCGATGGGTGAAGTGTGTGTAGAGAAAATCTACACTTTTCGCTTCGCCATTACGCTGGGGGCCGAGCCCCCAGGCTCCGGCTGAGGGGGCTTGCCCCCTCAGAACCCCCTTGGGGGAACGCGCTCGTGGTCCGGTTTCGGCCTCTGGGCATGTCCCCTGTGGATCCCTTTGTACAGAAAGGCTTCACCCGTGGCTGCCACTGACGTGCGACCCAAGATCACGCTGGCGTGCGAGGAGTGCAAGCACCGCAACTACATCACGAAGAAGAACCGGCGTAACGACCCGGATCGTCTTGAGATGAAGAAGTTCTGCCCGAACTGCGGCACGCACCGGCTGCACAAGGAAACCCGCTGAGTCGGCGGATTTCTCGCGGTGCCTCTTGATCCTTCCTTCATCGGCCGGGTGTATCCGCCGTCGTCGCCCTACGTGGTGAGTGCGGCGAAGATCCTGGAGTTCGCGGACGCGATCGGTGACCTGAGTCCGGTTTACCGGGACTCGGCTGCCGCGCGGGCTGCGGGCTACCCGGATGTGATTGCCCCGCCTACTTTTGCCACGCTGGTCAACCTGCGGGCCATCGGCGACATTGTCGGGGACCCGAAGCTCGGGCTGGACTGGAGTCGGGTGGTGCACGCCGAGCAGGGGTTCAGCCACCGGCGGCCGGTTCGGGCCGGGGACGCGCTGGTGGTCGTGCCGACCATCAAGGACATCATGTTCCGGGCAGGCAACGACTTTCTGTCCATCAGCACCGAGATCAGCACCGTGGACGGCGAACCGGTGTTGGTGGCCTCCGCTCTGCTCGTGGCGCGGGGGGCCGACGCGTGAGCGCGCCCACGTTCGCCGGTGTCTCGGTCGGTGACGAGCTGCCGCCGTTGACCGTCACGCTCACCCGGGCCGACCTCGTGCGGTACGCCGGGGCCTCGCTCGACTTCAACCCGATCCACTGGAACCAGCGGGTCGCCACGGCGGTCGGGCTGCCCGATGTGATCGCGCACGGGATGCTGACGATGGCGCTGGCCGGGCGGCTGGTGACCGACTGGGTCGGCGATCCGGGTGCGGTTGTCGACTTCAAGACCAAGTTCACCCGACCGGTCGTCGTGCCCGATGACGAGGACGGGGCCACCGTCGAACTCACCGGCAAGGTCGGCGAGAAGCGCGAAGACGGCACCGTGCGGGTCGACATCACCGCGAAGTTCAACGGCCAGACGGTGTTGGGGCGGCCGGTTGCCGTCGTGCGGCTGGCCGAGTGAGATTTCCGCTGAACCTGTGAACTGACGCGGGGCCGGGTCGAGATCGTCGACCCGGCCCCGCTGCTGTCCGTGGGGGTCAGCGGGCTTCGCCGAGCAGGTTGGCCATCCGGGTCACGCCAGTGACCAGGTCGTCCTCGTTCAGGGCGTAGGACAACCGGAAGTAGCCGTCGGTGCCGAACGCCTCACCGGGCACGACCGCGACCTCGGCGTGCTGGAGCACCAGCGCGGCCAGCTCGGTGCTGGACTGCGGGCGCACGCCCCGGATCTCCTTGCCCAGCAGGCCCTTCACCGACGGGTACGCGTAGAACGCGCCCTGCGGGGTCGGGCAGACCACACCGGGGATCGCGGAGAGCAGCTCGACGATCCGGCGCCGGCGCTTGTCGAACTCGGCGCGCATCTGGTGCACCGCGTCCAACGGGCCGCTCACCGCGGCGATCGCCGCGCGCTGGGCGACGTTGCTCACGTTGCCGCACAGGTGCGACTGCAGGTTGGTCGCCGCCTTGATCACGTCGGTCGGGCCGACCATCCAGCCCACCCGCCAGCCGGTCATCGCGTAGGTCTTGGCCACGCCGTTGAGCACGACGGTCTGGTTGGCCATCTCGGGCACGGCCACCGGCAGCGACACGGCCTTGACGCCGTCGTAGACCAGGTGCTCGTAGATCTCGTCGGTGATCACCCAGATGCCGTGCTCCAGCGCCCACCTGCCGATCGCCTCGACCTGCTCGGGCGAGTACACCGAGCCGGTCGGGTTGGACGGGGAGACGAACAGCAGCACCTTGGTGCGCTTGGTGCGGGCTGCTTCGAGCTGGTCGACGGTCACCAGGTAGTTGCTGGTCTCGTCGGCCGTCACCTGCACCGGCACGCCACCGGCCAGGGTGATCGACTCGGGGTAGGTGGTCCAGTACGGCGCGGGCAGCAGTACCTCGTCGCCCGGGTCGATCAGGGTGGCGAAGGCGGAGTAGACCGCCTGCTTGCCGCCGTTGGTGACGAGGATCTGGTTGGCCGCCACCTGGTAGCCGGAGTCGCGCACGGTCTTGGCCACGATCGCCTCGCGCAGCTCGGGCAGGCCGCCCGCGGCCGTGTAGCCGTGGTTGGCCCGCAGCGCGCACGCTGCCTCGGCCGCCGCGACGATGTAGTCAGGAGTTGCGAAGTCGGGCTCACCGGCGCCGAATGCGATCACTGGTCGACCGGCGGCCTTGAGCTCCCGTGCCTTCGCGTCAACGGCGAGGGTGGCCGACGGGCTGATGCCGCCGATCCTCGCGGACACTCTGCGGGGGAGCACTGGGGAGGGAATGTCGGTTGCCGCCATGGGTCTCATCGTGGCAGACGATGAGACGAAACCCACAGCCACCCCAGGGCTTGGAGCAGGCCGAACACGACAGGTGGGCGACTATCGGGGATGTGATTGGAGTTCGGCTGCCGGGGTGCCGTAGACTCCCTGTCTTAGTACGTGTGAGACTTCCCCGTGCCTGGCACTGGGGACGGTGTCACGCGGGCGAAGGGGCGTGGCTCAATTGGCAGAGCAGCGGTCTCCAAAACCGCAGGTTGCAGGTTCAAGTCCTGTCGCCCCTGCGTAGTACGAAACTGGCGAGCGGAGGCTAGCGTGACCGAGGACCGCGAGCAGGATCGGCCGGACGAGCGCGACGGCGCGGCCCGACCGGTCACCGCGGCGGCACGGCGCGAGCGTCGGGCCTCCGCGAGTGGCACCACCCCGACGGGGCGGGCCGGTCGCGCGGCGACGACCGCGAAGCCCGCCGGTTCGGCGAGCTCTCTGCGCACGCGCAGGGCGAAGACCGACGAGGACGCCGAGGATTCGGTCGATTCGACGGGCACCGCCAGGAAGGGCAAGGCGACCCCGGCCCGGGACCGTCAGGACAACCGGCCGGGAATGTTCGCCAGGCTGTTCCGGTTCCTCCGCGAGGTGGTCGGCGAGCTGCGCAAGGTCATCTGGCCGACGCGCAAGCAGCAGCTCACCTACACCGTGGTGGTGCTGGTGTTCGTGGCGGTGATCGTCGCGGTTGTGTCCGGCTTGGACGTGCTCTTCGCCAAGGGCGTGTTCTGGATCTTCGCCTGACGGGTCCCCACTCGCCGGCAGATTCTCGACTGGCCCGACACGATCAGCAGGACAAGCAGGACAAGGAAGTGGGACCGACTGTGACATCCGAAGACAGCGCTGCCGTCGACGGCCAGGAATCGACTGGCCGGTCCGACGAGGAGCTGTTCGCCGAGAACCACGACGGCGACTCGGGACCCGTCGAGTCGGTCGAGGGCACCACCGCCGAGGCGGAGCCCGCCGACGAGGCTGCGGCCGAACCGGCGGAGACCGACGCGACCGATGAGGCCGCCGACGAGACGCCGATCGACGCCGAGCCCGAGGACCCGGCCGCCGAGCTGCGCGCGGCACTGAGCCGCGCGCCCGGCGAGTGGTACGTCGTGCACTCCTACGCCGGCTACGAGAACAAGGTCAAGACCAACCTGGAGACCCGCATCCAGACCCTCGACATGGAGGACTTCATCTTCCAGGTCGAGGTGCCCACCGAGCAGGTCACCGAGATCAAGAACGGCCAGCGCAAGCAGGTGCAGCGCAAGGTGCTGCCCGGCTACATCCTGGTCCGGATGGATCTCAACGACTCCTCGTGGAGCGCGGTGCGCAACACCCCCGGGGTGACCGGGTTCGTCGGCGCGACCTCCAAGCCGTCCCCGTTGACGCTGGACGACGTGCTGAAGTTCCTGCTGCCGCAGGTCGAGAAGGACGCCAAGCCCGCTGGTGGCAAGTCGTCCGGTGCCTCGGCCAAGCCGGTCATCGAGGTGGACTTCCAGGTCGGCGAGTCGGTCACCGTCATGGACGGCCCGTTCGCCACCCTGCCCGCGACCATCAGCGAGGTCAGCGGCGACAACCAGAAGCTCCAGGTGCTGGTGTCGATCTTCGGCCGGGAGACGCCGGTCGAGCTGTCGTTCAACCAGGTTTCCAAGATCTGACCGGGGTCGGTTCTCCCGATCCCGGCGGAGTGGCAGGGCCATGCGCTGGCCCGGACCACAACTGATCCATTCATGAGTGCGAGGAGCAGACATGGCAAAGCGCAGCAAGTCCTACCGCGAAGCGGCGGAGAAGATCGACCGCGACAAGCTGTACGCCCCGCTGGACGCGGCCAAGCTGGCCAAGGAGACCTCCAAGGTCAAGATGGACGCGACCGTCGAGGTGGCGATCCGGCTCGGGGTCGACCCGCGCAAGGCCGACCAGATGGTCCGCGGCACGGTCAACCTGCCGCACGGCACCGGCAAGACCGCCCGCGTCATCGTCTTCGCCACCGGTGACAAGGCCGCCGAGGCCGAGGCCGCCGGCGCGGACGCGGTGGGCACCGACGAGCTGATCGAGCGCATCCAGGGCGGCTGGCTGGACTTCGACGCGGCCATCGCCACGCCGGACCAGATGGCCAAGGTCGGCCGGATCGCCCGCATCCTCGGCCCGCGTGGTCTGATGCCCAACCCGAAGACCGGCACGGTCACCCCGGCGGTCGCCAAGGCGATCACCGAGATCAAGGGCGGCAAGATCAACTTTCGGGTCGACAAGCAGGCCAACCTGCACCTGGTGATCGGCAAGGTCTCCTTCGACACCGAGAAGCTGGTGGAGAACTACGCCACCGCGCTGGACGAGATCCTCCGGGTCAAGCCGTCCACCGCCAAGGGCCGGTACCTCAAGAAGATCACCTTCACCACCACGATGGGCCCGGGCATCCCGGTTGACCCCAACCGCACCCGCAACCTGTTGCTGGAAGAGCAGTCCGCCTGACAGCAGCGCCAAGTACCGACCGAAAGGCCCGGTTCTCGTTCGTCGAGAACCGGGCCTTTGGCTGTCTTCGGGGTCAGCTGGTGGGGACGGCCGCGCTGGTCGGTGGCGGGCAGGCGACCGGAGCGGTGTAGCCGGTGATCTCCCAGCCGCCGTCGGCCTGCTGGCCCAGCGAGAAGACGCCGAGCATCGGGCCGCCGGAGACGCTGAACGAGCAGGACGAGATCGTGTCGGTGGTCACCCCGGTCAGCGGCTCGGGCAGCAGGGTCAGGTCCGGGATCGCGTAGGCGTTGCCGTCGGTGACCTTGGTGGCCAGCGCGGTCACCGCCGCCTGGCAGTTCGCCGCGCCGGCCGCCCGGGCGAACTGCGCCTTTGCCGTGTCGTTGAACAGGAAACACGCCTGGGCGGTGTTGTTGCCGGCGACGAACAGGTAGACGTCGCTGACCGTGTCGGAGGGGTGCGCGGGCAGTTCGTGGCTGGCCGACTTGGGCGCGGGCAGCGCGGCGCCCGGTCCGCCGCCGGAGCTGTCGGTGCCGCCACCGAGGTAGTGGTGCACCAGGGCGGGCACCAACCAGATCGCCACGATCACCAGCACCACGAAGCCGATCAGCCAGCTGGCCGCCCGGCTGCGCAACAGCTTGCGCCACCACGGCGGGTTGGTCACCCGCTCGATCCGGGCCTGGCCCTCGGTCAGCTCGGCCAGCTGTGTGCGCATCTGGTCGAGGTGCCGGTGCAGCTCGTGGGCCGGCGGTGGCACGGCCGGCAGCGGACGACCGGGCACGACCGGCATGGACTCGGGCGAGGTGATCGGGACCAGGTCGCTGCCCGGACCGCCCTGCGGCTGCTGGCCCTGTTGTTGCGCCTGGGTGAAGCGGAGGAAGTCCTGGAACTGCTGGAACTCCTGGAACTGGCGCAGTTGTTCGGCCGTCCAGCCGGGCGGCAGCGGCTGTTCGGGCGGGACTGGCCGGCCAGGTTCGTTGTCACCCACGGTGGACATCATGCCGTGCGGGCGCCCGCTCCCGCCGCCACCGTCAGGGCGATTTGGAAGGTGAAGCCGACGCGGGCTACTATTGAATTAGTTCCACCTCAGACCGCTGGTCTTTCGTGTGTCCTCGACCCATGGCCGTAGGCCGCACGATACGAAGGCCCCGCATCTCGCGGGCGGCCCGCGCAGGTAGGACGAGGCCACAACAGCTCGCGCCAACGCGTTCTCCTGTTCACGCCCCGTGCCACTGCGCCGGGGCGTTCGTCGTTTTCGGGGTCGGTGACAAGCCGGTCACCATCGAAGACGGAGAAAGGAGGCGACCGTGGCGAAGCCCGACAAGGTGAGCGCCGTCGACGAGATCGCGGACAAGTTCCGCGACAGCTCGGCCGCTGTCGTTACCGAGTACCGAGGGCTCTCCATGGCGCAGCTCTCCACCCTGCGGCGCGCTCTCGGCGACGGTGTCTACTACCGCGTCGCGAAGAACACGCTGGTCAAGCGGGCCGCCCAGGACGCCGGTGTGCAGGGTCTCGAAGACCTGTTCGTCGGTCCCACCGCCATCGCCTTTGTCAAGGGCGAGCCGGTGGACGCGGCCAAGGCGTTGCGTGACTTCGCCAAGGACAACAAGGCCCTTGTCATCAAGGGCGGCTACATGGACGGCCGCCCGCTGAGCATCGACGAGGTCACCAGGATCGCCGACCTCGACTCGCGCGAGGTCCTGCTGGCCAAGCTGGCCGGGGCGATGAAGGGCAACCTGTCCAAGGCCGCCGGCCTGTTCAACGCTCCGGCGTCGCAGGTCGCTCGGTTGGTCGCCGCGCTGCAGGAGAAGCGGGCCTCGGAAGCACCCGAGGACGCGGCTCCCGTGGCTACCGAGGCTGCCGCCGAGGACGCCGCGCCCGGCTCGGAGAGCTGAACCAAACCCCTGTTGAATCCCGCGCCCGCGTCGTAGTCGTGGGTACGCACGCTAGGAAGGAAACGCCATCATGGCGAAGCTGAGCACCGACGAACTGCTCGACGCGTTCAAGGAAATGACGCTGCTGGAGCTCTCCGAGTTCGTGAAGCAGTTCGAGGACACCTTCGAGGTCACCGCCGCCGCGCCGGTCGCCGTCGCCGCTGTCGGTGGCGCTGCCCCGGCCGAGGTCGCCGAGGAGCAGAGCGAGTTCGACGTCATCCTGGACAACGCCGGTGACAAGAAGATCCAGGTCATCAAGGTCGTCCGTGAGGTCGTCTCGGGCCTGGGCCTGAAGGAGGCCAAGGAGCTGGTTGAGGCCGCCCCGAAGCCCATCCTGGAGAAGGTCGCCAAGGACGCCGCCGAGGCCGCCAAGGAGAAGCTGGAAGCCGCCGGCGCCAAGGTCAGCGTCAAGTAGTTCGAACCCTCTCGGTGCGACCCCGACCGGCTGACCAGCCGGTACCCGGTCACCAGGAGCGCCATTAGGGGCGGTCACCCATTAGGGTGACCGCCCCTAATCGTGTGGCCCCTAATCGTCTTCGACCCCCCAAGGCGTTACGGTCCCTGCGGTGATCATGCGGTGGCGCGCGTCACGGCACCCGTCGCCGGGTGTTGAACCGGCGGGTAACCTACCCGCCGCGCGCTCGTTGCACAGGACAGACGACAGGGCATCCGTCACTGGCGTCGGCGTCCTGACCGGGCCGTGCGGTAGCCGCGGCCGGTGCGGGTGCACGCATGACGACGATGACTTGCGGGAGGTCTGATGGGCGTCGAGGTGGCGATCGAGGGGCTGACGAAGTCCTTCGGTCGGCAGGCCATCTGGCGGGACGTGAGCCTCACGCTGCCCTCCGGTGAGGTCTCGGTGATGCTCGGCCCGTCGGGTACGGGCAAGTCGGTGTTCCTCAAGTCGATGATCGGGCTGCTCAAGCCAGAGCGCGGCAAGGTGATGATCAACGGCACCGACGTGGTGTCCTGTTCGGAGCACAAGCTCTACGAGATCCGCAAGCTGTTCGGCGTGCTGTTCCAGGACGGCGCGCTGTTCGGGTCGATGAGCCTGTTCGACAACGTCGCGTTCCCGCTGCGGGAGCACACCCGCAAGACCGAGGCGGACATCCGGCACATCGTGCTGGAGAAGATGGAGATGGTCGGCCTGTCCGGGGCCGAGCGCAAACTGCCCGGGGAGATCTCCGGCGGGATGCGCAAGCGCGCCGGCCTGGCCCGCGCCCTCGTGCTCGACCCGGAGATCATCCTGTGCGACGAGCCGGACTCCGGTCTGGACCCGGTGCGCACGGCCTACATCTCCCAGCTGCTGGTCGATCTCAACGCGCAGATCGACGCGACGATCCTGATCGTCACGCACAACATCAACATCGCCCGGACCGTGCCGGACAACATCGGCATGCTGTTCCGCCGCGAACTGGTCATGTTCGGCCCCCGCGAAGTCCTGCTGACCAGCGAGGAGCCGGTCGTCTCGCAGTTCCTCAACGGCCGCAGGCTCGGCCCGATCGGCATGTCCGAGGAGAAGGACGCGGCGACGATGGCCCGCGAGGAGGCCGATGTGGCCGCCGGGCACAGCGACGGCGGCAGCACCGAGGACGTGTCGGGCATTGTGCCGCAGTTGCAGCCGACCCCCGGCCTGCCCGAGCGGCAGGCGGTGCGCCGGCGCAAGGACCGGGTGATGAGCATCCTGCACACGCTGCCGATGAACGCCCAGCGGGCGATCATCGAGTCGCTCAGCGACGAGGACCGGCGGCGCTACCGGGTGCCGGTCAGCGTCGGCGGCCGGCCGGCGCCGCGGCCCGACGACACCGTCGTGCTGGGCAGCCCGAACCAGCTGACCGGGCAGCTGCCCAGCCCGACGCCGCGCCGCCGGGGTCCGGTGGCCGAGCCGCCGGGCGCCTTCCAGGGCGAGCTGCCCACCCACCAGGTGGCGCAGATCCCCGAGTCCGGCTGGGAGCAGCAGAACTGGTCGGACAACGACGGTTCAGGCGGCGCAGGCGGCTCAGCCGAAGGCGGTAACCGGTGACGGCTCGGTCCGCCCGGTCGACCCCGTTCCCCGGCGCAGGCGCGCTGCGCGAAACCGGTCGACTCTTCGCCCTGGCGCTGGACGTGTTCGCCAACATCT
This sequence comes from Pseudonocardiaceae bacterium, assembly GCA_036268615.1. Taxonomy (GTDB): domain Bacteria; phylum Actinomycetota; class Actinomycetes; order Mycobacteriales; family Pseudonocardiaceae; genus DATATV01. Next base: position 75,397 of record DATATV010000154.1, read on the forward strand.
TCCGGCGGCCGTTCCAGACCAGGGAGTTCATCCAGCAGTCCTGGTTCGTGGCCAGTGTCACGATCCTGCCCACCGCGTTGGTGTCCATCCCGTTCGGCGCGGTGATCGCGCTGCAACTGGGCTCGCTGACCCGGCAGCTGGGCGCGCAGTCGTTCACCGGCGCGGCCAGCGTGCTGGCGATCATCCAGCAGGCCAGCCCACTGGTCACCGCGCTGCTGGTGGCGGGTGCCGGCGGCAGCGCGATCTGCGCGGACATCGGCGCGCGGACCATCCGCGAGGAGATCGACGCGATGGAGGTGCTGGGCGTCTCGCCGATCCAGCGCCTGGTGGTGCCAAGGGTGCTCGCCTCGATGCTGATCGCCCTGCTGCTCAACGGCATGGTCTCGGTGGTCGGCGTGCTCGGCGGCTACTTCTTCAACGTGGTCCTGCAGGGCGGCACCCCCGGTGCCTACCTGGCCAGCTTCAACGCGCTGGCGCAGCTGTCGGACCTGTGGGTCGGTGAGCTGAAGGCGGTGATCTTCGGCTTCATCGCCGGCGTGGTCGCGGCCTACCGCGGCCTGCATCCCGCACCCGGCCCGAAGGGCGTCGGTGAGGCGGTCAACCAGTCCGTTGTCATCACGTTCCTGCTGCTGTTCTTCGTGAACTTCGTGCTCACCACGATCTACCTGCAGCTCGTCCCGTCGAAGATCGGCTGACCCGAGATGGCCACCCTGACCCAACGCGCGCTCCGGATCGCCGGGCGTCCACTGCGGACCCTCGACCTGCTCGGCGACCAGATGTCGTTCTACGGCAAGACTCTTGCCTGGACGCCGAGAGCGCTGCGCAGATACATGAAGGAGATCCTGCGGCTGCTGGCCGAGGTCAGCTTCGGCTCCGGCGCGCTGGCGGTGATCGGCGGCACCATCGGCGTGATGGTCGGCATGACCGTGTTCACCGGTGTGGTCGTCGGCCTGCAGGGCTACTCGGCGCTCAACCAGATCGGCACGGCCGCGTTCACCGGGTTCATCTCCGCCTACTTCAACACCCGGGAGATCGCGCCGCTGGTGGCCGGGCTCGCGCTGTCGGCGACGGTGGGCTCCGGCTTCACCGCGCAGCTGGGCGCGATGCGCATCTCCGAGGAGGTGGACGCGCTGGAGGTGATGGGCGTGCCCAGCCTGCCCTACCTGGCCACCACCCGGGTGATCGCCGGTTTCGTCGCGGTCATCCCGCTCTACGTGATCGGCCTGCTCACCTCCTACCTCGCCTCCCGTGAGATCACCGTGCTGTTCTACGGCCAGTCCTCGGGTACCTACGACCACTACTTCAACCTGTTCCTGCCGCCACAGGACGTGCTCTGGTCGTTCGGCAAGGTGCTCGTGTTCAGCGTGGTGATCATCATGACGCACTGCTACTTCGGCTACCGGGCCAGCGGTGGCCCGGCCGGTGTGGGCCTGGCCGTCGGCCGGGCGGTGCGGACCGCGATCGTCACGGTGACCCTGTTGGACTTCTTCCTCAGCCTGGCGATCTGGGGGACGACCACGACGGTGAGGATCGCCGGATGAGTAGCGCACTGGGAACGTTGCGCCGACGGCTGCTGGGACTGCTGCTGGTGGTGCTCATCGCTGCCTTCTTCGCTGTGACGATCTTGTTCTACAACAAGGCGTTCACCCCGACCGTGCCGATCACCCTGGATGCCGGCAGCGCGGGCAACGAGATGAGCGCGGGCGCGGACGTGATGGTCCGCGGGCTGGTCGTCGGCTCGGTGAGGTCGGTGTCCTCCACCGGCGACGGCGCGGTGCTCACCCTGAACCTCGACCCCGACCAGGCCAAGCTGATCCCGGCCAACGTCACCGCAGAACTGCTGCCCAAGAGCCTGTTCGGCGAGCGCTACGTCGACCTGGAGATCCCCACCGACCCGGCGAGTTCGCCGATCGCCGGCGGCGCGGTGATCGGCGAGAACCGGTCGTCCACGGCGATCGCGGTGGAGCAGGTGCTCGACGACCTGATGCCGGTGCTCCAGGCGGTCCAGCCGCAGAAGCTGTCGGTGACGCTGACCGCGATCGCCACCGCGTTGCAGGGCCGCGGCCCGGAACTCGGTTCGACCCTGTCCCAGTTGGGCCAGTACGTCGGCCAGCTCAACCCGCACCTGCCCACGCTGGAACACGACCTGTCCGCGCTGGCGACCACGACCAACACCTACAACCAGGCGGCGCCGCAGCTGATCAACGCGCTGTCGGACCTGAGCGTGACCTCGCAGACCGTCGTCGCCGAGCAGGCCAACCTGCAGAACCTCTACGGCACGCTGACCACCGCGTCGGACACGCTGACCAACTTCCTGGACGCCAACAAGAACAACCTGATCCAGGTGACGAAGACGAGCGCGCCGATCCTGGACATGCTCGCCGAGTACTCGCCGGAGTACCCCTGCTTCCTCAAGCAGATGGTGCAGGACGAGGGCAAGCTCAACACGGCCTTCGGCGCCGGCACCGACGAGCCGGGCCTGCACGCGACGCTGGAGGTGAGCGTCAGCCGGGGTGCCTACGTGGCCGGCCAGGACACACCTGAGTACAACGAGAACCGCGGCCCGCGCTGCTACGACTTCACTCCGGCGCCGACGCCGTTCCCGCAGTACGCGCCGGACGGGCCGCTCGACGACGGGTCCACCCATCCGCCGGCCGCGCACAGCAGCAGCTCGGGTCTGCTGCCCAGCACCGGCACCCAGTCCACCTCGTCCCAGTCGGCGAACACCGACGGGCTCGGCCTGCCGAACTCGGCCGCGGAGCAGGGCTTCATCGCCGAGCTGGCCGCCGGCGGGCTGGGCGTCACGCCCCAGCAGGTGCCCAACTGGGCGAGTGTCCTGATCGGACCGATCTATCGCGGAACGGAGGTGACGCTGAAATGAGGAGCATCGCCGGGCCGCTGACCAAACTGGTCATCTTCGTGGTGATCACGGTCGCGGCCACCGCCATTCTCGGGTTGACCATCGCCAACCTGAACTTCAGCAGCTCGAACTCCTACACCGCGCGGTTCTCCGACGTCACCTCGCTCAACGACGGTGACGACGTGCGGATCGCGGGGGTGAAGGTCGGCGAGGTGGAGAACATCAGCATCGCCGACCGGCAGCAGGCCGACGTGAAGTTCAGCATCGAGTCGGACGTGACCCTGCCGGCCTCCGTGACGGCCACCATCAAGTTCCGCAACCTGGTCGGCCAGCGCTACATCTCGCTGGCCCAGGGGCCGGGCAACTCAAGCAAGATGCTGGCTCCGGGCGACACCATCCCGCTGGCCCAGACCCAGCCGGCGCTGGATCTGACCGAGCTGTTCAACGGGTTCCAGCCGCTGTTCCAGGCGCTCTCCCCAGACGATGTGAACCAGCTGTCCTACGAGATCATCCAGGTGTTCCAGGGCGAGGGCGGCACGATCGACTCGCTGCTGTCCAGCACGGCATCGCTGACCAGCACGATCGCCGACAAGGACAAGGTGATCGGTCAGGTCATCGACAACCTGAACTCGGTGCTGAACACGGTCAACGCGCACTCCGTCCAGTTGGGCGGCCTGATCACCAGCCTGCAACAGCTGGTGTCCGGGCTGGCCGCGGACCGGCAGCCGATCAGCGACGCGATCGGTGCGCTGGGCGACCTGGCCAACAGCACCGCCGGCCTGCTCGACCAGGGCCGGGCGCCGTTGCAGGCCGACATCGCCGGGCTGGGCACGCTGTCCAAGAACCTGGACGACAACCAGGGCACCGTGCAGCACTTCATCCAGTACCTGCCGCAGAAGCTGAACACGCTCATCCCGACCGCGAGCTACGGCTCCTGGTTCAACTTCTTCCTCTGTTCGGCCGGCGGCACGGTGACGGTCCCACCGCTGATCACCAAGCCGGTCACGTTGCCCCTTGAGCCGGTGACCCAGGCGAGGTGCAAGTCATGAAGCCGTTCCGGGAGCGCAATCCCTACACGATCGGCATCGTCAGTCTGGCCGTGCTGGCGCTGGTGCTGCTGTCCGCGTTCTACTCCTCGGACCTGCCGATCATCGGCGGTGGCACCACCTACACCGCCGACTTCACCGAGGACGCCGGGCTCAACCCGGGCGACGTGGTGAGCGTGGCCGGGGTGAAGGTCGGCAAGATCAGCAGCGTGTCCCTGGAGAACGACCACGTGCGGGTCGCCTTCCAGGTGAAGAACGCCTGGCTGGGCGACCAGACCACGGCCGACATCAAGATCAAGACGGTGCTCGGCTCGAAGTACCTCGCGCTGGACCCGCAGGGCTCGGCGCCGCTCAACCCGGACACCGCCATCCCGACCAGCCGAACCACGTCGCCCTACGACGTGATCGACGCGTTCAGCGGGCTGTCCCGCACGGTCGACCAGCTCAACACCGGTCAGCTCGCGCAGAGCTTCGACGTGCTGTCGCAAGCGTTTGCCGGCACGCCGACCGACGTGCGCAGCGCGCTCAACGGGCTCTCCGCGCTGTCCAACACGATCGCCTCCCGGGACACCCAGCTGGCCCAGCTGCTGTCCAACACGAACGTGCTCAGTCAGACCGTGGCCAGCCGGGACGCCGAGGTGCAGAAGCTGCTCAACGACGGCAACACCCTGTTGGCCATGCTGGAACAGCGGGAGAGCGCGATCGACACGCTGCTGACCGGAACCCAGAGCCTGTCCACCCAGCTCTCCGGTCTGGTCACCGACAACGAGAAGCAGCTCCAGCCGGTGCTCGGTGAACTCAACCAGTTCACCACGCTGTTGCAGAACAACCAGACCAGCCTGGCCAACGGGCTCAACCTGCTCGCGCCGTTCGTCCGGCTGTTCGCCAACGCGGTCGGCAACGGGCGCTGGTTCGACAACTACATCTGCGGCCTGCTGCCGCCGTCCATCGGTCCGGTCAATCCGCAGGGGTGTTTGCCGTGAGCGCCACTACTCGCGCTGGGCGCGATCTCGGTAGGGCATTGGCGTTGGCCTGTGTTCTCGCGCTGCTCGTGGCCGCCGCCGTGTGGTGGATCTTCGAGGACACCAACTCCCGCAAGGTCACCGCGTACTTCGACCAGGCGGTCGGCGTGTACGCCGGGTCGGACGTGCGGGTGCTCGGCGTGAAGGTCGGCACCATCAGCGACGTGGTGCCCGAGGGCACCGAGGTCCGGGTGGAGATGTCGGTCGACCGCGGGGTGAAGATCCCGGTCGGCGCACAGGCCCTCGTGGTCGCGCCGTCGGTGGTCAGCGACCGGTACGTGCAGCTCACCCCGGTGTACACGGGCGGGGCAACGATGCCGGACAACGGGGTGATCCCGAAGACCCGCACGGCCACCCCGGTCGAGCTCGACCAGCTCTACAGCAGCCTGAACAAGGTCGCCACCGACCTCGGCCCGAACGGCGCGAACTCCAACGGCGCGCTGTCCAACCTGCTCAACACGGCCTCGGCCAACCTCAGCGGCAACGGGCAGAACCTGCACGACACGATCACCCAGCTGTCCGCGCTGGCGACCACGTTGGACACCAACAAGACCAACCTGTTCGCGACGGTGGACAACCTCTCGAAGTTCACCACCACCCTGGCCGACAGCGACACGCAGGTGCGCAAGTTCTCCCAACAGCTGGCCCAGGTCTCGGGCTTCCTGTCCGGTGAGAAGGGCAACCTGGCCGCCGCGGTGAGCCAGCTGGGGACGGCGCTGGGCCAGGTGCAGAGCTTCATCGCCAACAACCGGGCGCAGATCAAGTCCAATGTGGACAATCTGTCGGGAGTGACCAAGGTGCTGGTGGACGAACGGTCCGCGCTGGCCGAGACGCTGGACGTGGCGCCGCTCGCGCTGGACGACGTGGTCAACTCCTACAACGCGGCCTCCGGCACGCTGGACGCCCGCGCGGACATCAACGAGCTGACCAACCCGCCGATCGTCGAGGTGTGCAAGCTGTTGCAGCAGCTCACCCCGAGCAGCCTGCCAGCCGCCCTGAGCACCGCGTGCAACTCGATCGCCCCGGTGCTGCAAGGGCTGGTGCCGCTGCCCTCGGTCGCCTCGGTGCTGGGGTCGTTGCAGACCGGCAAACTGCCACCGCTGCCACTGCCGGTCGCCGGGGTCGTCTACGGCACCGCCACCTCCGGTTCCTCCACCTCGTCGACCTCGGGGAGTTCGAAATGAGCCGTCGGGTGGTCCGGATCGGACTGGCCGCCATGACGGTCGGCGGCATGGTCGCGCTGACCGGGTGCCAGGGCTTCGGCGGCCTGTACGGGGTGTCCCTGCCCGGCGGCGCCGACCTGGGCACTCACCCCTACACGGTGCACGCCAACTTCACCGACGTGCTGGACCTGGTGCCGCAGTCCTCGGTCGAGGTCAACAACGTGCCGGTGGGCAAGGTCGACTCGATCTCGCTGAACAAGTCGGACTGGACCGCCGAGGTGACCATGACGGTCAACGGCGACGTGAACCTGCCGGCCAACTCCAGCGCCGACCTCGAACAGTCCAGCCTGCTCGGTGAGAAGTACGTGCAGCTGGTCGCGCCGCCCGACGGGCAGGGCCAGGGCCGGCTGGCCGACGGCGCGAACATCCCGCTGTCGCGGACCAACCGCAACACCGAGGTGGAAGAGGTCCTCGGCGCGCTGTCCATGCTGCTCAACGGCGGTGGCATCGCGCAGATCCAGACCATCTCCAAGGAGCTGAACTCGGCCACCACCGGCAACGAGCCGGAGATCCGCGCGCTGCTGGCCAACGTGAACACGTTGATGACCAACCTGAACTCGCACTCCTCGGACATCACCACCGCGCTGGACGGCCTGAACCGCCTCTCGGCGACGCTGAACACGCAGAAGACGCAGATCGCCGGTGTGCTGACCAACCTCGGCCCCGGCCTGGATGTGCTCAACAGCCAGCGGGACGAGCTGGTCACCATGTTGCAGTCGCTGACCGGGTTGTCCGGGGTCGCGGTGGACACGGTGAACAAGAGCCAGGCCGACCTGGTGGCCGACCTCAAGTCGCTCACCCCGACCCTGCAACAGCTGTCCAAGGCCGGCTCGGACCTGCCCAACGCGTTGCAGCTGCTGCTCACCTTCCCGTTCACCGACCAGGCCGCGGCCGGCGTCAAGGGTGACTACGAGAACCTCTACGCCAGCCTCGACCTCAACCTCGGCGACCTGCTGGACAATGTCTCCCGGTCGCAGCAGAACATCCTGTCCGGGCTCGTTCCCAGCCTGCAGGGCATCACCGGCGGGTCGACCGGCAGCACCGCCAATCCGCCGCTGCCACTGCCCGGCTCCACGTCGGGCGGTTCCGGCTCGTCCGGTTCCTCGGGCTCCGGCGGCACGGGTGGGTTGGGCAGCATTCTCGGCACCCTGTTGGGAGGCGGTTCCTGATGCTCGCCCGCAAGGTGGTCATCCAGCTCATCGTGTTCGCCGTGGTCGGCGTCGTCGCGGTGGTGTACGCCGCGATGCGCTACGCCGGCATCGGCAGCTCGGTGATCAACCCCGGCTACGACGTGAAGATGGACCTGGCCACCGGTGGCGGCATCTTCACCAACGCCGAGGTCGCCTACCGCGGCGTCACCGTCGGCAAGGTGACCTCGATGTCGTTGATCCACAACGGTATCCAGGTCGATCTGCACATCAACTCCAGTGCTCCGCAGATCCCCAGTGACCTCCAGGCGAGTGTCGCCGACCGGTCCGCGGTCGGCGAGCAGTACGTGAACCTGGTGCCCAACACCGATTCCGGGCCCTACCTGGCCGGCGGGTCGGTCATCCCGCAGAGCCGCACGACGGTGCCGCTGCCCACCCAGGACCTGTTGCAGAACCTGGACCAGCTGGCCAACTCGGTGCCCACCCAGTCGTTGCAGAACACCGTGAACGAGCTGGACACCGCGTTCAACGGGACCGGGCCCAGCCTGCAGGAACTGCTCGACTCGGTGTCGGACTTCACCACCACCGCCCAGCAGCAGCTGCCGCAGACCACCCAACTGCTCAACAGCAGCCAGACCGTGCTGAACACGCAGAATCACGAGGCGGACGCGATCACCTCGTTCAGCGGCTCGCTGGAGTCGCTGGCCGCGCAGCTCAAGACGTCCGACCCGGCGATCCGGCAGCTGATCCAGAACGTGCCGCCGGCCGCCACCCAGATCACCTATCTGCTCAACGAAACCGGGCCGGCCCTCAGCTCGGTCCTGGCCAACCTGCTGACCACGGCGAACGTCGTGTCCACCCGGCTGTCCGGGCTACAGTTGGCGTTCGTCGCGTATCCCGAGTTGGCCGCGGCGACCGGGTCGGTGCTGCCCGGTGACGGCACCGCACACCTCGGTCTGGTACTCAACCTGTTCAACCCGCCGCCGTGCACGTCCGGCTATCAGGGCACCACCAAGCGGGCAGGCAACGCCACCAGCAGTGCCACGCCCAACACCCAGGCATACTGCGCGGACGGCGCGGGTAGTCCCATTGACGTGCGTGGGGCGCAGAACGCGCCCTACGGTGGGGTTCCGGTCGTCGCCACACCCGGCCAGACCAGCCAGCAGGGCACGACCGGACAACAGCCGAGCAGCCCCGACTCGGTGGTCAGCGGCGGCGGCCTTACGCCGACCAGCCTGGCCGCGCTTCTCGGAGTCGCATGACGGAGGACCTTGTGAGCACCCAGCACGCCGACTCGGCCACCTCGGCGGCCGGCAGCACGCCGGACCCGGACACCGAGCCCGAGTCGAACGAGACAGCTGAATCGACCGGCACGACCGAATCGCCGGAGTCGACCGAGCCGACCGGGACGGCCGAGCGGTCCGACCGATCCGGGCTGCTGCGGGTCGGCCTGCCGGCCGCCGCGCTGGTGTTGGTCGTGCTGGCGCTGGCCGCGGCGCTGGTGGGCGGTTTCCTCTGGTACAACGCGGCGCACAGCGACAACCTCACGTACTCCCGGAGCCGGGACACCGCGCTCCAGGTGGCCGAGAGCGGTGCGGTCAACTTCACCACCCTGGACTACCGCAGCATCCAGCAGGGCCTGAGCCGGTGGAAGCAGTCCGCGACCGGTGACCTGTTCACCCAGCTCACCAGCGGGCAGAACACCTTCGAGTCGCAGGTCCAGTCGGCCAAGGTGGTGACCACCGGCAAGATCGTGGACGGCGCGCTCACCCAGCTCAACCTTCAGCAGGGCACCGCGCAGGCGATCGTGCTGGTGGATGTCACGGTCAAGCCGCCGACCGGCGCCGCGTCCACCAAGCGGCTGCCGCTCCAGGTGGCCCTGACCAACACCGGCAACCAGACCAACCAGGTGTGGAAACTCAGCGGGCTGAGCCAGATCTCCACCGGCAGCAGCAACGGACAGTGAGTCGAAGAGGACGTTCCTGATGACCACGCCCCAGCCACCCCAGCAGCCCTCGTCGCAGCCGCGCCGCCGGGCGCCGATCCCGGTGACCCCGCCGCGCCGGCCCAGGGTCGCCGGCCTGCGCAAGCCGACGCGCGCCGACGAGCAGTCGCCGGCCACCGATGAGCAGGCCGACGACCACGACACCCAGATCATCCCGGTGGTGCCCGCCGAGGAGACCTTCGGCGGCACGCTCACCGACAACCCGCCGGCCACCGAGCCGGATGCGCCGGATGCGCCGGAGACGACCGAAGCGGCGGCGGAGTCGCCCCGGCCCTCGCCGACCCGTCGGCGCAAGCCCCGCCCGGCGCCCGAACCGGAGCCCGAGTCGGCCGAGGCAGACACGCCCGAGCCGCAGTCGGCCGAGCGCGAATCGGCGGCCGACGCGTCCTGGTCGGCGTTTCAGTCCACTTCGGACGATCTCGGGACGGTCGAGAGCCCACGCCGCAGCCGGCTGCTGGTGCCGATGATCCTGGGCGCGGTCGCCGTGCTGCTCGGCGCGTTCGCGATCGTCGCGTTCGTGGAGTGGCACAGCCTGCGCTACGGCACGGCCGTGCGGAACACCGCGCTCACCGACAACGCCGGCACCAGCGAGGTCACCGGTGAGGTCACCTCGGCGGTGAACACGATGTTCTCCTACAACTACACGAACCTGAGCAAGACGCAGTCGGCCGTGCAGAGTCTGCTCACCGGGGACGCGGTCTGCCAGTACAACCTGATCTTCAAGGATGTGCAGTCGCAGGCGCCCAGCCAGAAACTCGTGTTGTCCACCACCGTGGTGAGCAGTGGTGTGGAGATGCTGGACGGGGACGACGCACGGGTGCTGCTGGTCGTCGACCAGCACGACACCCGGGCGACCACCAACCAGGTCAGTGACTCCACCGCCGCCTTCGCGGTGAACGCCACCCGGGTCAGCGGCAAGTGGAAGATCTCCGCCATCAACACTTTCAACGGTCAGCAGACCCAGGGTTGCGCCAAATAGCCGCAAGCCGACAATCCCGGCGAGCTGGGCAACGGCGCCTCCGGCGGCATCAACTGCGTCAGCGACGTCGATCTGCCGGGCTGCGTCCAGTCGACACCGGCCCTGGTGTCGGGCCTGTCCGACGTGCAGGACGTCGCGGCCGGCCAGCAGTTCGCGCTGGCCCTCACCGCTGAGGGCGCGGTGTCGACCTGGGGCGACGACGGCTTCGGCGAGATGGGCACGGCGGCCTCCTCGACGGTGCCGGTCCCGGTGCCCGGGATGAGCATCGTGCAGGCGATCGGGGCCGGTCAGTACTCCGGCTACGCGGTGGTGCCGTCGCCGGTCGAGTGACTCCGGAACAGCGAAACACAAGCGTGTAACACTGAGACTTCGGTCACTGGATTTGGTACCTGACGACGCGCGACGCGGCCGGTGAGTCAACCGGCCGCGTCGCGTCCGCATGTCCGCCCGCCGAGGTGTCCGACCAGCTCAAGGCAGCTACGGATGGTGAGCCGCGCCTAGTCCGGGTGGGTGATCGCTCCGGTACGTCTTGACTGAGCGGCCCGTGGGGGTCACTCTCTTGGTGACGAGCTGGGAGGCCGTTCGGCCGACCCCTCGACAGCCGTTGTCAGAGCGGCTAGACTGCTCATTTGCGCTGCCCTCTTTTTCTATGCCTCTTTCAGTAGAGCTAGGATGTGGGGCGCCGAACGCACCCTTGACAGCTACCTGTTTGGCTGCTATAGCCGCAGCCAGGCGGACAGCTCAGAGAGTCCCTGGAAGGACGCATCTTGGCAGTCTCCCGCGCGACCCAGGCCACTGCTGCGACCAACTCCACCGCGAACAGTTCTGGAATCCCCGGGGCGCCGAAGCGGGTCTCCTTCGCGAAGATTCGTGAACCGCTGAGCGTGCCCAATCTACTCGATCTTCAGCTCCAGTCCTTCGAATGGCTCACTGGCGCCGAGGCGTGGTTCCAGCGCCGCATCGATCAGGGCGAAGAGAACCCGGTGGGTGGTCTCGAAGAGGTTCTGAACGAGATCTCCCCGATCGAGGATTTCTCCGGCTCGATGTCCCTGTCCTTCTCCGACCCGCGCTTCGACGAGGTCAAGGCCTCCGTCGAGGAGTGCAAGGACAAGGACATGACCTACGCCGCCCCGTTGTTCGTCACCGCCGAGTTCACCAACCACACCACTGGCGAGATCAAGAGCCAGACGGTGTTCATGGGTGACTTCCCGGTGATGACCGACAAGGGCACGTACGTCATCAACGGCACCGAGCGCGTCGTGGTTTCCCAGCTGGTCAGGTCCCCCGGTGTCTACTACGACACGAATATCGACAAGACGACCGACAAGGACGTCTTCAGCGTCAAGATCATCCCGAGCCGGGGTGCGTGGCTTGAGTTCGACGTCGACAAGCGCGACACCGTCGGGGTGCGGATCGACCGCAAGCGCCGGCAGCCGGTCACCGTGCTGCTCAAGGCGCTGGGTTGGAGCACCGAACAGATCCGCGAGCGGTTCCACTTCTCCGAGACCCTGCTGGCCACCCTGGAGAAGGACCACACCGCGGGCACCGACGAGGCGCTGCTGGACATCTACCGCAAGCTCCGTCCCGGCGAACCGCCGACCAAGGAGAGCGCCCAGACCCTCCTGGAGAACCTGTTCTTCAAGGAGAAGCGCTACGACCTGGCCAAGGTCGGCCGGTACAAGGTCAACAAGAAGCTCGGTCTGGACAAGCCGTACACCACCGGCGTGCTGACCGAGGAAGACATCGTCTCCACCATCGAGTACCTGGTCCGCCTGCACGCGGGCGAGACCACGATGATGGGCGCGGAGAACGGCCCGGAGATCCCCGTCGAGGTCGACGACATCGACCACTTCGGCAACCGCCGCCTGCGCACCGTCGGTGAGCTCATCCAGAACCAGATCCGGGTCGGCCTGTCCCGGATGGAGCGAGTGGTCCGCGAGCGGATGACCACCCAGGACGTCGAGGCGATCACGCCGCAGACCCTGATCAACATCCGCCCGGTGGTCGCCGCGATCAAGGAGTTCTTCGGCACCTCCCAGCTGTCCCAGTTCATGGACCAGACCAACCCGATCGCGGGCCTGACGCACAAGCGTCGGCTGTCCGCCCTCGGCCCCGGTGGTCTGTCCCGTGAGCGGGCCGGCATGGAGGTCCGCGACGTGCACCCCAGCCACTACGGCCGGATGTGCCCGATCGAGACGCCGGAAGGCCCGAACATCGGCCTGATCGGCTCGCTGTCCTCCTACGCGCGGGTCAACCCGTTCGGCTTCATCGAGACGCCCTACCGCAAGGTCACCGACGGCCAGGTCACCGACCAGATCGACTACCTGACCGCGGACGAGGAGGACCGGCACGTCATCGCGCAGGCGAACGCCGTGCTGGGTGAGGACGGCTTCTTCGCCGAGGACCGCGTGCTGGTCCGGAAGAAGGGCGGCGAGGTCGAGCTGATCCCGCCGACCGAGGTCGACTACATGGACGTGTCGCCGCGCCAGATGGTGTCGGTCGCGACGGCCATGATCCCGTTCCTGGAGCACGACGACGCGAACCGCGCCCTGATGGGTGCGAACATGCAGCGTCAGGCCGTGCCGCTGCTGCGGGCCGAGTCGCCGCTGGTCGGCACCGGCACCGAGCTGCGCGCCGCGGTCGACGCCGGCGACGTTGTGGTGGCCAAGAAGGCCGGTGTGGTCGAGGAGCTGTCCGCCGACTTCATCACGGTGATGGCCGACGACGGGACCCGGCAGACCTACGGGCTGCACAAGTTCCGCCGGTCCAACCAGGGCACCTGCATCAACCAGAAGCCGATCGTCAACGAGGGCGACCGGGTCGAGGTCGGGCAGGTCGTCTCGGACGGACCGTCCACCCAGAACGGTGAGATGGCGCTGGGCAAGAACCTGCTCGTCGCGATCATGCCGTGGGAGGGCCACAACTACGAAGACGCGATCATCCTGTCCCAGCGGCTGGTGCAGGACGACGTGCTCACCTCGATCCACATCGAGGAGCACGAGGTCGACGCGCGCGACACCAAGCTGGGTGCCGAGGAGATCACGCGGGACATCCCGAACGTCTCCGAGGAGGTGCTCGCCGACCTCGACGAGCGCGGCATCATCCGGATCGGTGCCGAGGTGCGCGACGGCGACATCCTGGTCGGCAAGGTCACCCCGAAGGGCGAGACCGAGCTGACCCCGGAGGAGCGGCTGCTGCGCGCGATCTTCGGTGAGAAGGCCCGGGAGGTCCGGGACACCTCGCTGAAGGTGCCGCACGGCGAGAACGGCAAGGTCATCGGCATCCGGGTGTTCTCCCGCGAGGACGACGACGAGCTGCCCCCGGGCGTCAACGAGCTGGTCCGGGTGTACGTGGCGCAGAAGCGCAAGATCCAGGACGGCGACAAGCTGGCCGGCCGGCACGGCAACAAGGGTGTCATCGGCAAGGTGCTGCCGGCCGAGGACATGCCCTTCCTGCCCGACGGCACGCCGGTCGACGTGGTGCTCAACACCCACGGTGTGCCGCGCCGAATGAACATCGGTCAGGTGCTGGAACTGCACCTCGGCTGGCTGGCCTCGCAAGGCTGGCAGATCGAGGGCAGCCCGGACTGGGCGGCGAAGCTGTCGGAGGAGGTGCGCGACGTGCCGGCCGGTACGAACGCGGCCACCCCGGTGTTCGACGGTGCCAAGGAAGAGGAGATCACCGGTCTGCTCGGCGCGACCCTGCCCAACCGGGACGGCGAGCGCATGGTCGGCCAGAACGGCAAGGCGGTGCTGATCGACGGTCGGTCCGGCGAGCCGTTCCCGTTCCCGGTCGCGGTGGGCTACATGTACATCCTCAAGCTGCACCACCTGGTGGATGACAAGATCCACGCCCGGTCCACCGGCCCGTACTCGATGATCACCCAGCAGCCGCTCGGTGGTAAGGCTCAGTTCGGTGGCCAGCGCTTCGGTGAGATGGAGTGCTGGGCGATGCAGGCCTACGGCGCCGCGTACACGCTGCAGGAACTGCTCACCATCAAGTCGGACGACGTGCTCGGCCGGGTGAAGGTCTACGAGGCCATCGTCAAGGGCGAGAACATCCCCGAGCCGGGTATCCCGGAGTCGTTCAAGGTGCTGCTCAAGGAACTCCAGTCGCTCTGCCTGAACGTGGAGGTGCTGTCCAGTGACGGCGCCGCCATCGAGATGCGCGACGGCGACGACGAGGACCTTGAGCGGGCCGCGGCGAACCTGGGCATCAACCTGTCCCGCAACGAGTCGCCCTCGGTCGACGACGTTGTGAACTGACTGATCTTGCCGTCCCCGGTGCGAACCGCCCGCGCGGTCCGCACCGGGGACACGAGCCACTGATCGCAAACCAACGCTAGGAGAGAAGAACCGGCGTGTTGGACGTCAACTTCTTCGATGAGCTCCGTATCGGCCTCGCCACGGCCGATGACATCCGCCAGTGGTCGTTCGGCGAGGTCAAGAAGCCAGAAACGATCAACTACCGCACCCTCAAGCCCGAGAAGGACGGACTCTTCTGCGAGAAGATCTTCGGTCCGACCCGGGACTGGGAGTGCTACTGCGGCAAGTACAAGCGGGTTCGGTTCAAGGGCATCATCTGTGAGCGCTGCGGCGTCGAGGTGACCCGGTCCAAGGTGCGCCGTGAGCGCATGGGACACATCGAGCTGGCCGCCCCGGTCACGCACATCTGGTACTTCAAGGGTGTGCCCAGCCGGCTCGGCTACCTGCTGGACCTTGCTCCCAAGGACCTGGAAAAGATCATCTACTTCGCCGCCTACGTGATCACCTCGGTGAACGCGGAGCTGCGGCACAACGACCTGCCCACGCTCGAGAACGAGATGCAGGTCGAGCGCAAGCGTGCGGAGAACCGCCGCGACGCCGACATCGAGGCCCGCGCCCAGAAGCTCGAAGCCGACCTGGCCGAGCTGGAGGCCGAGGGTGCCAAGAGCGACGTGCGCCGCAAGGTCAAGGAGGGCGGCGAGCGGGAGATGCGCCAGCTCCGCGACCGCGCCCAGCGTGAGCTGGACCGGCTCGACGAGATCTGGACCACCTTCACCAAGCTGGACTCCAAGCAGCTCATCGCCGACGAGCTGCTCTACCGCGACCTGATCGACCGCTACGGCGACTACTTCGTCGGGTCGATGGGCGCCGAGGCGATCCAGCAGCTGCTGATCGACTTCGATGTCAATGCCGAGGCGGAGATCCTTCGGGACACCATCCGCGACGGCAAGGGCCAGAAGAAGCTGCGCGCGCTCAAGCGACTCAAGGTCGTCGCGGCGTTCCAGGCGACCGGCAACTCGCCCAAGGGCATGGTGCTGGACTGCGTCCCGGTCATCCCGCCGGACCTGCGGCCGATGGTTCAGCTCGACGGTGGCCGGTTCGCCACCTCCGACCTGAACGACCTCTACCGCCGGGTGATCAACCGGAACAACCGGTTGAAGCGGCTGATCGACCTCGGCGCGCCCGAGATCATCGTCAACAACGAGAAGCGCATGCTGCAGGAGGCCGTCGACGCACTGTTCGACAACGGCCGCCGCGGCCGGCCGGTGACCGGTCCGGGCAACCGCCCGCTCAAGTCGCTGTCGGATCTGCTCAAGGGCAAGCAGGGCCGGTTCCGCCAGAACCTGCTCGGCAAGCGTGTCGACTACTCCGGCCGTTCGGTCATCGTGGTCGGACCGCAGCTCAAGCTGCACCAGTGCGGCCTGCCCAAGGCGATGGCGCTGGAGCTGTTCAAGCCGTTCGTGATGAAGCGGCTGGTCGACCTCAACCACGCGCAGAACATCAAGTCCGCCAAGCGGATGGTGGAGCGCACCCGGCCCCAGGTGTGGGACGTGCTGGAAGAGGTCATCACCGAGCACCCGGTGCTGCTCAACCGGGCGCCGACCCTGCACCGGCTGGGCATCCAGGCCTTCGAGCCACAGCTGGTCGAGGGCAAGGCGATCCAGCTGCACCCGCTGGTCTGCGAGGCGTTCAACGCGGACTTCGACGGTGACCAGATGGCGGTGCACCTGCCGCTGTCGGCCGAGGCCCAGGCCGAGGCCCGCATCCTGATGCTGTCCAGCAACAACATCCTTTCGCCCGCGTCGGGTAAGCCGCTGGCCATGCCGCGTCTGGACATGGTCACCGGGCTGTACTTCCTGACCTCGCTGAAGGAGGACGGCGCCGGCGCCGGTTCCGCGTTCTCCTCGCCCGCCGAGGCGATCATGGCGCTGGACCGCAAGGCGATCGAGCTCCAGTCCCCGGTCAAGATCCGCATCGTGGACCGCAACCCGTCCCGCGGCAAGGAGCCGGAGGACTGGGAGCCGGGCCGCATGTGGCTGGCCGAGACGACGCTGGGTCGGGTGCTGTTCAACGAGCTGCTGCCGGCGGACTACCCGTTCGTCAACGAGGTGCTGCCCAAGAAGCGCCAGGCCGCGATCGTCAACGACCTGGCCGAGCGGTACCCGATGGTCACTGTCGCCCAGACGCTGGACAAGCTGAAGGACGCCGGTTTCCACTGGGCCACCCGTTCGGGCGTGACCATCTCCATCTCCGACGTGCTCGTGCCGCCGCAGAAGAAGGAGATCCTCGACCAGTACGAGCAGAAGGCCGACGCGGTTGAGAAGCGCTACCAGCGCGGTCAGCTCAGCCACGCCGAGCGCAACAACGAACTGGTCAAGGTCTGGGCGCAGGCGACCGAAGAGGTCGCCCACGCGATGGAGGCCAACTTCCCGGACTCCAACCCGATCCCGATGATCGTGAAGTCGGGCGCGGCGGGCAACATGACGCAGGTCCGGTCGCTGGCCGGGATGCGTGGCCTGGTGTCCAACCCGAAGGGCGAGTACATCCCGCGGCCGATCAAGGCGAACTTCCGCGAGGGCCTGTCGGTGCTGGAGTACTTCATCGCCACGCACGGCGCCCGCAAGGGTCTGGCGGACACCGCGCTGCGGACCGCCGACTCGGGTTACCTGACCCGTCGTCTGGTGGACGTGTCGCAGGATGTCATCGTCCGCGAGGTCGACTGCAACACCACCCGGGGTATCCAGCTGACGGTCGGCGAGAAGCAGGCCGACGGCACGGTATTCCCCGACCAGCACGTGGAGACCAGCGTCTACGCCCGGACCATCGCGGAGGACGCGGCGGACTCGGACGGCAACGTGGTGGTCAACCGCGGCGACGACCTCGGCGACCCGGCGATCAGCCGGCTGTTGTCCTCGGGCGTCACCCGGGTCAAGGTGCGCAGCGTACTCACCTGTGAGTCCGCCGTCGGTGTCTGCGCGACCTGCTACGGCCGGTCGATGGCCACCGGCAAGCGGGTGGATGTCGGCGAGGCGGTGGGCATCGTCGCGGCGCAGTCCATCGGTGAGCCGGGCACGCAGCTGACGATGCGTACCTTCCACCAGGGTGGTGTGGCCGGTGACGACATCACCACCGGTCTGCCCCGTGTGCAGGAGCTGTTCGAGGCCCGCGTCCCCAAGGGCAAGGCGCCGATCGCCGACACCGACGGTCGGATCCGGATCGAGGACAGCGACCGGTTCTGGAAGATCACCCTCACGCCGGACGACGGCAGCGAGGAGATCGTGTTCGACAAGCTGTCCAAGCGGCAGCGGATCGCCGCGACTCCGGACGGCCCGCTCGGCGACGGCAGCCGGGTGTCGGTCGGCCAGCAGCTGCTGGAAGGCACGCCCGACCCGCACGAGGTGCTGCGCATCATGGGCCCGCGTGAGGCCCAGCTGCACCTGACCGACGAGGTGCAGAAGGTGTACCGGGCACAGGGTGTGTCCATCCACGACAAGCACATCGAGGTGATCGTCCGGCAGATGCTGCGCCGGGTCACGATCATCGACTCGGGTGCCACCGAGTTCCTGCCCGGTTCGCTGGTCGAGCGGACCAACTTCGAGGGCGAGAACCGCCGGGTGGTGGCCGAGGGCGGCGAGCCGGCTTCGGGTCGTCCGGTGCTGATGGGTATCACCAAGGCCTCGCTGGCGACCGACTCGTGGCTGTCCGCGGCCTCGTTCCAGGAGACCACGAGGGTGCTGACCGACAACGCGATCCAGGGCCGCAACGACAAGCTGGTGGGCCTCAAGGAGAACGTGATCATCGGCAAGCTGATCCCGGCCGGTACCGGGATCAACCGCTACCGCAACATCCAGGTGCAGCCGACCGAGGAGGCCAGGGCCGCGGCGTACGCGATCCCGTCCTACGACGACAGCTACTACACCCCGGACGTGTTCGGCACCGGTACCGGTGCGGCCGTCCCGCTGGACGACTACGACTTCGGTCGTGACTTCCGGTAAGGATTTCGGTTGTTCCCGCGAGGGCCGGCAGGGTTTCCCTGCCGGCCCTCGCGGCATTTCCGGGGTCAGCCGATCGGGCCGGGCGGGATTTGTGCGACCAGGAGCCGTTGGGCCGTCTGCAGGGCGGCCCGGGCGGCTCGAAGTGCTCGCTGGCCGTCGTGGCGGCGGCCACGGCCTGGCGCAGGCGCGGCTCGCCGGTGTTGTCGGCCATCGCCTCCAGCGCGGGCAGTGCCCGCTGGGTCAGGTGCCAGCGGTCGCAGCTGGCGGATATCCGGCTGGCCAGCACGCAGCTGTCGATCTCGGCGAGGTCGAGCAGTAGGTCGGTCATGGTCAGGCACTCCTGGGATGGCGGGTGTCTTGCATTGTGACAAGTAAAAGTGGTACGCCACTTTGCGACATCGCCTGACAGGGTGAATATTGGCCAGCTGAGCCGGCTGGACCGGATTGTGTCGGGCCGGTTCGACAGACTGTGGGTCCACTGCGAAGGGGTAACCCGATGGCCATCGAGCGAAGTCCGGCGTTCGCGGCCCGGATGCTCGGCCACGAGCTGGTGCGGCTGCGGACGGGTGTCGGGCTGAGCCAGGCCGACGTGGACGAGCGGATGCCGGACATGAGCGTGTCGAAGCTGAGCAGGCTGGAGCGCGGTGAGGGCGGCAAGCCCAAGGTCCGCGACATCGAGGCACTGCTGGCCGAGTACGGCGCCGACGAGGAGACCGCGACCGCGATCCAGGCGTTGACCGACGCGGCGAGGGAGGCCCAGCGCTGGTTCAACCCAGCGGTGCTGCCACGATCCTTCCGCCCGCTGATGGCACTGGAAGAAGCCGCGTTTCGCCATCGCGCCTGGGAATGCCAGCACGTGCCCGGCCTCCTGCAGACCGAGGACTACGCCCGCGCGATCCTGGAGACCAATCCCGATGCCGGGCCGGACGAGGTCGAACACCGGTTGCGGTACCGGCTGAGCCGCCAGGCCGTGCTCGTCGGTGATAGTCCGCTCCAGCTGTGGGCGATCCTGGACGAGGACGTGCTGCACCGGCCGGTCGGCGGCGTCGAGGTGATGCGCGCCCAACTCGGCCGGCTGGTCGAGGCGGCCAAGTGGTCCCCGGTGACCGTGCAGGTCGTGCCGCGTTCGGTCGGTGCGCACGGCGGCATGTGCGCGGGTTACATGGTGCTGGACTTCGCGGAGGACACCGGAACGCCGGCCGTCTACCTGGAAACCGTGACCGGCGGCCTGCGGACCTCGCAACCCGCCGAGGTCGGGAGGTTCGATCGGCTCTGGGAGCAGCTTCGTACACTGGCATTGAACCCGACGCGATCGGTGAAGTTGATCAACGAGGTGGCGAAGGCCCTGTGAACCCGCGCAAGGAGTTAGCCGACGCCGACCTGAGCCAGGCTCGGTGGCGCAAGTCCAGCCGCAGCGGCAATACCGGTGGTAACTGCGTCGAGCTGGCAAGCGCGCGGGGAGTTCGCGCGGTGCGTGACTCCAAGAACGCCGCCGGGCCGGTACTGGTCTTCGACCCGGAGCGGTTCACCAGTTTTCTGGCCGCGACCAAGGGCACTCGTCTCGATCACTAACCAACAGCGGAAGGTCCGCGCGTTATGGCCGCGCTCCAGGTCGACCTCGACAACTACGCCGACCTCACCACCCTGCCGGCCGGCGCCGACCTGGTCGGCGAGCTGAGAGCGTGGAACGCGCACCACGGCGCTGAGATCTCGTGCATGTGGCTGCTCGCGGTGACGTTCGCGGAGGACGCGGTGTGGGGGCGCGGGCCGGCCAGCTGGCTCAACGCCGGGACCGCGGGACCGACCGGCGCGTTGCAGTGGGTGGACCCGGGGGGCGTGTTCATTCCCGTCGACGGGCTGGGCCGGCCGGCCGAGTGGCTGCCGTACTTCAACTGGGCGGGCACGGAGTGCGGGGTGCACGTGGCCCTGCGCGTGCCGATCGAGCAGGTCTTCGCCGCGGTCGCCGAGGTGAGCCGGACCCGGCGGCGGCCGAGGTGTGTGGAGTGGGTGCAGATCAACCGCGACAACCGCATGATCCGCCCAGCTGCCGAGTCCCTTGGCAGTTGCCACCGCAACTGATCGCTCAGATCCCCCGCCGAGGGGGACGTTGGTACCAAGGCCGAGTGGCGTCTGTCGGCGAGATCGTTGCGGGCCTCGACCAGGCGCTGGTCGAGGCTCGTGCGGCCGTCGCACGGTTGGCTCAGGCCGAAGCCGGCTCGCGTCGATCGAACGTGCTGCTCGCGGGCCTGCTGAGTGGTTCGCGGCAGGCCGAGGCAGCGGCGGTCAGCAGGCTGGCCGCTGCGGTGCCGGAGCAGGTCGACCAGGCCCGCGCCGCGATTGCTGCCGGCGTCGCCCTGATCGAGGCGTAGCGCAGAAAGCTGATCGGTCAAGGCGACCCGGCGGCCACTGCCGGCCAACCGCCATCCCCGCGACCACCGGAAGCTGCACCGGTCGTTTCGCCCGCTGGGGACTCCTATCCCGCCGGCGCCGGGTGGGCGGCACACCTGATCGACCAGCCCTGTTCGCCGATCAACAGCAATGTGCCGGTGGTGGGCACCGCGCGGGCCACCGGAAGCTCGGGCACCTTTGGTTTCGTGGACCTGGTTCGGCGTGACCGAGCCGTTGACCGGCTACGGACCGGAGCCCTCTTCGCTAGGCCGTTCGGCGGATGTCCTTTCGTGACAAGGAAATCGCGGACGGTAATGGTATGGGATCGCCATCCGCCGGTTCTTGTTCGGAGGTGAATCGATGTCGTAAATTGCCGCTGTGGGGAACATCGTCCCGTTCACGGACAACTTCAACGACCTGTCCAACGCCGAGGGCTACCAGTTCGAGTTCCACTGTGAGCGCTGCGGCAACGGCTACCGGTCAGCCTTCCAGCGGGACAAGGTCGAAATGGGCCGCGGCATGCTGCGCGCGGTCGGCTCGCTGTTCGGCGGCAAAGTGGAGGAGCTGTCCAACTCCGCGCAGCAGTGGCGGTGGGACCGGGCCACGAACTCCCCGGCCAAGGACAAAGCACTCACGCACGCGGTCACCGAGGTGGAGGACAAGTTCCGGCAGTGCCGGGGCTGCGGTGACTGGATGTGCGTCACGATGTGCTGGAACGACGACATCGGCCAGTGCCTGCGCTGCTCGCCCTCGGTCGCCGAGGAGGTCGCCCGCGCCCAGGGCAGCGCCCAGCGTGACCAGATCTGGGACGCCGCCAAGCAGCAGGACTGGACCAAGAACGTCGACGTGGACACCCGCGCGGTGCTGAACTGCCCGAGTTGCGGCAGCAAGACCTCGGGCGGCAAGTTCTGCGCCTCCTGCGGTTCCTCGCTGCACATCGCGGCCGGGTGCGGCGGCTGCGGGTACGCCGAAAACGCGCCCGGAGCGGTGTTCTGCTCGGAGTGCGGCCACAAGCTCTGAACGGCCCTACGATGACTTCCCGTGGCAGATGTCTCGGGGGGACCGCGCAGTTGGCGCGGTGGACGGAGTTGGCCGCTGTTCGCCGCCCTGGTGGTGCTCGCCGCCTTCGCGCGGTTCGCGCACTGGAAGATCGGCGAGTTCGGGACCACCGCGCGGATGATGGGGCCGGTTCTGGTCACGCTGTGGGCGCTGGTCTTCGTCGTGCTGCTGGTGGTGGCGCTGCGCCGGAAGGTGACGCTGACCAGCGATGAACTGGTCATGTACCAGACCTGGCGGACGCAGCGAGTGCCGTTGCGCGACATCGTCTGGATCACCAGCGGCAAGCTGACCAGGAGGTCGCTCAGCGACTCCGTGGTCCAGGTCGCGCTCGTCGACGGCCAACAGCTGCGCACCCTCGGGTTGGGCACCGGGTCCGCGTCCGGCGTCGCGGTGTTGCGGCAGGCGGTGCGGGCCGCGGGTGGCCGGCTCGGCGACCGGCCGCCGGCACCGGTTGCGCCCACCGCCGCGCCGGCACCGGCCGCGGCCCGGATGCGGCGGTTTCGGGTCGGTCGTGACCTGCTGGTGGTCGGCTGCGGGCTGTGCCTGCTGGTGTTCGGCATCGCCACCAGCGCTTCCACCGCGGTCTACGTGCTGGCCGCCATCATGATCGTGGTGTTCGGCGCGGCCGCCCAGTCGCATCGCCGGCAGTCGGCGCCGCTGCTGTGGAGCCGTCGGAACCGGATTCTTGGTTGCCTGGTCGGCTTCGTACTGGGCGCCTACGCGCTGGTGTACGCGAGTGCGGCGTTCGGTTCGATCGGCGAGCAGGTGAGCATCCCGGCCACCGCCTGCCAGCCCGCCGGCGCCGGGCACTTCGTCTGTACCGCGTCGATGACCTTGTCGGACGGTTCGACCGAGCACTACCCGGTCGACCTGACCACCGGCGACGGCACGCCGGTCACCCTGTACCGGCCGCCGGCCGCGCTGCTCTCGGTGATGGACCCGCAGACCACCCGGCCGTGGCAGACCGGCGTCGCCTACCTCGTCGTCGGGCTGCTGCTGATCGGCCAGGCCGTGACGAGTCTCACAGTGCTGCTCACCGCGCGGTCCCGGCAGCCGGCCTGACGGTCTCGGGGACGTGCTTCGCGCACGCCCCCGAGCCGGTGCTCAGCCCTGTAGTTCGTCGTCGATCTGCTCGTCGGACTGCTCGTTGGACGATCCCTGGTGCGGGTCGAAGATCTGGCCGGCCAGCTTGAGGGTGTCCTCCTTGGCGGGATCGAGCAGCAGATCCTGGACCCGGTTCAGTTTCTGACTGCCGTCCTCGTTGGTCTCGTGCGAGGTCAGGTACTGGCCAGGGCTCTGGTGCCAGCCCGGGTCGGGATGTGTCGTCTCGTTCCAGTTCTTCCTGGTCTCGTCCCACTTGCCCTGGAGCCAGCTCTTGTCGCCGTCGCCCGAGCCGCCGGACCCACCGTCCTCATCGGACCCGGGGCCGGACCCGGAACCACTGCTGTCACTGGGTTCCGTGCCACCCGTCGACGGGGCGTCCGCGCCGGCATGACCCGCGTCACCCGCCACCGAGTCCGCGTCGCCGGCGACCCGGTCGGCGTCGCCGGCCACCGAGTCGGCGTCGCTGAGCGCGGACTCGGCGTGGTCGGCGTCCCCGCCGAGACTCTTCAGCTTGCCGGCGATCTTCTGGAAGACCTGCACGATCCGGTCGACCATCGTGGTCGCCTGGTCCACCTTGTCCGCCGCGTTCGCACCCTCCACGCCGACCTCGGCGGTGGTCGCCGCGCCGGCCGCGGCGGTGGACGCGCCCAGCGTGGGCACCTCGGCGGCCAGCGCGGCCAGCCAGGTCACCACGAGCCACTCGATGCAGTCGGAGATGATGCCCAGCACGATGTTGTAGGCGCCCTCCATCAGCATCGCCGACAGGCCGAGCACCTGGGACACGTCGTCGGCGTTGCTCGACGTGCCCTGCACGCCCTGCACGAAGGTGGCCACCTGCTGGCTCGCCGCGTCCTTGGCCGTGCCCGACCAGTTCTGGAACCCGGTCCGGGTGATCTGGTCGAGGTCGCCGGCGAGGGTGTTGATCTCCCCGCTGATGTCGGCGAACGCCTCCTTGGCCTCGTCCAGCGCTCCGGCGTCGCCGGTGACCTGCTCAAGGCAGTCGCGCAGCGGCTGGATCACGTCCATCAGGAAGCTCAGCCCGGCGCTGATCAGCGCGTTGAGCGGGTCCTCGATCACCCCCTGCGCGCCCATCACGAAGTTGCCGATGTCCGCGCCGAGCGAGCCGATGTCGCCCTTGGTCGCGTCCTGGTAGGCGCTGATGGCCGTGCCGACCAGCGGCGTGTCCTGGGCCGCCTGCGCGAGACCGCCGCCCGCGCTGGTCCGCTGGCT
The DNA here is from genome assembly GCA_036268615.1 of Pseudonocardiaceae bacterium. Taxonomy (GTDB): domain Bacteria; phylum Actinomycetota; class Actinomycetes; order Mycobacteriales; family Pseudonocardiaceae; genus DATATV01. Next base: position 99,721 of record DATATV010000154.1, read on the forward strand.
GTAGTCCTGGTAACCCTCGTCAGCCATGGCTACTCCGCCTTCCCGCCGCCGGCCGGGGCGGTGTTCGCCGTGGGCACCTCGCCGAGGTCGGCCTCGATGTCGGTGAACTTCTCGCCGACGGTCTCCTCGTTCAGCTGGTAGGCGTCCGCAGTGGACTTGATGTCCGTGGCCAGGTTCTGCACGCCCTGGATCATCTTGTTCACCTGGTCGGAGAAGGTGCCGTAGACGGTCGTGTACCAGTTGTGGACGGTCAGGTCGCCGAGCAGGCCCCAGGCCTTCGCCGGCACGCTGCCGTTGGCCGCGTCCACCTTCTGCCGGATGGTCTGCGCCGCGTCCGCCTTGTCGTTGGTCCGGCTTGCCGCACTGGTCAGCTCCGCGGGGCTGGCCTGGTATCCGCCGCTCACCAGCGATCACCCTCACCGAGACCGGAGAAGCCCTCGTCCTCGCCGGTCCTGGCCGGCCGCTGCGGCGGGCGGGGCCGGGCCTGCGGCGGCGCGGGCTGCTGCGGGTCGATGCGCAGCACCTCCTCGGCGGCCTTGGCCCTGGCCTGCTCGTCCAGCCGGGCCTGCTCCTGCTCACCGGCCTCGATCTTGTCGCCGAGCACCTCCTGCTGGGTGGCCATCACCCGCTCGGCGATGTTCAGCCGGTCGCCGACGTAGCGCTGCACGATCGCGGCCTGCTGTTTGGCCGCGTCGGCGACCGCCAGCCGCAGCGCGGACATGATGCTGCCGGCCAGCGCGCGACCCGACGCGGCGGCCAGTGCGTGCTCGGTCAGCGTGAGGTCCAACACCGACCCCCCGGGACCGGCGATCACCGTGACGTTGCGGTCCGGTGAGTTCACTCTCGCCCGGATGCCGCTGATTTCGTCCTTCATCTCGGTGTACCGAGCCATTCGATCTTCGGCAGGCTTGCTCACCTGAATCCCTCCCCGTGTCCGTCCGCCGGTGGAATACCCGGCGGGAATGCGACGTTATCCGTCCTGTGACGGTTCCCCCGGCCAAGTAGGTAGGCGTTGCTCGGACGGGTGAACACCCCCCGTTTTGACCCTCGGCTCACGGGCCAGGTATCTTTGGTACTCGTGCCCGACCCATGTCGGGCCGGTCCGCGTGCCTGTGCGCGTCGGGTGAGGCGAATCTGCGCCTCCTCGGAGCCGGCAGGTCGCGGGAGTCCTCCCGAAAGCTCGACGGGTACCAGCGGTCCCGCACGGGTCCGGGGCCGGGCGCGACACGCCCGACCTCGGGATACGGAGGGGCCAGGAACACAGAGGTCTGTGTGCGACAGGAGTGCGCACGAGACGCCAAGTAGGGAAAGCCGGTCTATGCCCACGATCCAGCAGCTGGTCCGAAAGGGCCGCCAGGACAAGGTCGCCAAGCAGAAGACTGCGGCCCTCAAGGGGAGCCCGCAGCGGCGTGGCGTATGTACCCGCGTCTACACGACGACGCCCAAGAAGCCCAACTCGGCGCTGCGCAAGGTGGCTCGCGTCAAGCTGAGCAGCGGCATCGAGGTCACCGCCTACATCCCGGGTGAGGGCCACAACCTGCAGGAGCACTCGATGGTGCTCGTCCGCGGTGGCCGGGTGAAGGACCTGCCCGGCGTGCGCTACAAGATCATCCGTGGCTCGCTGGACACCCAGGGCGTGAAGAACCGCAAGCAGGCTCGCAGCCGCTACGGCGCGAAGAAGGAGAAGAGCTAATGCCCCGCAAGGGTCCGGCCCCGAGGCGGCCTCTGATCTCCGATCCCGTCTACGGCTCGCCGCTGGTCACCCAGTTGGTGAACAAGGTGCTCAAGGACGGCAAGCGTTCGGTCGCCGAGCGGATCGTCTACGGCGCCCTGGAAGGTGCCCGGGACAAGACCGGCACCGACCCGGTGGTCACGCTCAAGCGCGCCCTCGACAACGTCAAGCCCACCCTTGAGGTGCGCAGCCGACGCGTCGGTGGTGCCACCTACCAGGTGCCGATCGAGGTGCGGCCCGGCCGCTCCACGACCCTGGCGCTGCGCTGGCTGGTCAGCTTCTCTCAGGCACGACGTGAGAAGACCATGATCGAGCGCCTGATGAACGAGTTGCTCGACGCGAGCAACGGTCTCGGTGCGAGCGTCAAGCGCCGGGAAGACACGCACAAGATGGCCGAATCCAACAAGGCATTCGCCCACTATCGCTGGTGATTCCGCCGCCGGCCGAGAGGCCGGCCCGGACCGCCAGTCCGAGTGAGCAACACACGCTGCTCAAGGACAGGGGAAGACTCTCGTGGCACGCGACGTGCTGACCGACCTGACCAAGGTCCGCAATTTCGGGATCATGGCTCACATCGACGCGGGTAAGACCACCACGACCGAGCGGATCCTCTTCTACACGGGGATCAATTACAAGATCGGCGAGGTACACGACGGCGCCGCGACCATGGACTGGATGGAGGAGGAGCAGAAGCGTGGCATCACGATCACTTCTGCCGCCACCACCACGTTCTGGCACGACTACCAGCTGAACATCATCGACACCCCGGGACACGTCGACTTCACCGTCGAGGTGGAGCGCAACCTGCGGGTACTCGATGGTGCGGTGGCCGTGTTCGACGGCAAGGAAGGCGTCGAACCCCAGTCCGAGCAGGTGTGGCGCCAGGCGGACAAGTACGACGTCCCGCGGATCTGCTTCGTCAACAAGATGGACAAGATCGGTGCGGACTTCTACTTCACCGTGCGCACCATCTCCGAGCGGTTGGGCGCCAAGCCGCTGCCCATCCAGCTGCCCATCGGCGCCGAGAGCGACTTCGAGGGCGTCATCGACCTGGTCCGGATGAAGGCCCTGGTCTGGCGTGGCGAGGTCAAGAAGGGCGACGACTACGAGGTCGAGGACATCCCGGCCGACCTGGTCGAGAAGGCCAACGAGTACCGCGAGCAGCTGGTCGAGGCGGTAGCCGACACCAGTGACGAGCTGATGGAGCGCTACCTCGGTGGCGAGGAGCTGACCGAGGCCGAGATCAAGGCGGGCATCCGCAAGATCGTGGTCGACCGGTCCGCCTACCCCGTCCTGTGCGGCTCGGCGTTCAAGAACAAGGGTGTGCAGCCCATGCTGGACGCGGTGATCGACTACCTGCCGTCCCCGCTGGACCTGCCGCCGGTCGAGGGCACCCTGCAGGACGGTGAGACCCCGGCGACGCGCAAGCCGTCGGTGGACGAGCCGTTCTCGGCGTTGGCGTTCAAGATCATGACGCACCCGTTCTTCGGCAAGCTGACCTACATCCGGGTCTACTCGGGTCGGGTCGCGGCGGGCAGCCAGGTCATCAACGCCACCAAGGACCGCAAGGAGCGCATCGGCAAGCTCATGCAGATGCACGCCAACAAGGAGAACCCGGTCGACGAGGCGTTGGTCGGGCACATCTACGCGGCGGTCGGCCTCAAGGAGACCACCACCGGAGACACGCTCTCCGACCCGCAGCACCCCATCGTGCTGGAGTCGATGACGTTCCCGGAGCCGGTCATCCAGGTGGCGATCGAGCCCAAGACCAAGAGCGACCAGGAGAAGCTGGGCATCGCGATCCAGAAGCTGGCCGAGGAGGACCCCACCTTCCAGGTCAAGCTGGACGACGAGACCGGCCAGACGATCATCTCCGGGATGGGTGAGCTGCACCTTGAGGTGCTGGTGAACCGGATGCGCACCGACTTCAAGGTCGAGGCGAACATCGGTAAGCCGCAGGTCGCCTACCGCGAGACCATCCGCCGCAAGGTGGACAAGTACGAGTACACGCACAAGAAGCAGACCGGTGGTTCCGGCCAGTTCGCCCGGGTGGTCATCGCCCTGGAGCCGTTGCCCAAGTCCGAGGACGGTGCGCTGTACGAGTTCCAGAACAAGGTCACCGGTGGTCGCGTGCCGAGGGAGTACATCCCCTCGGTCGACGCGGGCGCCCAGGACGCCATGCAGTACGGCATCCTGGCCGGCTACCCGCTGGTCGGCATCAAGGTGACCCTGCTCGACGGCGCCTACCACGAGGTGGACTCGTCCGAGATGGCGTTCAAGATCGCCGGTTCGATGGCGTTCAAGGAAGCCGCTCGGCGGGCCGACCCGGTGCTGCTCGAACCGATGATGGCGGTCGAGGTGACCACGCCCGAGGACTACATGGGCGATGTCATCGGCGACATCAACTCCCGCCGTGGTCAGATCCAGGCGATGGAGGAGCGCAGTGGTTCCCGCATCGTGAAGGCGCTGGTGCCGCTGTCGGAGATGTTCGGCTACGTCGGCGACCTGCGGTCTCGTACCCAGGGCCGAGCGAACTACTCCATGGTGTTCGACTCCTACGCGGAGGTTCCCACGAACGTCGCGAAGGAGATCATCGCGAAGGCCACGGGCGAGTGACCCGGAACCGAAGCAACTGATGCGGGCCCCGGGGCAGGCACTGCCCCGGGTTTCGCGTTACTGAATCAGACGAGTCGCCGCCCGACACCAATGACCGTCGTGTGGCACAGCAACAGAAGTCCAGGAGGACAATCCAGTGGCGAAGGCGAAGTTCGAGCGGACCAAGCCGCACGTCAACATCGGGACCATTGGTCACATCGACCACGGGAAGACCACCCTGACGGCGGCGATTTCGAAGGTCCTGCACGACAAGCACCCGGACCTGAACAAGTCGTTCGCGTTCGACCAGATCGACAAGGCTCCTGAGGAGCGGCAGCGCGGTATCACGATCTCCATCGCGCACATCGAGTACCAGACCGACAAGCGCCACTACGCGCACGTCGACTGCCCCGGTCACGCCGACTACATCAAGAACATGATCACCGGTGCCGCGCAGATGGACGGCGCGATCCTG
>DATATV010000155.1:0-135950 GCA_036268615.1 Pseudonocardiaceae bacterium
GATCAAGGCAAACCTGCCTTGCCCGCGTTCGAGTCAGTCACGCTCCTCGACGCCCGCCCTCCCCAGCCGCACGTCGACTCCACGTCAAGCCTCTAGGATGAGCTGATGTCCGACGAGCTGCGGCTTGAGCGCCGTCCGGAGCTGCGACATCCGGCGCTCGTGTGCGCGTTTCGGGGTTGGAACGACGGTGGCCAGGGCGCTTCGGTTGCGGGTCATTTCCTCGCTCGCGCCTGGAACGCCGAGAAGTTCGCCGAGATCGATCCGGAGACCTTCTTCGACTTTCAGGCCACGAGGCCGCACATCTCGCTCGTCGAGGGAATGAGGCGCCAGATCGACTGGCCGGAGAACACGTTTCTCGACGCTCAGCTGCATGACGGGCCACGCGACGTGGTGCTCCTGCTCGGGACGGAGCCGAATCTCCGTTGGCGCACGTTCAGCAAGGTGGTCACCGATCTCGCGCTCGACCTGGGCGTCGAGCTCGTCGTCACGCTCGGCTCGCTGCTCGCGGATGTCCCCCATACGCGCCCGGCGCCGGTGACCGGGAACGCGACCGATCCTGAGCTCGTCGAGCAACTCGGCTTGCAGGCGTCTCGCTATGAAGGCCCGACCGGCATCGTCGGCGTCGTGCATGACGCCTGCCGCACGGCGGGCATTCCGTCGGCTTCCCTCTGGGCGGCCGTGCCGCATTACGTCTCGATGACGCCGTCACCGCGCGCAGCAAAGGCGCTGAGTGAGCGTTTGGCCGATCTGTTGGGTGTCGGGCTCGACACCACGGAGCTCGAGGCGGCAAGCGACGCGTACATGGAGCAGGTGAGCGAGGCGGTCGCTGCCGACTCTGAGACCGCGGCCTACGTCGACGAGCTCGAGCATCGCGTCGACGAGATCATCGACGAGAGCGATCTTCCCTCAGGCGACACGCTGGCCGCCGAGCTGACGCGGTTTCTCCGTGAGCGCGAACAGGACGACGAGGGCCCAGACGCGGCCCGCGGCGACCACTGAGCGCGCCGGCTAGCCGAAGGTAAACGCGTACGCCTGAACGCCGGGCGTGAAGCGAAGCTCAAGTAGGCCCTGCTCCGGCGTTGCCGTCGAGCGGAGCGTGTAGAGCTTGTAGGCGTTGACCGTTACCGACCCGGCCGGCTTGCCATTGATCAGCTTCTGCACGGTTCCGTGCCCTCCGAGCACGAGATAGACGTGCTCACCGGTGAAGTTCAGGCGTAGCTTCGCGTCGTTTCCGGCGACGATCCGCTGGCTCTGGACGTTCCATGAGCCGGAGTAGGCGAGATCGTTCTGAGGCAGCGTCTTCGGGAAGGTGTAGGTCGCGAGGCGGTTCTGGGTCACCGGCAGCGAGCCGCCGTAGCGTGCGAGCCGCTCGTAGCCGAGATACGACTCCGGTGTCGTCAAATCCGTCGGGGTCAGATCGGGAACGCTCGGGGCGGTCTTGCCCTTCGCCCCGAGCAGTTGCCGGATCAGCGCCTCGGTGTTGGAGTAGTCGCCCTCACCGAAGTCCGTGTGGCGAATGTGGCCGTTCTTGTCGATCAGAAACTCGGCCGGCCAGTACTGGTTGCTGTAGGCGTTCCAGGTGGCGTAGTTGTTGTCGATCGCGATCGGGTACTTCACCCCGAGGGCCTGCGCCTGCGCCTGGATGTTCGACGTGACGTGCTCGAAGGCGAACTCCGGGGTGTGCACGCCGATGATCACCAGCCCGTCCTTCTGATACGCCTGGTACCACGCTTCGAGGTGGGGGAGCGTGCGCTGGCAGTTGATGCAGCTGTAGGTCCAGAAATCGATCAGCACGACCTTGCCGCGCAGGCCGGCCAGGCTCAGCGGTTGGCCGCCGGAGGTGTTCAACCAGCCGGTGATCCCGGTCAACTCCGGTGCCTGGCCGCAGTTCTCCAGGGTCGGGCCGCCCTCGGTGCAGGTGGTGCTGTCCTGCGGCGCGCTCGGCGCGGGCGTGCCGACCTTGGCGCCGGGTCCGGAATTGCTGCCACCGCCGGTGGTCAGCTGCTTGAGCTGGCCGACCGCGCCCGAATTCTGCTCGACCGAGTTCTGCAGGGCCGTGGTGTAGCCGGGGACGTTGCGTTGCAGGCCGTCGGTGAGGTTGAGCCCGATCGCGGCGGCCATCACGATCATCACCACGCCGGTGGCGATCCGGATACCGCGGGCCCGCCGGCGCAGCACGCCGGTGCGGCGGACGATGGTGTTGCCGGCGACGGCGAGCACGAGCAGCGGTACGCCGACGCCGATGCCGAACGCGAGGGTCAGCACGATCGCGCCGAAACCGACCTGGTGGGTCGCGCCCACCACGGCGATCGTCGCGAGCACCGGTCCGGCGCACGGCACGAACAGCAGACCGAGGCCGAGGCCGACCACCAGTCCGTTGCTGTTCGGGTTGACCTGTCGGCCGCGTATCCGGGCGAACGGGCGTTCCAGCAGGTCACCGAAGCGCGCCCAGATCAGGCCGACGCCGATCAGCACGAGCACGACGATGCCGGCGTCGCGCAGCAGGTCCTGCGGGAGGTGCAGCGCGCTGAGCACCAGCGAGCCGAACAAGGTGGAGATGCTGAAGCTCAACACCAGGCCGGCGACCACCCCGAAGGGGCGCCACGACCGGGTCGGCTCGCTCTCCTCCGGCTCGGTGGCAACGTCCGCTGTGCCGGCGTCCTCGGTGGCAGCGCCGCCGCCGACCCCGACCGGCACCGGCGCGGTCCGGCGGGTCGAACCGGCGGTCAGCACGACCGGCAGGACGGGCAGCACACACGGCGAAATGCTGGTGATCACGCCGGCCAGGAATCCGACGACGATCAACGTGATCATGCACACTCCCGCGCGTTCGACCCAGGTTCACAGCTCCCCCGACGGAACCCTATGGCCGACAAGCGGGCAGCGGTCAGCCAGGCCGATTACCGTTCCCTTACGGGTAATCGTTGCCGGAGCGGCGGTGTGCGACTGTGCCTGTTCTCGCGGCTTTCGCCACCAGTATCCCATTTCTCAGCCGAAAACGCATTGTCGCGCCGGTCAGTTGCGGACCCGCTGGCGGTACCAGAGCAGGCCGGCGATGCCGACGGCCAGCACGGACAGGCCGACCGGTCGGGACAGCGCGAGGTAGCTCGTGGTGGGCAGCGCGATCGCCAGCGCGGCCAGCGCCACGGCGTGGGCGAGCAGGATGCCGCCGATGATCGCGGTGAAACCGGCCGAGACCGACCGGCGACGCGGATCGCGGGCGGCCGCGGCGAGTTGCGGGTTCCGCCGGCCCAGCACGCGCAGCGCGACCAGGTGCAGCGGCTGGCCGACCACCAGCGAGCCGAGACACACCAGGCCGAGCAGGCCGGTCAGTAGCGGCTCACCCAGCTTCTCGGCCAGTGCGCTGCCGCCCGACCACCACAGCAACAGCAGGCTCACCGCGAACCCGGCCACCCCGAACACCCCGATCGGGTCCAGCCGCCGGCGCCAGGCCAGCACCCCGACCGTCCAGCAGGCCGGAATGGCGCCGGCGATGGCCAGCGCGGTCGCGTCGCTGCCGACCCGGGGCCGCAGCACGGCGTAGGCCAGCAGCGGAAGGACGATGCTGACCAGCGCTCCCGGCCCGATCCTGCGCAGCATGGTCGGCAGGTCGACTGCCGCGTTGTCTCGTCCCACCGGTGTGGACATGGTTTCGTCCCCTCGAAGCGCGCTGAATTGGTGAGTTCCATGGTGGTGACGGCAGCCCGGATTGTCGTCGGCGCGGCGGTGGAGGTCGGCGCCGGCCGGTTCCACTCCCGGGTGGAGACCGTCGTCCGGTTCTCCACCCAGCAGTGCGGAATCCGGCCGGGACGAACGAACGGTGATCGCGATGGCTACCGGGCGTGATTCCGTCGGCCGGCGGACTCGATTTCGATGACGTGTGCGTTGCGTTTGGTCGATATCTTTGCCAGCCTGCCTTGGTCAACGGACAATGTCCTCGGGTTGACGTGATGCCAACGAGGAGGCGGCGCGATGGTTGCTTCATCGTCCGAACGGACCGCGACCGCGCCGGCTGCCAGTGGCGGACTGGCGCGCACGTTGTCGGTGTGGCAGGCGATCGGTGTCTCGGTCGGGCTGATGGCGCCGAGCATGGCGGCCAACATCAACCCGCAGGCCAGTGAGCCCTCGGTCGGTCGGGCCGTGCCGCTCGCGTTCCTGCTCGCGGCGATCGGCGTGCTGCTGGTCGCCTACGTCTTCGTCCGGCTCTGTCAGTACTTCCAGCACGCGGGTTCGGTCTACGCGTTTGTCGGCGGCACGCTCGGGGCGCGTGCCGGGGTGGTCGCCGGCTGGGGATTGCTGGGCACCTACACCTTCTACGGCGTCACCACCTCCTCCGTGGTTGGTATCTTCGGCACCTCGTTCCTCAAATCCGTTGGGGTGTGGCCGAATCCGCCCAGTTGGGCGCCGTTCACGCTGACTGCGGCGGTGCTCATTCTGGCCTGGGTGCTCACCGTCGTACCCGCTCGGCGCGGCACCAACGTGCTGCTCACCACCGAGGGGTTGACCGTCGCGCTGATCCTCATCGTGTCGGTGGTCGTGCTGGTCCGACTGGTGTCCGGGCACGCCCCGGGCGGGCAGCACTTCACGCTGAGCGTGTTCGCCGTGCCGCCGGGCACCGGCGCGTCCGCGGTTTTCCTCGCGATGGTGTTCGGCTTCTTGTCGTTCGCCGGTTTCGAGGCCGCGTCGACGCTCGGTGAGGAGGCGTCCAATCCACGGCGGGACATCCCGCGCGCGATTCTCGGCACGGCCGCGTTCGGCGGTCTGTTCTTCGTCGTGGTCACCGCGGTGGAGATGATGGGGTTCGGCACCAATGCCGCCGGTGTCAACAAGTTCGGCTCGTCCTCGTCCCTGCTGGGCGACCTCGGCTCCAGTTACGTCGCCTCCTGGATCGGCGACGCGATCACGCTGGGCGCCACGGTCAGCGCGTTCGGCTGCTGCCTGGCCTGCACGGTCGGCGGTTCCCGGCTGCTGTTCAGCATGTCCCGGGACGCGTTCGGCGACCGGGGCATCGGCCGCCCGTCCGGCTACGGCACGCCCGGCCGCGGTGCGCTCGCCGTCGCCGGCACGATGGCGGTGATCATCGCGCTGTGCGTCGTGCTGTTCCACGCCGACGCCGAGGACACCTTCGTCTGGGGCGGCACGATCGGCACGCTGATCCTGTTGGTCGTCTACATCCTGGCCACGCTCGGCTCGATCTCGCTGGTGTTCATCCGCCGCAAACTGCCGGTGGCCCGCTGGCAGGTGATCATCCCGATCGCCGCGCTCGTCCTGCTCGGCTACACCGTCTACCGCAACGTGATCCCGTATCCGAGCAGCGGCGCGGGACGCTGGTTCCCGGTGGTCTCCGGCAGTTGGCTGTTGGTCGCGCTGCTCGTCGTGCTGCTCGCCCCCGGGCTCAGCAAACGGTTGGGGCGCAAGCTCGCCGAGGCCGAGGGCATCTCGATCGAGAACCGCGGCCGGCACGCCCGCACGGAGACCGCGGCGGCCGGCGAGGACGGCTGACCGGTACGGCCCGGGCGGCCGAATCGCTGGGCCGTACCGCCCCTCACCCGGTGACGGTGCCCAGCCAGGTGGCGACGGCGTCGGTGATCCGGGTGATGGTGTCGGCCTGGTCGGGCCACGCGCTGAACACGTGGTCGGCGGCCGGGACGCTGACGAGTTCGGTTCTCGCCGGCAGCGGCGGGAACTCCTCGGGCAGCCCGAAGGGATCACGCGCGCCCTGCACGATCAGCGTGGGCAGGCCGGTGCCCAGCAACTCGCTCGGGTCCCAGATCTCGCGCTGCCGGCCCGGGGCGTGCAGCGGGAAGGACAGCGCGAGCACCGCGACCGCGGCCAACTCGACCGCCGTGCGGCCGGCGACCCGCGAACCGGCACTGCGGCCACCGGTGACCAGCGGCGCGCCGGCCAGGTCCAGCGCCTGACAGACGGCCCGCCACCCGGTGTCGAGCGTCGTCGTGTCCGACTCGCCGTAACCGCCGGCCACCCGCCAGGGCTGTTCGATCAGCGCGACGCTGAAACCCAGCGGCGGCAGCGTGGCGGCCAGGGCGCGCAGGTCGGGTGCCTCGATGCCGGTCGAGGCGCCGTGCCCGAGAGCCACCACGGCCCGCGGCCGCTCGGCGCGCTGCCAGGTGACGCGCGCGTCCCCGAACGGGGTGGTTACGACCTCGACCTCGGTCATGGCGTGCGGCTCCGGCTGTCTCGGTGAGCTGGTGGGTGCGACGATAACCACACGGGCGGAGCGGTTGAGCGGCACCGGTCGGCGGGTAGCCGGACCGAGTACGCCGGCCGGCGCAACGCTGCGGTGGCCGGGCCACCCGGTTACGCTCGGCCGATCAGGTTGCCGTTGTCCTCAACGGAGGGATCGTGGACGTGCCATCGTTGCCCGAACAGGTCGAACCGAGTGCGCTGACCACCGTGCTGGACGGGCGGTGGGCGGAACTGCGGCACACCGTGCGGGAACAGCTGGCCGGCATCGACTCCCGGGACAGCGACCCGCACACCGAGAACCTGAGCACGGAGGACTACCGCGCGATCGTGTTCGACCAGCTGCACGCGCTGGCCAAGACCGATGGCCCCCGACTCGGCTTCGCCCGGGAGTACGGCGGCGGCGGTGACGTCGGCGGCTCGGTGATCGCCTTCGAGATGCTCGGCTTCGGCGACCTCTCGCTGATGGTGAAGTCCGGCGTGCAATGGGGGCTGTTCGGCGGCGCGGTGCAGTTGCTCGGCAGCAGGCGCCACCATGAGCGCTACCTCGCCGACATCATGGATCTCAGCCTGCCCGGCTGTTTCGCGATGACCGAGACCGGTCACGGCTCGGACGTGCAGCACCTGCGCACCACCGCCACCTACGACGCCGGGTCCGGCGAGTTCGTCGTGCACACCCCGCACCAGTCGGCCCGCAAGGACTACATCGGCAACGCGGCTCGGGACGGCCGCGCGGCCGTGGTGTTCGCCCAACTGATCACCGACGGTCGCGGTCGGGGAGTGCACGCGCTGCTGGTGCCGATCCGGGACACCGACGGGCAGCCGATGCCCGGGGTCACCATTGAGGACTGCGGCCGCAAGGGCGGCCTGAACGGCGTGGACAACGGGCGGCTGAGCTTCGACCAGGTGCGGGTGCACCGGGACGCGCTGCTCGACCACTACGGACAGGTCGCCGAGGACGGCAGCTACACCAGTCCGATCGAGAGCGACGGCAAGCGGTTCTTCACCATGTTGGGCACGCTCATCCGCGGCCGGATCAGCGTCGCGGGCAGCGCCGGCAGCGCCACCAAGCGGGCGTTGGCGATCGCGGTGCGCTACGCCGAGACGCGTCGGCAGTTCAACCGGCCCGACGACGCCCGCGAAGTCGTCCTGCTGGACTACCGCGGCCACCAGCGCAAGCTGCTGCCCGCACTGGCGACGACCTACGCGCTGCACTTCGCGCAGGAGGAACTCGTCAGCACGCTGCACGAGCTCCAGGGCACCGACCAGCCCGACGAGACCCGGCAGCGCGAACTGGAGTCGCGGGCGGCCGGCATCAAGGCGGCGGCCACCTGGCACGCCACCGCGACCATCCAGGTCTGCCGTGAGGCGTGCGGCGGCTCCGGTTACCTGGCGGAGAACCTGCTGACCGGGCTGAAGGCGGACACCGACGTGTTCACCACCTTCGAGGGCGACAACACCGTGCTGCTCCAGCTGGTCGCCAAGGGCCTGCTGACCAGCTACCGGGGTCACTTCGAGGACCTCGGCACGCTGGGCACCGCACGGTTCGTCGCCGAGCAGTTCGTCGGCACGGTGATCGAGCGGACCGCGGCCCGGTCGGTGATCGAGCGGCTGGTCAACGCCGGTCCCGGCCGGGACGACGAGGACGTGCTGTTCGACCGGGCCTGGCAGCTGCGCGCGTTCGAGGACCGGGAGGCGCACGTGCTCGACGGGCTGGCCCGCAGGCTGCGCCGGGCCGCGTCCGGCGACGCCGACCCGTTCGAGGTGTTCAACGACGCCCAGGACCACGTGCTGCGGGCCGGCCGGGTGCACACCGACCGGGTGGTGCTGGAGGCGTTCGTCGCCGGCATCGACCGGTGCGCCGACCCGGCGGCGAAAGCGCTGCTGGAGCGGGTCTGCGACCTGTACGTGCTGAACAACATCAACGACGACCTCGGCTGGTTCCTCGGCCACGGCCGGATCACCTCGGCCCGCGGCAAGCTGGTGAACGGCGCGGTGAACACGTTGTGCGCGGAACTGCGGCCGCACGCCCGCACGCTGGTGGACGCGTTCGCGGTGCCGGACCGCTTCCTGAACGCGGCGATCCTCAAACAGGAACCCGGCCGGCAGGACGCCCAGTGGAGCCACGACCAGACGCTCAGCTGAGCCGGCCGCGGCGGTTGTCGATCGCGGCCAGGACGCGGGCGGCCATCGCGGCCGGGGTGCCCTCGGCCGGTCGCAGCACGAGTTCGGCCGCGTGCGGAACCTCGTACGGGTCGTCCACGCCGGTGAAACCGGTGATCTCGCCGGCCCGAGCCCTGGCGTACATGCCCTTGGGGTCACGCGCCTCGCACGTCTCGATCGGCGTGTCCACGAAGACCTCGACGAACGGCAGGCCGGCCGTCTCGTGCGCGGCCCGTACCAGGTCCCGGTCGGCGCGGTACGGGCTGATCAGCGACACCACCGCGACGATGCCCGCGTCGGCGAACAGCCGGGCGACCTCGCCGACCCGGCGCACGTTCTCGGCCCGGTCGGCCGCGCTGAAACCGAGATCGGCGTTGAGGCCGTGCCGGATGTTGTCGCCGTCGAGCAGGTAGGCCGGCCGGCCGGTGGCCACCAGCCTGCGCTCGACCTCGACCGCGACGGTGGACTTGCCGGACGCGGACAGCCCGGTCAGCCAGACGGTGAGGCCCTGCGTGCCGCGTTCCTCCCGGCGCACCGCGGGCGCGTGCCACACGACACTGGCCGCCGGCCGACTCGGCCCGGTGATCATGCCCGCGCCGACCGTGTTGTTGGTGGCCTCGTCGATCAGGATGAAGCTGCCGGTGGAGCGGTTGCGCCGATAGGGATCGAACAGCAGGGGTGCCTGGGTGTGCAGCCGGACACGGCCGATCTCGTTGAGCGCCAACGAGTCGGCTGACTCGTCCCGGTGCAGGGTGTTGATGTCCAGCCGGTAGTCCAGTCCGGTCACCCGCGCCGTGGTGCTGCGGGTGGTGTGCTGGATGGTGTACCTGGTGCCGGGCGCGAGCGCGTTGTTCTCGGTGAGCCAGCAGACCATCGCGTCCACGTCGTTGCCGGCGTGCGGCTGGTTGTTCGGCCGGCAGATCAGGTCACCACGGCCGACGTCGAGGTCGTCGGCGAGCTGGATGGTGACCGACTGCGGTGGGAATGCCTCGCTGACCGGTTCGCCGCCGGGCCCGACGATCGCCCGCACGGTCGAGCTGAGGCCGGAGGGCAGCACGACCACCTCGTCGCCCGGTTTGAACACGCCGCCGGCGATCGTGCCGGCGTAACCGCGGTAGTCGCGGGCCGGTTGCCGGATGACGTACTGCACCGGGAACCGGGCGTCGATCAGGTTGCGATCCGAGGCGATGTGCACCTCTTCCAGGTGGTGCAGCAGGGAAGTGCCCTCGTACCACGGCATGTTCGCGCTGCGCTGGACGATGTTGTCGCCGTGCAGGGCGGAGATCGGCAGGAAGGTCAGGTCGTGCACGTCGAGTTTTGTCGCGAACGCCCGGAACTCGTCGCGAATCTCGTCGAACCGCCGCTGCGACCAGTCGACCAGGTCCATCTTGTTCACACACAGCACCAGGTGTGGAATGCCCAGCAGGCTGGCGATCAGCGCGTGCCGACGGGATTGCTCCAGCACGCCCTTGCGGGCGTCCACGAGGATCAGCGCGAGGTCGGCGGTGGACGCGCCGGTGACCATGTTGCGCGTGTACTGGATGTGCCCCGGGGTGTCGGCGATGATGATTTTCCGTTTGGGGGTGGCGAAGTAGCGGTAGGCCACGTCGATGGTGATGCCCTGTTCCCGCTCGGCCCGCAGGCCGTCGGTGAGCAGCGCGAGATCGGGGTACTCGTCGCCACGGTCCCGGCTGGTCGCCTCGATCGCGGCGAGCTGGTCCTCGAAGATCGACTTCGCGTCGTGCAGCAGTCGGCCGATCAGCGTCGACTTGCCGTCGTCGACGCTGCCCGCGGTGGCCAGCCGGAGTAGCCGCGACATCAGAAGTAGCCCTCCTTCTTGCGATCCTCCATGCCTGCCTCGGAGATCCGGTCGTCCGCGCGGGTCGCGCCGCGCTCGGTCAGCCGGGCGGCGGCGACCTCGGTGACGACCTCCTGCGGGGTCGCGGCGGTCGACTCGACGCAGCCGGTGCAGGTCGCGTCGCCGACCGTGCGGAATCGCACCAGCGCCTCGAACGGCTGCTCACCGGGCAGCGGCCGGCTGTGCCGGGTGTCGGCGAGCAACATGCCGGCGCGCTGGAACACCGGCCGGCGGTGCGCGTAGTAGATCGGGGGCAGGTCGATGCGCTCGGCCAGGATGTAGGACCAGATGTCCAGCTCGGTCCAGTTCGACAGCGGGAAGATCCGGATGTGCTCGCCGGTCCGGTGCCGGCCGTTGTAGAGATTCCACAGCTCGGGCCGCTGGTGGCGCGGCTCCCACCGGCCGGATTCGTCCCGGAAGCTGAACACCCGCTCCTTGGCCCGCGCCTTCTCCTCGTCCCGCCGGGCGCCGCCGAACACCGCGTCGAACTGGTGCTCGGCGATCGCGCGCAGCAGCGTGGTGGTCTGTAGCCGGTTGCGGCTGGCGCCCGGCGCGGTGTCCTCGACGACGCGGCCGGCGTCGATGTCGTCCTGCACGGCGGCCACCAGCAGCCGGATGCCGAGGTCGCGCACGGTCCGGTCGCGAAACTCAAGTACCTCCTCGAAGTTGTGCCCGGTGTCCACGTGCAGCACCGGGAAGGGCAGCGGCGCCGGCCAGAACGCCTTGACCGCCAGGTGCAGCGCGACCATCGAGTCCTTGCCGCCGGAGAACAGCAGCGCGACCCGCTGCTGGGTGGCCACCACCTCGCGCAGGATGTGCACCGCCTCGGCTTCCAGCGTGCGCAGCTGGGACAGCTCATAGGTCGTCGTCACCGGGAACCCGCCCTTCGAATGGGCAAAAAGTAGAACAGGTTCTTGTGTTCGGTCAACCGGTGGTGAAGGCTGGGGAGGCCGCCGCTTGAGAAGGGGTCACCGTGGATCTGGTCGCGTTGGAGGAAATTCGCCGGCTGAAGTACCGCTACCTGCGCTGTGTCGACCTCAAGCGCTGGGACGAGTTCGCGGACACGCTGACCGAGGACGCGACGGCGACCTACGGCACCCCGGTCTACGGCGAGCCGCTCACCCTCACCGGGCGGGCGGGCATCGTCGCGTTCATGCGGGACAAGCTCGGTCCGGAGATCACCACCGTGCATGCCGCCGGTCAGCCGGAGATCGACATCGACGGCGACCAGGCGACCGGCACGTGGGCGTTCGAGGACATCGTGATCGTGCCCGAGCACCGGGTGGTGATCCAGGGCGCCGCCTACTACGAGGACCGCTACCGGCGGGAGTCCGACGGCGCCTGGCGGATCGCGCACACCGGCTACGAACGGACCTACGAGGCGATGGTGTCGCTGGACGACCTGCCCAGCTTCCGGCTCACCGCGAACATGTGGGGCAGCCGCGCGACGCATTGACAGCTCGCGTTTGTGACCGATCCTTAGAACGAGTTCTAGCGTTGGCCGAGCGGTCGGCCAGGGAAAGGGGCGAGGGAGTTGCCGGTGCTCACCCAGTCGTTCGCGGACGCCGTCGTCGAGGCCGAGAAGATCATCACCGATGCGCCGCACGTGCGCACCGAGCAGGATCTGCTGGAGGGCTACGACTACCTGGCCGGCAGCATCCGCGCGGCGCTGCAGATGGCCTGGGCCTACGAACGCGACTTCCCCTACTTCGTCCAGTCCACCGGCCCGTACACCAAGCTGGGCCTGGACAACCCGGACACCGTGTACTTCCATTCCTACCTGCGCCCGGACGCCGAGTACGTGGTGACCGGGCGGCGGGGCACCGTGCGGGACGTGAGCTTCCAGGTGCTCAACGGCGACTACTCGCCGGTGGAGGTCCCCGACAGCCTGACCGCCTTCGACGACCGGTCCGTGGAGATCGAGCCGGACGGCAGCTTCGAGCTGCGCTTCGGCCCGGCGAAGGCGGACGCCGGGCCGAACTACTTCGTGCTCGGTCCGGGCTCGGCGATGCTCATCGTCCGCGAGGTCTACAGCGACTGGGCCACCGAGCGGCGCGGCACCTTCCGCATCCAGCGGGCCGACCGGATCGGGCAGGCGCCGATGCCGGTCGACCGGGACGCCCTGGCCAAACGTTACGGCGTGGCCGGCAAGATCCTGCTCAGCCGGCTGCGCACGTTCCTCGCCTTCCCCGAGTGGTTCTACCTCAAGCTGCCGGTCAACACCCTTACCGAGCCGCGCTCCACGCCGGGCGGGCTGACCACCCAGTTCTCCTCGGTGGGCCACTACGACCTGGACGACGACCAGGCCATGATCGTCACGGTGCCGGTGTCCGACGCTCCCTACCAGGGCATTCAGCTGGGCAGCAGGTGGTACGTCTCGCTGGACTACATCAACCACCAGACCAGCCTCACCGCCGACCAGGCGCGGATCGACCCGGACGGCAAGATGCGGCTGGTCATCAGCGAACGTGATCCCGGCGTGGCCAACTGGCTGGAGCGCACCGGCCACCGGCTCGGCTACATCCAGCTGCGCTGGCAGCGGCTGTCCCGCGAACTCAAGCCCGACGACGGGCCGGAGGTCGACATCGTCAGCGTCGACGAACTGCCCGAGCGGCTGCCCTTCCACGAGCAGGCCCGGGTGACCCCGGCCGAGTGGACCGCCCGGATCGCCGCGCGGCAGGCCGCCGTGGCCGGCCGGATGCTGGGCTGAGCGGGATGCCGACGAAGCCGAAGCCGGCCGGTCCGATCACCGACCTGTTGGCCGACAAGGTCGTCCTGGTGGCCGGGATCGGGCCCGGGCTCGGCCGGGCCATCGCGCTGCGCTGCGCCCGAGCCGGCGCGCAGGTGGTGTTGGCCTCACGCACCGAGTCCCGGCTTGTCGAGCTGGCCGCGGAGATCAGCGACGCGGGCGGCCACGCCATTCCGGTGCAGGCCGACCTCGTCGACGAGACCTCGACCGGCCACCTGGTCGACGCGGCGGTGGCCGCGTTCGGCCGGTTGGACGCGCTGGTCAACAACGCCTTCGTGATGCCGCCACTGGCCGACCTCGCCGACACCGACCTGGACGCGATCCGGGCCAGCTTCGAGACCAACGTGTTCGCCGCACTCCGGCTGACCAGGTTGTGCACACCGGCGCTGGCCGAGGCGCACGGTTCGGTGGTGATGATCAACTCGGCGGTGCTGCGTCACTCCCGGCGCACCTTCGGCGCGTACAAGATGACCAAGGCGAGCCTGCTCGCGCTGGCCCAGAGCCTGGCCAGCGAGCTGGGACCGAGTGGAATCCGGGTCAACTCGGTGGCACCGGGCTACATCTGGGCCGGCTCGCTGAAGTGGTACTTCAACTACCTGGCCGAACAGCGCGGGGTGCCGCCGCAGCAGGTCTACGACGAGACCGCGGCCACCATCGACCTGCGCAAGCTCCCCGAACCGGACGAGATCGCCGACGCGGTGGTGTTCCTCGCCTCCGACCTGGCCAGGGCGATCACCGGGCACTGCCTGGACGTCAACGGCGGCGAGTACCACCACTGACCGCCCGAGCAGCCAAGGACACCGATGACCACGGAGCGCACGAGTGTCGGCACGGTCGCCGACCTGCACGCGTCAGCCAGCAAGATCACCGGCCTGACCGACTTCGGCACGGACGACTACCGCGAGGGCCTGGCGGTGCTGCTCGACTCGTACGCGCGCGACGCCCGGCTGACCCCGTTGGGCTATCGGGTGAAGCGCGCGTTCCTGCGCGGCGCGTTGGTGTCCCGGCTGCTCAGCGAGGCCGCCTGGCAGCGCTACCCGGAACACGCCGAGGTCCCGATCGAGCGACCGATCTTCGTCACCGGCCTGCCACGCACCGGGACCACCGCGCTGCACCGGCTGCTCACCGCCGATCCGGCGCACCAGGGTCTGGAACTCTGGCTGACCGAGGTGCCGCAACCCCGGCCACCGAGGGAGAGCTGGGCCGGTGACCCGGTGTTCCAGCACATCGAGGCGGGGTTCCAGCAGCACCACGTCGAGCACCCGGAATTCATGGGCGTGCACCACATGTCGGCCGGGCAGGTGGAAGAATGCTGGCAGCTGCTGCGCCAGTCGACGGCGTCGATCTCCTACGAATGTCTCGCCCACCTGCCGACCTATTCGACGTGGCTGGCCGGCCACGACTGGACGGACGCCTATCGCCGGCACCGGCGCAATCTGCGACTCATCGGGCTGCCTGACCGGAATCGGCGCTGGGTACTCAAGAACCCGAGCCATTTGTTCGCGCTGGACGCGTTGTTCGCGGTCTATCCCGACGCGCTGGTCATCCAGACGCACCGAGCGCCGCGCACCGCCATCGCCTCGGCGTGCAGCCTGGCCGCGCAGGCGTCGGCGGGCTGGTCAGCGGCGTTCACCGGGGACGTGGTCGGGCGGAGCCAGCTCGACCTGTGGGCGCGCGGCCTCGACCTGTTCCTGGCCGAGCGGGCCAGGCACGACCCGGCGCGCTTCTTCGATGTCGAATACCAGGATTTTGTCGCCGACCCGATCGGCATGGTGGAGCGAATCTACACGCATTTCGGCCTGCCCTTCCCGGACGAGACCCGCGCGGCGATCACGGCCGTGCAGGAACGCAGCGTGTCCGGCGAGGCAAAGCCCGCCCATCGTTACACGCTGGCCGATTTCGGCCTGACCGCGGCCGAGGTGGACGAGCGTTTCTCGGCGTATTCGAATACCCATTACTGATCGGCTGTCGCGACGATTCCGGGGCACGGTGTCGATGTTGACCGGTTCTGGAGGAGGGTGCCGTTCGCGAGCCAAACGGTCTAAACCGGGCTGCGCCGATCGGTAGCTCGCAGAACGGAATGCGCCGGGATAATGACGGGGTCTTTCGCCGGAATGATCGTGCGAACCGATTGCAACGATTTGGCTTCTGGCCGCTGATCAACGTGGTGTCGTTTGAGGACACGTGCGAAACTCTGCGCAGTTATCGAGGTCGCAATCTCTCTTTCGTCGGCGCGACGAGCGGAGGGGATTGATCCACATGGATGCAGTCACATCTGGCCAGCCAACACCTACATCTGCCGGTCCGGTTCACCACCAGGAATCCATCCAAACTTTGCTGGCCAATGCCACGGAGTTCCTGGATAATGTCTGGTCGGGTATGGACCGGGAAGTCAGGTTGGCCGAGGTAGAAGAGGAAATTCGGACGTCCGGAACGTACACGCACACCGCTGGGGAACTTGTGGCCGGGTGTCGGCAGGCCTGGGCGAACAGTGCTCGGTGCATCGGTCGGCTGCACGTGCCGGCGTTGCGGGTACGGGATAGACGGTCGAGCGCAACCGCGGGTGAGGTGGCCCGCGAGTGCGTGGAACACATTCGACAGTCCACCAATAACGGCAAATTGCAACCGACGGTCACGGTGTTCCCGGCCCGAACACTTGGTGGCGATCAGATCCGGTTGTGGAATTCCCAGCTGATCCGGTACGCGGGCTACCATCGTCCGGACGGCTCGGTGGTCGGAGATCCGGTCAATGCGGACCTGACCGCGATGATCCGGACCACCTGCGACTGGACCGGCCGTGGTGGCCGGTTCGACGTACTGCCGTTGGTGGTCCAGTTGCCCGGGGCGCCACCCCGCGCGTTCGACATACCCAGGGACGCGGTGCTCGAAGTGGAGATCGAACACCCGGCATTTTCCTGGTTCGCCGATTTGGGGTTGCGCTGGTATGCGCTGCCGGCGATCTGCGACATGGACCTGGTGATCGGCGGCATTGTTTACACAGCCGTATTCAGTGGCTGGTACATGGACACCGAGATCGGAGTGCGCGACTTCGGTGATCCGTTGCGGTATAATATGTTGCCCGTCGTCGCCGAGCGAATGGGGCTGGACAGCTCGACAAACCAGTCGCTGTGGCGGGATCGAGCGTTGATCGAGCTGGATCACGCGGTGCTGTTCTCGTTCCGCCGTGCGGGCGTGCGCATGGTGGACCATCACACGGCGGCCGACCAGTTCGCCCGTTACCTGGCCCGAGAGGAAAAAGACGGCCGCCCGGTGCCGGCCGACTGGGCGTGGCTGGTGCCACCGATGGCCGGCAACACGATGGACATCTTCCATCGAGAGTTCCCACCGGTCGACGAAAGCCTCCGTCCCAACTTCGTCCGCCCGCAACACCCGGCCTGGCAGCCGGCCGGCCAGGATGTTCCCGGCCCCCGTTGCCCGTTCGGCCCGTTCTGACGTGGCGTCCCGAGTGGATGATTGATTGCCGCGACAGAATGAGGCATGACAAGTTCGCCGCTGATCGGTGCGTTCGAGCTACCTGACGGCACGTGGGTGCGCGGTCGCGGGCTACGGCGTCCGGTGCCCGCCGGCGCCGTGCCCGAACACGGCCTCTACCTGGGTACCAAGCGATTGCGCGACCGCTACGAGCCGGCGCTGACGTGGCCGCACGAATGGTTGGACTGGCCCGACTTCGGCCTACCCCGAGACCGGGCCACCGCGGTCGACCGCATCCGCGCTCTGCACGAACAGGCGAAATCCGGCCGCCGGGTGGAGGTGGCGTGCGGGGGAGGAGTGGGCCGCACCGGAACGGTGATCGCCTACCTGGCCGTGCTGGCGGGTGTGCCCGCACCCGAAGCAGTGAGCTGGACCCGGCGGAACTATCACAAACGAGCGGTCGAAACCCCATGGCAGCGTCGCTGGGTCAAGGGAGCGGAGCCAGGCCGAACGGCTGGCTGAGACAGAACAGGTTGGAGTGGCACCGGGCCTGGATGTCGCTGTCGCGACAGGCCCTTCGAATGCCTTACACCTTCTCCCCGATACCAGAACCGTAGGACAATCGCGCATCGGGAAGCAGGACCACCACCCGACCGGGAACCAGACCCGCGCCAGCGGCGAGCCGCACGGCCATCACCCTTAGGGGTCGCTTCGCTGCTGGCCCTCCCGCGCCGCTGGCGCGCCAGGGCCGCCCAGGGCCGCCTCGATCCGCCGAGCTTCCTCCCCCCGATGCTGCCCCCGATACAGCTCCAACGCCCCCCGCCGAGCCACCCGAGCCGCCCCGACCTCCCCGAGAGCCGCGTAAGCATCCCCCAGCGCCGCCAACGTGTTCGGCTCCTCATAGGTATGCCCGAGATCCTGAAACAGCAGTAGAGCTTCCCGGTAGTACGAGACAGCCTCGCCATGCCGCCCCAGCTGATGCGCGATGTAACCGAGGCTGTCCAGCGTGTCGGCCTCGCCCTCCCGATCCTCGTACTTGCGCAACATGGTCAAGGCGGCCTCGCAGTACCCGGCGGCCTGCTCGCAGTGGCCCAGTCGAGCGCTGTACCACCCGACCAGGTTGAGCGCCTCGCCCTCCCAGACGGGATTGTCCACCGTCCGCAACAGGTCCAGAGCGAGCAACGTGTGTGACAGAGCCAGCTCGTCGTCGCCCTGCCGCCCACGCACCCACGCCAGACTGTGCTGGGTGTGCCCCTGCCCGGGAATGTCGCCGGCCTGCGCGGCCAGTTCGAGCGACCGCTGGAGGTGCTCGACCGCCTCGCCGTGCTCGCCGGCTCGCGCGCGGGCCAGGCCGAGCCTGCGTAGGGCCTGGGCCTGGTAGGTCGGCTCGCCGAGGCGTTCGGCCGCGGTCAGCGCGGCCTGCCAGGTGATCGTGTTGTCGTGCAGGTGTCCGCGTCGCCACAGGAAGGTGCCCAGCGTCCAGGCCAGGCTCCAGGACCGGTCGTGCCAGCCTTCGGCGACCGCCAGCTGATGCGCGGCCAGCAGGTCGTCGTGCTCGGTGTCGAACCACGCCAGGGTGGCGGCCAGGCCGGTGTGGGCGACCGGCCGGCAGTCGTCGCCGGGTGGGTCGAGCTTGATCGGCGCACGGTTCGGGTCGAGCAGCCGCTCGCCGTCGTAGGCGCTGTGCAGGTAGAAGTCGACCAGGCGTTGCCGCGCCCGCCGTCGAAAACCGTTGTCCAGGTCGTGATCGGCCTGCTCGGTGGCGTACAGCCGGACCAGGTCGTGCATCCGGTAGCGACCAGGAATGGGCTGCTGCACCAGGGAAACCCGCTCCAGGGCGCGTAGGGCACTGCGGGCTTCGCCGGGGCTGAGGGCGGTCAGGCTGGCGACGGCGGGCAGGCTGATGTCCGGGCCGGGGGCGAGCCCGAGCAGGGCGAACACCTGGGCCTGGATCGGGCTCAGCGCGTCATAGGACCAGGACAGGCCGGCGCGCACGCTGGTCGCCGGGTCCTCGTCGTCCAGTGCGCCCAGCCGGGTGGTGGTGTTGCGCAGGTCCGCGGCGAGCATGGACAGCGGGAACTCCGGGTGTTCCTGGGCGCGGCCGGCCACGATGCTCAGGGCCAGCGGCAGGCCGGCGCAGCAGGCCAGCAACTCGGACACCGCCGCAGGCTCGGCCGTCAGCCGCCGCTCGCCCAGCCGTGCGGTGAGCAGCGCGTGCGCGTCGGCCTCGGGGAGCACGTCCACCGGTAGCGGGTGGGCGTCGTGCGCGGTGATCAGTCCGCGCAGCCGGTCGCGGCTGGTGACCAGCACCGTGCACGACGGGCTGCCCGGCAGCAGCGGCGCGACCTGCCCGACGTCGGCGGCGTTGTCCACCACGATCAGCATTCGCTTGTCCGCGACCAGGCTGCGGTAGAGCCCGACCTGGGCGTCCAGGTCCACCGGGATCGCGGCCGCCTCGACGCCCAACGCGTCCAGGAAGCAGCGCACCGCGGCCGGCACCGACATCGGCGCACCGGTCGGGTCGAAGCCGCGCAGGTTGACGAAGAGCTGGCCGTCGGGGAACCGGTCGAGGTTGCGGTGCGCCCAGTGCAGCGCCAGCCAGGTCTTGCCGACGCCACCGGCCCCGCCGAGCGCGGAGATGGCCATCGTGTCGCCGGTGACCGCGCGGCTGTCGATCGCCCGGGACAGTGCGGCCAACTCAGCCGCCCGGCCGGTGAACGACCGTGGCGCGGCCGGTAGCTGGCGGGGCACGATCGGCTGGGCGGCCGGCTCGACCGAACTCGGTGCGCCGGCCGCGAGTGCCGGGTCGGCGGTGAGGATTCGCTGGTGCAGGTGTTGCAGCGTGGGACTGGGATCGGCGCCCAACTCCTCGATCAGCCGGGCCCTGATCCGGGCGTAGTACTCCAGCGCCTCGGCCTGCCGCCCGCACCGGTAGAGCGCGAGCAGGAACTGGCCGGCCAGCCGCTCGTCCAACGGGTTGGCCGCGGTCCGCGCGGCCAGGCCGCCGACGAGCTCGGCGTGCTGGCCCTGCCGCAGCCTGCGGTCGGCGTGGTCGAGTTCGGCGGCGAACCGGGCACTGTCCAGGCCGGCCCGGATGCCGTTGATCCACGGTGTGTCCAGGCCGTGCAGGGCCTCACCGCGCCACAGCACGAGGGCCTGTTCGAAGAAGGCGCCGGCCTGCGCGTCGGACTCGGTGGTCCGGCCCTGGCCGGTCAGCTGGTGGAACCGGTGCAGGTCCACCGCCTGTTCGTCGACGGTGAGCTGGTATCCGCCGGACCGCCGCGACAGGCCGAACTCCTCGGCGACCGCGAGTACGTGCCGCAGCCGGGAGAGGTAGGTGTACAGCGTTTCCCGCGCGCGCCGAGGGGCGGCCGATCCCCACGCGCGCTCGATGAGCTCGTCGACCGAGATCGTCCGGTTGGCGTCGACCACCAGAGCCACCAGCACGCATCGCTGCCGCCGTGGACCCAGATCCACCGACCGGCCGTTGACGTCGGCCTCGATACTGCCGAGTAGTCGGAACTCGACCCCCACTGTGGCACCTTCCCCGAAACCCAACCGCTACGTGTCCCGGCTTACCCGGTTCGACCAGCCGAATCAAGGTACTCGCAAGGTTTGTGCAGGCTCCGCCGAGCACGATTGTTCCCGTGAACTCCGGCTGGAGGGCCGGAGGAAAACACGGCCTGGTGCATCAGGCCGTTCTTCACGGGGGAAGACCGTGCCAGCGCCACGTGGCCACGGATATCGCAATCGGTGGGACGTGCGCGACCGGTAGGGGTTCTTTCGGGTTGGCCGGCCGCCGACGACGTCGCGCGGTGGCCCCGGCGCCCTGTCCGCATCTGCTGTTGTCCTCATGACCTTGTGGAGGTTCGTTCCATGTTCGCCGTGTATGTCTATGCCCGCCGGTCCGCGAACGTCGCCGATGACTTCGGCTGGCGCGCGCGTTAGTTCTCGGCGGTTACCGATGCCCGCGGTGATCTCCGGAATCGTTTCCGTCCGGAGATCACCGCGGGCGCGGTCGGATAATCGAAACCAGATAGGGTCGATTATCCGGCGAGCGCCCAGAATCCGCAGTGGTGCTCGGTGGCGAAGTCCGTCTCCACCGAGGGCTTCGGCGGCACCAGGGACTGGATTCGCTGGCCGGAGTCGGTGAACAGCGGCCAGACCGGCGTGCCGATCGTGGTGGGGAAGCCGCGGGTGGCGAAGTCGGTCCAGTAGGACTTCATCGTCGCGGCCAACCGCTGCTGCGGCCCGGAGAGCGCCGAGGGCGTGTTGCCCAGGGTGAACAGGTACTGCAACTCCGATGCGTGCGCGGCACCGTAGGGGAAGCTCACCGGCGGCAGGAACGGCTCCGGCGCGTTCTCGTCGTTGAACTCGTAACCGAAGGTCGGCACGTACTTCGAGGTGAGCTGATCCACGGTCAGCGCGTTGCAGGCGAAGATCGCGTCGGTGCCCACCGCGCCCATCGCGATGGCCGGGCTGGGATAGGCGGCAAGTGGGTACACGTTCGCGACGGCCGCCGCGGCCGCCGCGGACAGGCCGAGGGTGGCGGCGATGGTGGCCTGGTAGTTCGCCGCCGTCACCGGGGCGCCGGCCAGTTCGTTGGTCGCCACGAACAATCGCCACTCGTCGTGGTTGGAGCCGTCGACCACCGGTACCCGGTTGAACTCGCCGCTGCCGAACGAGGTCTTCAGCGACTGGGTGAGCACCGTGCCGTCGATTTCCGGTTGGTAGCCGCCGGTGTCCTCGTTGGCCAGGATGGTCGAGACCGGCAGTGCCCGCAGGCACGCCGCGGTCTGGCTGGCACAACCCGCCTGGCTGGCGAACGCCTCACCCGAAGCCTCCGCGGTGGCCAGCGGCGCCTGGGTCAGCGCGTACGCGCCGCTCTCCACGATCGCCTTGGCGAACAGGCCCTTCGCGCCGCTCGACGCGAGCTGGGAGAGCACGCTCAGGCCACCGGCGGACTCACCGAAGATCGTCACGTCGTGCCGATTCCCGCCGAACGCGCCGATGTTGGACTGCACCCAGCGCAGCGCCGCCTGCTGGTCCATC
This sequence comes from Pseudonocardiaceae bacterium, assembly GCA_036268615.1. Taxonomy (GTDB): domain Bacteria; phylum Actinomycetota; class Actinomycetes; order Mycobacteriales; family Pseudonocardiaceae; genus DATATV01. The sequence goes on from DATATV010000155.1 coordinate 21,459, forward strand.
AGGCCGTAGTTGCCCGAGGAACCGCCGGGCTTCGCGGTCAGCGCCGGATGCGCCAGGAAGCCCAGCGCGCCGAGCCGGTAGTTGATGGTGACCACGATCGTGCCGTCCCGGACCAGGCTGGTCGGGTCGTAGTCGTTGCTCTCGCCGGTGACCAGCGCGCCACCGTGAATCCACACCATCACCGGCAGCGGGCGGTTGTCGGCGTGCGGCGGGGTGTAGACGTTCAGGTACAGGCAGTCCTCGGACGTGCTACCCACACCGAAGAAGCCGGCCGGCTGCGCGCAGTGCGGGGCGAACTGAGTGGCGTCCCGAACGCCTGACCAGCGCGCGGCCGGGGCCGGCGGTTGCCAGCGTCGTGGCCCGACCGGTGGTGCGGCGTAGGGAATGCCGAGGAACTGGTCGGTGGACCCGGCGACGACCCCGCGTACCGCGCCGTCCCCGGTGGCCACCACGGGGCTGTGGCCGGTTGCCGGGCTGCTCACCGGCGCGGCGCCCGCACCGGTCGCGGCCGCGCCGACGACCAGCACCGCGGCCGCGGCCGCGCGCACGCCCAGCCAGGTATTTCGTCGCCAACTGACCCTGTCACGTGACATCGTTGTCTCCTCCCCGGCGATGTGCCGGCGTTCGACCGCTCAGTTGCCCTGCAACTCTGACACTCCGGCCGGTCGAAGAGAAGAGTAAAACCGAATGTCATTCTAATCGGCGTCGTTGTCCTGTCGTTCGGTGGGTTCTTGCTCGGTAAAGAAGTCCACAATGGATTTCGCGAACGCCGTTTCGCTTACCGCGCTGAGATGACCGCCGGGAACCAGGCGCAGCTCCGCGCCGCCGATCGCCTCGGCCAGCAGCTCGGGCCGGGTCGCGAGCTGGTCGTCCTCGCCCACCAGCACGAGCGTCGCGACGGCGATCAGGTCGACCGAGCCGACCGCTGACCGGCCGGCTCCGGCCGCCGCGGCCAGCGACGGGCGGTCGGCACCCACCCGGTCAGCCAGCGCCCGCACACCGGCACCGGCCGGTGGCAACGTGCTCGTATCGTCGGCCAGCAGGGCGGCGGAGACCGCCGCACCCGACCGGGTCCTGCCGTCGGCGGGCCGGACGACATCGCCGCCGATACCGCCGAGCACCAGTCGGCGCACCCGGGCGTCCTGCGCGGCGGTGATCAGCGAGACCACCGCGCCCAACGAATAGCCGGCGAGGTGCACACCGTCCACCCCGAGCACGTCGAACAGGCAACTGAGATCGCGGCTCATCGTGCCGTCGCCGTAGTGCCGTGGATCGTCGGACTTGCCGGAGTCGCCGTGGCCCCGGGCGTCCATCGCGACCACCTGCCGGCCGGCCTCGGTCAGCGCGGCCACCACCCCGGGCGCCACCCAGTTCGCCTCGGCGTTCGCGGCGAAACCGTGCAGCAGGACCACCGGCGGTGTCGCCGTGACCTGACCCCACTGGTAGTAGGCGATGGGGGTGCCGTCAAAGGACTCGAACGCACACCGCAGCATGCTTCTCTACTCCTTCTCCCTGACGGGACGGTCAGCTCGTGGGTTTGGTGGCGCGTCGGCGTCGGCGCCCGCCGGTGACCGTGTCCATCAGGTCGGCGTCCAACCTGGTGATTGCCGGGTACAGCATCGATTCGCACAGCGCGGCGGCGTTGGCAAGATCGGTGTTCGGCCTGGCCAGTGCCTCCTGCGCGCACCAGCGGAACATGCCGACGATCATCGCGGCGACCAGTCGTGGCCCGGCGCCCGCCCGTCGACCGGACACCCGGCTGATGAGCGCGGCGATGGCGTCGACGCGCTCGTTGGTGGCCTCGGCGATGGCGGCCGCCGCAGCGGCGTGTCGCTCACCCTCGAAAGTCAGCTTGAATCCGTCCGGCCGGTCCCGGACGAAGTCGAAGTAGGCCGTGATCCACCGGTGCAGCCGTTGGCGAAACGGTTCGTCGTCGGGCCCTTGGTAGGCCGCGATCACCCGTTCGTTGAGCAGTTGGTGCTCCCGGCGCACGGCCGCGGCGAACAATGCGTCCTTGGCGCCGAATCGGGCGTACAGCGTGGGTTTGGTGGTGCCGGCGTGAGCCGCGATCGTGTCCATCTTCGCCGCGTCGAACCCGTCTGCCGCGAACACCGCGCACGCCGCGTCCAACATCGTGTCCTCACTCAGCCGGAAACGTCGGCCGCGCGGCGAATCCTCCGGTGTGGCCGGCTCCGGTCGATCGACCCCGCCGGCTCGTGACACGATTTCGCCTTCCCCGTTGTGAGGAGCATTCACCGCTGCCGGGTTGCCGACGGTCGTACTGGACAATAGCACTGCGGATTTTACTCACCAGTAAACTTGGATCGAGATGGATCGGTCCAGTGGCCGCCGGTCCGGACGCACCCGAATGGCGGTACTTGTCATCGCGGTGAAACACGGCGGTTACCGGTCGGCCCGAGACCCACGTCGGTCCGACGGCGACCGTGTGAGCTGGGTGTTGACCCGCCGAATGTCGAGGTATACGTTCCCTCTAACAAGTGGAAACAGCGTTTCGCGTAGTGGAACAATAGCCTTCTCGTCAGTTAGGGCAGTGTGCTGTGCTGCCGAGATCGCGCACTGGCTCTCGGAATCGGGTCCGCCGCGGCCCCACCCGGCGCGTTGTCGCGCCCACGTCAGATCCACCTGAATCGGCGGGGAGTCTCGACCGTGAAAAGAAAACTGATAGCCATCGGCCTTGGCGCCGTCCTTGTTGCCGGACTGGCTGCCGCGTGCGGTTCCGGCGGGTCGGCCGCGCAGGGCTCGTCGAAGTCCGGCAGCTTCGTTTACGCGATCGCCCAGGACTTCGCCAGCCTCGATCCGGCGAACTTCTCCAGCGAGGCCACCACGATCATCAACGGCGTGCGTGAGTCCACGCTGTTGCAGTACCAGGCGGACGGTTCGACGCCGACGTCGTGTGCGGATTCGTTGCCGCCCAACATACTTCCCAGCTCCGGTCTGGTGCAGAGCTGGCAGCAGAGCGCGGACGGGAAGTCCATCGAGGTGACCCTGAAGTCCGGTGTGAAGAGCGCGGCCGGCAACACTCTCACCTCCGCCGACGTGCAGTGGTCGATCCAGCGGCTGACGGCGATCGACGCGGTCGGCAAGGTACTGTGGTTCACCCTCGGCGGGTTCAACCAGCAGGACCCGATCACCATCGAGAGCCCGACGAAGTTCCGGCTGAACGTCACGAAACCTTCGGCGGACACGAAGTTCGTGCTGGCCGGACCGTGGGGCCAGATCTTCGACAGCACCGAGGCCAAGAAGCACGCCACCGCGGCCGATCCGTGGGCCAAGACCTGGCTGGCCTCCCACACCGCCGACTTCGGTCCGTGGAAGCTCCAGTCCTACGCCACCCAACAAGTCACCTTCGTGCGTAACCCGAACTACACCGGCCCGGTCGGCAACATCAACACGATGGTGCTCAAGACCGTCTCGGACGCCTCGGCGCGCACCCAACTGCTGGAGACCAAGCAGGCACAGCTCGCCAACGACCTGGACTTCACCCAGTTGCAGCAGCTCAAGGGCTCGCCGAACGTGACCATCACGACCTGCAAGTCGGCCAACCGGGACCTGTTGGGACTCAACACCGCCGACCCGATCCTGAAGAACCCACAGGTTCGGCAGGCGATCTCGATGGCCGTCGACCGCAAGCAGATCGCCAGCACGATCTACCGCGGCTTCGCCACCCCGGCCAGGGCGGGAGTGTCCGACGCGTTCTCGCCCACCTCGGGTACGAGTTCGTTCGACTACAACGTGGCCGGCGCCAAGAAGTTGTTGGCCCAGGCCGGTTATCCCAACGGTTTCCCGCTGACCATCACGACCTCACCCAGTCAGCCCGGACCGTACTCGGCCAACCTGGCGGTGTTGTTGCAGTCCGAGCTGTCCGCGATCGGCATCAAGGTCTCCGTCCAGACCACCGCGTCGGCCCAGCAGTTCCTCTCCGACGGCACCGCGCACAAGATGCAGGCGTACATCATGCAGGAGTCGCCCGCCTTCGCCAACGCCGGTTACGGTGCCTGGCTGTCCAGCGGCTGTCAGGGATTCCAGGACTACAGCGGCTACTGCGACCAAGGCTTCGACACCCAGGCGTTCGCGCTGATGAACAACCTGGACAACTCGCAGATCCCGACCCTGACCAGCCAACTGTCCGATCTGGTCAACTCGACGGTGCCGGCGGTCTACCTGGTGGACGACACGACCACCTACGCCCGGTCCTCGTGCATCACCAGCTTCCCGGCCGGCTCGTTCGCCACCTACATCGAGCAGGCCAAGAGCACATGCTGAGCGCCAAGCCAGGATTCGGAGACCGCAGATGACCGTCACCACGCTCGTCCCCGACCAGCTCTACCACCTGGGCACGTTCATTGCACTGGACGGTCGGCTGAGCTGGCGGGCGCCGGACGCACGCGGGTTCGAACCGATCGGCGCCTACCTGGTGACCCAACCCGACCAGTGCGTGCTCATCTACACCGGGGTGGCCGCCCAGCGCGACCAGATGGTCGCCGACACCAGGGCAGCGGTCGGTGCGCGTGAGCTGAGCCTGCTGGTGGACCGCAACGAGGCGGACGTGATCGGCAACCTGTCCGCGCTGACGAACGAACTGGACGTCGCGGCCATCTGGTACTCCGGTGCCGGCCAGATCGTTCGCTGGTTCACCTACGACGACGAGAACAAAGGTCGCTACGACGCGCATCCCGAACTCCGGTACATGGTGCCAAGGGCGCCGGAGACCGAACGCATCCGGCAGATCTTCGGCGACCGGCCGGGGGTGGTCGAGCTGACCGGCGGCCGCAGCCTGTCGCTGCTCTACACGAACCTCGGCACTCTCGGGTACTCGTGGACCTGGGACGAGCAGACCGGAACCCTGTTCACCGGGGACTTCTTCGCGCACGGCGCCTCGCCGAGCGGTGTGGACGTGGTCCTGACCGAACAGAACGACACGACCACCTACGAACAGGTGAAGAACCATCTTTTCGAGCGGTTCTACTGGATGCGGGAATCGCGGATCGAGCCGTTGTTGGACAACCTGAACGGCATCTTCGCCGCGCACGAGGTCGAGCGGATCGCGCCCAACCACGGCTGTGTCGTGCAGGGCAAGGCATTGGTGGCCCGACACCTGGACTGGATCAGGCAGGCCATCACGACCGGCGCCCAGGAGTTCGCCGACCAGCACGCCTTGGAGGGGTGAGCGTACATGCTTGAGCTTGACCTGGACGACCTGCGCGAGGTGTACGGCCACTACCTGCCCGGCCGGCGCTTCCCGAAGACGATCGCGCCCGGCGTGCAGTGGCTGGGCGGTTGCTCGGCCATCGCCCTGGACGAGGGCCGGCCGGACATCCGGCACTCGCAGTGCAACTGCTACCTGGTCACCGGCGACACCGGCACGCTGCTGGTCGACTCCGGCCATCCGGCCTTCTGGGGCGGCTATCGGGATGCGCTGTACCAGGCGCTGGACGGCCGCCCCCTGGACTACGTGATGCCGACGCACGCCGAGGTCCCGCACGCCGGCGCACTCACCCTGCTGTACCACGAGTGGCCGGGACTCACCGTGGTCGGCAACACCCAGGACTACCACCTCTTCCACCCGGAACTGCCCGACTCGGCCTACCGTCCGATGCCGGTCGTCGGCAATCAGCTCGTCGATCTGGGCGGGCGCACCTTCGAGATCATGCCGGCACTGTTCAAGGACCTCGCCACCACCGTGTGGGGCTTCGATGACCGGACCAAGGTGTTCTTCCCGGCCGACGCGTTCGCCTACATGCACTGGCACTCCGAGGATGCCTGCGGGCTGACCATGGAGGAGTTGCCCGGCGAGCCGGAGCCGGACAACTTCCAGTTCATCATCAGCGGGGTCCAGTACCGTGACATGAACGAGAAGGTGGACCGATTCCAGGAACTGATGACCGAGTACCAGGTCGTCACGCTGGCGCCCGCGCACGGCACCGTGCTCACCGACATGGCTCGCACCAGGTGGTTCCTGGACGGTCTGCGGGAGATGACCCCGGACAAGGCCGGCCATTGACCGGGGTCGGGGCGGTCCCGGAGCTGTTCTCCCTGGCCGGTCGCACGGCGTTGGTCACCGGCGCCAGCACCGCGATCGGCCGGGAGATCGCGGTCATGTTGGCGGGTGCGGGTGCCGATGTCGTCGTCTCGGCCCGGTCCGCGCCCGCGTTGGAACGGGCCGCTGGGGAGATCCGTGCGCTCGGGCGGAAGTCCACCGTGCTGCCGATGGATCTGGCCGACATCGCGGCGGTGGAAGCGGCTCCGCACGAGGTCGAGGCCGAGTTCGGCGCGCTGGACATCGTCGTCAACGCGGCCGGCGCCACCTATGCCGGCATCGGCGAGCCCTCGGTCGAGGCGACGGAGCAGTTGTGGGACCGGCACTTCGACGTGAACCTGAAGGCGTCGTTCTTCCTGGCCCGATCGGCCGCGCGACTGATGCTGGCCGCGGGCTCGGGGAAGATCGTGAACATCGCCTCCACGTTCTCCTTCGTCGGCGTCCCGGCCATGGCGGCCTACTGCGCCAGCAAGGGCGGCGTGGTGCAGTTGACCCGGGCGCTGGCCACGGAGTGGGCACCGCACGGGATCAATGTGAACGGGGTCGCGCCGGGCGCGGTGCTGACCGAGATCAGCGAGCCCAATCTGGGCACCGAGCAGGGCCTGCGGACCGCGGTCGCGCGCATTCCGGCCGGGCGACTGGTCACCGCGCAGGACGTGGCCGCCGCGGTGCTGTACCTCAGCGCGCCCGCGTCGAACATGGTGCACGGGCACACCCTCGTCGTCGACGGCGGGACGATCGTCGGTTGATCGATCGCGATCAGGCGATCGAGTCCCGTGCCCCAACAGGGGTGACCGGTACATCCGAAGTCCGGTGACCCGGTCGATCGAGCATCCGAGTCCCGCGTCCCGAGCCAGGTGACCTGTGCAGTCAACGTCCCGGAAACGAGTCTTCGCACTGTGTTTCGTGGTCACCACGTTCCTGGTCGCGCTGGACATGACCGCGGTGAACGTCGGCCTGCTGGCGATCGCCCGTTCGCTGCACAGCGATGTGGCCGGCTCCAGCGCGGTCTCCATCGCCTATCTCACCGGCGCCGCGGCGTGTATGCCGTTGGCCGGCGCGCTCACCCAGCGGTGGGGGCCGCGCCGGCTCTATCTGATCGCGCTTGCCCTGTTCCTGCTGGCCTCGGCGGCGTGCGCGGCGTCCGCGACACTGCCGGAGTTGGTGGTCGGTCGGGCCGTGCAGGGCGCCGCGTCCGGGATGCTCGCCCCGCTGGTGGCCGGCATGCTGTTCCGGGCGTTTGATGCCCAGGAGCGGGTTGGCATCGCGCGACTGCTGATGATCGGCTGGGTGAGCGCACCCGCGCTCGGTCCGTTGTTCGGCGGCTGGTGCGTCACCGTGTTGTCCTGGCGGTGGATCTTTCTGGTCACCGTGCTGCTCGGCACCGTACTGTTCGGATTCTGTGCGCGGGCGCTGCCCAAGGAGCGTGTTGCCGGCGCGAGGACCGCCGACCGGCTCGGCTGGTGGCTGTCGCCGGTGGGTCTGAGCCTGGTGTTCTTCGCGCTGGCCCGCAGTGCCGGCTCGGGTTGGTCGGACGGCTGGGTGCTGGGGTCGGCGGCGTGCGGGGCACTGCTGGTGACAGTGTTCGTGTTGGCCGAGATTCGTTCGGCGGCTCCGTTGTTGCGGCTGAGGCTGCTGGCCGACGTGGCGTTCTGGACGCCGAACCTGGTGTCACTGCTGGGGGTCACCGCGTTCAGTGGGCTGATCTTCCTGGTGCCGCTGCTGGTGCAGGCCGGTCACGGCGGCTCGCCGCTGGCCGCCGGTGAGTCGATCTTCTGGGAGGCGATCGGCGTCCAACTGGCCAGCCAGGTGGCCGGCCGCTCCTACCGCCGCATCGGTCCCTACCGACTGATGGCGCTCGGCCTGCTCGGGACGTCGGCGGTCGTGCTGTTGTTACTCGATTTCGGACCGCACACCAGCTTGTGGTGGTTGCGCCTGGCCGTTTTCACGATCGGACTCTGCATGGGCGGCTTCTTCATGCCCGTGCAGGTGATCGGCTACGAACGCGTCAGCCATGCGGACCTGGGCCACGCGACCGCGGTGGTGAACATCCAGCGCCAGTTGGCCTCCGCGCTGGGCGTGGCCGTACTGGGCACCGTCCTGACCCATGACGCACACGGCACCACCATTCCGTTCGGCGCGTTCCACGTCGGGGTGGTGGTCATCGCGACCCTGTCGGCGCTGGCCGGCGGGGTGTCGTGGTGGGCCTCGATCCGGACCGGCCGGACCGAGGCCGCCACTCAGACCGCGACCGGCCCGGAGATTTCGCCGAGCAGTCCGGCCACCTCGCCACCGAACTCCAGCCCCCAGACCTGATCGATGATCCGCTCCGTCCGAGCCGGGTCCAACCGGGTCGCGGCGACCGCACGGAACCAGTCGGCCAGCCCCTCGTCGGACTGCGGGTCGACCGGCGAGCCACGGAAACCCGCGACCGCGGCCGTGAGCCGTCGGCCGTCGGCGAGCACCACCTCCACCGCGGCGCCACTCATGTCCGGAATGGACTCGTCGGCCACGAACCGTACCCGCTCGCGCAGGTCACGTACGGCCGGATCGGCCACGAACTCGGCGAACCGATGGTCGAAGGAGAATGCGTCGTGCAGCCACGCCGCGGCCAGCCGGGACTGCGGGTCGGAGTTGAGCACCAGCGGCTCGTGGATGACCGGGTGCCGGTCGTACTTGCGCCGTACTCCGGTCGCGGTGCGCTGGTCGACCCGGACCACGATCTCGGTGGCCGTGGGCGGCAGCGAATCGGCGAACTGTCCGCGTACCTCGGCCAGGGCTGCCAGCGGCGCCTGTGAGTACGTGTCCCCGGAGTAGGGCTGGAACAAGACGTCGCCGGTCCGCCAGCGTGTACCCAGCTCCGCCAGCGCCCGGTGCAGGACCTCCGCCGGTTTGCCGGTGAACGCGTGGAACGCACCGAAGGCACCGTCCAGGGCTCTTTCCGGTGCGACGAAACCAGCCCGCGCCGCGCGGAGAGCGGCGACGCCGGCCCGCGTGGCGCTCGCGGTGAGGTACCCGGCGCTGGGCGTGCCGCCCATTTCCCACATGCCGACCCCGCTCATCGCGGCGATGCCGACGGCGTCCCGGACCACCTGCCGGTCCGCCCGGGCCAGCACACACGCGGCGACCACCGAGCCCATCGGCGCCAACACCGACAGCGGCGCGAAACCGTGCACCTGAAGCATCTCCGGCGAACCGGCCAACGCGATGGCCACCTGCACCTCGATGCCCGCGGCGATCGCGGCGAGCACGTCGGCCCCGCCCGCGCCGAACTCGGCTGCCGAGGCCAGTGCCGAAGTGACCGCCGGGCCACCCGGATGCATTCCGCTGACCAGTTCCATGTCGTCCAGCAGCAGCATCGTCCACATCAACTGGTTGCCCGCCGCGGCCTCCTCGGCGGGCAGCCGGTGACCGGTCCACCACACGCCGGTGCCCTCCTGGCCCACGACGGGCAGTCGGGCCAGTTCGCCGGCGACCAGACCGGTGGTGAGCGTTTCGCCCGAGGCGGCCAGTGTCGCCCGCAGGCCGTTGAGCAGAATCCGGGCCGCGGCGTGCCGGACGGGGGAAGGGGTGTGCTCCCGGGCGGTCTCGACGAAATCGGCGATGGTGTCCGCGGCGGTGGTGGTGTCCATCAGACGGCCGTCCCGATTCGGTCGGCGAGCATCGAACTCACCAGCAGGTATTCGCGGGCCTTCGCCGGATCGGCGGCCAGCGCGGTCATGGTCTCGTTGCGTCGCTCTCGCACGTCGGGATCACGCTCCTGTAGCTGCTCCCAGTTCCGATGGGTCGCCTTCTGCACGAATTCGATGGCCTTGGTGCGGCGCAGTTCGTCGTAGCGGCCGATCGCACCGGTGTCGCCCGCCCGCTCGCTGAGGATCGCCTCGACCGCGGCCAGTGCGTCGTGGATGCCACTGTTCATGCCCATGCCGCCGAGCGGATTGTTGATGTGCGCGGCATCTCCCGCCAGCAGCAGTCCACCTCGGACGAACGTCCCGGCCACCCGCTGGTGCACGCGGTAGAGGGTGACGTGCGAGATGGTGTAGTCGCGGTCGAGTGGCGCGACGCCCTGGAGCCGGCGCTGCACGGCCACCGGGTCGGTCAGTTCGGCCTCGTCGGCCTCACCGTCGACGGGGAACAGCGCCCGCCAGTGCCGGGGGGTACGCAGTAGCACCAGCCATTCCCGAGCGTCGGAGATGTAGTTGACCGATGCGATGCCTGGCAGCAGCTCCTCGAACGGCTCGGTGGTGGAGGCGACCAGGAATCGCTCCTGATAGGTCAGACCGGGGAAGTCGATGCCCAGACTCTGTCGTACCGGACTGCTCGCGCCGTCCGCGGCGATGACGTGCCGGACCCGCAGCGTGCTCGGCCGGTCACCGCCGACGGTCAGCACGATGTCCGAACCGTCCTGCGCCGCGGCGAGCACCGGCGCGCCGAACCGCAGGTCCACCTGCGGCAGGTGCTCGATCTCCCGACGCACGATCTGCACGAGGTTCTGTTGCTCGCTCTGCAACCGGAACGGGAATCGAGTGTCCTTTTCGAGCAGTGCGAGGTCGAAATGGGCGATGAGTCCCTTGGTCCGGTCGCGGAGTTGGTAGGTGGGTGCGACCAGGCCGGTCTCGAAGAGTTGGGGGAACACGCCCAACTCGGCCAGCATCTCCAGCGTGGGTGGGTGGAAGGTGGACGCACGGGAGTCGGCCGCATCCGTGCGGACCGCTGGGTTCGCCTCCAACACGGTCACCGGAATTCCCCGTCGGGCCAGGGCCAGTGCCGCGACGGCACCGACCGGTCCGAAGCCGACGACCACCACACTCTCCGCCGGCAGGGTCTGGGGGTGAGCAGTGCCCATGGCAGTCTCCGCACTGTGAGTGGGCCGCCGCGCGATGTGGAACGTAGTCGCGACGGGTGGAACGACGTTACGAATATTCCTGCCACCGCGTCAACTGCTGCCTCGGGTGACAAACCTTGCAGGCGATCTTGTTCCACTCCAAGGAATCCGACCTCCGTTTCGGCAATCGGCTCTTGACCGTCGAACCGGCCCGTCATACGCTGTGTTCCGCAAAGAGAAACCATGTTTCACTTCTGTAAACAGCCCGTTCAAGGAGAGCCGTGAGCGCTGTCCGGCATGTCGTGCTCCTCCGTTTCAAGCCAGAGATCGACGAATCGACTCGTGCGACGGTGATCGCGGACCTGACCGAGCTGATCGGAGAACTCGTCGAGCGCAGCCCCGGTCTGCTTGCCGGCGCCGCAGGCCGTGATCTCGGCCTGGCCGGCGGCGCGATGGACGCGGCACTCGTGCTGGACGCCGTCGACGCCGATGCGTGGACCGCCTACCAGCTCGACGCCGACCACAAAGACTTCGTGAGTACCCGGCTCGCGCCACTGCTGGCGGATCGGGCGGCCATTCAGTTCGCCGTCCCGGCAGCGAGAACGTCGCCGTGAACGGCGGTCGACACCTGTTGGATGAGGACTACCGCCGAGCCGGTTTCGGCGGTCGACTCGGTGCCGGGGGGTCGCCCGCGGTGCTGGTGGTGGATGCGGTGCGGGCCTATCTCCGACCGGAGAGCCCGTTGTACGCCGGAGTTGAGCAACCGGTCGGGCACTGCGTGGAGTTGGCCGCCGCGGCCAGGGCCGCCGGTGTGCCGGTGCTCCTGACCCGGGTGGAGTTCGAACCGGACGGACGCGACGGCGGCCTGTTCTTCCGGAAGGTCGCCGCGTTGCGGGCGTTCGTGACCGGCTCGCCCGATGGCGCCTTCGCCGACGGCCTGCGCGCCGAGGGCGACATCGTCGTGACCAAGCAGTACGCCAGCGCGTTTTTCGGCACCTCCCTGGCCAGCACGCTGGTCGCGTTGCGAGTGGACACCCTGCTGGTGTGCGGGCTGACCACCAGCGGCTGCGTGCGGGCCAGCGCGATGGACGCGCTCAACCACGGCTTCCGGCCACTGGTCGTGGCCGAGGCGGTCGGTGATCGCGACTCGGCGGTCCATCGGGCCAACCTGTTCGACCTCGATCAGAAGTACGCCGACGTGCTGTCCATGCGCGACGCCTCGGCCGTGCTGTCCTCGTCGCTCCGCACCGCGTCCTAGGAGGTTGCGTGCACACCGTGCTGGCCGATCGACAGGTTTTCGGCGTCATCGTGCCCTCGACCAACACCGTCGTGGAGGACGAGTACTACCGGGCACGTCCGCCCGGTGTCTCGTTTCACGCCGGCCGCATCCTGATCGAGAACGAGGATCTTGATTCCGACGACGTGTTCGAATCGTTTCTGACCGGTCTGCGCGCGCAGTTGGCCCACGCGGTCGAATCCGTCCTCACCTGTCGACCTGACCACCTGATCATGGGCATGTCAGCCGAGACATTCTGGGGCGGTGCGACCGGCAACGCGGAGTTCGAGGCGTGGATTCGTGACCTGTCCGGCCTCGAAGTGACCACCGGGGCGTCGGCCTGCCGGGCCGCGTTGACCGCGTTGGGCGCGCGGCGGATCGGCGTGATCACGCCCTACCAGCCGGTCGCCGATGAACAGGTTCGCCAGTACTTCGAGCAGATCGGCTTCGAGGTGACGGCGGTGCACGGGCTCAAGTGTGACAGCGCGACCTCGATCGCGCAGGTGCCGCCCGCCGCGATCGAGGCGGCCTTCCGGGCGGTGGACGGCCCGGACGTGGACGTGTTGGTGCAGGCCGGTACGAACCTGCCGGTGGTGGACGTCGCGGTCGGCCTGGAACGCACGCTGGGCAAGCCGGTGCTGCCGATCAACACCGCCACTGTCTGGCACGCCCTGCGCACCTGCGGGATCACCGACCGGATCGCCGACCGCGGTCTGCTGCTGGAGGAGTTCTGATGGCCCCGTACTCGGTCCGGGTGGCGGCGGCGCAGTTCTTCTCCAGCCCCGACGTGCCGGCAAACCTCGCTCTGTGCCAGCGATATCTCCGCCAGGCGGCGGACGCGGGCGCGCAACTCGTGGTGCTGCCGGAGAATGCCAACCGGGTCCGTGACCAGAACGACCGGGACGCCTGCTGGCAGCACAGCGAGAGCCTGGCCGGCGAGTTCGTCCACGGCCTGCGCGAGACCGCACGGGAACTGGGCATCCTGGTGGCCGTCGGGGTGGACCTGCGCGGTGAGCACCGGCCGGATGTGCACATCGCCAGCGTGCTGATCGGGTCGGACGGCGACATCATCGGCGTCCACCACAAGCATGTGTTGTGGGACTATGAATACACCCTGTTCACTCCCGGCGACGAGCCCTACCAGGTGTTCGACACCGAACTCGGCCGGATCGGACTGCTGCTGTGCGCCGACGGCATCGTGCCCGAGACACCGCGGGCGCTGGCCCTGCTGGGTGCGGAGATCCTGTGCAACTCGTTGAACTCACGGGGGCCGGACGAGCTACGCGTGCACGTGCCCCTGCGGGCGATGGAGAACCGGGTCTGGCACGTCTCGGCGAATACCGTCGGCGGTCCGCCCGGTGCCTATCCATGGATGGGTGGCAGCCAGATCGTGTCCCCCTCGGGCGACCGGCTGGCCGAGGCGAGCGAGCAGCACGCCGAGCTCATCGTCGCCGACATCGTGCCCGGCCTGGCCCGGGACAAGGTCGATCCGGTGCTGGGAGACGTCTTCGCCCGCCGGCGGCCGGACCTGTACTCGATCCTGGGCGAGCCGCTGGCCGAGGTGCCGGTGGCAGCGCTCTACGGCCCGGCGGCCGGCCCGGCCGAACCGGTCGTCGTGGCCGCCCTTCAGGTAAGCCATTTCCCCACCGCGGACTGGAGCATCACCCGGGCGCTGGGTCAGATCGAGTACGCCGGCCGGCGCGGTGTGCGGCTGGGCGTGCTGCCCGAGCAGTTCTGCTTCGATCGTGGCGAGATCGGCCAGGACCCGGACGCGGCCGCCCGGCGGTCCGCCGAGGTGCTGGACCGGATCGCCAAGGCATGTGCCGATGCCGCCGTGCACGCGGTGGCCAGCCTGGTCGAGCGGGACGGTGACCACCTGTACTCGACGGCGTTCCTGGTGGACGCGACCGGATCGGTCGTGCACCGCTACCGCAAGACCCATCTGCGGCCGGACGAGGCCGCCTGGGCCACCCCGGGCGACCGGCTGGACGTGGTGCGCACCGAGGTCGGCGTGTTGGGCCTGCTGGTCTCCGACGAGATCTGGGTACCCGAGATCGCCCGGGTGCTCGCCGTGTCCGGCGCGGAGATCCTCTGTCATCCGACCGACTGGGACCGCGACGAGGCGGCCACCGTGGCCGCGACCGAGCGGGCCGAGGAGAACCGGGTGCACCTGGTGTCCTCGACCCGGCTGGACAGTCCGGCGCGGGTGGGCAGCCAGATCGTCCGCGCCGACGAGTTCGTGCCGGGTGCGCCGATCGCGCTGATGCGCTACCCGACCGCGTACTGGTCCCGGCCCGGATTCGAGGAGCAGGTGGCTATCGAACTGGATCTGCGGGAGGCCCGGTCGAAGATGATGGGCCGGTATCTCGACCCGCTGGCCACTCGGGCACCGCTGGTTTACGGACCGTTGCTGCGCTGACAACGTTGTTCCCTGTCATCTGTCCAGCCGACGAATTGTCACGGCAGCGGCGCCGCGGTCGTCTCCGAACGAAAGGTGTGCTGATGGCGCCCCGCAAGGTCATCGAGGTCGCCGACGGCGGCTTCCCCGACTGGTATCCGAGCAGTAGCGCCGTGGTGGCGGGACCGTTCGCCTTCACCGCCTCGCTCGGCGCGACCGACTGGGCGACCGGGCAGCCGGCCGCGTCGGCGGCGGTGAACCCCGGGATGCCGCACAGCTCGGGACATCCGGTCAAGCTCCAGGTCCGGGAGGCATATCGCCGGCTCACCTCGGTGCTGGACGCGGCCGGCACGACGCTGGAGAACTCGGTGTCGGCCAACCAGTGGCAACCGACCTATCACGGCCGTGCCGAGGCCCGCGCGCCGATCGACGCCGATCCCTACCCGCTGCACTGGGAGGCGTGGCGCCGGGTGGCGCACGCCTACATCCAGGGCCGGGACGAGTTCCTGCTGGCCGACCGACCGGCGAGCTGCCTGATGCCGGTGGATCGGCTGATCCAGCGGGACAGTGACATCGAGATCCAACTCGTCTCCCTGCTCGCGGACTCGGGTATCACCAAGCGGGCCTACGCGCACGATGTGCACAGCCCGCTGGGCGGCTACTCGGTCGGCGTCGAGGCAGGCCCGTGGGTGTTCAGCGCGGGTTTCATCGCCACCGACTTCCAGACCGGGTTGCATCCGAATGCGCGGGTGCCCGAGCACATCTGGTACGGCAACCAGGTGGCCGGTGAGGTGGCCGAGACGCTGCGTCAGATCCGGGTGACCATGGAGGCCGCCGGCGCGCGCTGGGCGGACCTGGCCAAGGTGGTCATGTACCTGACGCCGGAAGGCATCCGCAACATGGCCGCGGTGGAAGAGGTCTGGCAGCAGCAGTGGCCGGTCGACCCGCCGGCCCGGGCGATCATCCCGGTGTCCGGTATCGGTGGGGTGAAACACGGCAATGTGGAGATCTACGTGATCGCCACGCGTCCGACCGAGGGCGGTGACCGCGAGGTGATCCACACCGACCGTGCGCTGGCTCCGCTGGGCCACAGCGTGCAGGCGGTGCGCAGCGGGCCATTGCTGTTCCTGTCCACCCAGCTCGGTCGGGCCGAGGCCGGCCCGTCGGCCGGCACGGTGGCCGCCCGGGCCGGGTTGCCCTTCAGCGGGCGGCACATCGTGGACCAGGTGCATCGAATGCACGAGGACATCGCGGCGATCTGCGACGCCGCCGGCACGTCCATCCAGAACACCGTGAAGGTGGACGCGTTCCTGTCCGATTTCGCCGACCTCACCGCGTTTTTCGACTGTTGGGGGGAGCCGTTCACGGCAGGGAAACCGGCGAGCGGGTTCTTCGAGGTACCGGCGGGGGCGCAGTTGCTGCCAGGCTGTGATCTCACCGTCGATCTGATCGTCGCCATGCCCTGATCGAGATTTCGAATCCCGCGCACGCTGCGCACCGATTGTCCTGGGCCGGACGATCGGTGCGCACCGGTGTGTTCCGGTCCTGAGTCGCCGGCGAATCAGGACCCGGTCGAATTGTGTTACAGCATTCCACGATGTGTGACACGGCGCCGATTCGTGACTTAGACTGTGCGGTATGCCGCGCGCAGGATCAACGGTTTCCACAACCGAAACCGACTTCGAACTGTCCGAAGTCAATGGCAGCAAGACCGTCGCCGCAGTCGAGCGGGCGGCGGACGTGCTGTTGTATTTCGTCCGAGCGGACAGTGCCACGCTCGGCGTCACCGATATCGCCACTGCGCTCAGCCTGTCCAAGGCCGCGGTGCACCGACTGCTCGCGTCGCTGCGCACCCGTAATCTGGTGGTGCTGGACGAGCGCACCCGTCGATACTCACTGGGGCCCAGCGCGCTGGTGCTCGGCCTGTCCGCACTGGATCGGCTCGACGTGCGCCGGTTGGCGGCGGTCGAGTTGGCCTCGATCTGTGCCGACACCGAGGAGACGGCCACGCTGTCGATGCGGGTCGGCGAATCCCGGGTGTATGTGGATCAGGTGACCCCCAAACGAGAGGTCATCATGTCGGTGACCATCGGTCGGCCGTTCCCGCTGCACGCCGGAGCGTCCTCCAAAGCCTTCCTGGCTTTCCTGCCCCAGGAGGAGATCGACCACTACCTGGCCCAGTCGCTGCCCAAGGTCACCAAGTCCACCATCACCGATCGTCGCGCCCTGGCCAGGGAACTGCGCGAGATCGCCGATCGTGGTTGGGCCCGGTCCATCGAGGAACGGCAGACCGGCGCCGCCTCGGTGGCCGCCCCGGTGCTCGACCACACCGGCCGTCCGGCCGCGGTGCTGAGCGTGTGCGGGCCTGCCGACCGGTTCCAGCCGGAGGCGGAGACCTGCGCGGCGCGGCTGTTGCAGACGACTCGTGACCTCTCGACACGTTTGGGTTATCGCTCGTGACGTAGTGTGCACAATCCCTTCTGGGCAAGCAAGTCCGGCGTCGCCGTCGATCCACTGTGGTCGGCGGCGACGCCGATTTACTTTGTTTCTTTTGTGGTTCACGTCTGGACGGAAGGCCGCCGCTCGGTTCTAATAGTGGAACACGGTTTCGCGAAACGGAACAAGTCTGTGGAGCGATGGACCGGCCAGGAGGACGAGACCCAGTGCTGCCGCTCGACGACATCCGCGTGCTCGACTGCAGCACACTGTTCGCCGGCCCGCTGGCCGCGATGGTCCTCGGTGACTTCGGCGCGGACGTGGTGAAGATCGAACACCCGCGCCGACCCGATCCGAGCCGATCGCACGGCCGGTCCAAGGACGGCCTCGGGCTCTGGTGGAAGATGTTGGGACGCAACAAGCGCACCGTCAGCCTTGATCTCTCCGTGGCCGAAGGCGCTGCCGTGCTGCTCCGGCTGGCCGCGCGGTCCGACGTGTTGATCGAGAACTTCCGACCGGGCACCCTCGAACGCTGGGGCCTCTCGCCCGAACAACTGTCGGCGGTCAATCCGGGCCTCATCATCGCCCGGGTGACCGGATTCGGCCAGTTCGGCCCGATGTCCCGGCAGCCCGGATTCGGCACGCTGGCCGAGTCGATGAGCGGGTTCGCCGCCATCACCGGAGAGCCCGACGGGCCGCCGACGCTGCCGCCGTTCGGCCTTGCCGACGGCGTCACCGCGCTGACCTGTGTCGGCTCCGTGCTCACCGCGCTGCACCAGCGCGGCCGTACCGGTCGCGGTCAGGTGGTGGATCTGGCCATCATCGAGCCGTTGGTCACCCTGTTGGGCCCGCAGCCGAGCGTGTATGACCAACTCGGCGAGAAACAGCCGCGCACCGGCAACCGGTCGGTGAACAACGCGCCTCGCAACACTTATCGGACCCTGGACGGCCGCTGGCTGGCGGTGTCCACCTCGGCCCAGTCGATCGCCGAGCGAGTGATGCGGCTGGTCGGCCATCCCGAGGTGATCGCCGAGCCGTGGTTCGCCAGCGGCGAGACCAGGGTCGAGCACGCCGAGGAACTGGACGGCTATCTCGCCGACTGGATCGGCGGGCGCAGTTCCGCCGAGGTCACCAAGGCGTTCGGCGAGGCACAGGCCGCGGTCGCGCCGGTGTACGACATCGAGGATGTTTTCGCCGACCCCCAGTACGCCGCGCTGGACACGATCACCACCGTCCAGGATGCCGACTTCGGCCCGCTGCGCATGCAGAACGTGCTCTACCGGTTGTCCGAGACGCCCGGTTCCATCCGTTTCACCGGCCGGCCGCACAGCGCCGACACCGACGAGGTGCTGCGTGCGGTCGCCGGTCTCCGCGACGACGAGGTGTCCGCGCTGCGGGCGCAAGGAGTGGTGTGACGTGACTGCCCTGTGGGATCTCGCCGGCGCCGCCCGGACCATCGACCTGGCACATCCCTATCGGGTGGGTATGCCGCAGTCGCCCAACCATCCACCGTTCCGGATGGTGATGGAACGGCGGCACGGGGACATGGTGCGGGAGGACGGCGGCTCGGCGGCAAACGAGTTCCTGGTGCTGGGCGGGCACGTCGGTACGCACGTCGACGCGTTGGCCCACGTGTCTCAGGACGGCCTGCTCCACGGCGGCGTGAAGGCGGCCGATGTCATGTCGCACAAGGGATTCTCCCGGCTGGGCGCGGACGAGTTCCAGCCGTTCGTCGGTCGGGCGGTGCTGTTGGACGTGACCGCCGTACACGGCGTGCCGGTGCTGCCGGCCGGTTATCAGATCACCGCGCAGGACCTGGAGGCCGCGCGAGAGCGGGCCGGCGTGACCATCCGTCCGGGTGACGCGATCCTGATCGCGTCGGGCTGGTCGCGTCGCTGGGCGGAGACGGAAGCCTTCGTCGGACAGACCAACGGCGTGCCCGGTCCTGGCGAGGAAGCCGGAAAGTGGCTCGCTGCGAAGAAACCCCGGCTGGTCGGCGCCGAGTCGATCGCGTTCGAACACATTCCCGCCGGCCAGGGACACGCCCGACTCCCGGTGCACCGGCTGATGCTGGTGGAACACGGCATCAACATCGTCGAGACGATGAACCTGACCGAGCTGATCGACTCGGGCAGCCGGGAGTTCCTGCTCATCCTGGCCGGGCTGAACCTGGCCGGGGCGACCGGTTCGCCGGTGCGTCCACTCGCCCTCGTGCACCCGTCCTGACCGCAGCCCAGCAACGTGCCGACAGCCAGCCAGAGGAGACCGTGGTGGCCCTGTACGACCTGATCATCCGTGCCGCCGACCTGGTGCGGCCGGAGTCGGACGAACCACGCCAGGCCGACATCGCGGTGTCCGACGGTGTCGTCGTCGCGGTCGGCGGGCAGCTGGACCCGGCTGACGCGGATGAGACCGTCGACGGCACCGGGCTGTTGGCTTTTCCCGGTGCGGTTGACGTGCACCAGCACTGGGGGATCTACAACGACCTGGCCGAGGACGCGGACAGCGAGAGCCGGGCCTCCGCGCAGGGCGGAGTGACCAGCGGCATCACCTACATGCGCACCGGCCAGTACTACCTGAACAGGTCCGGCCCGTACGCCGAGGTGTTCCCGGAAGTGTTGGCCAGGTCCGCCGGCCGCGCCTACATCGACTACGGCTTCCACCTTGCGCCGATGATGAACGAACACATCGCCGAGATCCCTGAGCTGATCGACCGCTTCGGTGTGAGTTCGTTCAAGATCTTCATGTTCTACGGCAGCCACGGGCTGCACGGCCGCTCCGACGACCAGTCCGCGTTTCTGATGACCCCGCCGGACGAGAAGTACGACATCGCCCACTTCGAGTTCGTGATGCGCGGCATCCAGGCCGCCCGCGCCGCCCGGCCCGACCTGGCCGGCGTGATCTCCCTGTCGTTGCACTGCGAGACGCCGGAGATCATGACCGCCTACACGAAGTTGGTCGAGGAGTCCGGCGCACTGTCCGGCCTGGAGGCGTACAGCGCCTCCCGGCCGCCGCACAGTGAAGGCCTGGCCGTCACCATCGCGTCCTACCTGGCCTACGAGACCGAACTGCCCACCATCAACCTGCTGCACCTGTCCTCGGCCAAGGCGATGGACGCGGCGATGAAGATGGCCGTCACCTTCCCGAACATCGACTTCCGTCGCGAGGTCACCATCGGCCACCTGGTCACCGACTACGAGAGGGCCGGCAGGCTGGGCGTGGGCGGCAAGGTGAACCCGCCGTTGCGCGCCCGGTCGGACGTGGACGCGTTGTGGGAGCACGTGCTGGCCGGCGACGTCAGTTGGATCACCAGCGACCACGCCTGCTGCAAGGACGAACGCAAGTTCGGTGCGGACCGGTCGGACGTGTTCGCCGGCTCGTCGGGCTTCGGCGGCACCGAGTATCTGCTGCCCGCGCTGGTCAGCGAGGGCAGGCGGCGCGGGCTGAGCTACGGCGCGATGGCCCGGCTGGTGTCCACCACACCGGCCGCCCGGTTCGGTCTGGGCGCTCGCAAGGGCCGGATCGAAGTGGGCTTCGACGCCGACATCGCGCTGGTCGACCCGAGCGCGTCGTGGACCGTGCACAGCACGGACTCCTTCTCCGCCCAGGAGTACACCCCGTTCGAGGGACTGGAGATGACCGCGAAGGTCGTCCAGACGTTCCTGCGCGGCAAGCGGATCTTCGCGGACGGCAAGATCATCGGGGAGCCCACCGGCACCTACCTTTCCCGACCCCTCTGACTTCAAGGAGCGCCATGCCTTATGCGCCAACCCGGTCCTCGGACATCACCCCGTTGGTGCCCGGTCTGCTCTATCGGATCGGCTCGGTCGTCCCGGCCGACCACCTGAGCTGGCTGCCCTGGGGGGCCACCGGGTACGAACCCCTCAACTGCTACCTCTACCTGTTGCCCGACACCGCCGTGTTCATCGACACCTGTCCGGCGATCAGCGCGCCGGCCGTGCGGCAGGCGCTGGCCGAACTTGTCGGCGACCGTCAGCTGCTGGTGTTCCCCACTCGCAACGAGGCCGAGTGCGTTGGCAACCTCGGCCTGCTGCTGGCGCGCGGCCGGGACGCCCGGCTCCTGTTCGGCGGCGGAGGCGGCATTCTGGAGTGGATCAACCACCCGGATGCGCCGCCCGGGATCACCGACAACTTCCTCGGCGTCACACCGATCGACCCGGCCGCCAACGGCACGAGCACGGAGATCGGTTCGCTGCACTTCGACTGGATGGACGCGGCGGTCAAGGAGATGTTCCTGACCCAGTGGGCCTACGAGCGGACCACAAAAACGCTGTTCACCTCGGACTTCTTCGGCTGGCAGCACCTGGCCGCGGCCGGCGATCCGGTGCTGCACACGGCTGCCGACTCGTCGCCGGACGCGGCGGTGATCGCCGGCGAGATAGTCAACCGGATCAACTGGTTGCCCGGCGCGTACTGCCCCGACGTCCTGGCCCGCTTCGCCTCGGTGATGTCCGAGTACGACGTGGAGATCATCGCACCGGTGCACGGCGCCGTGTTGGCCGGTCGGGAGCTGGTCGCCCGCAGCGTCGACCTCGCCAACGCGGCCCTGGCCGCGCTGACCTCACCCGTTCCCGCCTGAGCCGGAGGAGACATCCCGATGCCTGCCGCATTCCGTACCTACATCACCTCTGGCCGGCTGCCCGTCGAGGCCGCCCCGGGCCTGCACTGGCTGGGCGGCTGTTCGGACTCCGGGACCTGGCCCGGTCGGGAGGGAATCCGCCACACACATGAGCACTGCTCAAGTTTCCTGGTGGTCGGCTCGGCGAAGACGGTGTTGATCGACACCGGCCACTTCGCCCTCTGGTATGCCGTCGAAGGGCAGTTGGAACAAGCCCTGGGCGGCCGGCAGGTGGACTACATCCTGCCCTCGCACCAGGAGATCCCGCACGCCGGCAATCTTGGCCGGCTGATGGCGAAGTACCCGAACAGTGTGGCCATCGGCGACGTGCGCGACTATCACCTGTTCCACCCGGAGATCGACCGCGAACGGTTGGTCGTCATGCGCGACGGTGAGAGCGTGGATCTGGGCGACTCCGAGTTCGTGGTGCTCGACGCGGTGTGGAAGGACCTCACCGGAAGCATGTGGGGCTACGACACCCGGCTCAAGGCACTGTTCCCCGCCGATGGCCTTGGTTACGTGCACGACCACGAGCCGGCTGTCTGCGGGCTGCTCGCCGCGGATCTGCCCGAGGACTACCAGCCCTACGAGCAATGGCGGTTCGCGCTGCCGTTCATCGGGATGAAGTTCCAGAGCACGCTGCCCGGCGTGCGGCGTTACCGCGAGCTGCTGGAGAAGCACCCGGTGGAGATCATCTGCTCCGCGCACGGTGCTCCGATGACCACCGACATCGCTGAGTTCACCGAGATCATGCTTGGTGTGATAGCCGAGAACAGGTCGAGCATGTGAGCGCGCCACCGTCCACCCGGGACTATGACGTGATCTGCGTTGGTGGCGGACTCGGCGGTCTGGCGGCGGCCGCGCTGGCCGTCCGGGTGGGGGCACGTTGCCTGGTGCTGGAGGCGACCGACCTGCTCGGCGGGGTCGCGGTGTACAGCGGTGGTTCGGTCTGGATGCCGCTCAACCATCTACAGACTGCCGATCCGGCACTGTCGGACTCGCCGGAGCTGGTGGACCGCTACCTGAGCCACCTCGGCTGTGCCGGCGCCGAGGTCGACGAGGACCTGCGCGCGACCTACTTCGGCCGTGGCCCCGGCATCATCCGCGAGTACGCCGACCTGGGCGTCAACTTCGCCCTGGCCGAGGCCGGCGACTACTACGCCGAAGCCCCCGGTGCCCAGGAGTTCGGCCGCACGCTGGAGGTCAGTGAGCGACTGGCCGCACTCGGTCCGCTCGCCGACCGGCTGCGTCGAACCCCTTACGACTGGGGCCAACCGGCCATCGGGCCCGACGACCCGCCGCGGGCCGACGACCTGCTCACCCGTGGGTCCGGTCTGGTCGCGGCCTTCGCCCGACGTGCGTTCGGGCCTGGCGGCGCCGAGGTGGAGCTGCGCGCCCGGGTGTCCCGACTGCTCGTCCGGGACGGTCGGGTGGGTGGCGTGCAGTGGGTCCGGGACGGCCGCCGATTCACCAGCCGTGGCGCGGCGGTGTTGTTGGCCACCAGCGGTTATGGCTCGGCCCCGTGGGCCGCCCGGATGGAGGGTCTGGTCGACTATGCCGAGCAGGCACCGCCGGTCGCCTTCGGTGACGGGCTGCGGCTGGCCGGCGCGGTGGGCGCGGAGGTCACCCGTGCGGGCAATGGCTTCTTCAGCGTCGGATTCCCCTCTGCGCACGAGAAACACCCGGGCACCGACGTGCCACTGCACCTGCCGATGGTGGCCTCGCTGGCCTTTCCACACTGCCTGGTGGTGAACGCCGGCGGCGAACGGTTCGCTGACGAGAGCTTCTCCGGAACGTTCCAGTCCTGCCTGCGCGAGTACGATGACGAGGCCAAAGGATTCCGCAATCAGCCGTTCTTCTTCCTGTGCGACGATCAGTACCGGCGCAACGGTTACCGCATCCTCGGCCTGCGTCGGGACTGGCCGGACGCCGAGTTCACCCGGGCCGACTCGATCGGCGAACTGGCGCGGCGGCTGGGCATCGACGCCGATCGGGTGCGGCGCACGGTGGCCCGGTTCAACGAACTGGCCCGCTCCGGGGTGGACACCGACTTCGGTAGGGGCAAGCAGACCTTCATGCGGGCGATGAGCGATCCCCGGTACGCCAATCCGATGCTCGGCGAGCTGAGCACACCACCGTTCTGGGGGGTGCGGCTGGTTCCGGTCGGTGCCGGCCTGTGTTCGCACGGCCTGCGCATCGACCCGCAAGCCCGCGTGCTGAGCTGGTCGGGCGAACCGGTGGCCGGCCTGTACGCGACCGGTAACGCGGTGGCCTACACCGAGCTGCCCTACGGCTACCAGAACGGATTTGCCAACGGGCGCAACATTGTCTACGCCGGGTTGGCCGTCCGGCACGCTCTGTCATCGGCCTCGGTCGGTGCGTCGTGAGTCCGCGGGTCGCCATCGTCACCGGTGGTGCCGCCGGCATCGGCGCGGCCATTGTGGCCGGCCTGCGGGCCGACGGGGTGCGGGTGATCGCCGGCGACCTGTCCGGCGATCCGGCCGACCCGGTGGTGCCCGCGCTGGACGTCACCGATCCCCGATCGCGCGGCACCTTCCTGGACTGGGTGCACGGCCGCTTCGGGCGCATCGACATTCTGGTGAACAACGCCGGGATCAACAACCGCCGCACCGCCCTGGACAGTGACTGGTCGGACTGGCAGCCGGTGCTGGCGGTCAATCTCGGTGGCACGCTGGAGATGTCCCGCGGGTGTTTCCCGTATCTCGATGTGTCCGGAACGGGCTGCATCGTCAACCTGGCTTCCAGCGGGGGACATGTCGCGATCGCCGGTTCGGCCGCCTACGGGGTCAGCAAGGCCGCGGCCCTGCACCTGACCAGGATTCTGGCGGTCGAGTGGGCACCACGTATTCGGGTCAACTCGGTGTCGCCCACCCTGGTCCGTACCGCGATGACCGCTGACGTGCTCGACGACGAGCGATACCTGGCCGACAAGCTGGCGTCGATCCCACTGGGACGGACACCCGATCCGGCCGATGTCGCGGCCACGGTCCGTTTCCTGTGCGGTGCCGGTGCAGCGCACATCACCGCACAGGACATCGCGGTGGACGGCGGGGTGACTGCCCGGTGAGATACGAACACAACTCCGTTTTGTTTCCGGGGGCGCTCAACCGGTCGGCAACTGTCACAGCTTTGTTTCCGATCGCTGCGAATCGGCCGTGGTCACCCGAAATTGGCCGATTTTCGAGGTTCCCGCTGCTTGACGCCCCCGCCGAGGCTGATTACATTTCGTGGAACACCGTAATCCATCGTGGAACGCGACTCGACACGACAGCACGCGGAGGTGGAACCCGGTGACTGCCACATCACTGAACACGGCGGTTGAGGACACCGCGACACCCCGGCCCGGCACGCGCGCGCCACGCGGCAGCCGGCACACGTTGATCCGGATGATCGCGCTGCGAATCGTGGCGCTGCCGGTGCTGCTGTTCATCGTCGCGACGCTCACCTTCTTCCTGGTGCATGCGCTGCCCGGCGACCCGGCCCGGGACATCGCCGGCGCCTACGCCACCCCGGCGGTGCTGCAACAGATTCGGCAGCAACTGGGCATCGCGGCGCCGCTGGGCACCCAGTACACGACCTTCCTCGACCAACTGATGCACGGCAGCCTCGGCACCTCGTACACCTCGCACGACCCGGTCACCACCGATATCGCCACCCGGATCATGCCGACCGTCGAGCTCGCCATCGCCGCGGTGCTGTTCGCGGTGGTGTGGGGCCTGCTTTTGGGCTTCATCGGCGCGTGGTGGGCCAACCGCCGGCCGGACTCGGTGGTGCGCGGTGTCGTCAGCATCGAGCAGGCCATTCCCGACTTCGTCGCCGGCCTGGTGCTCATCTTCCTGCTGACCTTCAAGACCGGTGTGTTGCCACAGCCCACGGGACAACTCGGACTGCTGGACACCAGCCCGCCGTCAGTGACCCACGCAGCGCTCATCGACGCGCTGCTGGCCGGCCAGTGGCCGGTCGCCTGGCAGGCGTTCCTGCATCTGGTGCTGCCCGCGATCAGTCTCGGCTTCGTCATCGCGGCCGCGTTCGCCCGGCTGGGCCGCAGCACGATGAAATCCGCCCTGGAGGGTCCGCAGATCGAGTTCGCCCGTGCCTGCGGACTGCGTCGCCGGCAGATCCTCTACTACGCCAGCACGGTCGCCCGCACCCCGTTGATCACCCTGCTGGCTATGGTCGGCGGCGCGATTCTGGGCGGTACCGCGATCGTGGAGAACGTGTTCAGCTGGGGTGGGCTGGCGTCCTGGGGCGTCGACTCGATCACCCACAAGGATGTTCCGGCGGTGCTCGGGTTCGTGTTGGTCACCGGCGCGATCACCATCGTGGCCTTCCTGATCCTGGACATCGTCGTACTCCTGCTGGACCCCCGGGTGCGCCGATGAGCACCCGGGCCGAGCCTGACCAGAAGGGCGCAGACGTGTCCACCACCGTGCCGGCGAATGTCGAGCCCGCCGTGAGCCCACGCAAGCTGCCCCGGGTCCGCCGGCGCGCTGGCAAGAAGCGGCCGCGCACCCGGGTGGCCGTCGGCGGCAGCTTTCTGCTGCTGCTGATCCTCGCGTCCCTGGTGGCGCCATTGCCCTACAGCCCGACCGTGCCCGACCCGACCGCCGTGCAGCAGGCACCCGGCGGGCGGCACTGGTTCGGCACCGACCAGATCGGCCTGGACATCTTCTCCCGCACCCTGTCCGCGGCACACGTGGACCTGTTGCTCGCCCTGGCCGGCGCGCTCGCCGCGATGATCGTGGGCAGCGCGCTGGGTATCCTGGCCAGTCGACGAGGGGTGCTGTCCGAGGGCTTCATGCGGGTGGTCGACCTGTTCCAGGCATTCCCACTGCTGGTCGTCATCCTGACCATCGTGTCGCTCACCGGCGGCGGCACACTGGTGTTGATCCTGACAATCGCGATCGTCAGTGTGCCCGGCTTCATCAGGCTGGTACGGGCCGAGGCGCTCAGCGTGCGGGAGTCCCGCTACATCGAGTACGCCGAGATCATCGGCGCGTCCCGCTGGCGGGTGATCATGCGACACATCCTGCCCAACGTCAGCGGAGTGGTGATCGCGCAGCTCTCGCTGGCGGCGGCCGCCGCGGTGAGTGTGTTGGCCGCGATGAGCTACCTCGGTCAGGGTGTCGAACCGCCGACGGCGAGTTGGGGATCGATGATCGAGTCGGGCTCGGCCGGGATCGGCACCGGCCAGTGGTGGCCGGTGGTCTTCCCGGCAGCCGCGCTCGCGCTGTCCATCGTGGCGTTGAATCTGGTCGCCGACGGGATCGACGCGGTGCTCAGCAGGGGAGTGACCAATGACCGCTGAGCCGCCGGCCACCGAGCCGGTGATCACCGAGAGTCCGGTGCTGAGCCTGGCCGGCGTCGACGTGCACATCGACGACCTGCAACTGTTGCACGGCGTCAGCGTGCGGGTCGGGGCGGGTGAGACGGTCGGCATCGTCGGGGAGACCGGCTCGGGCAAATCGATGACCCTGCGCGCGGTGATGGGTCTGCTGCCGCCGCGTGGCCATGTCTCCGCCGGCACCATCGAACTGGCCGGTGAGCCGCTGCTGGGCCGCTCCCGGGAGCAGCTGCGGCGGCTGTGCGGCAAGCGGATGAGCATGATCCCGCAGCAGCCGCTCGCCGCTCTCAACCCGATCCTGAGTATCGAGCGCCAGTTCCGCTCCATCGCCAAGGCCCACGGCCGGCAACGCCGGACGCAGACCAGGGTCCGGGCCGCCGAACTGTTGGCGCACGTGGGCATCGTGGACCCGGCCCGAGTGCTGGGCAGCCACGTGGGCGAGCTGAGCGGCGGCCTGGCCCAGCGGGTCGCGATAGCGATGGCGCTGTACTGGGAACCCCAGTTGCTGCTTGCCGACGAGCCGACCACCGCGCTGGACGTGACCATCCAGCGGGAGATCCTCGACCTGCTCGCCACGCTGGCGGCCGAGCAGCGGCGGGGCATGCTGCTGGTCACCCACGACCTGGGGGTGGTGGCCAACTACTGCCACTCGATGGTCGTGATGAAAAGCGGTCGGATCGTTGAGACGGGTCGCACCGCCGAGGTGCTGGCCGCGCCGAAGGCGGACTACACCCGGCTGTTGTTGTCCGCCGGGGCGATCGAGAGGGGAGCGGCATGAGCGAGGCGACCATGCGGCTCGACCACGTGACGAAAACCTTCCGGGTGCGCGGCCGCAGCGTCCGAGCGGTCCAGGACGTGAGCCTGACCATCGCGCGGGGGGAGACCTTGGGGCTGATCGGCGAGAGCGGTTCGGGCAAGTCCACCCTCGGCCGGATCGCCATGGGCCTGACCGCGCCGGACGACGGCGCCGCCCTGTTCGAGGACCGGCCGTGGACCCGGTCGGCCGCCGACCGCCCGCGCCGCAAGGACCTGTCGATCGTCTTCCAGGACCCTGGGCAGGCGCTGGACCCGCGGATGACGGTCGGCCAGTCGGTGCTGGAGCCCATCCAGGTACACCGTCGGGAATGGAGTCGCCGGCAGCAGGAGGAGCGGGCCCGTGCCGCGCTGCGCCAGGCCAGTATCACCGACGACCTGTGGCAGCGCTTTCCCAACCAACTCAGCGGCGGCCAACAGCAGCGGGTGAGCATCGCCCGCGCGGTGGCCACCGAACCCCGGTTCATCGTGCTCGACGAGCCGACCGCCTCACTGGACGCGTCGGTGCGCCACGAACTGTTGGCCACCCTCGCTGCCATCCAGGCCGCCTCGGGCGTGTCCTATTTGCTGATCTCCCATGACATGGAGACCATCGCGGTGATGGCCCACCGGGTGGCCGTGCTCTACCGGGGAATGATTGTGGAGGAGGGGCCGACCGCTCGCGTCCTTGAACAGCCACGGCATCCCTATACCCGTTCACTGATCAGTGCCGTGCTGACCACCACCGTGGCCCCCAGTTCGGCCTGGCTGCGGCTGCGCGGCACCCCGACGCTGGACTCGGCCGACGAGGGTTGTGTGCTGCACGGGCGCTGTCCGTTCCAACACGACGACTGCCGAACCGGTCGGGTGGCCATGCGGGAACTCGGCGACGACCACCGCACCGCGTGTTTACGGCTCGACCACATCGACCGCGTCAACAGTTCCGCCGGCGACGTCGCCGACGCGGAGGAGGGCACCCAGGCGCCGACCGGCGCGACCCGATCCTGAGCACCGGATCCACTGGACTTCCGCCCGCACCACACCTTCCGTGCGTTCGCTCGACCTCATTTCCACGGGCGCCCGCCCGGGTACCGCTGCTACGACCGTTGTGGTCGCGCAGGACAGGAGAAGATCGTGACGAGACATCCCCGCATCAGCAGGTGGCCGCTGGCCACCCTGATGCTCTGCGTGGCCTGCCTTGCGGCCGCCGCGTGTTCCTCGGGCAGCAGCTCGTCGGGCGGCAGCGGTGGCGAAGTCTACAGCTACGCCATCCCCGGCGAGGTGTCCAGTTTGGACACATCCAACATCTCCGGCATCAGTGCGGCCTATGTGGACGGCCCGCGCGAGTCGACCCTGTTGGAGTACAAGGTGCCGGCCAGTGGCTGCACGGGCAATGTCACCAGCGCTGACCTGGTCCCGACCCGGCTGACCAAGAGTTTCAGCTCGCTGGACGGCGGCAAGAAGATCCACTTCGTGCTGAACCAGGGAGTGAAGAGTCAAACCGGTAACGAGCTGACTTCGGCCGACGTGCAGTGGAGTTTCCAGCGCATCACCGCGATCAGCGCGGTGGCCGGCTATCTGCTGTACAACATCGGCGGCTTCGACAAGAACAACCTGGTCACGGTCGACAGCAAGTACGAGTTCGACCTCAACCTGACCGCGCCGAACGCCCTGTCCGAGCAGGTGCTCGGGCTGTATTTCGAGGAAATCCTCGATTCGACCGAGATGAAGAAGCACGCCACCCCGACCGATCCGTGGGCCAAGACCTGGCTGAACACGCACGTGGCGAATTTCGGCCCGTGGGCACTGAGTTCCTTCACCCCCAACCAGAGCGTGACCTACGTGCGCAACCCGAACGCTCCCGGTGGTGGGAACATCAAGAAGGTCGTCATCACCACGGTCAGCGACGGCTCCGCGCGTACCCAGCTGATGCAGAAGGGCCAGGTCGACCGGGCCGAGTCGCTTTCCTTCGCGCAGTACAACACGCTGTCCTCGGGCAGCACGAAGGTGAACAAGTGCGTCTCGGCCAACCGGGACTTCCTCGGCCTGAATTTCAAGGACGCGCACTTCAGCAACGTGGACGTGCGTACGGCGGTCTCGATGGCCATCGACCGCTCGCAGCTGGTGCAGACCGTCTACTCCGGCTACGGTGACGGTTCCACCGCGGGCGTGTCCAGCGCGTTCAAGCCGACGGCCGGCACCAGCAGCTACAAGTACGATCCGACGCGGGCCAAGCAGTTGTTGGCGCAGGCCGGTTATCCCAACGGATTCGCCTTCACCCTGACCTACTCGCCGAGCTACCCCGGTCCCTACGCCGAGGCCCTCGCGGTCTACCTCAAGACCCAGCTCGCCAAGGTCGGGTTGACGGTCAACTTGCAGTCGGTGGCCAGTGCGACGGACTTCAACTCCGATCTGGGCGCCAAGAACCTCACCGCGTTCATCGCGCCCGAGGCGCCTCTGCTGCCCGACCCCGGGTACTCCTGGGCGATCGAGAACGCCGCGTCCAGCAGCCAGGACTTCAACAACATCAACCTGCCGCAGACCGACGCACTGGCTCTGCAGATCCAGCACGAGGACCCGTCGACGGCCGCCTGGAGCACGGACATGAACGAGCTGTCCACGCAGATCAACCAACAGGTGCCGGTCGTCTACCTGGCCGACCTCACCGCGCCGATCGCGGTCCGCACGTGCGCCGACAAGGTGGCGTCCTCGGCCTACATCATCTATCCCTACCTCGACAAACCGTCGATCAGCTGTTGATCGACCAGCCGAGGGTTCACCGGTCCTATCGAACCGTCGGCGGCGCGCAGCTGCATCTGCGCGCCGCCGGCGGGACCGGGCCCCGGGTGGCACTGCTGCACCACGCCCCGGCCAGCGCCGCGGTCTGGGACCCGCTGCTGCCGCCGCTGGCCGAGCGGGGACTGGCCGCTGTCGCGGTGGACCTACCCGGTTACGGCGGGTCGGACCGGCCCGCCGCCGCACCCGACCTCTCCTGGTACGCCGACCGGATTGCCGACTTCCTCGACCTGGAGGCCCCCGGCGAACCGTGGCTGGTGGTCGGCCGGCAGACCGGTGCGGCGGTCGCGGCGGCCGTCGCGGTGCGCCGTCCTCGGCTCGTGCGCGGGCTGATGCTCTGGGGCTATCCGGTCTTCGAGCCTGCTCTGATGACCCGGTTGGCCACGGAGACGACCGACCCGCTGACCGAGGAGCTGAGTTCGATCCGGCACTGGTTGGCCGATCTGCACCGGGTGGACCGCCTGGCCGGTTCGGACGACTACGTCCGGGCGGCATTGGCGGACCACCTGGCCGCGGGCTCCGAACAGCACTGGGCGCACAATGCGCTCGGCCGGGCGGACCCGGAAGCGCTGCTGCGGCTGGTCGAGCAGCCGATTGTGCTGGTCTACGACCTGACCCGGACCGACCTGCCGGCGCAGCTGGCGGCCGTCAGCAGAGCCAGGACGATCGTGCCCCGGGCGACCTTTGTGGACATTGCCGGGGTCTCGTCGTCGCTGGCACCGGACGCGGTGCCCGTTCTCGCCGAACTCGTGGCCCGGTTCGCCACGAGTCCGGCGTCAGTCCATCCGACCGGCACGACAGATGGGGAGAACCACCGTCCATGAGCACAGCTCTCGCGGTCCAACTGGCGGAATTCGCTGTCGGAGCCCGCTTTGACCGGCTGCCCACCGAGGTTGGCACCAGCGTGGTCGAACGGGTGCTCGACTCGGTCGGCGTCTCGCTGGGCGCGTTCCCGCTGGACACCAGCCAGGCCGCCATCGCGGTCGTGCGCAGCCGGGGCGGCACGGCACAGGCGCGGGTGATCGGTAGCGGCGACCGACTCCCGGCCGCCAGCGCGGCGTTCGCCAACGGTGTACTCGCGCACTCGCTCGACTACGACGACACCCATCTGCCGTCGATCCTGCACCCGAGCGCGTCGATCGTGCCCGGCGCGCTCGCCGCCGCGCAGCTGTTCGGCCGGTCGGGCGCGGAGTTCCTGACCGCGGTCGCGGTCGGTCTTGAGGTGTGCGTCCGGCTGGGGATGAGCGGGTACGACGAGAAGACCAACAGCAACGTGTTCTTCGACCGGGGCCAGCACGCCACGTCGATCTGCGGGACGATCGGCGCCGCGGTGGCCGCGGCGAAACTGTCCGGCGCGGATGCCGGCGGGATCTGCGACGCCATCGGGATCAGTGCGTCGATGGCTGCCGGCATCATCGAGGCCAACCGCGGTGGCGGCACGGTCAAGCGGCTGCACTGCGGTTGGGCCGCCCAGTCCGGGGTGTCCGCGGCCGAACTCACCGCGCACGGCTTCACCGGCCCGGACACCGTGTTGGAGGGGCGATTCGGCCTGCTGAACGCGTTTCTGGGCGAGCACGCCGACCTGCGGGTGGTGACCGCCGACCTGGGCGGTCACTGGCACGTGCCGGACATCTTCGTCAAGCCCTACCCGGCCAATCACTTCACCCACACGGTGGTCGACGCGGCCGCCGAACTGGCCCGGCGCGGGGTGCGACCGGTGGACATCGTCAGCGTCGAAGTGGGCGTGCCGGACGCGATCGTGCGCACCATCGGCGAACCGATCGAGGTGAAACGAGCGCCGCAGACCGGTTACCAGGCACAGTTCAGCGGCCCGTACGCGGTCACCGTCGGCCTGCTCGGGGGGCACGGCCTCGGCGCCGCGCTGGTCGACTACACCGACGAACTGGCGCAGGACGCCGAGCGGCGGGCGATCATGCGGCGGGTCACCGTCGTCGCCGACGCGACCTGTGACGAGGTGTATCCCCACCAGTTCCCGGCCGTGCTGACCGCGGAGCTGACCGACGGCACCCGGCAGGTCAGCGAGGTGATGGTCAACCGGGGCGGCCGATTGCGGCCGCTGTCCCGGCCGGAACTGGAGACCAAGTTCACCGACAACGCGACCCGCGTGCTCACCGAGGGCCAGGTGACGGGTGCCCTCGCGGAGATCCGCCGACTGCCCGAGGCGGCCACCGTCGACGCGTTGCTGGCCGCGGTGAGCGTGGCCGAGGAGTCGCGGTGAAGCTTTCCGTTCGGGAGTGGGGAAACGGCGATCGACTGGCGATCCTGGTGCACGGCGCGTCCGGCACCGCGGAGTCCATGCGTCCCTTCGCCGAGCAACTCGTCGACCGGGGCTACCGGGTGCTCGCGCCGGACCTGCGCGGCCACGGCAGCAGCCCACGCGGTGGGCCGTACTCGCTCGCCGCACTGGCCGCCGACCTGGTCGAGTCGCTGCCGCCCGGCGCCGAACTCGTCGCCGGGCACTCCTTCGGCGGCAAGCTGTTGCCGTTGGCCGTCAGTGGCCTGCGGCCGGCCCGGGCGATGTACCTCGACCCGGCCTGGATCGCGCCGCTCGGACCGGCCGGTGGGCTGCCGCTGGCCAAGGACGACGGCACTCCGATGGCCGTCGCGGACCTGCGCGCGGTCCGGCCGGAGGCGGACGAGGCCGTGCTGCGGGACATGGTCGCCCGGTACCTGGCCACCGACTGGCGGATGTTCCACGAGCCGAGGGTCAAACTGCGCCAGCACACTCCGCCGCCGCTGGTCGCCGAGGTGCCCTCGCTGGTGGTGCGGGCCGATCCGAGCGAACTGGTGGACGATCTGGCGGACCGGCTGCGCGCCGGCGGTTACGAGGTGCGCACCCAGCCGGGGGCCGGCCACGGACTGTTCCAGGAGGACATGGACGCGTTCCTGGCCACGGTCGCCGGATGGATCTGATCGATCGGCTCGGGCAGGCGCTGCGACCGCTGGTTGCCGCCGGCCGCCGACCCGGACTGGTGCACGGTGTCGTTCGCGCCGACGGGCCGCCGCTGGTCGAGGCGGTGGGCTCGGCCGACGTGTCGGCGGGCGCGCCGATGCGTCCGGACAGCCTGTTCCGGCTCTACTCACAGACCCGGATCATCACCACGGTGGCCGTGCTGACGTTGGTCGAGCGTGGGCTGCTGCGGTTGGCCGAACCGGTGTCGCGGTTCGTGCCGGAGTTCGCCGCGACCGAGGTACTGGTGACCCGCGTCGACGGCACGGTCACCACCGAGGCACAGGCCACGCCGATGACCGTCGCGCACCTGCTGACCTACACCGCGGGCCTTGGTTACGCGCACGACTACCCGCCCGAGCTCGGCCTGCGCCACCAGGACGTGCTCGGCACCCACCTGGACGTGGCGACCGGAATGCGCCGGTTGGCCGAGTTCCCGCTGCTGGACCAGCCCGGTCGACGCTGGCGGTACGGTTTCTCCGGCGACCTGCTCGGTCTGGTGGCCGAGCGTGCTGCTGGTGAGTCGCTACCGGATCCGTTGCGGCACAATGTTTTCGAACCGGTCAACATGCCCGATACCGCATTCTGGGCGCCGCCCGCGCAACACCACCGACTGACCCGAATCCACCGTGCGACACCGGCTGGTGGCTGGGCCGATGTCAGCGACGAAGTGTTGCAACTGGGCACCTGGACCAATGACGGCCCGCTGAAGTCCGGCGGCGGTGGGCTGATCTCGACCGCGCCCGACTTCCTGCGGTTCTGCCGGATGTTGTTGGGCGAGGGCACCATCGACGGCGTTCGGGTGCTGCGGCCCGAGTCGGTCGCGGCCATCCTGTCCCGGCAGACGACCGAGGATCAGGGTCTGGTCGACGACCTGCGCGAGCCGAGTGCGGCCACCCGTGGTTATGCCTGGGGCTACGGCGTCGGCATCCGGGCGGCCGGCGTCCCGCACGGTGTTCCCGGCTCGCCCGGCGACGCGGCCTGGTCGGGCCTGGCTGACACCCATTTCGTCATCGACCGTTCCCGTGGCCTGGCCGCGGTCGCGCTGGCCCAGTACTTCGGCCCGGACGCCGACGCGCTGCCCATCGCCCTGCGCGCCGCCCTCCGGCCGGACTGACCGGAGCAGGTCGTGTGTGGCGGCTCCGGCCCGAACCGCCACACACGATCCCACCGGTGTCCGAAGACAGCCGATGCCCTCGCCGGATCGCTACCGCTATGCGTAGATACCGAATTCGTACACCGAGTAGCCGTACGCCGTGCCCCGCGCGGTGCCGGTCAGCCGCACGTACCGGCCCGAGCCGGTCACGTCGAAGTCGTCGACGCCGCCGTTTCCGGTGGTGGTCGAGTAGATCGTCGTCCAGTTGGTCCCGTCGGTCGAGGTCTGCACCTGGTAGGCCGAGCCGTAGGCGGATTCCCAGACGAGTTGCACGTGTTTGATGTTGGTCACCTGGCCGAGGTCGACCTGGAGCCACTGCGGATCGCTCCAGTCACTCGCCCAGCGGGTGGTGTTGTTGCCGTCGGTGGCGTTGCCCGGCGGGAACGGCGCGCCGGTGCCGGTGGCCTGGTAGGACGAGGCGGTGGTCGGTTTGCCCAGCGCCACGTTCGTGCCGCTGACCGGCGGTGGGACCACGGTGAACGAGCGCGTCTCGATGCCGACATTGCCCTGGCCGTCGTAGGCGTAGACGTAGACCTTCCACACGCCCAGCTGCTGCGGCGCGGTGACGCCGAAGCTGCTCGCCCCGGTCTGACTGAACGTCGCGTACTGGAGGCCGGTGCCGCTGTCCACGTACTTGCTGGTGTACATCAGGTTGTAGCGCAACGGATCGCCGTCCGGATCGGCCACCCCGACGTTCACCGTGAACTGGCCGCCGGCCGGCACTGTGGTGGTGTTGCTCAGCGTCATGCTGGAGATCACCGGCGGCGTGTTCGCCTGCGGGGTGCCGCCGTAGAGCTTGGCCACCTGGTAGTAGGACAGCCGTTTCCAGCCGCCGGTCGCCAGGTTGAACCAGACCCCGCCGAAGTCGTTCTCGTTGCCGTAGTTGAACATCGTCGCGCCCAGCGCCACCCCGGAGTGCCCGGTGATGCAGCCCCACGCGGTCGCGTAACCGGCGGCCTTCTGCTGGTCGGTCGGCTCGGTCGGCACCCCGTTGGCGTCGTTGGGCACCTCCCACTCACCGGCCTCGCCGGTCTCGGTGACGATGTAGGGCTTGGTGTAGCCGCCGTTGATCCAGTCCTGCTTCACCGTGCACACCGCGCCGTAGGAGTTCACCGCGTACAGGTCAAGGTCGGGTGTGTCGGCCTTGTAGTAGGGCCACGCGCCGGTCCACGCGTCCGTCGAGGTCACCGGGTGGTTGGGGTCGGCGGCGTGGATCGCCTGGGTCACCTGCTCGACGTACTGCGCGTAGGCATTGCGCTCGGCCTCCAACTGCGCGCCCGAGTACGTGTTCTGCAGGGTCAGCAGCACCTCGTTGCCGACATCCCACATCAGCACCGCCGGATCGTTCTTGTAGGCGTTGACCCACTGCAGGATCGAGGTCAGGGTGGTCGACTTGTAGTTGGTGTCGTTGAGATAGTCGGTGCCCTGGTTGAGCCAGAACCCGTTGATCACCTTGATCCCGTAGGCGGCCGCCTGGTCCAGCAGCGGCTGGGTGGTGCCGTCGGTGCCCCAGGTGCGCACCGTGTTGACGCCCATCGAGCGCAGGTCGGGCATGTGCGCCTCGGCCGCGTTGGTGGCCGGGCCGAAGGTGACGCCCTTGATCTGGAACGGCGCGCCGTTGACCGACAGACCCCAGTTGCCCTGGTTGCCGGTCACCTTGACCACGCTGCCGCCGGTGGGCACCGGCGGGGCGGTCGCGGTCGGCGGGGCGGTGCCGGTGGTCTGGTAGACGCCCAGCGCGCCGACGCTCATCGTGCCGCCGGAGCTGGTCTGTGCGCCGGGGGAGGTGCACCCGCACACGGTGTTCGCGTACGAGCCGCCGACGGCGAGGTCGAGCACGATGAAGAAGCCGTGGTCGATGGCCGCCTGCCAGGTGCTGATCCCGACCTGGCTCTCCCGGACCAGCCAGACCTGCTGGTTGTCGATGTAGAACCGGATCTGCTCGTCGGTGGTCGTGCGGTCGATGATCTCCGAGTAGGTGTGATAACCGGTCTGGCAGCCGGCGCAGGTGGCCAGCCCGCTGGTCATCCCGTTGTACTCGGCGCAGTTTCCGCCCGGCGCGGTGCCGCAGTGCAGCGTCTCGGAGGACGCGCTGCGGCCGTTGACATCCTCCATGATGTCCGTTTCGCCGGTGCCCGGCCAGGAGTTGATGTTGGTCCGGTAGCCGGCGCCGAGCGTGCGGAACGCCGGCCAGTAGCCCAGGCCGTTGGCCGGGTCGGGTTGCTCGATGGACGCGCTGATCATCAGCTGACCGCCGGCCGGCGCGGTGAAGTCGCTGCGCTGTGTCTCCACCCGGCCGGAGGTCCACGCGCCGTTGGTGTCGCGCGCGGTGATGTCGAGGTGGCCGTTGCCGTCCAGGGCCACGTTGTTCGTCGAGTTGGTCATCGTC
Source organism: Pseudonocardiaceae bacterium (assembly GCA_036268615.1). Taxonomy (GTDB): domain Bacteria; phylum Actinomycetota; class Actinomycetes; order Mycobacteriales; family Pseudonocardiaceae; genus DATATV01. The sequence continues at coordinate 58,560 of DATATV010000155.1, forward strand.
TCGACCTCGCCGGTGCTCCAGTTCGCCGGACCGCCCGGATAGCCCGTGCCGGTGTCGGTGATCCAGTTCGCCGAGGAGGGCGAGGTGCCGGCCGTGCCGGCGAAGTTGTCGGTCCACACCGGGGTCCAGTTCGGTGGTGGTGGTGTGGTGGTGGTGGTGCCGCCACCGGACCCGGCGGTGCCGTAGACCTGGAACTCGAACAACGAGTAGCCGTAACCGGTGGCCCGTGCGGTGCCGTACATCCGGACGTACCGGCCGGAGCCGGCGACGGTCAGCGTCTGGGTGCCGCCGGTGCCAGTGGTGGTCGAGTAGATCGTCGTCCAGGTGTTGGCGTCCGCGGAGACCTGGATCTGGAAGCCGGACGCGTAGGCGGCCTCCCACTGGAGCACGACCTGGCTGATGGTGTCGGTGGCGCCGAGGTCGACCTGTAACCACTGCGGGTCACTCCACGCGCTGGCCCAGCGGGTGGTCGAGTTGCCGTCCACGGCCGCCGACGGCGGGAACGCGTCCTGCTCCGTGGACGAGGCGGTGGCTGGTTTTCCTTGGGAGAGCAGGGTTCCGGCGGCGTGCACCGGGTTGGCGACGGCGACAAGGGCGCACGCGGCCAGCAGGCACGCGATCACTGCCGCGGCGATGACGTGCGGGGTGCGGTGGGGACTCCGGCGCGTCGAATCGCCGGAGGAGATGGCCTGCATGGCGTCTCCAGCTTCGTTGGTGGATGACGGGCGGGGCGGCGCCGTGCTCGACCGGTGGGCGCGACCCGGTCCGGGTGAGTCCTTCAGTGCGGAAGTCAGCAGTGATCGGTGCGCGGACAGTCGGTGCCGAGAAGTTTGGAGAGCGCTCTCCGTCTCGGAACGCAGTGTCACACCACGGTTACGGCGGTGTCAAGGGCGATCCCTCAGCACTGCGGTCCCCCTGTTCCGCAACGGTTTTCCGGTGCCGTTCGGTTGGCGAATACCGCAGACCTGGCGGGTGTTCGATCAGACATTGACGCGGCCGGCTCCGACCAGGCATCCTGCGACTGCGGGGAGAGCGCTCTCCGAATCGGCGATGGGGGACCGTGGTGCAGCAGGATTCACAAGCCGGAACCGACCTGACCGTGCTGGTCACCAAGCTGACGCTGGAGCAGAAGGTCCGGCTGCTGGCCGGCGCGTCGGCCTGGCGGACCTACGAGGAGCCGGCCGTCGGTCTGCGCGCGATGGTCGCCTCGGACGGCCCGGTCGGTGTGCGCGGCGAGCATTGGGACGAGCGGGACACCGCGCTCGCGCTGCCCTCGCCGACCGCGCTCGCCGCGACGTTCGACGAGGAGCTGGTCACCCGGCTGGGCGGAGTGCTCGCCGCGGAGGCGCGTCGCAAGCAGGTGGACATCCTGCTCGCGCCCATGCTGAACCTGCACCGTTCCCCGCTGGGCGGCCGGCACTTCGAGAGTTTCGCCGAGGACCCGTTGCTGACCGGCCGGATCGGCGCCGCCTATCTGCGTGGCGTGCAGGCCGGCGGGGTGGCCGCGACGGCCAAGCACTACGTCGCCAACGACTCGGAGACCGCCCGGCTCAGTCTGGACGTGCGAATGGACGAGGCCACCCTGCACGAGGTCTACCTCGCGCCGTTCGAGGCGGCGGTGGCCGCGGGCGCGTGGGTGGTCATGTCGGGTTACAACGCGGTCGACGGCGTCACCATGACCGAGCATCCGCTGCTGACCGAGCCGCTCAAGGGCCGCTGGGGCTTCGACGGCGTGGTCATCTCCGACTGGGGCGCCGTCCGCTCCATCGCCCCGTCCGCCCGCGCCGCCCAGGACCTCGCCATGCCCGGCCCCGGGCCGTGGGGGGACGAACTGCTGGCCGCGGTGCGAGCCGGCGCGGTGGCCGAGTCGGCCGTCGACGACAAGGTGCTCCGCCTGCTCCGACTCGCCGGCCGGGTGGGTGCGCTGGCCGGCCACGACCAGGCCCGAGCCGTCGCCGACTCCACTGTGGATGAACCGGACCGGGTACTGCTGCGCCGCGCCGTCGCGGCCGGAAGTGTGTTGCTGCGCAACGAAGGTGACCTGCTGCCACTCGCCGTGCCGGGCACGATCGCGGTGCTCGGCCCCAACGCCAGTGCGAGCCGGATTCAGGGCGGCGGCAGCGCGGGCCTGTTCCCGGCCTCGGTGGTGTCGCCGCTGGCCGGCATCCGGCAGGCCACTGAGGGCCGCGCGGAGGTCCGGTACGCGGCCGGGGTGCACCTCACCGAGTGGCCGGCCCCGCTGCACACCGGCAACGCGCGCGACCCGAGGTCGGGTGAACCCGGCGTGCTGCTGCGGGTGCTGGACGCCGAGGGCGCGGAACTGTATGCCGAGCACCGGCTGCTCGGCCGCATCCTGGAGCCGGCCGGTGGCGAACTCGACGGCGCCGCGAGCATCGAGGTCCGGGCCCTGCTGCGGCCGGACGTGACCGGCAGTTGGCGGCTGGCCGTCACCGGCCTCGGCCACCTGACGCTCACCGCCGACGGCGTGACCGTCTTCGACGACACGATCGTGGCCGACTCCAGCGACCCGACCGTCGTGCACGTCGCGCCGCCATCCCGCCGGATCGACCTGGACCTGACCGCGGACCAGGACGTGGACCTTGTCCTGCACCGCGAACTGAGCGCCGGTTGGGTGGTCGCGCTGGCCGCCGAAGCGCCCCGTCGCGAGCCGGCCGACGAGTTGACCGCTGCGGTCGCACTGGCCCGCGACAGCGATGTCGCGATCATTGTTGTTGGTACGACGGAGGAATTCGAGAGCGAGGGTTTCGACAGGTCTACTTTGGACCTACCGGGCGATCAGGACGAGTTGGTCCGCGCGGTCGCCGAGGTGAACCCGAGGACGGTGGTGATCGTCAACGCCGGCGGCCCGGTCGTGCTGCCGTGGCGGGAGCAGGTGCCGGCCGTGCTGCTGAGCTGGTTCCCCGGCCAGGAAGCCGGCGCGGGCCTGGCCGACATCCTGTTCGGCGTCGCCGAACCCGGTGGCCGGCTGCCCACCACCTGGCCGGCCGCGATGGCCGACGTGCCGGTGTTGAACACGACGCCGGTGGACGGCGTGCTCGCCTACACCGAGGGCCCGCACCTCGGCTACCGCGCCTGGCTGCGCGGCGCGGCGCGGCCGGCCTACTGGTTCGGCCACGGTCTCGGCTACACCACCTGGTCCTACGAACAGCTCAGCGCACCCGAGCAGGTGCTGCCCGGCGACCCGTTCGAGGTTGTCGTGCGGGTGCGCAACTCCGGTCACCGCGGCGGCCGCGAGGTGGTGCAGGTCTACCTGGCCCGGCCGGACTCGGTACTCGCCCGGCGCCCGGTCCGCTGGCTGGCCGGTTTCGCCGGGGTCACCGCGGCTCCCGGCGAGACGGTGGACGTGACCGTGCGGGTGGCGGCCCGGGCTGTGCAGCACTGGTCGGCGGCCGAGCACGAGTGGCACACCGAACCCGGCGCGGTGCGCATCCTGGCCGGCCGCAACGCCGACGACCTGCCGCTGCACACCAGCACCGAGATCGTCGCGGACTGACCGGGTCAGGCGGAGTCGCGCACCACCAGCGTCGGCTCGAAGATCACCGAGGTGATCTGCTGGTCCGGTTCCTCGATGTGGGCGAGCACCAGGCGGGCCATCTCGGCGGCCATGTCCTCGACCGGCTGCCGGACCGTCGTCAACGGCGGCCGGCAGCCACGGGCGGCGCTGCTGTCGTCGAAGCCGACGACAGCGACGTCCTCGGGGACCCGGCGGCCGTGGTCGCGCAATACGGCGACGGCGCCCTGCGCCATCAGATCGTTGGCGACGAACACCCCATCCACGTCGGGCTGTTCGGCGAGCAGTCGTTCCATCGCCTGCTCGCCACCCAGATGGGTGAAGTTGCCCTCAACGCTCACCACGAACGGCTGGCCGTGTCTGGCCATCGCGTCCCGAAATCCGATCAGCCGATCGTGCCCGGCCGGCACGTTGCGCGGGCCGGAGATGGTGGCGACCCGCTGGCAGCCCCGGGCGACCAGGTGGTCGGCGGCGAGCTTCGCGCCCTCCTGGTGGGCCACGTCGACGTAGCTGACCTTCGACTGCCGGGTGGGGCGGCTGAACAGCACCGTCGGCACTTCGGCGTCGGTGAGCAGTTGGGGGAGTGGGTCGTCCGGGTGGATGGAGATGAGCAGCACGCCGTCGATGTGGTCCTGGCGTAGCTGGTTGACCAGCCCGGCGCGGGTCTCGGTCGAGTCGACGAGCATCAGCACCGGGTGCACCTTGCGCTTGCCGAGCACGCCCAGGATGCCGCTGACCACGCGGCCGAAGAACGGGTCGCTGAACACCGTGCCGGGGAACGGGTCGTCCGGATTGTGGCGTTCCGGTTCGGAGACGACCAACGCGACCGCGCCGGTGTGCCGGGTGACCAGCGATCGAGCCGCGCGGTTGGGCACGTATCCGGTGGCCGCGATGGCCTGCTGGACGGCCTCCTGGATCTCCGGATCGACGTTGCGGACCCCGTTGACGACGCGCGACACGGTCGCCCGCGAGACGCCGGCAACCCGGGCGACGTGCTCCAGCGTGGGTGGCCGGGAGGTCGGAGACCCGCTGCTGCTCATGCTTGTCTTTGTAGCACGCACGAGAGCGCTCTCCGAACCATTCGACACGCCCCGGTCGTGATTTTCGGCTCAGCCGACCCCGTCAGGTGCGGTAGTCGGGCCACCACCGGTCGGCCGAATCGCGAATTCGAATCCCACCGGACGCATTCACATACCGCGCCGGCCGGCCGGGCGGGCAGGGTCCAAAGACCGTCAAGGCAGCCGAAGAATCGTCCGATATGGACGTCATCCGCGGTCACCCGTCGGGTGCCGGACGCCACCGCCAAGGAGCCCGTAGATGTCCTCAGTCAGTCCTGCCGCCCGGCGGCTCGGCGTGGCGATCGGGGTGGCCGCCCTCGGTGCGTTCACCCTGGTCGGCCTGCCGACCACAACCCAGGCCGCCGCGCACGCCAACGCGGTGCCGGGGCTGGGCCAACACATCGCGGTTCCGGCCTACATCCCGCTGACCGATGGCGTTTCGTGGAACCAACTGTCCAGCGGCTCGGCGCAGTTGGGCCTCGTCATCGCCAACGTGGCCAGCGGACCGGGCGGGGCGGCGGACCCCGGCTGGCAGACCGTGATCAACGCGACGCGGGCCGGTGGGGCGACCGTGCTCGGCTACGTCGACACCGGTTACTTCGGTTTCGCCGGCGCGCAGACCGCACTCGGCCGGACGGATGCGACTTCGTGGCTGGTGCAGGCCGAGCAGGACGTCAACCGCTGGTATGCGTACTACGGCGCCTCGATGGGCGGAATCTTCTTCGATGACGCGGAGAACGTGTGCGGGCCGACCGCGACCGGCCAGCAGTACGTGACGCTGTATCGCGAACTCAGCGACTACGTGCACACCTTCCATCCGGGTTCGGTGACCGTGCTGAACCCGGGCGTCGCCGTGCCCGAGTGTTACCAGGACGCGGCGGACGTGCTGGTCACCTACGAGGGTGCGGACAGCGGTTACCTGAGTCCGACCGGTGACCAGGTACCGCAACAATGGCAGCTGGACGCCGATCCCGACAAGTTCTGGAACCTGATCTACGACGTTCCCCAGGACGACATCGCGGCCGTGCTCGGTCAGTCCAAACAGGACAACGCTGGTTACGTCTACGTCACCCCCCGCACCCTCGACTCCAACCCCTGGCTCGCCGCCCCCGCCGCGGACTACTTCAGCGCCGAACTGGCGGCGACAGAGGTGACCGACCACCAGGCGCCGCCGATCCCACCGAAGCCGTACACGACGGCGGTGTCGCCCACCGAGATCCGCCTGGGCTGGACCTCGGCAGGAGCCGGACATGCGGTCGGGTACACGATCTATGCCAACGGCACCCGGATCGGCACGGCGGACAATTTCACCCCCGCCGACACCGAGTTCGACGTGACCGGCCTACAACCCGACACCCAGTACGTGTTCACCATCCGCTCGCGCGACGAGGCCGGCGCCGCGTCAGTGTCCGGACCTGCCTTTACGGTGACCACGGAGCCGTCCTTCGGCGCTCCGCCGAGCGCGCCGAGGCCGCTCAGGGCGAGTGATCTGTCATCCGCGTCGGTCACCCTTACCTGGTCCGGATCGATGGACCATGACGAGTCCGTTGCGTACTACGACGTGTACGAAAACGGCGACCGCGAACTAACCGTCGACCCCGGCACCACGGCGGTGACGGTTGGCGGCCTGGCCCCCGGACAGACCTACACGTTCCAGGTGGGAGCCAGAGACACCACCGGCACTCTTTCACCGAGGTCCAACCTGCTGACCGTGACGACGCAGAACTGACGTTTGTGGTGCTGTGTCAAGGGTTGGCCCGAAGTGACAAAGGCCGCCAGGCGACGCGAAGCGCCCCTGATGCAGCACCACAAACGTAGGACAATCCCGTTGGCAGAGCGGTTCAGCTCGCTTCGCTTGCTCTTGGCGTGGCCAATTGGTCCATCATAATCAGCCTCGATTGGCCCAGGATTATGGACCAATCGAGGCCTACCGTAGTCCTGTCCGAGGGTGGGGAACCAGAGCAGGAGAACGTGCCATGACGACCGTGGACATGTGGTTCGACCCGAAGTGTCCGTGGGCATGGATCGCCTCGCGGTGGCTGCTGGAAGTGGAGCGGGTGCGGGACGTGCGGGTCCGGTTCCAGGTGTTGAGCCTGTCGGTGCTCAACGAGGGACGCACCGGGCTCGAACCGTGGTATCGGGAGTGGCTGGACGCGGGTTGGGGACCGGCGCGGGTCGCCAAGGCGGTCGAGCAGAAGTACGACGCGGACACCCTGCGCGACTTCTACACCGCCGTCGGCACCCGGATTCACCTGGGCAAGCAGGCCCTCGGTCGGGACCTGTACGAGGCCGCGTTGGGCGAACTCGGGCTGCCGGTGGAACTGGCCGACGCGGCCGACACCACCGAACGGGACGAGGCGCTGCTCGCCGGCAACCATGCCGGCCTCGATCTGGTCGGCGAGGACCTGGGCACGCCGGCCATCCACGTGACGTTGCCCGACGGCCGGGTGACGGCGTTCTTCGGTCCGGTGGTGACACCGACCCCGCGCGGCGAGGCGGCGGGTCGGTTGTGGGACGGGGTGTTGCTGGTCGCGGGCACGGAGGGATTCTTCGAACTGAAGCGGGCGCGGACCAGCGGTCCGGTGCTCGGTTGAGGTGGATAAGCCTTCTGTACCAAGGAGTTACTGGCGGCGGTCGGTCGGCTCGCCGTCCAGTGCGCGGCGCAGTTTGGCCAGGCTCGTCGCGAGCAGCCGGGACACGTGCATCTGGGAGATGTTGACCCGCTCGGCGATCTGGGTCTGGGTCAGATTACCGAAGAAGCGCAACACCACGATGGTGCGTTCGCGCTCGGCCAGCGTGGCCAGTGCGGGATACAGCGCTTCCCGGTTCTCGACGGTGAGCAGGTCCTCGTCCGGAGTACCGAGTCGGTCGGCGAACGTCGCGCCGGTCTCGTGCGACAGCTTCTCGTCCAGCGAGTCGCTGCGATAGGCGTTGCCGGCGGCGAGTCCTTCGTGGATCTCGTCGATCGGCAGGCCGAGTTCCACGGCCAGTTCGCTGGCTCGCGGGGCTCGGCCGAGTCGCTGGCCGAGCGTTGTCGCGGCCGCGCTGATCGTCGCGTTGAGTTCCTTGAGGCGCCGGGGCACCCGCACCGACCAGGTGGAATCGCGGAAGTAGCGGCGGATCTCGCCGGTGATCGTCGGCACCGCGAAGGACAGGAAATCGGTACCGCGCTCGGGATCGAACCGATCTACCGCCTGCACCAACCCGATCGCGGCGACCTGGGTCAGGTCCTCGACGGGCTGACCTCGGTTGGCGAACCTGCGGGCGATGTGCTCGGCGACCGGCAGGTGCTCGGCCACCAGTCGCTCGCGCACGGCTGAACGTTCCGACTCGCTCAGTCCGTTGTCGGCCAATTGGTTGAACAGTGGCGCCAAATGGTCGTAGTTGGTCCTGCCGGGCTGCTCGGTCGCGGTCATCGGATCACCGTCCTCCGTGGTCCGCGAAACACGTGTCCACGTAGAGATGGAGCCAAATACAGGATTCGGGGAGCACGCACGGAAGTGGCCGAGAATGGCCGGTGCGGAGCCGGTAAGTACCGGTCCGGTTTTTGTCCCCGTGCGGCTGTGTGGTCAACCGCGATAGCTCCACCGTACGGCATGACCACACGCGGTGGTGACAACCCACGGTTTCCTGGGTGTCGGGGTCAGGTTTTGACCAGCGCAACCTGGGTATCCCCTGCCAGTAAGCGGGAGGTGACACCGGGTTCGACGTTTCTTCCGACCAGGTCAGACCGATTAGCGAGGTGACCGCGTGTCGATCGAGAACACCACGCGAGACGGTCATCGGGTAGCCGGGGCGACGGTGGTGGAAGTACGTGTGTCCACCGACCTGTCCCAACTGTTCGTGCTCCGCTCGCTGATGGCGGCCATTGCCGTGCGCGAGGACTTCGACCTCGACCAGGTGGACGACATCAAGCTCGCCGTGGACGAAATGTGTTCGGCGCTGATGCTTCGCGGACGCGAGGGTGGCCTGCTGACCTGCCGGTTCGAGTCGACCGACGGTGCGGTCGCGGTGCTCGCGTCGGTCGAGGCCGAGCAGTGCCGGCCCATCGACCAGGACAACTTCGGCTGGCAGGTGCTCACCATCCTGGCCGACGAGGTGACGACCTGGATCACACCGGGACTCGACGCGCCGTATGAGGTGCGGGTGCGACTGACGAAGGCGCGCAGTCGGTAGCGAAAACCCAGCAGCGCCAACGAAATACCGCCACCCGGAAGGGCGGCGGTATTTCGTGTGTTCGTCGGGCGCGTGGCCGGCGGTGATCCGGCTACGCGCGGGCGAGGGTCTCGGTGGTCCGCTTGCGGGCCAGTTCCGCGGTGCGTTCCGCGGCGGTCATACCACCCCAGATGCCATAGGGTTCGCGCACCGTCAGCGCATGCTGACGGCACTCGGCGAGTACCGGGCAGCTGCGGCAGATCGCCTTCGCCCGCTCGTCGCGCCGCGCTCGCGCCAGGCCTCGCTCCTGGTCGGGATTGAAGAAGTCCGCATCGTCCAGATCTCGGCACTTGGCCCGCATCTGCCAGTCCCAGGTTTCTGTGACAGGAGTGGGCAACAGGCGAACATCGGTCACGTCACTCGCCTCCGTTTCGGGTTGATCACCGCCGACGACGCGGGAGTACCCGTCCTCCGGATCGCCAAACCCGCCCGCCCGCCCGCCCGGATCACGTTGGGGTGAACGGTTAACCGGGACCTGGGCGAGTGAACCAGCCGCGCCCTGGGTACCTGGAGTGCATGGGTTACTACACGGCGAACAGGGAGAACGAGTCCGACGAGCTGGTCCGGGCCAACGGCCCGGTCATCGTGCGCAAAGGCCCGTTGGACGGACCGACCGTGCTGGTACTGGACCCGGCCGGTGACGCGAAACACTACGGACTGCCGGCAACCTGGCGAGCTTTCGCCGAACACCTGAACGTCGTCTGGTGGCGGCTGCTCGCCGCCAGCCGGGACGGGCTGACCGTCGAGTCGGTGCTCGCCGGGCTCGGGCACAACGGCGAGACGCTGGACGTGGTCAGCCACGGTTCGGCCGCCGAACTGGGGCTGCTGCTCGCGGCCGAGTATCCGGAGCTGGTCCGGTCGGTGGTGCTGGTCGATCCGGAGGACCCGACCGCGGCCGCCGGGTCGGGTTCCGCCGCCCCGGCCACGGACCTGGAGATGACGGTGCAGTGGTGTGACCGGCGGTTCGGCGTGCTGACCGACCGGCTGGCCGAGCAGGGCACACCGGTGGAGATCATCGCCGACGACTCGACCGACGACGACCTGCCGCCGCTGCCGATCGGGCACCCGGAGGTGGTGGCCACGGTGGTGCGGGCACTGGTCGACGTGACCGCCGGGCAGTCGCGGCAGTGGGCGCAGTCTGCGGAGACGGCACCCTCGGCCGCGCTCGGCGAAGCCTGGACCGCGGCCTGGGAGCTCGCGCAGGTCGCGTAGCTGACCGAAGACGGCGGACCAGGGCTACCCGGTCCGCCGTCTCCGCTGGTCAGGCTGGTCGAACTGGTCAGTTGACCTTGCCGTGGGCGGCGATCGAGACCGGCTCCCACTGCTTCCAGGTGGCCAGCCGGGACTCATAGTCCTTGGTCGCGAGGGCCAGCGGGCCGTCGCCGAAGAAGATCCGCAGCGGCGGGTTGGCCGAGTCGACCAGCTTCAGCACGGCCTCGCGGGTGGCGACCGGGTCACCGGGGCTGGACTGCCGGGCGGCCCGGGCCTTCTGCATCTGCTCGTGCACCCCGGCGTAGTCGGGCAGCCGGGTGGCGCGCCTGGCCGACGGGCCGGCCCAGTCGGTGGAGTAGCCGGCCGGCTCGATCAGGGTGACCTTGATCCCGAAGCCGGCCACCTCCTGGGCGAGCGACTGGCTGATGCCTTCCAGCGCCCACTTCGACGCGTGGTACATGCCGATGCCGGGGAACGCGGAGATCCCACCGATCGAGGACACCTGCAGGATGTGGCCGCCGCCCTGGGCGCGCAGGAACGGCAGCGCGGCCTGGGTGACCCAGAGCGCACCGAACAGGTTGGTCTCGATCTGCGCGCGGGCGTCCTGCTCGCTCAGCTCCTCGACCATGCCGAACTGGCCGTAGCCGGCGTTGTTCACCACGATGTCCAGGCCGCCGAACCGGGTGTGCGCCTGCTCGACGGCGGCGTACACGGCCACGCGGTCGGTGACGTCCAGTTCGATCGGGAGCAGCGCGTCGCCGTGCTTGGTGACCAGGTCGTCCAGGGTCGCGGTGTCCCGCGCGGTGGCGGCGACCCGGTCACCGCGTTCGAGCGCCGCGATCGTCCACTCCCGGCCGAAGCCGCGGGACGTGCCGGTGATGAACCAGGTTTTCGGGGGCATGCTTGGATCTCCTCGAAAGAGTCAGGGGGATTCGTCCACTACGGGGCGATGTGTCCTGGGCGCGGGTCGGCTTCGCCGCCGCGGCAAGCATTTCGGGCGCCGCCATCGGTACGCTACCTCGGTGTCTCGGGGCTCGCAGCGGCACCGCTGGCGTTTGACCCGGCCGGGTCGGTGGTAGTCGTCGGGTATGTCCGACCAACACGATCGCCGCTCCGTCCGATTCGGCCCGGTGGACCCCTACTGCTGGCTGGCCGTCGGGTCGCTGCTCGCGCTGGCCGTCGTCTTCGCGGCCAGCAACGTGCTTGGTGTGGGCATCGTGCTGGTCGTGCTCGCCGGGCTGGTGGCGCTGTTCGACTCCTGGGTGAACCGGCCGGCCGTCGTCGTGCCGGTGGCCCACCAGGACAAGGTGGACCCCGGCCGGTCGCGCCGCACCCAGCTGAGCCAGGCCATGGCCGCCACGGCGACCGCCCGCACCACCCGCCTGAGTCGGCCGCGCGCGGCTCGACCCCAACCGTCCTGACCGCCTCCGGGCGGAAACTCCGTGGGTCGAACGATCACGCCCGCCTAGACTCGCCGTCGGCAGGGTCTCTGACGTGAGTCCCCGCCCGGTTCCCGGAACCGGCCCGAACTGGCTGCAGAACTGGCGAGGTGCGTGATGACGACGGAGGAACCCGAGCTGGAGCTTCGCCTGTTGGGCGACGAGGACATTCCGGCGACGTCGCAACTGATGCAGCTCTCCTTCGGGATGCGCCCCGATCGGCCGCTGCCCGAGCGGCTGCGGCCGGGCGCCAGCTATCACGGCGTGTTCCGCGCCGGGCGACTCGTCGGCGCGGCCACCGACCTGCACGACCAGCAGTGGTGGGGCGGCCGGGTGCTGGAGGCCTCGGACATCGCCGGGGTCGGCGTCGCGCCCGACGCCCGCGGCCAGGGCATCGCCCGGATGCTGATCCGGGCCGTGCTGGCACACGCGCACGAACGGGAAGCCGTGGTCAGCGCGCTGTTCCCGTCGATCTCCACGGTGTACCGGTCGTTCGGCTGGGCGCGGGCGGGCAGCATCGACGTGATCGACATGCCGGCCACGACCCTGCCGCGCTCGCGGCCGAGCGAGACGATCGAGCTGCGCGAGGCGACCACCAAGGACCTGGCCGACCTGCCCGGGCTGTACCAGCGGGTGGCGATCGCCCGCAACGGCATGATCAGCCGGGCCGAGGAGCGCTTCCGCGGCGTGGACGGCGAGCTGCCCAGCGGCATCGACGGGATCACCGTCGCGCTCGCCGACGGCGAACTCGTCGGCTACTGCTCGTGGACCAGGGGCAGCGACACCGGTCCGACCGCCGTACTGACCGTGTCCGACGTGCTGGCGATCACCCCGGCGGCCGGTCGCGCGCTGCTCACCATGCTGGGCAGCTGGCAGACGGTCACCGGGATGATTCGGCTGCGTCTGCTCCACGGCGACGTCATCAGCGACCTGCTGCCACTGGAACTGGGCACGCCGGTGCACGGCCGGCCGTGGATGCATCGGCCGATCGACCTGGTCGGTGCCGTGGCCGGTCGCGGCTGGCCGGTCAGCGCGGCCGGTCGCGCGGTGTTCGCCATCGAGGACCCGCTGGCGCCATGGAACACCGGCACCTGGGAGCTCGCGGTCGAGGGCGGGGTGGGCCAGCTGCGGCCGACGACCGCGGACACGTCGGTCCGGTTGACCGTGAACGGTTTCGCGTCGCTCTACTGTGGACTGAGCACGATCGACACGGTCATCGAGAGCGGCCACCTGAGCGGTCCGCACGAGGACGCCGCCGCGCTGGGCCTGCTCGCCTCGTCGACCCCGCCCCACCTACTCGACTCGTTCTGAGCGGGGCAGTTCCGCGGACGGCAAGGGCGGGACACCCACCGGGTGTCCCGCCCCTCGTTCTTGATCAGTTCGTCAGCTACCGACTAGCTGAGCGCCACCGACGTGTCGTCCAGGACGAACGAGGTCTGCTCGCTGGAGTCCTCGGAACCGCTGAAGCTCACGGTCACCGTGCTGCCGGCCGACGAGGACACGTCGAACGACTTGAGCACGTAGCCGCTCGCCTTGTTCAGGTTGGAGTAGGTCGCCAGGGTGGTCGACCCGATCTTCACCGTCAGCTTGTCGTACGCGGTGCTGGTCGTCGTCTCCGCGGTGTCGATGTGCAGGTAGAACGACAGCGTCGCGTGGCAGCCTGCCGGGATGGCCACCGACTGGGTCACCGTGTCGGTGTGCGTGGTGCCGTAGCCGTCCAGCCACGCGTCGTACGTGCCGGAGTGCGTCGGCTCGCCCTGCGAGGCGTTCTGGCCGATCACGCCGGTGCTCGCCGACCAGACCGTGTTGCCCGACTCGAAGCCGGGGTTGCCCAGCTTCTGGCCGGAACACGTGGACGAACCCGAGCCCACCGTCCAGCTGAACGACGCGCTGCCGGAGGCACCCGTGCTGTCGGCGGCCGAGACCGTCGCCGCGAACGTGCCGGCGGTCGTCGCGGTACCCGAGATCACGCCGGAACTGGCGTTGATCGACAGGCCGGTGGGCAGGCCGGTGGCCGAGTAGGTCAGCGCGGCGCCGGCCGAGTCGGTGCCGTTCACGGTCAGGCTGACCGCGGTGTTGACCGCCGTGGTCTGCGCGCCGGGGTTGGTCACCGTCACGGTGTTGCCGCCGGTGCCGGTGCCGGTGCCCAGCAGGCTGGTGGTCAGCGCGTCCGCGATCGGCGAGCCGATGCCGGTCACCTCGTCATACCCGGTGGTCGCCGAGAAGTCCTGGTTCGAACCGGTCTTCACGTCGTGGAACGTGGTGCCGTAGCTGGAACCGCCCAGGAGCTGGTAGAACGCCGGGTTGCCGAAGCCGAGGTTCGCCTTGCCGGCGGTCGCTGCCTTCTGGTTGTACAGCGCGGTGAAGCCCGACCACAGTGGTGCGGCACAGCTCGTGCCGCCGAACTCGGTCCAGCTGCCGGCGGAGAAGACCGAGAATCCGGTGTTCGGGTCGGCGTTGGACGACACGTCCGGCACGGTCCGCTTCGTGTTGGTGCCCGGCTGCCACGAGGGCTTCGCGAACACCGTGGACACGCCGCCGCCGGCGTCGCTCCACGCCTTCTCCGAGCCGTAGCTCGTGCCCGACAGGGTCAGCGTGGTACCGCCGACGCTGGTGTCGAAGACGCTGGAACCGGGGAAGTCCACGGCCTTGACGCCGGAGCCGGAGGCCGTCCGGGTGCAGTCGCGGGAACCGTCGTCACCGGAGGCGCTGTAGATGCTCATGCCCTCCGCGACGGCCTGGCTGAACGCGTTGTTCGTCGAGGTGATGCTGGAGCTGGTGCTGTCCTGCTCGCAGCCGCCCCACGAGATGGAGATGACCGAGACCCGGTCCTGGGACACGATCTGGTTGGCCATGTCGATCTGGCCCTGGTCGGAGTTGGGCGCCTCGTAGACCAGCTGGGTCGCCTTGGGCGCGACGCCGCGGACGATCTCGCTGTCCAGCTCGACCTCGCCCTCACCGTCGCCGGGACGCGAGTCGTAGCTCTGGCCGTCCACCTCGACGGTGGTCGCGGCCGGGCCGCTCAGGCCGTACTGGGTGTTGTAGGAGGTCAGGTCGCTCGCCTTGTAGCCGTCGAACTCCCACAGCGCCACCGTCACGCCGGTGCCGTCCGCGCCGACCTGGCTGAGTCGGTAGGCGCCGTCGTACTGGGTGGGGGAGAAGCCGCCGACCGGGCTCGCGGCCGGGGTCGCCTTCGGCGTGGTCGGCACGTTCTCCGGGTGCGCCACGGCCCGGCTGGACAGGCCGCTGACGCCCTGGACCACCGAGGCCATGTCGGCGGGCAGGGACACCGCCGAGTCGTTGGCGTAGTACTTCTGGCTGCCGTCGGTGTAGTTGCTCAGCGAGGTGTCGAACGCGGCGGCGACCTTGCTCGCCGGGCCTGCCGCGTCGACGACCTGGTTGTTGCCGCTCACGCCGGTGACGCTGAGGCCCTCGCTGGTCAGGTATTCCCGGACCTGCGCCACGTCGGCCGCGGTCGGGCCGTATTCGGCGGCGAACTCGGCCGGCGACAGGTAATGGCCGTAGTCGGCCGAGCCCGGGGTGCTGACCGCCGCGTCCAGTGCGGCCAACTGGTCGGTGTTGCGCAGCTTGAGGCTGACCGCGACGCTGACCCGCTGGCCTGCGGCGACCGCGCTGTCCCGGTGCGCGCTGACGAAGGTGGGGGCGGCCGAGCCGGGCATGGCCACCAATGGCTGCGAAGCCGCCTGCGCGGAAGTCGTCGCCACGAACACGCCGGCGGTGACCGCACAGGCGATGGCGCCGAGCGCGCCGATCCGGATCGCGCGTCGCCGCGCTCTTCCGGCTGATAAGTGGTTCATTGTGCAGGGTTCCTCTCCAGGAGAAATTACCTCGGGCGCTGCCCATTTGCCCCTCGCAGCAAATGGGCAGCGGTCACCGACCCGCAACTCCGGATTGCACGACGAAATCGCGCCCGGTTTCGTGGGTCTGATCGTTGTCGGACCTGTGCCAGGTCGTCCTTGCCCTGGCTGCTGGCTGCAATGATGAATTTGTCAACCCGGTCCGACTACCGACGAAAGTAGGGACACTGTAGCTCGAAAACGTGACTCGCACCACAGGTTTTGGGGGGTTTCTCTGCTATGTCGGCTCGCGAATTGGGCCGATCGGCACTACGTTGTCAACGATTACCGTGCTAGGTGAACCCATTACGCCGAACTTTGCCTACCCGTCTTGTCGGTCCCTTTTCTTCACATTAACAGAGTCTTTCTTTTTCACATTAAACGCTGTCGGGGGCGGCGTGCGGGAGTTCGTCGGCCGCGCGTTGCAGGGCGTCCCGGTCCCAGGTGACCACCGCGCCAGGGATCGCGTCGGGCAGCGTGTCCGCCATGTAGCGCGGCGTTCGCCGGCGCAGCCCGGCCACCGCGAGCAGCAGCAGCGCCACCCCGAGCACGACGATCAGCAGCGCCATTCCCGTCCCGGGCCGGTATCCAGCACGCTGCCCACGGTGTGCGGCAGCCAGCCGTGCCCGCGCGTCGCCGGCCCGAAGAGGGCGTCGGCCAGCGCGCCCGCGCAGAAGTAGCCGAGCGGTTCGGTCAGGTTGGCGACCATCCGGTTGCTGGCCGGAATCCGGCCCTGCAACTCCGTTGACCGCGCCGAGCGTGGAGGCGATCCGGTCGTCCTGCACGTCGCGCGGCGGCGCGGCCGGCTCGTCGCGGGCCAGGCGCTGGTGCTGGTCGGGTTCGGGCAGCGCCCGCCGGTCCAGCTTGCCGTTGGGCGTGAGCGGCAGTCGATCCAGCTGCACGCAGGCGGCCGGTGTCAGGTACGGCGGCAGCGTCGCGCGGGCGAACTCGTGTGGCGGATTCTGTCCTTCGGTCGGCGCCGAAAATACTGGCCAATCCGTCGGGAATCGGCCGAAAAAGAATTTTCGGTGAAACAGGAATCCCTGGAGCCATACTCTCCGTATCAAACCCGACAGTGGGTGGACCGGTGTTGGCCCACTGACAGGTGGACTGCTGAGGCTGGGGGGCCGTGGTGCAGCAGAGTGGTAGTCGAACGGAGTCGGTGCGGACGCCGGCTGGGATGACCGAGTCGTTGCTGGCCAGTGGCGCGCGGGCGCTGATCGTCGAGGGCGATCTGGTGGCCAGTCGGCAGTACTTCGAGCAGGCCTATCGCGAGGGCGAGCAGGCCGGTGACCCGACCGCGATCGCCGTCGCGGCGCTCGGACTGGGCGGCCTGTGGGTGCACGAGCACCGCACGGTCGCCGAGTCGACCCGGATGCGTGCCCGGTTGCGGCACGCGCTGTCGCTGGTCGACCCGAACTCCTCGCTCGCGCTGCGGCTGCGGGTGCGGATGGCCGGCGAGACCGACTATCACTCCGGCGGCCAGACCGCGATTCTCGCCGCGCTGGGCGAGGCCGGACAGGCCGAGGACCCGATGGCCAGGGCCGAGGCGCTCAGCCTGGCCCATCACTGTCTGCTCGGTCCGGAGCACGGCGCGCTGCGCCGCGCGTTGGCCGTCGAGCTGACCCGGGAGAGCTTTCGCACCGGCCGTCGCAGCGATCTGCTGATGGGTCTGCTGTGGCAGACCGTCGACCTGTTCCTCGGCGCCGAGCCGCTCGCCGGGCGCAGGCTGAGCGAGCTGCATGAGCTGCTCGCCGAGCAGGACAATCTCGCGGTCGGCTTCGTGGCGGTCGCGATGGAGGTGATGCTGGCGATCCGGGCGGGCCGGTTCGAGGAGGCCGAAGGGCTGGCGAAGTCGTGCGCCGAGCGCGGCGCGGCCGCCGGGGACCTGGACGCGATGGGTTGGTACAGCGGGCAGTTGTTCGCCATCCGGTGGTACCAGGGCCGGGTCGCCGAGCTGTTGCCGCTGGTCGACGAGATGGTGCACTCGCCGACGCTCAGCGTGCAGGACAACTCGTTCTTCGCCGGGCTCGCGGTGGCCGCCGCTCAGGCCGGGGATCACCGCAAGGCGGCCGGCGCACTGGCCGCGCTGTCCGGCCACGACCTCGCTGACGTGCCTCGGTCGAGCACCTGGCTGGTGACCATGAGCGGGGTGATCGAGGCAGCGCACCTGTTGGACGACAAGGAAACCTCGGCCCGGGCCTACGAACTGCTCAGCCCGTTCGCGCAGTTGCCGGTGATGGCCAGCCTCGGCGTGGCGTGCTTCGGTTCCGCCCAGCACGTGCTGGGCGTCGCCGCACTGACCGTCGGTGAGCTGGACCGGGCGGTGGCGCACTTCCAGGAGGCGATCCGGGCCAATCTGGCGATCACCCACTGGCCGGCGGCGCTGGCCTCCCGGCGGCGGTACGCACAGGCACTCGAACTGCGCGCCCAACCAGGTGACACCGCGGCCGCGGCACGGGAACTCGCCACGGCCGCCGAGGAAGCGGCCCGACTGGGCATCCCGGTGCCGGATGCCGTGTTGCGTGAGGCGCCCGAGCCGGCGGCGGTGTGTGTCCGGCAGGGTCGCGAGTGGCGGATCGAGTGGCGCCGGCGGACGGCGGTGGTCAGACACAGCGTCGGCATGTTGCACCTCGCGGTGCTGATCGCCAACCCCGGCAACGAGATCCATGCGGTTGATCTGGTTGCCGGGGTTGGTGCGTTGGGTGCCGGCGGCGGCGGTCCGCGGGTGTCCGAGCAACCGCTGCTCGACCACGCCGCGATGCTGGAGTACCGGCAGCGGCTGGACCGATTACGGGAGTCGATCGACGAACTGGAGACCACCGGCGAGCGGGCCGCCGCCGAGCGGGCGCGCACCGAGCGCGACTGGCTGCTCGCCGAACTGTCCGGGGCGACCGGCGTCAGCGGCCGCACCCGGCGCTTCCCGGACAGTGGGGAACGCGCCCGGATCGCGGTGGGCAAAGCGATCCGCCGGGCGCTGACGCAGATCGGCGAGATCGATCCGGTGATCAGCGGACATCTGCGCGGAACCGTCCACACCGGAATCCGGTGTTGTTATCGACCCGACTGACCGGTCAGCGGACGCAGAGCAACGTGACTCCGGCCGCCCAGCTGCCGTCGGCGAGCTGAGCGACCGTGCGGTTGATCTCCTCGCAGTCGGTGAAGCCGGCCGACGTGGCCACCTCATGGGCACCGGCCTCGGCGCGGCCCAGTGCCTGCGGCGAGGTGCGCGCGCTGCCGGGTGCGGAGAACTGGGCGGTCGGCGCCGGCTGCCCGCTGGCGTAACTGGACTGCGCCTCCAGCACGGCGGCCCCGGTTCCGGTCACCGCGACCACGGCGAAGCCGACCATGGCTGTCTTCCACTTGTTGCCGGTCATGAACGATCCCCCAGGATTGACCGAGCCCCGGCGATGGGGCCTCCCCCCTGACTGCGTTCCATCCCGTTCCACATCCACAGCCGCGAATGTTGATGGTCAATCACCCCCCTCTTACGGCGGGTAGTTCGGTGCTCACCCCGCGCGCACACTTTTTCCGTTGGCCTCCCCGCGGTCCGGCCCTGCGAAATCGGACGGCGGGAAGGTGGCACAACCCCACGGAGGAGAACTGTGTTAGTTCTGAAGCGGGCGACGGCCCGGTGGTCAGTGAGGGTGGCCGTTTCGGCCCTGGCTGCCGGCGCCCTCGTACTCCCGGCGGTCGCGATGGCACAACCACTCGCGGCCAGCACACCCAGCGCCGCGAACAGCGCGGCCGCCCTGACCGCGCAGGTACGCCAGGAGGTGCGCGGCGGCACCCTGCTGCGTGATCACGGCGTGCACCCGGTCTGCCCGCAGTGCCAGGCCCAGGTGGTGACCACCGCGGTCGGTTCGGCCACCCCGCTGAGCACCGCGGCACCCAGCGGTTACGGTCCCAGTGACCTGGCCACCGCGTACAGCCTGCCCGGCTCGTCCACCAGCACGAACACCATCGCGATCATCGACGCGGGGGTGGACCCCAACCTGGCGGCCGACCTGGCCACCTACCGGTCCACCTACGGCCTGGCCGCGTGCACCACCGCCAACGGCTGCCTGACGCTGGAGAACTACACCGGGGGCGCGCAGCCCGCGCCGCAGAAGAGCGGCACCGGAGCCGAGGCCGAGGAAGAGATCGCGCTGGAAACGTCGCTGGACGTGGACATGGCCTCCGCCGCCTGCCCCAGCTGCCACCTGCTGGAGGTCTCCGTGCCGTGGCAGGCCGGTGAGTCCGACAGCAACACCTCGACCGGCGAGTTCGCCCAGGCCGTCGCGACCGCCGCGTCCGCCGGTGCCAACTCGATCAGCATCAGCTACGGCTACTCGGAGACCTCGACCAACGTCAAGGGCACCGACCTGGCCGACTTCAACAAGCCGGGCGTCGCGATCACCGTGTCCACCGGTGACGCGGGCTTCAACGGCGGCACGCACCAGGACTGGCCTTCCGACCTGCCCAGCGTGATCGCGGTCGGCGGCACGAGCCTGGCCAGTGCCGGCCACGAGACGGCTTGGAGCGGTGGCGGCAGCGGCTGCGAGACCGCCTTCACCGCCGCCAACGGCCAGCCCACCGCGGTGACCAGCCTGTGCCACAGCCACCGGGCCGCCGCGGACGTGTCGGCCGACGCCGACCCGAACACCGGCCTGGCCGTGTACGACACCTACGCACCCTCCACGCACCGGCCCGACGACTGGACCGTGGTCGGTGGCACCAGCGCCTCCGCGCCGTTCGTGGGCGGTCTGTTCGCCCGCGCCGGCAACCTGACCGGCGTCAACGGCCCGAACACGCTGTACGCGGCGGCGTCGAGCAACTTCAACGACATCACCAGGGGCAACAACGAGGAGTCCGACGAGTGCGCCGACTACACCGGCGTGAGCCAGAAGGTGTGCAACGCGGGCACCGGCTGGGACGGCCCGACCGGGCTGGGCTCGCCGCACGGCCTCGGCGCGTTCTGATCGACAGCGCCGAACACTGATCGACCCGCTGTGCCCCGACCGGAACATGGTCGGGGCACAGCGTTTTCCGTTTTCGGCCCGTTCACACGGGCCGTGGCGAGTGAATCGCGCCCACCCGGCGCAGCTTGATTTTCCCGGCCGGCTGTGACCGCCCGCTGACGCAACGCTGTCCCGCCGCTGACGGCCGCCCGATACCGGCGGTATCGTTGTTCGTAGGTCGAACAGAGGTCCGTGGAGCGCACACTCTCGGCGCGCGGAGGGATGAGCCGTGGCAGCAGGGGACATCGGCAGCGGCGATCTGGTGCAGTCCTTCGCCCGTGGGCTCGCCGTCATCCGCGCGTTCTCGGTCGGCGGCCCGGAGCTGACGCTGTCCGAAGTGGCCACCCGCGCCGAGGTGACCCGCGCCGCCGCCCGCCGGTTCCTGCTCACCCTCGTCGACGTGGGCTACGCGCACACCGACGGCAAGCGGTTCTGGCTGCGCCCCACCATTCTTGAGCTGGGCAACGCCTACCTGTCCGCGCTCGGCCTCGCCGACGTGGCCCGGCCGCACATGCGCAGGCTGGTCGAGGAGGTGGCCGACTCGTCCGCATTGTCCGTGCTCAGCGGTGAGGACATGGTCTACGTCGCGCTGTGCCGGGCGGCGGACCGGCCGGTGATGGCGCTCAACGTGAGCGTCGGCACCCGGATACCGGCGTATCCGACCTCGATGGGCCGGGTGCTGCTCGCCGGCCAGCCTGCCGACTGGCGCGCGGACTACCTGCGGCGCGGCGAGTTCCGGTCGATGACGCCCTACACGGTGACCGACGCCGGCCGGTTCGCCGGGATTCTGGACCGGGTCGAACGCGACCGGTTCGCCATCGTCGACCAGGAGTTGGCGGTCGGCCTGCGATCCGTCGCGGTGCCGGTGTACCGACCCGACGGTGAGCTGTGCGCGGCGCTGAACGTGTCCACCTCGACCGGCCGGCGTTCGGTGGAGGATCTGCGCAACGACGTACTCGGAGCACTGTTCCGGGCGGCCGAAGGGATCGCCGCCGACCTGACCGCGATGGACGGTCGGCGGGCCGGTGTGACGCAGCTTTCCTGACCGGTCCTGGCGGATGCGTGCAGCCGGGTGATCCGGTGATCGCTCCCTTGACATGGTCAGCTCCCGTCCCGCAGGCTGTCGTGCGTTCGACGACGCTTTGTGCGCACACCGTACGGAGCGCGTCTCCTGCCGGCCTCTCGTTGACTGGAGGTTCGCGATGACGCGGGCGCGTGATCTCGTCCCGATTTACCGAACTCCGAACATCTTCGGCGTGATCAGAGCGGTGGTGTGCCGGTGAACACGGTGCGGGTGAATCAGGCCCACCGACTGGCCGACGCCGACGGCCGGTTCGCCATGGTCGCGTTGGATCACCGCGAATCGTTGCGCGGCATGATGAACACCGCTCCGGACGAGACGACCGTGCCCGACGAGCGGCTGCGCGCGTTCAAGCGGGCCGGTGTCGAGGTGCTCGCGCCGGCCGCGACCGCGGTGCTGCTCGACCGGCGGTTCGGGCTGCGCGCCGACGGCTATTCCGGGATGCCCGCGTCGACCGCGCTGATCCTGGCCGCCGACCGGTACGACCAGGCGCCCGGCGGCCCGGTGCGTTCGGTCATGCTGGACGAGGAGATCACCCCGGAACTGGTCCGGGCCAGCGGCGCGGCCGCGCTGAAACTGTTGGTGCACTGGCGTCCGGACGGGCAGGTCGAGCGGCGGGCCGAACTCCTGGAGCGTTTTCTGGACCTCAACCGCCGGTGCGGCACGGCCAGCGTCGTGGAGGGCGTGGTGCGACCGGTGGAGGGCCAGCAGTGGTCGTCGCCGGCGGAACGAAACCGGTCGGCGGTGGCCGCCGCGACCGAACTGTGTGCGGTGAACCCGGATCTCTACAAGACCGAGGTGCCCGGCTATGTGCCGGGCGACCTGTCCGCGGTGCGCCAGTGGTCCGCCGAGGTCACCAAGGTGGCCCAGCGGCCATGGGTGGTGCTGTCCAGCGGCGTGCGCACCGCCGAGTTCCCGGCCGCCCTGCGGCTGGCCTGCGCCGGTGGCGCGGCGGGCTTTCTGGCCGGGCGGGCGGTGTGGGCGGACGCGGTGACCGCCGCCGAGCCCGCGACGGCGTTCCGGGACGACTCGCTGCCCCGGCTGCGGTCGCTGACCGAGATAGCCAACGGGGCCGTGGCGTCCAACCGGTGAGCATGCGGTTCGGTTGGTCCTTCCGCACGGAGACCCGGGTTTCGATGTGCCCGACCCGATCCGCGAAGTGTTCCTGCCCTGGCTTTCCTGGCCGCGGTGACCAGCCTGGAGCTGATGAGCGCGGTGCTCGTGCTGCCGCGGCGGCGGACCGCGCTGATGGCCAAGCAGGCGGCCGAACTCGATCTGCTCACTGGCGGCCGGCTCCGGCTGGGTGTGCGGGTGGGCTTGGAATCCGGTCGAGTTCGAGGCGCTCGGCCAGCCGTTCGACCGGCGGGCTGCGCTGTTCGAGGAGCAGCTTGAAGTGCTTCGTCTGTTGTGGACGCACCAGACCGTCGACCTCACCGGCCGGTTGCACCGGGTCGACCGGGCCGGCATCTGCCCGTTGCCGGTACAGCGGCCTGTCCCGCTCTGGCTCGGGGGGCGTCGTGGTCGCCGGAACGCCGTCCAGCGAACGGATTCTGCGCCGGATCGGCCGGCTGGCCGACGGCTGGGTCACCGGGACGTCGATGGACCCCGCGTCGATCGGTCCCGGTTTCGCCTCGGTTCGCCGCCACGCGGTCGAGCCCGGGCGCGGCCGGGGTCGGGAACGTGACGGTGGAGACCCGCCGGAGTGGACTGGAACCGGCGGCGAACCTGGCGTTGGTCGGCGCGGTAGAGCTGTTGGGTGTGCATGGCGGGTCCGCACGTTCGTGGCCGACCGCGGTGGGGGAGGCGAACAGGCGGGTCAGGGCAGGGCGGCGAGCCGGCTGTTGACCGCCGCGGTGAACTCCTCGGTACCGGCCGTGCCACCGAGGTCGCGGGTGCGGACGCCGTCGACCAGGCAGGACTCGAACGCGCCGACCAGTTCGGCCGCGGCCGCGGTCTCGCCGAGGTGGTCGAGCATCATCGCGCCGGCCCAGATCTGACCGATCGGGTTGGCCACGCCGAGCCCGGCGATGTCCGGCGCGGAGCCGTGCACCGGCTCGAACATCGACGGATGTGCGCGTTCGGGATTGAGGTTGCCGCTGGGCGCGACGCCGATCGAGCCGGCGATCGCCGCGGCCAGGTCGGACAGGATGTCGCCGAACAGGTTGGACGCGACGATCACGTCGAACGAGCCGGGGGCGAGCACGAGCTTCGCGGCCAGCGCGTCGATCAGCACCTTGTCCAGCGTCACATCCGGGTGGCCGGCCATCGTCTCGGCGACCACCTCGTCCCAGAACGGCATCGTGTGGATGATGCCGTTGGACTTGGTCGCCGAGGTGAGTCTGCCGGTCCGGCTGCTCGCCAGCCGGGCGGCGAACTCGGCGGCGCGGGCCACCCCGCGTCGGGTGAAGATCGCCTCCTGGACCGCGGTCTCGTGCGGTTGTCCGGTGTAGATCCGGCCGCCGACCGTCGAGTACTCGCCCTCCACGTTCTCCCGGACGATGACCAGGTCCAGTTCGCCGGCGTCGAGCACCCGCGCGGGCACGCCGGGCAGGGTGCGCACCGGGCGCAGGTTGATGTACTGGTCGAACGTCCGTCGGATCGGGATCAGCAGGCCCCACAGCGTTTCGGTGTCCGGGATCGCCGGGTCGCCGACCGCGCCGAGGAAGATCGCCTCGTGCCCGGCGAGCTGGTCCAGTCCGTCGGCCGGCATCATCGAGCCGTGCGCGTGGAAGTACGCCGAGCCCCACGGGTACTCGGTCACCGCCAGTTCGAAGTCGTGCCGGGCGGCGACCACGCGCAACGAGGACAGCGCGGCCGGGACGACCTCAAGGCCGATCCCGTCGCCGGCGATCACCGCGATCGAGTACCGCCTGCTGGGTGTGTTCATCACGTCTCTTCCCGTCTGCTCTGTGGGCGCCCATCTTCGGCGGCTCCCGGGTGTCGGTCGCCGCGATCACCACCGTCCCGGACTTCCGCTTCTCCCGCGAGCACACCCCGGAACTCGGCGGCCTCGCGGTCACCGCGGCCGAGCGGATCACCCGCCGATTCGCCTCCTGAGCAGGATCTAACGGCCGAGGGCCTTTTCCAGCTCCTTCTTGGTCATCGACGAGCGGCCCTTGATGTTGCGCTGCCTGGCCTCGTTGTAGAGCTGGTCCCGGGTCGGTCCTTGTGGGCCGGTGCCCCGACCCGACCGCAGGCCGCCGCGGCGCTGCGAAGAGATGTCCTGTGTGGACGTCCGGCTGGCCTGGTCCGACTCACCCGACCGGGCGCGGTTCTTGTTCACCGTGCGGGCGGCGATCTCCTGGGCCCGGTCCTCGCTCGCTCCGCGCTGCTTCTCGCCGGACTTGATGTGGTCGTACTGCCGTTCCCGCTTACTGCTCCACGCCTGCTGCGGCACAGCTCCTCCTCCGGTAGCGCGAATCCGTCAGCCGAGGGGTTACCCGCTGGCGGCGGCGGCCATGCATCAGCCTGGTCGGCCAGGGCCGGTTCCTGGATGGGGTAGCTGGCCAGCACGTCCGACCGACCGGCGCCGACGTGGCCGAACAGCACCACTCGGTACTGCTCGGCCACCCTTCCGGGGTGCGGTCGCCTCCGGTCAGGCCCGGGTGCCGCGCAGCGCGCTGCTGCCGGCGTAGACCGCCTCCGTGCCCAGTTCCTCCTCGATCCGCACCAGCTGGTTGTACTTGGCCGTGCGGTCGGAACGGGACAGCGAGCCGGTTTTGATCTGGCCGCAGTTGGTGGCCACCGCGAGGTCGGCGATGGTGGTGTCCTCGGTCTCGCCCGACCGGTGCGACATGACGACGCTGTAGCCGGCCCGGAAGGCGGTGTTGGCGGTGGTGAGCATCTCGGTGAGGGTGCCGATCTGGTTGACCTTGACCAGAATCGAGTTGGCGATGCCCCGTTCGATGCCGTCACGCAGCAGGTTCACGTTGGTGCAGAAGACATCGTCGCCGACCAGCTGGCACCGGTCGCCGATCGCGTCGGTGAGCAGCTTCCAGCCGGCGAAGTCGTCCTGTGCCATCCCGTCCTCGATGGACACGATGGGGAAGCGGTCGACCAGGTCGATCAGGTAGGCGACGTGTTCCTCGACCGAGCGCTTGCGGCCCTCGCCGCGGTAGTTGTAGACGCCGTCGGCGTAGAACTCCGAAGCGGCCGGGTCGAGCAGCAGCACCACGTCCTGGCCGGGCGTGTAGCCGGACTTCTCGATCGCCGCGACGACGAACTCCAGTGCCTCTTCGGCATTGGCCAGGTTGGGCGCGAAACCGCCCTCGTCGCCGACATTGGTGTTGTGCCCGGCCTCGTGCAGCGCCGAGCGCAGCGTGTGGAACACCTCCGAGCCGACCCGGACGGCCTCGGCCATCGAACTCGCACCGATCGGCGCGATCATGAATTCCTGGAAGTCGATCGGGTTGTCGGCGTGGGCGCCGCCGTTGATGATGTTCATCATCGGCATCGGCAGGACGTGCGCGAACGAGCCGCCGACGTAGCGGTAGAGCGGCAGTTCGTGGGCGGTCGCGGCGGCCTTGGCGACGGCGAGCGAGACGCCAAGGGTCGCGTTGGCGCCCAGCCTGCTCTTGTTCTCGGTGCCGTCCAGTTCGATCATGGTGTGGTCGATGTCGGCCTGGGTCTCGGCGTCGAGGCCGAGCACGGCCTCGGCGAGCGGCCCGTTCACCGCCTCGACCGCCCTGCGCACACCCTTGCCGTGGAACCGGGCCTTGTCCCCGTCGCGCAGTTCGACGGCTTCGTTGGTGCCGGTGGAGGCGCCGGAGGGCACCGCGGCGCGGCCGAGCGAGCCGTCCGCCAGCAGGACGTCGACCTCCACGGTCGGATTGCCCCGGCTGTCCAGAATCTCTCGACCGGCGACACGGACGATGGCGGTCATGGCTCTCCCTCAGCTGACAGGTGTATCGATCCAGACGCATCATGCCGCCGGACAGTGAGCCGAGCAACCCTCTTGTTCCCGCGGGCCGGCCAACCGACGGCCCGGCCGGTCGGCCTAGCCGGCCGTGCCGCTGTGTTCCGCGGTCCCGGCCGTCGTGCGCAGGACCTCAAGGAAGTCGGCCACCGGGTCGGCCCGGCGTGCCTCCGGCAGCGTCATCGCGGTGACCCGGCGGGCGAAGGTGGGCGTGCACAGCGGGCGGATGACCACGTCGTCGCGGTGGGCGGTCAGCGACAACTGCGGCACCATGCTCACGCCCATCCCGGCCGCTACCAGCCCCTGCAACGCCTGGTAGTCGTCGGCGCGGAAGGCGACCTCCGGCTCGAAGCCGGCGATCCGGCACATCGTCTCGTATGCCTCCTCGTACGGCGCGCGATGCACGCGCACCACCCACCGGTCCGGCGCGAGGTCGGCCAGCCGGAGCTGCTGTTCGCCGGCGAGTCGGTGGCCGGCGGGCAGCACCACCCGCAGCGGGTCGTCGGGCAGCCGCAGCTGGGTCAGACTGCGGTCCACCGGTTGCGGCGCGAAGTCGTACTCCCAGGTCAACAGCACGTGGATGTCGCCGTCACGCAGCCGGGTGGTGGCCTCGTCGGTGGGCACCGAGCACAGCCGGACATGTACGTCGGGCCTGCGGGACCTGAACGCGCGCAGCGCCAGCGGGAGCAGTTCCACCCCGGCGGTGGCGAACGCGCCGAGCCGGATCTCCACCGGGCCGTCGCCGAAGGTGCGTACCTCCTGCTCGATCGAGGCGATCTCGCCGAACAGGCCGTTCGCCCGCGCGGCAAGGACTTCGCCGGCCGGCGTGAGCTTCACCCCGCGGGCCAGCCGACGCAGCAACGAGACGCCCATTTCCCGTTCCAGCGCGGCCATCTGTTGGGACACCGCGGACTGGGTGAGAAACAGGCGTTGCGCCGCGGCGGTGAACGACCCCTCCTGAGCCACCGCGACGAAGATCTGCAACCGCCGGACGTCAAGCATCCGGGAACGATCGCCGCACCACGCTCATCCTGCCGCGCTCCCTTCGCCGTGACCCGACACTACCCGCGACTCAACCGGCCAGATGCCCGAGCCGGGCGATCTTGGTGGCCACATAGGACGCGTTCTCCGGCCGAACCGGTGGCACCAAAGGCACTCGCGCCGCCGGGTTGAGTCCATAGGCGCACAACGCCCGGAACTTGTCCGGATTGTTGGTCAGCAGCCGTGGCCGGCGCACGCCGAGATCACGCAGGATCTGGGCGCCGACACCGTAGTCGCGCGCGTCGACCGGATGCCCGAGGCGCAGGTTGGCATCGACGGTGTCCATGCCCAACTCGTCCTGCACCGCGTACGCGCAAATCTTCTCCACCAGCCCGATGCCCCGACCCTCGTGCCCGCGCAGGTACACCACGACCCCGGCCGGTTCGTGGCTGATCAGGTCGATCGCCAGGTTCAGCTGTGGCCCGCAGTCGCAGCGCAGCGAGCCGAACGCGTCGCCGGTCAGGCACTCGGAATGGATGCGCACCAACGGACCGGCCGTCTCGGCGGGTCGGCCGTGCACGAGCGCGAGGTGTTCGCCGCCGTCGATCCGGTGCCGGTAGCCGATCACCCGGAACCGGCCGCCTGCCAACGGCAGGTCGGCCTCGGCGACCCGGTCGACCAGCTGCTCGTGGGTGCGGCGATACGTGACCAGGTCGGCGATCGAGATCAGTGGGAGGCCGTGCTCGGCCGCGAGCGCGCGCAGCGCCGGCAGCCGGGCCATCTCGCCGTCGGGTCCGGCGATCTCACAGATGACCGCGGCCGGCGCGAGTCCGGCCAGCCGGGCCAGGTCCATCGACGCCTCGGTGTGCCCACGCCGCCGCAGGACCCCGTCGGGCTGACCGGCCAACGGAAACACGTGGCCGGGCTGACGAAGGTCGGCGGGCCGGCTGTGCGGGTCGGCCAGCGCCCGGATGGCCAGTGCGCGGTCAGCCGCGGAGATGCCGGTGCCGGCGTCGCGGTGGTCGACGCCGACGTGGAACGCCGTGCCGAACCGGTCCCCGTCGCCGGCACCCATCGGCGGGATGCGCAGCCGGTCGAGCTGGTCGGCCGCCACCGGGCAGCAGATCAGGCCGCGACCGTGGGTGGCCATGAAGTTGATCGTCTCCGGTGTGACCAGCTCGGCGGCCGCGACCAGGTCACCCTCGTCCTCCCGGTCCGGATCGTCGACCACGACGACCACGCCGCCGTGGGCGATCGCCGCCACCGCCGCCTCGACCCGGCTGTCGAGGTCGGTGGTGGCGGCGCCGTGCAGCGGGACCGGCGGCGACATGGTCATGCGACGGTCCGCAGCTGCGCCCGGGCGAACGTGACGACCTGCTGACCCAGGGTGGCCAACTGCTCGCCGACCCGGGCGTCGAGCACCTCGCCGTTGGCGTCGAAGGGTTTACCGGTGGAGTTGATCACCACGCCCAACGGCGTCGGCCAGCCGCGCAGGGCGTGCACGGTGGACCGCAGCGAGGTCAGCGTGGTCACCCCGGCCTGCCAGCCGGAGGTGGTCACGATGCAGCCGACCGCCTTGCCGTGCAGGTAGGGGTCCGGATCGGCGGCCAACTCCTGCAGGTGGTCCAGGGCGTTCTTGAGCAGCCCGGAGAGGCCACCGTGGTACCCGGGCGTCGCGATGATCAGGCTGTCCGCCCGGCGGACCGCGGCCAGCAGCCGGGCCACCGCCGTGATCGGTTCGCTGCCGTCCGGGTCGTACATCGGGAAGTTCAACTCGGTGGCGGTGATCAGCTCGGTGCTCGCCCCGTGCCCGGCGGCGGCCAGCAGCGCGCCGCGCAGCGCCAGCTCCGACGAGGAGCCCGAGCGCAGCGTGCCGCCGATGCCGAGCACCATCGGCGGCCGCGGGTTCTCGCCGAGGACGGGCCGGTTGTCGGAGGTCAGTTGATCGGTCATCTCGCTCCTTCGCGCTCGGGGCGTCCTACGACGCGGCTACCAGTTCGGGGGCGGTCAGGCCGAGGCTCGCGCGCAGCGTGTCGTGCTCGTACTCGGTGTGGAACAGGCCGCGCCGCTGCAACTCCGGCACCAGCATCTCGACCACGTCGTGCACGCCCGAGGGCAGCATGTCGATCATCAGGGTGAAGCCGTCGGCGCCGCCGGCCGCAAGCCGCTCCTGCATCGCGTCGGCGACCTGCTCGGCCGTGCCGACGACCTGGTGGTGGCCGCCGCCGTAGCTGGCGATCAGCTCGCGCACGGTCAGCTTCTCCTTCACCGCGAGGCCGACGATGCTGCGCCGGAAACCGATCGAGCCGGTGAACTCCTCGTCCGGGCCGAGCAGGTAGGCCGGGAACGGCTTGTCCAGTTCGAGCACCTCCACCGGCAGACCGACCCGGCGGGCCAGCTTGACCAGGTTCGGGCCGGTGCCGAAAACCTCGTCGAGCAGCTGCTTGCGTTGCTTCGCCTCGGTTTCGGTGGCGCCGAGAATCAGCGACATACCGGGGATGATCTTGATCTGGTCGGGGTCGCGGCCGTAGGCGGCGGCCCGGCTGCGCATGTCCGACCGGAACGCGACCGCGTCCTCCAGCACGTGCTGGGCGGTGAACACCGCGTCGGCGAACTTCGCGGCCTGGTCGCGACCCCGGTCCGACGAGCCGGCCTGGAAGATGACCGGCCGGCCCTGCGGGCTGCCCGGGAACGGCAGCGGGCCCTTGACCTGGAAGAACTCGCCGACGTGGTTGATCTCGTGCACAAGGTCCTCGCGGCCGAAGATGCCGTTGACCTTGTCGCCGACCAGCGCGCCGGGCTCCCAGCTGTCCCAGAGCCTGAGCACCACGTCGATGAACTCGTCCGCACGGGCGTAGCGCGCCTCGTGGTCGGGGTGCTCGCCGCCGCCGAACATCTCGATCACGGTCGGGTTCTGGGTGGCGATCGAGTTCCAGCCGACCCGCCCCCGGCTGAGGTGGTCCAGCGTGGAGAACCGCCGGGCCAGGTCGTAGGGCTGGTTGTAGGTGGTCGAGGCCGTGCCGACCAGGCCGATCTTCTCGGTGACCGCGGCCATCAGGGCGAGCACGGTGACCGTGTCCAGCGCACCGCACGGCCGTTCGGCGCCGACCTCCTGATTGGTCATCTGCTCGGCCAGGAAGACCGCGTGCAGCTTGCCGGCCTCCGCGGTGCGCGCGATGTCGGTGTACAGCGAGGGCGTCAGGTAGTCCCCGGCGTCGCCCTCGCGGGCCATCCACGCCCCGGTGTGCATGCCGAGGCCGTGCATCAGCGCGGCGGTCAGGATCATCGATGGCTGTTCAGCGGGCACGACAGTTCCTCCACGGTGGGGTGGTCGCGAGCGGGTCGGGCCGGCCTCCTGCGTCCTGCTGGGCGGGATCGTTGCCTGTGACCCTCACGACAGACGCTAGGTCGGTGGCACCCGCGCGACCAGCGCGCGTTCCTGGCAAAAGGTCTTAGCCGGGCTAATACCTCGCGGACCGCCGCCGTGCGGCGGCTCGAATGACCAGGCTCACACGGGTGCGATCTCCGTGGTTAGTCGTCTGACCAGTTAGCATCGAGGTGCTGACGGTGTCGTCCGGCCTGCTCGATCCTTTCCCACCAGGAGTTTCGTTGCCAGAACGCGATCGTGACACCCTCGCGGTGCCGGCCCAACCCCAGGACTTCCCGGACAGCCCGCTGATGCGTGCCTTCCGGCAGCCGTTGATGCTGGGGGTGTTCCTGCCGCTACAGACCGGCGGTTGGTCCCAGTCGACGTTGCCCAGAGGCACCGACTGGACGTTCGCCTACAACCTGGAGTTGACCCGGCGGGCCGAGGAACTCGGTTTCGACATTGCCTTCGGGCTGTCCCAGTGGTTGCCCAAGGGCGGTTTCGGCGGCGAGACGGGCTACCGGGAGAACTTCCTGGACCCGTTCGTCTCGGCGATCGCGCTCGCCTCGGCGACGAAGTCGATCCTGCTGCTGGGCACGGTGCACGTTCTCTACGGACCGTGGCACCCACTGCACCTGGCCAAGTTCCTGGCCACCGCCGACCACATCTCCGGCGGCCGGTTCGGCGCCAACATCGTCACCGGCTACGCGGGCAACGAACCGGCCATGTTCGGCATGGTCCGGCCCGAGCACGACAAGCGCTACGCGATGGCCGAGGAGTTCGTGGCGATCTGCGAGGACCTCTGGGCCGGCGCGGACAACCTGACCTTCCACGGCGAACGCTGGTCGCTGGAGGAGGCGTACGTCTCGCCGCGGCCGACGTTCGGCCGGCCGATCCTGGTGTCGGCGAGCGGGTCACCGGCCGGCTTCGCCTACTCGGGCAAGCACTCGGACATCGTGTTCATCTCCAGCCCGGCCGGCGAGGACTTCAGCAAGGCGATCAAGGCGATGCCGGCGCACGTGGCGAGCGTGAAGGAGGCGGCTCGGGCGCAGGGGCGGGAGGTGCGGGTGGTGATCAACCCGACCATCGTCGCCCGGCCTACCCGGGCCGAGGCTTTGGCCTATTACCAGGCAATCATGGATCATGCCGATCTTGAGTCGATCGCGAACTTCACCGGGCGGCATGCTGGTGGGGACAGTCAGTCGTGGTTGGAGCACAGTGCTCGGGGGCGGGCTGTTGGTGGGCATCTGCATGTGATCGGGTCGCCGGCCGAGGTGGCGGATCAGTTGGGGCAGTTGCACGAGGCCGGGATTGACGGGGTTCAGATCACGTTCTACGACTATCTGCCCGAGTTGGAGTTTTTCGGGCAGGAGGTTGTTCCGTTGTTGGAGAAGGCTGGGTTGCGTAAAGCCTGAGTGGCGCACGGCCGCGTGGGTTTCTGTCGGGTGGGTGGTCCTTCTTCCCGAGGCGCGATTGTCCTTTGGTGCGCTTGGTATCGGGATGAAGGGGTGGAGCCGTCGAAGGCCGACTCTGCTTGTGTTCCCTCTCGTCAGTGTCGGGTGCTGTACGAGTGGGCTCCGGTGCCGGCCAGTTCTCCCGCGTCGACGATCAGGTAGTCGTCGCGGATCGGGGTTTCGGCGAAGTAGGACTCCAGGATTTCCCTTGTTCCCGCGGCGTAGCGGGCTTGCGCGGACAGGGACGGACCGGAGATGTGCGGGGTCATCCCGTGGTGTGGCATGGTGCGCCACGGGTGATCTTCCGGTGCGGGCTGCGGGTACCAGACATCCCCGGCGTAGCCGGCCAGTTGGCCGCTTCCAGTGCGCGAACGATTGCGTCCCGGTCGGCGATCGGGCCGCGGGCGGTGTTGATCAGGTACGCGCCTCGGCGCATCTTGGCCAGTAGTTCGTCGTTGAACAGGCCGCGCGTCTCCGGGTGCAGCGGTGCGTTGATCGTCACCATGTCGCAGTGCGGCACCATCTGGTGGGTGGTCGGGTGCCAGATGATCCCGAGTTCCTGCTCAATGTCCTCGGGCGGCCGGTGTGCCGGTCGGTGTAGTGCGGCCGCACGTCGAAAGGCGCGAGTCGGCGCAGCACAGCCAGGCCGATCCGGCCGGCCGCGACGGTACCGACATCCATACCTTCCAAGTCGTACGAACGCGCGACGCGGTCGGCGATGTCCCTGCCGCCCCTGCGCACCCACTCGTTGGCCGGCAGGTAGGTGCGCACCAGCGAGAGGATTCATCAGCACGACATGCTCGGCGACGCTGATGCTGTTGCTGTAGGTCACCTCGGCGACGCCGCTACGGCACTAGTCTCAGTGTTACTAGTGCTGTAGCGGCCGTCGGGTTCGGCAGGTGCGTGCGGGTGACCGTTGCCGGTGTCAGTGCTCGGCCCCAGCGCCGGGCCGACCAGGGAACGCCGCGGGCGCGGGCGGTCCGTGCCGTGGTCGGCGTGCTGCCCGACGGCACGGCCTGTTACGCGCCGATCGGCACGGTGGTCCGGGACGACCAGCGCGTCATGTGTCATCTGTGCGGCCGGTGGTTCCGGTCGGTGGTGGCGCACCTGCGGGTGCACGGCTGGGACCACCTCGCCTACCGGCGGGCGTTCGGCCTGGAGCGTGGCGAGTCACTGGAGGGCACCGACACCCGCCGTCGGCGCGCCGCGTCGATGCACGTACGGCGGGCTCGTGACCCGTTGGTGCGGGCCGGCTGTGAGGTGGGCCAGCAGTGGATGCCGTCCTCGACCCCGGTGATCGACTCGATCTCGCCCTCGACGTGCGCACCGTGTCGGCGGGCCGCCGCGACCACCTCGATGGTCTGCCGGGTGTTCTCCTCCACCGGCAGGTGGGAGGCGTCGAACAGCACGGAGTTCCAGCCCCGGTCGAGACATTCGGTGATCACCGCGCGCTCGGGGCAGTGGTCCAGGTGCAGCGTCACCGGCACTCGATGCCCGCGGTCATCGAGGTCCACATCGCGAAGAGTACCTCGCTGCCGATGGCCTTCACCGTCTTCACCGAGGTCTGCACGATCAGCGGCGACGCGCTCTGCACCGCCGCGGCGAGCACGGCCTCCCGGGTCAGGTCGTTGAACAGGCTCAGCGGCGGTCCGGACTCGGTGTGCGTCTCGGCCCCGGTGCCGGCGGTGAAGGTCACCGAAACGGTCCGGGACGGCAGGTGCGCCAACACTTTCGCGCTCACCGTGACCGTTCGGTGCGCGGTCACCACCCGAACCGACCCGGCCGGGGTCGACTGCGCGGCGGCGGTGGACACGGCGACCCGGCGCGGATCACCGCGTGGCGATGTCCCGTCGGCGGGGACATCGCCACGCGCCCCTCAGCGCTGGTCGGCCGGGATTCGTTGGAAGGTGACGGTGTCGTAGGACGTGACGGTGCCGGTCTCGTACAGCAGACCGACCGTCGAACCGTTCACCTGCACCAGATCCGAGTAACCGGCGAGCGCCTGGGAAATCGTGTCCACCGGCTGCCAGGTGTGGCCGTCGTCCGCACTCGCCCGGAGCTGCATCACCGCGCGGGTGGTCGGCGAGGACGGCCCGGCGTAGAGGAGTTCGCGCGGGTCGGTGGTCTGCAGGGTGCTGCCCTCCACCACCGGACCGGCGATGGTGGTCTGCGGTTGCAGGGGCGCTACCAGGCTGGCACCACCGTCGGTGCTGTAGCCGTCGACCCTGGTTCCTGGCGCGGTTCCGGCGTCCCGGCTGTTGAAGTAGACGGTTCCGTCGGGCAACTGGGCGACGGTGTTCTCGTTGGCCTCGATGTAGCCGTCGGCGCGGTCGTCGGTGTAGCCGATGTGCCAACTGTGGCCGCCGTCGTCACTGTAGATGTCGTTGTTGCCGTAGTACTTGCCTTCGGCGCCGGTGTCCGTCGAGCCGGCCGGCGGCGCGCTCGAATGGTCCGCGGCGACGATGATCCGGCCGTTGTGCGGGCCGCCGTGCAGCACGATCGCGTGGCCGGGACCTGTTGCGTACCAACGCCAGTTAGCCTGTTTCGTCTGGTCGGTCACGTCGACGGCGGCCGACCAGGTGCGACCGTTGTCGTCGCTGTGCTGGACGAACACCCGGCGGCTGTCCTGCGCGGGCACGGCGCCGGTGAGGATTTCCTGCTCCGTCGCGTATCCGGCGTTGTGCGTCGTGAGCAGCAGGATGCGGCCGGTGGGCAGGACAACCGGGACGGGGTTGCCCGCGGTGCCGGTGGTGCCGTTGGTGGCCGCCACGATCAGCGGGCCCCAGGTGCAGCCGCCGTCGAACGAGCGGCGCAGCACCGTGTCGATTTTGCCGGTGTCACTGGAGGAGTCGCGCCGGCCCTCGGCGAACGCGAGCACGGTGCCCGCGCCGCTACGCACCACGGCGGGGATGCGGTAGGCGAAGTAGCCGTCGGTGCCCGCGGTGAACGGGACCGAACTGGCGCAGCCGGATAACGAACCGGCCGCCGCGGGTGCTCCGGCACACAGGCCGGCAGTGAGGAGACCGGCGAGGGCTGCGCCGAGAAGACGCCATGACCGCGTCGACATGGACCGCCACCTTTCGTTCGACAGCATGACATAGGACGTTGGACGTTCGATGTCTCGACAAGGTAGGGCGCTCGGTCGGGAACCGTCAAGGGCGCCTGCGCGCGGCGATCCGCTCCCGGATCTCGTCGAAGTGGTGGCTGACGGCCTCGGGGACGGCGTCGGTGTCGCCGGCCCGGATGGTGTCCACGATGAGCTGGTGCTTGGCCACCAGCGCCTTGGGCTTCGACACCGGCGTGCCCAGCAGGAACTCGGTCTGCCGGTACACGTCCCAGAACACCCGGATCAGCTCCAGCGCCAGGTCGTTGCCGGCGGCCTCGCCGATCAGCTCGTGGAACTGGCGGTCGGCGTCGGGGCCGGTGGCCGGGTCGTGCATCCGGGCGACGCACCCGTCCAGTTCGGCCAGCAGCTTCTCGTCGGCGTGCCCGGCGACCTGCCGGGTGAGTTCGGTCTCCAGGATCTGTCGGACGCCGAGCAGATCGCGCAGCCCGCGCAGGTCGTCCCGGGACTGCGCCCTGGTGCGAAACAGCAGCGACGGGCTCAGCGCGGTCATGCTGGCCGAGCCGACGAATGTGCCGTAGCCGTGCCTGATCTCGACGATGCCAAGGGCCTGGAGGGTGCGCAGCGCCTCGCGCACCGAATTGCGGGCCGCGTCGAACTCCTCCATCAGTTTCGGCTCCGGCGGCAGTGGGTCACCCGCGCGCAGCCCCCGCTGGTCGATCAGGCCGATGATCGACTGGACCAGTTCCTCACTTCGCAAGACCCGCAAACTTGCCCCCGTCCGATTCCGGCGGTACCGTCGCGGCCAGCATACGACGTCCAACGTCCTACGACGACACGGGCATCTCAACGGAGAGGTGAGTGAGATGAGCTCAGCGGTTTCGGCACCCGTGCCCTGGTACCGGCAGCTCGACTCCGGCCAGCGCAAGGCGTTCGCCGCGGCCTGGATCGGCTACCTGCTCGATGGGTTCGACTTCGTCCTGATCACCCTGGTG
The DNA here is from genome assembly GCA_036268615.1 of Pseudonocardiaceae bacterium. Classification (GTDB taxonomy): domain Bacteria; phylum Actinomycetota; class Actinomycetes; order Mycobacteriales; family Pseudonocardiaceae; genus DATATV01. The sequence goes on from DATATV010000155.1 coordinate 94,730, forward strand.
CTCACCGACGTGGCGAAGGAGTTCCACCTGTCGCTCACCGTGGCCGCCGGCCTGGTGTCCGCCGCGTTCGTGTCCCGCTGGCTGGGCGGCCTGGTGCTCGGCGCGATCGGCGACCGGTTCGGCCGGCGGCCGGCGATGATCCTGAGCATCCTGTTCTACGCACTGGGCAGCGCCCTGTGCGGCCTGTCCTGGGGCTACTGGTCGCTGTTCATCTTCCGGGCGATCGTCGGCCTTGGCATGGCCGGCGAGTACGGGTCGAGTACGACCTACGTGATGGAGAGCTGGCCGCCCGCGCTGCGCGGCCGGGCCAGCGGCTTCCTGCTGTCGGCCTACCCGATCGGCTCGATCCTGGCCGCCCGGGTCTACGCGCTGGTCGTGCCGAGCCTCGGCTGGCGCTGGCTGTTCTTCATCGGCATCATCCCGGTGGTCGTCGCGCTGTGGCTGCGCCGGTCGCTACCCGAGGCCAAGGACTGGACCCGCGAGGTCGGCGCGGCGACCACGACCAGGGCGACCAGTGCGACCGCGCTGCTGAACCGGCGCTGGGCCGCGGCCAACGTGGTGATCACCATCGCCGTGGCCGCGTCGCTGGTGTTGATCTTCTCCGGGCACGCCGGTTCGCTCTATCCGCTCTACATCGCCGTCTCGGTGCTCGGCTTCGTCGCCTTCGCCAGCCAGATCAGCGGCCGGCGCTGGCCGATGGCGGTGGGCCTGATGGCCACCGTGTTCTGCGCGTTCCTCTATTCCTGGCCGATCCAGTCGCTGCTGCCGACCTACCTCAAGACCGTGCTGCACTACGACTCGGGCCAGGTGGCCAACGCGCTGACCTGGGCGGGCCTCGGCTACGCGGTTGGCTCATGCGTCGCAGGTCTGCTCGGTGACCGGTTCGGCATCCGGCGCACCTACGTCGGCGGGCTGCTGGTCTCGCTGGTGTTCGTCTTCCCGACCTTCGCGCTGAGCGGCGCCGGCGGCAGCATCGTGCTGGTCTGGGTGCTGCTGTTCATCCTGCAGGGCACCGGTTCGGGCATCTCCGGGCTGCTGCCCAAGTACATCGGTGACCACTTCCCGATCCAGCTGCGCGCCGCGGGTCTCGGCTTCACCTACAACGTCGGCGCGCTGGGCGGTGCGGTCGCCCCGGTGGTCGGCGCGTCGATCGCCGCGCACATCGGGCTCGGCCCGGCACTGGCCTGGCTCGCGGCCGGGCTGACCCTGCTCACCGCACTGCTGGTCGGCTTCAACGTGCCGGTCCGGCTGTTGGGCCGCAACCGCGCACCGGCCGAGCCGGAACTGGCCGGGATCAAGTGACTGGAACCACCCACGGAAAGGCAACAACGTCCATGTCCCGCAACGGTTTCACCGGTGTCATCCCGCCCGTCTGCACGCCGAGCACGCCGGCCGGCGACCTCGATCGCGGGTCGCTGACCCGGCTGTGCGAGTTCCTGCTGGACGCGGGCGTGGACGGGCTGTTCGTCGGCGGTTCGACCGGCGAGGTGGCGTTGCTGGACGACGAGCAGCGGCTGGCCGCGCTGACGGTCGCGGTCGACGTGGCGGCCGGCGCGGTGCCGGTGCTGTTCGGTGCGATCGACACGTCGACCGCGCGCAGCATCGTCCGGGCGCGGGCGGCGCAGCAGCGCGGTGCGGCCGCGATCGTTGCCACCGCGCCGTTCTACGTCGCGCCGCATCCCGACGAGATCAGCACGCACTTCCGGCTCATCCACGACCGGGTCGACCTGCCGCTGATCGCCTACGACATCCCCTCCGCCGTGCACGTCGCGCTGCCACCGTCCACTGTGGTCGAACTTGCCCGGGACGGGATCATCGCCGGCCTCAAGGACTCCAGTGGCGACCTGGCCGGGTTCCGGACCGTGCTGGCCGGCACGCGCGGGCTGCCGTTCACCTGCCTGAGCGGTTCGGAGGTGCTCGCCGACCTGGCCATCGCCTGCGGCGGCCACGGTCTGGTGCCCGGCCTCGGCAACGTCGACCCGCACGGCTACGTCCGGCTGTTCCGTGCCGCCGCGGCCGGTGACCTGGCCACGGCCCAGGCCGAGCAGGAGCGGTTGACCAGGCTGTTCGGCATCATCGAGGTGGGCGACCGCGGTCGCATCGGGCACACCGCGGCCGCGCTCGGTTCGTTCAAGGCCGCGCTCGCGCTGCGCGGCGTGATCGACCACGACCCGACCTTCCCGCCGCTGGGGGCGCTCACCGACGACGAGCGCCAGGCGGTCGGCAAGATCCTGGCGGCCGTCGATCTCGGGACCGTCGGCTAGGAACCCGTTGTGAGGTGGCTGGTGTCGTTGTAGCCACGGACCACCCACCGGCCGTCCACGACGACCAGCGTGGAGAGCGAACCGTTGTCGGCCCCGATGAAGGCGAACGGGCGGCTGCCGGTGGCCTCGGCGAGGATCTGACCGATGACACCGCCGTGGGTGAACACGGCCACCCGCTGGTCGGGGTGGGCGGCGGCGATGTCGGTGATGCCTCGGCGGACCCGGGCGGCCAGATCAGCCGTCGACTCGCCGCCGGGGATGGCGTCCCAGCGTTCCTCGGCGCGCATCCGGACCGCCAGCGGGTGGTTCTCGGCGACGTGCTGGCGGAACAGGCCGCCCTCCCACTCGCCGAGGAACACCTCGCGGAGGTCGCCGTTCACCACCGGGGTCAGCCCGGTGCGGGCGGCGAGCGGGGCGGCGGTCTCGGCCGTGCGCCGCAGGGTGGTCACGTAGATGGCGTCGAGGTGCGTGCCGGCCAGCCGGTCGGCGACCCGTTCGGCCTGGGTCCGGCCGTCCGGCGCCAGTTCCGGATCACCGTGGCCGTCCACCAGGGGGAACGGCGCATCCGCTCGGGCCGGCGCCGATTCGCCGTGCCTGAGCAGCAGCAGTTGGGTCGCACCGGGTGGCGGTTGGAACCGCGCCTGCCGGTACTCGGTCTCGACAACGTTGCCTGCGATGTCCGCGCTCGTCACAGGTGGTCAGGCTAGTGCGCCGTCGACCAGTGGCCGAGCGGCGCCGCGAACCGGGTGCGCGGATAGCCGGAACTGCCGCAGATAGTGGGAAATTCGGCCCTGGTGGCCCGGGCCGAACGGCCCGGGTGACGTGCCGTCACCCTGTGTAGGGTCGATAGATATCTCCTCGGCCAGCATGGGGCACGGCCGATGCGTCAGCACCTTCGCGGCCAGCTCCGCGAGGTGACCAAATACCTGATTGATCACTCCGTTCATGGGGAAAGGGAGTGTTTTTGTGGTGCGTCACGCACGGGACAGTTACTACGTCGTCGGTGAGGGCGACCTGACGTTCGATTTCCAGGGCAGGCCGGTGGTCCGGCAACCGAGTACGCGCTCGCAGCTGCGTCGGTTCCGGTTCTCCCGGCTCGGCCCGAAGGGGCAACCGGCAGATCCCGCGTTGATCCAGGAACTCGCCGTCGCGATGACCTCACCGGCCGCTCAGCCGGACTCGACCGGACCGGGTGTCCCGGCCGGCTTCACCTATCTCGCCCAGTTCGCCGACCACGACCTCACCCTCGACAAGACGGCGGTCGCGTTGGGCGAGGACGTGACCGTGGCCGAACTTGTCGACGGCCGCTCGCCCGCGCTGGACCTCGACTCGCTCTACGGGCGCGGGCCGGGCCACCCCGACGACCGGAAGTTCTATGCCGGCGACGGCGTCAAGCTCAAGGTCGGCACCACCGCGGCCGTGCCGATCGACGCCGGTACCAACGTCGACCTGACCGGCTTCGACCTGCCAAGGACCGGCGTCGGCGCGACCAGGGCCGACGAGCGGACCGCACTCATCCCGGACGCGCGCAACGACGAGAACCTGGCAGTCGCCCAGACGCACGTCGCCTTCATCCGCTTCCACAACCGGGTGGTCGATCGGCTCGCCACCCAGGGACACCCCAGCGCGCTGCTGTTCGAGCACGCCCGCGCCGAGGTCATCCGGCACTACCAGTGGTTGCTGCGCACCGACTTCCTGCCGAGGGTGGTCGAACCGAGCATCGTGGACGAGGTGTTCGGCAAGGGCCGCCAGTTCTTCGAGGTGGGCGAGCGGACGCAGGGTTGGCCGGGGGTCGGCGTCGAGCGGGGCTCGGGCGGTCCGGATGCCGGCCGGCCCGACCAGGCCGCGACGATGCCGATCGAGTTCGCCGTCGCCGCCTACCGGCTCGGGCACAGCATGGTGCGGGACAAGTACAACTGGAACCGGGTGTTCAACGCGGACGCGCCGTTCGGCCTGGCCACGCTGTTCCAGCTGTTCACCTTCACCGGCACCAGCGGCAACCTCACGCCGACCACCGACATCGCCGAACTCGACGATCCCAACGGCGGTACTTTTCTGCGGCTGCCGACGAACTGGATCGTCGACTGGCGCAGGCTGCACGACTTCAGCCCGATTCCCGACCGGCCCGACCTGGTGCCGCCGTTCCCGCACGGCACCGGCAACGTGACCAAACGAATCGACACGCTGCTGGTCGACCCGCTCGCCGACCTGCCGGCCGGCACGTTCGGCGGCCGTTCGGTCGGCCTGCCGGCCGACTCGATCCAGCGCAATCTGGCCTTCCGCAACCTCACCCGGGCGAACATGGTGCAGTTGGCCTCCGGTCAGCAGATGGCCGAGTTCCTCGGAGTGAAACCGTTGGACCGCAACCAGATCCTGCAGGGTGACGGCAGCGGCGCCGACCTCGGCGGGCTCAGCGCGGAGAACCGGGACGCGCTGGTGGCGAGCACGCCGCTGTGGTTCTACGTGCTGCGCGAGGCGGAGGTGAACGGCGGCAGGCTCACCGGCGTGGGCGGCCGCGTCGTGGCCGAGTTCTTCCACCGGGCGATGGAGGTCAGCAGTGTCTCGATCGTGCGCGATCCGACCTGGCGACCCACGCTCGGGCCGGACCCGGAGACGTTCCGGATGATCGACCTGCTGCTGTTCGGCGCCGCCGGCAGCATCAGTGTGCTCAACCCGCTCGGCGACTGAGCGGTGCCTGACCGGCCGGCCGTCTGGCCGGCCGGTCAGGACTCGGTTCGCGCGTGGGCGGCCCGGGGCGCGGCGCTGGTCGCGCGGGCCCGGAACCGGGGCAGCAGCACGCTGGTGACGGCGGTGACCACCCAGGTCGCGCAGCCGATCAGGCCGGCCACCGTGTAGCCGTCACTGACCGGCAGCGGCTGGCCGGGCGGGGTGTCCGCGGCCAGCACCACGGCGCTGATCGCGCTGCCCGCCGCGTAGCCGATGTAGCGCAGCACCTGGTTGAAGCTGGTCGCGCTGCCGGTCTCCTCGGGCGGTACCGCGCCGACGATGAGGCCGGGCAGTACCGCGAAGATCATGCCGATGCCGAGGCCCGTGATGCCCATCATCACCACGACCTCCCACAGGTCGGTGCGGGCGTAGGTGAACAGCACGGTGGCCAGCAGCACCACGACCGAGCCGAGCGGCAGCACCGTCCGGATCGAGGTGCGCCGGATCAGCGCCGGCATCACCTTGGTGGCGACGAGACTGCCGACCGAGAACGGGATGAGCACCAGACCGGCGACGGCCACCGAGACGCCGAGGCCGTAGCCGGTGCTGCTCGGCGTCTGCACGAACCGGGTGACCAGCGCGATCAGCAGGTACATGCCCACCCCGGCCAACAGCACCAGCACGTCCGCGGTGAGCACCGCCCGCAGCCGCAGCAGTCGCAGCTGCACCAGCGGGCTCGGCCGGCGCAACTCGACCAGCACCCAGGCGGCGAACACGGCCAGCGACAGCACGGCGAGCCCGATCAGCCGGCCGGAGCCCCAGCCCCAACTCGCCCCCTCGCTGATGGCCAGCAGCAGCCCGGCCAGGGCGATGCCCAGCAGCAGCGCGCCCGGGACATCGAGCCGCTGGGGCGGGCGGTCCACCGAGGCCGGCACGACGACCACCGCGACGACGAGCGCGAGCACCGCGACCACCGCACCGAACCAGAAGGCGGTGTGCAGGCCGCCGTACTCGGCGATCAGGCCGGTGATCGGGTAGCCAAGGCCGACGCCGGCGGCGGTGGTGATCGACAGCAGTGCGACCGTCGGGCGGGCCCGCTCGACCGGCAGCACGTCCCGGGCGACCGCGATGCCCATCGGGGTCAGTCCGAGACCGACGCCCTGGAGCGCACGACCCACCAGCAGGAAGCCGAACCCCAGCGGCAGTGCGGCCAGCGCGCCGCCGACGGCGACGACGCCGAGACTACCGATGATCACCGTCCGGCGGTGCGGGCCGTCACCCAGCCGACCCATCGTCGGCGTGGCCAGCGCGCTGACCAGGAAGGTGATCGTCAGCGACCACTGCGCCGCGCTCACCGACACGTGGTCGTCCAGCGCGACGGTGGGGATCAGCGGGGCGCCGAGGCTGGAGATGATGGCGACCACCATCCCGATGAACACCAGGCTGGGGACGAGCGCCCGCCCGGCCGTCCCGGAGCGCGCGCTGGTTGGCATCGCCCCAGGTTACACCCGTAGTCATCGACCGATGTCTACGGTTGGTGACTTGACCATAGTCGGCTTTACGGTGAACTGCGGCGGCTTGGTGTGTCAGTTGGCGGCATGGTTGAGTCGGCCGGCTCGCGGCGCATCGAATGGCTGTCGGCTTTTTGCGTCGACTTCTGTCGATGATGCGCAATATTAACACATTATTGCGGCTATATGTCGGCGTGGCTACTATTCGGCCCGACGAAGTCTCGGTTGACGGAGAGGAAACTCAATGCCCATCTCGCGCCGGACATTCATCGGTTCCGCCCTGGTGGCGGCCGGCTCCACCGTCGGTGCACTGTCCGTATTGGACACTGCCGGAGCGGCCACGATCAGCCGGGCGGCGCCGAACGCGAGTCCGGCCGGTGACGTGGTCGGCAAGATCACCGTCGGCTATCAGGGCTGGTTCGCCTGTGTCGGGGACGGCGCGCCGATCAACGGCTGGTGGCACTGGAGCCAGGACTGGTCGCAGTCGCCCTCGCCCACCAACAACGCGATCAAGGCATGGCCGGACATGCGGGAGTTCACCGCCGGCTACCAGACCGCCTACTCGAACCTGAACAACGGGCAGCCCGCGACACTGTTCTCCTCCTACGACCAGCAGACGGTGAACACGCATTTCCTGTGGATGCAGCAGAACGGCTGCGACACCGCGGCGTTGCAGCGCTTCGACCCCAACGGGTCGGAAGGGCCGACCCGGGACGCGATGGCCACCAAGGTGCGCACCGCGGCCGAGACGTACGGCCGGAAGTTCTACGTCATGTACGACGTGTCCGGCTGGACGAACATGCAGTCGGAGATCAAGACCGACTGGACCAGCAAGATGTCCGCGCTCACCGCGTCGTCGGCCTACGCGCACCAGAACGGCAAACCGGTCGTGTGCGTCTGGGGCTTCGGCTTCAACGACAACAACCATCCGTGGGACGCGGCGACCTGCCTGGACGTGGTCAACTGGTTCAAGGGCCAGGGCTGCTACGTGATCGGCGGCGTGCCGAGGGAGTGGCAGACCGGTACCGGCGGCTCGCGGCCCGGTTTCCTGGGGACCTATCACGCGTTCAACATGTTGTCGCCGTGGATGGTCGGCGCCATCGGAAACGCGGCGGACTCCGATTCGGTGTATCAGAACATCAACATTCCCGACCAGGCCGACTGCAACGCCAACGGAGTCGACTACCAGCCCTGTGTGCTGCCGGGCGACGTTTCCGCCGGGAACCAGCGGGCGCACGGCGACTTCATGTGGCGGCAGTTCTACAACATGGTCCGGGTCGGCGCGCAGGGCATCTACATCTCGATGTTCGACGAGTTCGGCGAGGGCAACCAGATCGCCAAGACCGCGGAGACCACGGCGGGAGTGCCGGCCGGTTCCGGGTTGCTGGCGTTGAACCAGGACGGCACGGCCTGTTCGTCGGACTACTACCTGCGGCTGACCGCCGACGGCGGCCGGATGCTCAAGGGGCAGCTCGCGCTCACCCCGACCCGGCCGACCCAACCGGTGCTCGGCGGCAGTTCGGACACCCAGCCACCGTCCGTCCCGAGTGGACTGCACGTCACCGCGCACACGTCCGGCAGCGTGAGCCTGGCCTGGACGGCAGCCACCGACAACGTCGGCGTCACCGGCTACCGGGTCTTCCAGGGCGGCAACCAGGTCGGTAGCACCGCGGCCACCTCGTTCACCGTCAGCGGGCTGAATCCGGCCACCAGCTACACGTTCGCCGTGTCGGCGCAGGACGCCGCCGGCAACTCGTCGGCCACCTCGGCGACGACCAGCGCGACCACCGACGCCGGGTCGAGCACGACGAACCTGGCACTGGCCAAGGCGACCGCGGAGAGCAGCCACACGCAGACCTACGCCAGCGGCAACGCGGTCGACGGCAACACCAGCAGCTACTGGGAGAGCGCGAACAACGCGTTCCCGCAGTGGTTACAGGTCGACCTCGGCGCGACCACGAGCGCGAAGCGGGTGGTGCTGACGCTGCCGCCGGACACCGCGTGGGCCACCCGGACGCAGACGCTGTCCGTGCTGGGCAGCACCGACGGTTCGACGTTCAGCACGGTGGTCGGGTCGGCCGGCTACACCTTCAATCCGGCCACCGGCAACACCGCGACGATCACCTTTCCGGCCGCGGCCGCGGCCCGCTACCTGCGGTTGAACTTCACCGCGAACACCGGCTGGCCGGCTGGCCAGGTCTCCGAATTCCAGGTTTATTCGGCCTGATCGACAATTCCGGCCGGGGTCGACTGTCTTATTTTGCGACAGTCGGCCCCGGTTTTTGTCGCTAGCGTCGAACGGGCGGACAGGTCGATTTCCGGGACGGTGTTGCCCTGGAAACGGCGGTTCGCCCAACGGAGGTGGCGGATGAAGGCGCTGGTGTATCACGGGCCCGGCCGGAAGGCCTGGGAGGACGTCCCCGACGCGGCGATCCAGGACGCCACCGACGTGGTGGTCCGGGTGGACACCACCACGATCTGCGGTACGGACCTGCACATCCTGCACGGTGACGTACCGGCGGTGACCGAGGGCCGCATCCTCGGCCACGAGGCGGTGGGCACGGTCACCGAGGTCGGCTCGGCTGTCAAGGGCTTCGCCGTCGGCGACCGGGTGCTCGTGCCGGCGGTGACCAAGTGCGGCCGGTGCGCCTACTGCCAGCGCAACATGCCTTCGCACTGCCAGACCGTCGGCGGCATCGGCTGGATCTTCGGTCACCTGATCGACGGCACCCAGGCCGAGTTCGTCCGGGTGCCGTTCGCGGACACCTCGCTCTACGCGGTGCCGGCCGAGGTGACCAACGAGCAGGCCATCTTCCTGGCCGACTCGCTGCCCACCGGCTACGAGGTGGGCGTGCTGGCCGGGCAGGTCCGGCCGGGCGACACGGTCGCCGTGGTCGGCGCCGGCGCGGTCGGGCTGGCCGCGATCCTGACCACCGGCCTGTGGGGCGCGTCCCGGGTGATCGCGTTGGACTCCAACAAGTTCCGGCTGGAGAAGGCGCTCGACTTCGGCGCCACCGACACGGTCGAGGCCGGTCCGAACGCGGTGGCCGACGTGCTCGCGCTGACCGACGGCCTCGGGGTGGACGTGTCGATCGAGGCGGTCGGTTTTCCCGAGACGCTGTTGACCGCGGCCGCGCTGGTCCGGCCCGGCGGGCACATCGCCAACATCGGTGTGCACGGCGCGCCGGTCGCGCTGCCCATGCAGGACCTGTGGATTCACAACGTCACGATGACCATGGGCCTGGTGGATACGGTGTCCATCCCGACGCTGCTGAAGATGGTGGCCAGCGGGCGCATCCCGGCCGAGAAGATGGGCACGCACACGTTTGCCTTCGACCAGATCGACGAGGCCTACGACGTGTTCGGCAACGCGGCCGACCACCAGGCATTGAAGGTGATCATCAACCCGAGCTGACGACGGTCACCGGCGCAGCGCCGCCGGGCTCCCGGTGCCGCCCTCGTCGGCGACCTTGGCGGCGCCGGCCGCCGCCGCCTCGGGGTCGAGGTAGGCGCCGGGGCCGGCGGTCCGCAGGTGCTCGTCGAAGGTGTAGACGAGCGGGCTGCCGGTGGGCACGTTGAGCCGGTTGATGTCCTCGTCGGCGATGCCGTCGAGGTGTTTGATCAGCGCGCGCAGCGCGTTGCTGTGCGAGGTGACCAGTACGATCGCGCCGGCGGCCAACTCGGGCCGGATGCTGTGCTGCCAGTAGGGCAGCAACCGGTCGAGGACCTGCCGCAGCGACTCGGTACGCGGAATGTCGGGGCCCAGTTCGGCGTAGCGCGGGTCGCCGATCGGGCTGTACGGGCTGTCGTCGGCCAGCGGCGGCGGGGTGCCGTCGAACGAGCGGCGCCAGACCGCGAACTGGTCGGCGCCGAACTCGGCGACCACGTCCCGCTTCCCGCGGCCCTGCAACGCACCGTAGTGCCGCTCGTTGAGCCGCCAGCTGCGCCGTACGTCGATCCACTGCCGGCCGGCAGCCAGCAGGGTGGCCTCGGCGGTCTGGATGGCCCGGGTGAGCACCGAGGTGTGCGCGGTGTCCGGCAGCAGCGCGAACTCGGCGAGCAGCCGGCCCGCCCGGGCCGCCTGGTGGCGGCCGCTGTCGGCCAGCGGCACGTCGATCCATCCGGTGAACAGGTTGCGCTCGTTGGACTCGGAGACTCCGTGTCGCAGGAGGACAAGTGTGCCGGCCACGGCGACAGACTCTAGTTGGCGGTTAGTTGGCGCTTGCCGGCGTGCTCGCGGCGAGCGAGGTGTCCACCCCGACCGGCCCGACCTTGGCCGCGCCGCCGGGGGAGCCCAGCGGCGCGTCCCGGCCGGGCAGCAGCTCGGAGAAGAACGCCGCGTTGTCGTCCCGCCACGGCATCTTCTCGTCGCTGATCCGCAGGTCGGACGAGATGGCCTCGACCGGGCAGACCGGCTCGCAGGCGCCGCAGTCGATGCACTCGCGCGGGTTGATGTACATCTTGCGGTCGCCCTCGTAGATGCAGTCGACCGGGCACTCCTCGGTGCACGACTTGTCCAGCGTGTCGAGGCAGTCGCTCGCGATGAAGAACGGCATGGGAGGAGTTCCTTTCTCAGGCAGCTGTCTCGGTCGAGTGGCCGGGGAAGAGCGATTCGGACGGGTTCGCGGCGATGGCCGCGTTGTTCACGGCGAGGGCGGCCTCGCCGAAGCCGACGGAGATGAGCCGCACCTTGCCCGGGTACTCGGTGATGTCACCGGCCGCGTAGATGCCCTCGGCGCCGGTCCACATGGTCGAGTCGACGACGACGTGCCGGTCGGTGATCTGTAGACCCCAGCCGGTCAGCGGGCCGAGGTCGGCGGTGAAGCCGAGCGCGGCGACCACCCGGGAGCAGGCGAACTCGGTCAACTCGCCGCTGACGGCGTCGCGCAGCACCGCGCGCTCGACCCCGTGCTCACCGGCGAGTTCGTGCACGACGACCGGGGTGCGCACGGTCGCCGTGGTCGCGTGCAGCTGGGTCACCGAGGACTGGTGCGCGGTGAACTTGGGCCTGCGGTGCGCCAGGGTGACCGAGGCGGCGATCGGCTCCAGGGTCAGCGCCCAGTCCAGCGCGCTGTCCCCGCCGCCGACGACGAGCACGTGGTGGCCGGCGTAGCTGGTCGGATCGGTGACGAAATAGTCCACCCCGCGACCGACGAACTCGGCCCCGGCCGGCAGCGCCCTGGGGGTGAAGGTGCCGATGCCGCCGGCGATCACGATCGACCTGGTGGTCACGGTCTGGCCTGCGGTGGTGGTGATCTGCAGGCGACCGTCCGGCAGCCGCTCCAGCTTCTGCGCCGACTCGCCCAGCAGCCAGGTGGGGGAGAACTTCTCCGCCTGGTCGAGCAGCCCGGCGACCAGGTCGCGACCCTTCACCCCGGGGAAGCCGGCGATGTCGTAGATCATCTTTTCCGGGTACAGGGCGGAGATCTGACCACCTGGCTCGGGCAGGGAGTCGATGACCGCGGTCCGCATCCCGCGGAACCCGGCGTAGTACGCCGCGTACAGGCCGGCCGGGCCGGCACCCACAACGAGCAGATCTGCGTCGAGCACGCTACACCTCCTAATGGTCTTACCATTATGCCACCCATCGCGCGACGATGGGGTCTTTTGCCAATCGGATCGTGACGCACGCCACAAACGCGACCTCGGGCATGGAACGGCGACAGCTCATCAACAGCACAAAAAACTCAGTCCGCGCCGGTGGGCCGCCCATCCGGGTTCACCCCGACGCGGAGCCGCAAACCGGGTCATGCCAACAACAAGCTTGGGGTCAGCTCTCGTCGTCCCGCGACCGGGAGCCCTTCGTCCGAGCCACCCGGCGCGCCGTACGTTGCAGGTGCGCCCGCATGATGTCCTGCGCCCGCAAGGCATCCCGGGCGGCGAGCGCCTCGACGAAGTCACGGTGTTCGGTGGTGCCGCGGTGGCCCATCTGCGGCGCGGTCACCTGGGCCTCGCGCAGCGACATCAGCAGCGGTCCGTGGAAGGAGTGGACGAGCATCTCGATGGCCGCGTTGTGCGTGCACGCCGCGACCCGCACGTGAAAGGCCGCCGACATCGGCATGCCGTACTCGCCGGCCTTGAGCGCGGACTGGTGCTGCTTGACCATCTCGCGCAGCTCGGCGATGTCCTGCTCGGTGGCCCGCTCGACGGCCATCGGCACGATGCCCAGCTCGAACACCTGGCGGGCCTCGGTGACCTCGGTGCCGGTCAGTGGGGAGAGGCTGATCAGGTCGGCCAGGTCGCCGCCGATCTTGGCCGAGGTCGGGGTGGTGACGAACGCCCCGCCACGAGCGCCGACCCGGATCTCCACCAGGCCGCCGGCCTCCAGCACCCGCAGCGCCTCACGGACTGTCACCCGGCTGACGCCCATCCGCTCGCCGAGATCGCGCTCGCTGGGCAGTCGGTCGCCGGGACGCAGCTGCTCGCCGCGGATCAGCGTACGGATCTGCTCGACGATCGCCTCGGACATCCGGGCGGACGACACGGCCGTATACAGATCGCGGCTCGCGCGCGAGTCTCCCCCGCTCGTCGTCTCGCTCACTGGACAATTGTCGCACAGAGTGGCGTCCCAACTCCGGTCAATGCGTCTGACTAGCGGTGACGAAAATCATATGGTCCGAGGTTCAGTCGGTTTGACCAATAGACCGGTCGGCGTCCAACTGGCGGGACGCCGACCGGTTCGAGCTCGGGTTGGGCTGGTTCGGCCTGGCTCAGGGCTGGCTCAGACGACGACCTTGGTCATGATTCCCGCCGGGAACACCTCGTCGGCGGTGGCCAGCCGGTGTGCGATGCCCTGCTCGTGCGCGTAGCGCAGCAGTTGGTCCACGGTCGAGCGCATGGGGTCGATGCCGTAGGGGAACGGGTCGCCGCCGAACTGGTCGCGCATCTGCCGGCCGTAGGTGGCCAGCCAGGGCAGCGGGTAGCGGGACACCGCGGGGTCCAGCAGCCGCTCGACGCTGCGGTTCTTGGACTCCAGGAACGCGTTGTACAGGTTGCGTGCGACCCAGGGGTTCTCATCCAGGATCCTCCGCCGCATCGCGATGATGTGCATGATCGGCCAGACCGTGGTCCGCTGGTAGTACTCCAGTTCCGCGCCCTGGTAGTCCGGGAACAGCCGGACCACGTCGGGGTGGCCCTCCAGGAAGCAGGTCGGCGGCCGGGCGATGATGGCGCAGTCGATGTCGCCGGCGGCGAGCAGTTCGGACAGCGACCGGTCGGCGATCCGGGTCAGCCGCACGCCCTCGGGCAGGTTGAGCTCGACCTTCTCGTCCCGGCCCGCCGCGTTGGCGCCGGCCTGGTACCACTCCACATCGGTCAGCCCGACGCCGTGCTCGTCGTTCATCCAGCCGCGCATGTAGACCGCGGCCGAGTGCGCCCACTCCGGCGAGCCGATCCGCTTGCCGCGCAGGTCCTCGACCGTCCTGATGCCACTGTTCTTGTTGACGTAGAACGAGCTGAACCGGAACAGCCGTGAGCAGACGACCGGCAGCCCGACGATGTCGGGGTTGTCGCGGGTGACCTGGGCGGCGAACTTCGCGATCGACAGCTCGGCCACGTCCCACTCGCGGTTGGCGGTGAACCGGGCGAACACCTCGTGATGGCTGAGGATCGACCAGGTGTGCTCGATGCCCTGTGCCTGCACCGTGCCCAGCTGGAAGTCGCGGAAGTGGTCATAGTCCGTGCTGGCGATGCTCAGCCGCACTGCGCTCATCGCGTTCCTCTCATCCCGCCCGCAGCCACGAGCTCGTCCCTATTGGTAGGACAGTCAGACCTATTGGTGCTGGAGCGTACTCGGGCCGGACCGGTTGGGACAGGGTGACATCGTGACTGGTCAAGGTCTGGACCGGAGGCCGGGGACTGGCGTAGGAAGAGACTGATGCCGACGACGGCGGTCGGCAGGCGACTGTTCCGGTCGCATGCGCGTGGTGCACCGCATGCGGCTGGTTCCGGTTTTCCCATTGAGCGAAACGGTGTCCTTCGTCGTTTCCGGATATCCACCTAATGGCGGAACTGGTCTGGCATTGACAATGGTCCTACCGTCAGCCCACACTGAGTCGCACTTCACGAATACGGTCCCTCCCCGGCGGGAGACGGCCGGACAGCAGCTCCTGGTGTCCCCCGATTCGGGACACGGCAAAGTTCTTCACCAGCGCGACCCGACGGTCGTGCGCATTTCGGGTCAGCAACGCCGCTTTCTCAGAGATGGATGGAGCGCAGGAATGTCACGAGCACCGGTTCTACCGGCCATCGGTCGGGGTGCCCTCGGCCGTCGAACGGCCGCGATCGTCGCCACCGCGCTGCTGACCCTCGGTCTGGCCACGGCATGTGCCGGCAGCACGCAGAACTCCGACAGCGCCGGTGGCATACCGACCGTCACGATCGGCAAAGCCGTTGACACCATTGGCTTCAGCGCCGTCGACGTGGCCATCGCGAAGGGGTACTTCAAGGACGCGGGTGTCAACGTCAAAACCGAGCTGTTGCAGGGCAGCAGCCAGACCAACGCGGCGCTACAGGGCGGCAGCATCCAGTTCGCCACGCTGTCCTCCAACGCGCTGCTGCTGGCCAGCAGCCAGGGGGTGAATCTGCAGGCGGTGGCGTCCCTGGACTACGGCGCCTCGCTACAGTTCGTGGTCACCAAGAACTGGATCGACTCGCACCATCTGGCCACCACGCAACCGCTCAAGCAGCGGGTGCTCGGTCTCCAGGGCGCCGAGGACGCGGCCATCTCCTCGACCGGCACCCAGTTCCTGAAGCTGTTGCTCGGCAAGGAAGGCGCCGACCAGGGATCGATCAAGTACGTGACCGTCGGGTCGGACGCGGCCGGCGCGACCGCGTTGCAGCACGGCACGCTCCAGATCTTCGTCGGCTCGCCGCCCTCCACGTACTACATCGCCCGGCAGGCCGGCGCGCAGATCCTGGCGACCGGCTCGGAGATCCCGCAGTGGAAGAACATGGCCTACGACCTGCTCACCACGACTCCGGACTACGCCAAACAGAATCCCAAGACGACGACCGCGGTGGCCACCGCGCTGGCCAGGGCCGAGAACCTGATGCGGGCCGACCCGAATGCCGTGCTCAGCCTGGAGACGCAGCACTTCCCCAGCTACAGCAGCAGTGACCTGTTGCAGAGCCTGAAGGTCGTGCAGTGGGCGCCCAACGGCCTGTTCACCCAGACGATGTGGGACGACGCGCTCACCGTCACCAAGGCCACCGGCGCACTCGCCGGAAACGTCAACGTGTCCCAGGGATCACTGTGGACGAACCAGTACATCAACCAGGCCGCGGCGAGCAAGCTCTGAGGTGGTCATGGAATTTCGGTGGCGACCACCGGAGAGGACAGCACTGACATGGACCCCACAGCGGCAACGGTGACCACCAGGGCAGCGTCTCCCGCCGTCGAGAGCGACCCGTCGCCACCGCACGCCATCACCTTCACCGAGGTGGCCCAACAGTTCGCGCCGCGGACCGGGCCCGCGTTCACCGCCCTGCACGAGGTGAACCTGACCATCGGCGCCACCGAGTTCTGCTCCATCGTCGGGCCGAGCGGCTGCGGCAAGAGCACGCTGCTGAACATGGCCGCCGGCCTGATCCAGCCGACCTCCGGCCAGGTGCACGTGCAGGGTGACCGGATCACCTCGGTGAACACCCGGATCGGCTACGTCTCCCAGGACTCCAACCTGTTCCCCTGGCTGACCGCCCGGCAGAACATCGAACTGCCGTTGGAGATCAAGGGCTTCAGCCGGGCCGACCGGCGGCGGCTCAGCTCGGAGTGGCTGGAGCTGGTCGGGCTGACCGGGTTCGGCGAGTCCTATCCGCACCAGCTCTCCGGCGGTATGCAGAAGCGCTGCTCGATCGCCCGAACGCTGGTCTACGACCCGGACGTGGTGCTGCTGGACGAACCGTTCGGCGCGGTCGACGCGATCACCCGGTCGGTGCTCCAGGAAGTGTTGCTGGACCTGTGGTCCAGCCGGCGCAAGAGCGTCATCTTCGTCACCCACGATCTGAACGAGGCGATCACCCTGTCGGACAAGGTGGTGGTGATGACCCGGCGGCCCGGCACGATCAAGGCGGTGGTGGACATTCCGCTGCCCCGCCCGCGCAACGTCTACGAGATCGCCGAGACCGCTGAGTTCGCCGAGATCCACCAGGAACTGTGGGGCTTCTTCAAGACCGAGATCGAGATGGCCGGCCCGCCCCCGACCGACGAGCAGGCAGGAGAGAACCGATGACCGCGGTGCAGGAGACCGGCACGTCCTCGGTGGCCGACGGGGCCGACGCCGAACTGGGGCGGCAGGCCAAACGCCTGCGGGTGCCCGCCTCGGCGGGTGTCCACCTCGGCCGGCTGGCCATCGTGGTCGCCATCCTGGTGCTCTGGCAGCTGGCCAGCGGGTCGTTGCTGCCCAAGTACCTGATCAGCAGCCCGACCGACGTGATCCACCGGCTCTACACCCTGTTCGCCACCGGTTCGGTGTGGCCGGACCTGGGCATCACCACCGAGGAACTGCTGCTGGGCTACGGGATCGGTGTGGTCAGCGGTCTGGTGGTCGGCGTGCTGCTGGGTACCTGGAAGCTCGCGGCCGCGCTGCTGGAACCGTTGCTGGCCGCGGTGAACGGCATTCCGAAGATCGCGCTGGCCCCGCTGTTCCTGCTCTGGTTCGGCATCGGTCTCGGGTCGAAGGTGGCCATCGCGGCGATGACCGTGTTCTTCGTGATGTTCTACAACGCCTACATGGGCATGAGCACGGTGCCGCGCGGACTGCTGTCCACCATGCAGATCATGGGCGCGAAGCGGCACACGCTGATCCGTAGGCTCATTCTGCCGCAGCTGACCGTGCCGATCCTGGCCGGTCTCAAGGCCGGTGTCTCGTTCGCGATGATCGGCGTCGTGGTCGGCGAGTTCGTCGCGGCGGACAGCGGGCTCGGTTATTACGTACGAAATTCGACCGATCTCTTCGACTCGCCCGGTGTTTATGCCGGCATCATTCTGCTGATGGTTTTGGTACTGATCGGCGTCGGTCTGGTGACGTTGTTGGAGCGCCGACTGTTGCGCTGGCAGCGACCCTGAACTCCGTTCCGCGTTCACCGAAAGAGGGAAGAATGTCGAATTCCACAGGGCCGGATTCGGGGCGCAGGTCCGTCGGGCTGATCGGGCTGGGGGCGATGGGCCGGCCGGCCGCCGAGTTCCTGGCCAGGGCCGGGCACCCCACCTTCTGTTACGACGAGGACCGCGCGGTGATGGAGCGGGTGGCCGTCGAGGGCGTGCGGCCGACCGAATCCGTGCCGGAGCTCGCGGCTGCCGGCGATGTCATCGTGGTGATGGTGCCCTCAGATCAGGACGTGCTGGACGTGTGCTCGGCCGAGACCGGCGTGCTGTCCACCGCGAAGCCCGGTTCGGTCATCCTGATCTGTAGCTCGGTGGTGCCCGAGACGTGCCGGCGGGTGGCCGCCCAGGCGCAGCCCAAGGGCGTCGCAGTGCTGGACGCCGCGCTCACCGGCGGGGTGCGCGCGGCCGAGGCCGGCGAGATCAACCTGCTGGTCGGCGGCGAGGAGAGGGTGCTGGACGGCATCCGGCCGTCGCTGGCGCCGTGGACGAAGACCGTGCACTACCTGGGGCCGCTGGGCTCCGGGCAGGTGGGCAAGACGGTGAACAACCTGTGCCACTGGGGACAGCTCTCGGCGATCGTGGAGGCGCTGCGGCTGGGCCGGGAGCTGGGAGTGGAGCCGACCAAGCTGCGGGCCGCGCTGCTGGACGGCCCGGCGGCCAGCCGGACCATCGCCGAGATGCAGTTGATGCGGCTGACCTGGCACCACAAGGACCTGGCCAACGCGATGAAGATGGCCGCGACGGTGGGCCAGGACATGCCGGTGGCGCAGGTGGTCCAGCAGGCGATGGAGCACATCACCGTCGGCGACATCGCCGACCTGTACGTGGAACGGCCGAGGTGACCGGCCGCTTCCGGGTGGCGGTGGACACCGGCGGCACGTTCACCGACTTCGTGCTGCTGGACGAGGACAGCGGGGACGTGTCGATCGCCAAGATCCTCTCCTCGCCGGCCGACCCGTCGGTGTCGGTGGTGGCCGGGGTGGAGCGCTTCCTGAGCGAGGCGCCCGACCGGACCATCGGCTACTTCTGCCACGGCACGACCGTGGGCACCAACGCCCTGTTGGAGGAGAAGGGCGTGCGCACCGGCCTGTTGGTCACCGAGGGCTTCCGGGGCATCTACGAGATCATGGAGCAGTCCCGGCCGCACGGTCCGGCGCTGTTCGACCTCGACTACGACAAGCCGACCCTGCTGGCCCCGCAGCGGCGCACCGGCGAGGTGATCGAGCGGGTGGACCACCAGGGCGGCGTGCTCGTCCCGCTGGATGAGGCCGCACTCCGGACCACGCTGCGCGGCCTGCGCGGCGAGGGCATCGAGTCGATCGCGGTGTGCCTGCTGTTCTCCTATCTGCATCCCGCGCACGAGCAGCGGGTCGGCGAGATCGTCCGGGAGGAACTGCCGGACTGCTACGTCTCGCTCAGCTCGGCCGTGCTGCCGCAGATCCGGGAGTACTCCCGGCTGAGCACCACGGTGATCAACGCCTACCTCCAGCCGATCGTGCAGCGCTACCTGACCAACCTCCGGCAGCGACTGCACACGCTGGGCGTGACCACCGGCCAGGCATACGTGATGCAGTCCAACGGCGGCACGGCCACCTTCGGCACGGCGGCCGAGAAGGCGGCGGCGACGCTGTTGTCCGGACCGGCCGGCGGGGTGACCGCGGGGGCCCGGATCAGCCGGCTGTGCGGTTTCGACAAGGTCATCACGTTCGACATGGGCGGCACGTCCTGCGACGTGGCGCTGATCGAGGGCGGCCGGCCGCGGCTGGGCCACGGCGGGCTGATCGCCGGCCGGCAGGTCGCGCTCACCTCGCTGGAGATCGACACGGTCAGCGCCGGCGGCGGCACGCTCGCCTCGGTGGACGGCCAGGGTGTGCTCAAGGTCGGTCCGGACAGCGCGGGCTCGGTACCCGGACCCGCGTGTTACGGCGGTGGCGGCACCCGGCCGACGGTCACCGACGCCAACCTCGTGCTCGGCTATCTCAGCGACCGGTCCCGGCTGGGCGGCTCGCTCGCGCTGGACACCGCGGCCGCGCTCGCCGCGCTGCGCGAGCACGTCGCCGACCCGCTCGGACTCGACCCGCAGGACGCCGCCAAGGGTCTTGTCGACGTGGTCAACACGCAGATGCAGGAGGCGATCAAGGGCATCTCCACCATGCACGGCTACGACCTGCGCGACTTCGTGCTGGTCGCGTTCGGTGGCGCCGGGCCGGTGCACGCCGCCGCGCTCGCCGCCGAACTGCACATGGCCGGCGTGATCGTGCCCGCCCACCCCGGCGTCTTCTCCGCGCTGGGTCTGCTGATGGCCGACGTGCAGCACGACCACGTCCGGTCCCGGTTGGACGGCCTGGCCGAGGTGGCGCCGGCCGACGTGCTGGCCGTCTTCGCCGAGTTGGCCGAGGTGGCCACCGCCGAACTGCTCGCCGAGGGCTTCGAACCGGCCACCATCGAGCTGGACTACGCACTCGACATCCGTTACCAGGGCCAGGGTTACGAGGTGACGGTGCCGGTCGCGCTGGACTCGTTCGTCGCCGGTGACATCGGCGTCGTGCGCAAGGCGTTCGACGAGGAGCACCTGGAGCGGTTCGGCCACGCGGCGCTCGGCGAGCCGGCCGAGATCGTGTCCTACCGGCTGACCGGCCGGGGCCTGGTGCCCGAGGTGCGGCTGCCCGAACACGAACCGACCGGCCGCACACTGGCGCAGGCCGAGGTGGCCCGCCGGCCGGTCCGGTTCGGCGCCGACCTGGTGGACTGTCCGATCTACGCCCGGGAACTGCTCGACGTGGGCCTGACGTTCACCGGGCCGGCCGTGATCGACCAGCAGGACACCACCGTGGTGGTGCTGCCCGGCCAGCGGGTCGTGGTCGACCGCTGGCTCAACCTGTTCCTGTCGGCCGCCGGGGAAGGGGACCAGCGATGAGCATCGACCCGATCACCTTCCAGGTGTTGCGCGCCCGATTGTCCGGTGTGGTGCAGGAAATGCAGTTCGCCCTGTTCCGCACGGGTTTCTCCACCATCATCCGGGAGTCCCAGGACGCGTCCTGCGCGCTGCTGGACCCGGCCGGCAAGGTGGTCGCCCAGCACGTCGTGCTGCCGTTGCACATCGGCGCGTTCCCGGCCTGCGCGGCGGCCGTGCTCGCCGAGTACGGCGGCAACTTCCGCCCGGGAGATGCCTTCCTGATCAACCACACCTATCAGGGCGCCAGCCCGCACGCGCCGGACTTCTTCATCATCTGCCCGATCTTCGTCGGGTCGGAGCTGCTCGGCTTCGCCGCGAGCATGGCGCACAAGGGCGACATCGGCGGGCCGGTGCCGGGCAGCTGCTCGGCCGCGGCGACCGAGATCTACAACGAGGGCCTGCACCTGCCGGCCGTGCGCTATCAGAGCGACTACCAGACCGTGCGCGACCTGGAGCGGATCATCGCCGCGAACAGCCGCACGCCCGAGGTGGTCGTCGGCGACATGCGCGGGCAGCTGGGCTCGGTGCGCCTGGGCGAGCGGCGGCTGCAGGAGATCGCCGCCAAACACGGCCTGGTCGAGCTGCGCGAGTACTTCGGCGAGCTGCTGCACGTGTCCGAGGCGCGGGTGCGCGCGGCCTACGCGCAGTGGCCGGACGGCGAGTTCTCGGCCGAGCGGTTCGTCGACGACGACGGCATCAACCTGGAACACTCGTTCCGCATCCACGTCACCGTGCGCAAGTCCGGCGACCGGGTCGAGTTCGACTTCACCGGCAGCGACGACCAGACCAGGGGAGCGGCCAACATCCGCCCGCCGCTGCTCCGCGCGGCCTGCGCCTACGTGGTGATCTCCCTGCTGGGCAGCGACACCTACGTCAACTCCGGCCTGCTGGACGCGCTGGACCTGACCACCCGGCCGGGCAGTGTGGTCGACCCGCACTTCCCGGCCGCGGTCAACACCTACAACCCGACAGTGCACGCCGTGGTGGACGCGGTGTTCGACGCGCTGAGCCACCTCGTGCCCGGCCGCGGCCGGGCCGACGGGTGCGCGAGTCGGTCGTTCGTGCTCAGCGGCGGCCGGGAGCCGGGCACCCGCAAGTACGTGCAGTACGAGCTGTTCGGCGGCGGCACCGGCGCCCGGCCCGACCACGACGGCGTGTCCGGCTCCTCGGTCAACCACACCAACGGCAAGATCGCCCCGGTCGAGATCGTGGAGAGCGAGTACCCGACGCGCATCCTGCGCTGCGAGCTGATCGAGGACTCGGCCGGCGCCGGCCGGTACCGGGGCGGGCTGGGCATCCTGCGCGAGTACGAGGTGCTCGAACCGGCCCGGTTCTCGCTGCGCTCCACCCGGCACAAGATCGCCCCACTGGGCGTGGACGGCGGCGCGAACGGGCGGATCGGCCGGCTGACGGTCAATCCGGGCACCGACCGGGAGCGCGTGCTGCCCTCCCGGTACGCCGAACTGCCACTCACGCCGGGGGACCGGTTCCGGCTGGAGACGCCCGGCGGCGGCGGTTTCGGCGATCCGCTGGACCGCGACCCCCGGCAGGTGCTGGCCGACGTGCTGGCGGGATACGTGTCCCGGGAGCGAGCCGTGGCCGACTACGGCGTCGTGCTGCGCGAAGAGGACTCCGGGCTGGTCCTGGACGAGGACGCCACCCGTTCCGAGCGCCGGCAGCGGCCGGTCGATGTGGAGGTCACCCCGTGAAGTTCGACAAGCAGGTAGCCGTGGTCACCGGGGCGGGCCGCAACGTCGGCGCCGCGATCGCGCTGAGCCTGGCCCGGGAGGGCGCCACCATCGCGGTGGTCGACCTGGACCACGACCGGGCCGAGCAGACGGTCAAGAGCATCGACGCGGAACTGCCCGGCGCGGCGGTGGCGTTCGTTTGTGACGTGTCCGATCGGGACTCGGTCGAGGCGACCGTCGCCGCGATCGTGGCCCAGCTGGGCGGAGTCGACATCCTGGTCAACAACGTGGCCATCACCGACCGCGGCGCGACCGTGCTCGACCTGGACGAGGGCGAGTGGGATCGGGTGCTCAAGGTGACGCTGACCAGCGTCTTCCTCTGCACCAAGTATTTCGGCCGGCAGATGGTGGCGCAGGCGCGCGGCGGTGCGGTGGTGAACATCGGCTCGACCTCGGGCTACCGCGCCCGGCCCAACGCGCTGGCCTACCCGGCGGCGAAGGCCGCGGTGATCAACATGACCAGGTCGCTGGCCGCGCAGCTCGCGCCCTACCAGATCCGGGTCAATTCGGTCACCCCGAACAAGGTCGGCTCCCCGGTGGGCCGGGCGGAGGAGCCGAAGGACCGACCGCGCAAGGGAAACATGCTCGGCCGGGGTGGCCGCCCGGAGGACATCGCCTCGGCGGTGCGCTTCCTGGTCTCGTCCGACGCCAGTTTCATCACCTCGACCGACCTGGTGGTCGACGGCGGTGTGCTCAACGGCGTGATGGACTGATGGCCACCCGGACCATCACCCACCCGGCCGTCGCGCGGCTGCTGACCGAGTTGGCCGCGCTACCGGCCGGCGACCCGACCGATCAGCTCGAACCGGCGCGGACCGCCGTGCTGGCCGCGCTGGCCGACCCGGCGATCAGCCAGCTCTACCAGGGTCGGACCGCGTCCTTTCTGATCGCCGGCGAACCCGGCGGCCTCGCCGTGCACGCATCGGTACACCGTCCCGGGCACCTCACCCCGCCGCACGACCACGGGCCGGCCTGGGCGGTCTACGGCGTCGTGGTCGGGCCGACCAGCTTCACCCGCTGGGACCGGCTGGCCGATCCCGAGCCGGGCCGGGCCGCCCTCGGGCCGCCCGACCAGCTGGAGCTGACCGCCGGCAGCGCCGAGGTGGTGCTGCCCGGCCAGGTGCACACGGTGGCCAACCGCACCGCGGACTGGACCTGGAACCTGGTGGTGCGCTCGCGGCTGCTCAGCGAGATCACCCGCTCGGTGTTCGACCTGGACACCGGCGCCTACCGCGTACTGGGTCCTTCAGACAGCCCTTCTGCCGGCCCTTCCGAACGTCCGAAAGCGAGGCGGTCGCATGTCGACTAAGCCGAGGGTTTTTGTCCGCGGGATGGCCTCGGACACCTACGGGCTCGCGGAGTTCCGCGACGCGCAGCTCGCCGCTCCCCGGGTGCGCGACGACTCGGTCGTGGTGGCCACCGGCACCGGCGCCGGCTACTCCAGCGACCACCGGGACGCCGCCGACGTGCGCTGGCGGTTGGCGCCGGGGGACGAGGACTTCCTGACCCAGACGTTGCAGGTGCACTTCGTGGAACTGCCGCCGCACAGCGCCAACCAGGGCCACGGCCATCAGAACGAGGCCGCGTTCTTCATCCTGGAGGGCGCGGGTTACGAGATCCACGACGACATCCGGTACGACTGGAAGGCGGGCGACCTGGCCTTCGTGCACACCGACTCGGTGCACCAGCACTTCAACCCCTACGACGAGAAGGCCGTCGTGCTGGTGATCAAGGCCAAGTGCACGTGGATGTTCCTCGGCCTGGTGCAGCAGGGCCGGGGCGGGCCGATCCCGCGGCCCGCGGAGTTCGGCGAGCGGGTGGACTGGTCGCGGATCTGGACCGAGGGCGTTCGGGACCGCAAGAAGATCATCACACCGGAGGACGGTTTCTGGGAGACGACGCCACTGGGCCGACTGCGGGTGATGAACAGTGCGGCGCAGGTCGACCACCGACAGTTCAGCGTGGACGCGTACGAGTTGGTGATCCCGCGGGGCAGCCGGTCGGGCCGGTACTGGAAGATGGCCGACGAGGTGCTCTATGTGCTCGACGGCGACGGTTACTCCGTGCACTGGGAGGTGCGGGCGGAGATCGCCGAGAAGTACCACGCGCGGGTGGCCACCGAGCCGACCCGGCACGAGATCACCAAGGGCGACACGCTCTACGTCCCGCAGAACACGGTCGTCCAGCATTTCGCAGCCGACGGCAGCCGGTTGCACCTGCTGTCCACCCAGAACCGGTTGTTCAGTCACCTCGGTTACGACCAGGTGCACTACTTCGAGAACGCGCCGGAGTACCCGGCGGCGGTCGAGGCGGTACGACCGGTGTCGGGCTGACTCCGGTCACCGTGCGTACGGGCCCCGATCGATCATGCGGGCACCGTGCCTGACCTGCTGGCCGGGCGATCGCGGCCGGTGGAGCCGGTGAGCTTGACACCGTGCTCCCGGACGGCTTTAGTGACTAAGGGCAATTGGTAGGACCAAACAGAGAGGGAGGGGCGGATGCGCGACGAATACCTCAAGGGTGTGCTGTCCAGCGACAAGAAGAACCTCAGTACCTCGGAGATCGCGGCGCGGGACGAATTCAACCGGCAGCACCCGCCGAACAAGGGCCTCGTGGTCGAGGACGACCTGCGCAAGATGGAGTTGCCGGCTCGCGCGTGGCGCAACAACCGTGGCCACTACTTCGATCTGGCCGACTACGAGGTGCTCAGCGCACACATCTCGGAGTTGAAGCCCGGCAACAACTCCGTGCGGCACCGCCACACGACCGAGGCGTACCTGTACGTCGTCAAGGGCCACGGCTTCTCGCTGATCAACTACGAGGACGAGCCGATCGACGTCGTCGAGTGGCAGGAGGGCACGCTGTTCGCCCCGCCGCGGTGGGCCTGGCACCAGCACTTCAACCTGGACCAGAACGACACCTCGCGCTACCTCGCCATCCAGGACACCGGCCTGCTGCGCACGATGCGCTTGCACAACATCGAGCGGCACGGCGTGCAGTTGTCTCCCGACGAGGGCAAGAAGCTCCTCGAAGAGGCAGTCAAGGCCGGCAAGACGCACGGCGCGAAGAACCGCTGACCCGGGCGGAAGCTGGAATGACCTTCGTCACGCGGCGCGCGGCGGAGAGCACACGAACTGCCGGTCACGTGCGTGCGGGCGACCGTGACCGGTGGCGTTGACCCGAAATCCGCGCGGTTCGGCTGTGGTGAATAGTTTCGAACTGCGGGAAAGTACTGACCGAGACATTGGCCCAACGGTAGTATTGGCCAAATGGTCTTACACTTCTGATGGTGACCCTGTGACTCCACTGAGCGACGACGGTGGCCCTGGTTGGTCGGAACCGCCGATCGGCGGGCCCGAAGGGCGGCGCGGTGGGGGGTTGCGAGGCCGTTCCACAGATCGGCATCGAAAGGCGGAAGAGGATGCTCAAGCAGGAGACCAACGAGCTGTTGACGCAGACCGGTCCCGGTACGCCGATGGGTGATCTCTTCCGGCAGTACTGGGTTCCGGCCCTGCTTGCCGAGGAGCTGCCGGAGGACGGCGCCCCGCCGGTTCGGGTCAAGCTGCTGTCCGAGCGCATGATCGCCTTCCGGGACAGCGAGGGCCGGTACGGCCTGATCGACGAGTTCTGCGCCCACCGGGGTGTCTCGTTGTGGTTCGGCAACAACGAGGAGGGCGGCCTGCGCTGCGCCTACCACGGCTGGAAGTACGACGTGACCGGCCAGGCGATCGAGGTGCCCTCCGAGCCGGCGAACAGCAGCTTCTGCGCGAAGGTCAAGCTCACCGGGTATCCGCTGGTCAAGATCGGCAACATCCTCTGGACCTACATGGGCAACCCGGCCAAGCAGCCGCCGCTGCCGGAGTTCGAGTGGGTGCACGTGCCCGCCGATCAGGTGTTCGACTCCAAGCGTTGGCAGGAGTGCAACTGGTTGCAGGCACTGGAGGGCGGCATCGACTCCAGCCACGTCTCCTGGCTGCACTCCGGGGGACTGAAGAACGACCCGTTGTTCAAGGGCTCCAAGGGCAACGAATACAACATGAACGACATGAAGCCGTTCTTCGAGGTCGTCGACTCCGAGGGCGGGCTGTATGTCGGGGTCCGGCGCAACGCCGAGGAGGGGCACTACTACTGGCGGATCACACCGTGGGTGATGCCGGCCTTCACGATGGTGCCGCCGCGCGCCGACCACCCCGTGCACGGCCACTTCTGGGTGCCCATCGACGACGAGAACTGCTGGGTGTTCACCTTCGACTACCAGCCGGTCCGGGCGCTCACCGAGGGCGAGGTGGCGGCGATGAAGGCCGGCCTCGGCGTGCACAACGAGTACGTGCCCGGCACGTACCGGCCGCTGCAGAACAAGGACAACGACTACCTGATGGACCGCGAGGCGCAGCGCCGGGGCGACACGTTCTCCGGCATCAAGGGCATCGCGATGCAGGACGCGTCGTTGCAGGAGAGCATGGGCCCGATCGTGGACCGCAGCAAAGAGCGGCTGGTCTCCGCCGACAGCGGCATCATCAAGGCCCGGCGCAAGCTCGTGCAGGCCGCGCTCGACCTGCAGGAGAAGGGCGTCACCCCGCCCGGGGTGGACCCGGCGCACCACCGGGTGCGGTCGGCGGCCATCGTGCTGCCCAAGGAACAGTCGTTCCTCGACTCGCCCGAGGCGCTCACCGCCACCCCCGGCGTGCGGCAGGCGACGGTCTGACATGACCGACCACCCCACTCTGCTGTTGAGCAGTTGCGCCAGGGCCGCGACCACGGCCGAGGCGCGCTTCCGGATCGACGCCGCGCCGGGCACCCAGATCGACCGGGCCACCCGGGTGGTCGCGCTGGACGACGGCGCGGCGGCGATCGTCCGCCCGCTGCCCGAACAGCCCTGGCTGGGCGCGCACTTCCTGCGCTACCAGGGCGACCAGAGCCAGGTGGCGCCGGACAGCGAGCTGGCCGACCTGGAGCTGAGCCGCTACGACGGCGGCCAGGTGCGGCTGAGCGACGAGCTGGCCGAGGCCGACTTCGTGATGATGATCGCGACCAGCGGTTCCGGTGCCGCGGCGGCCGCGGCCATCGGCAACGCGTGCACGCTGCGCGGGATCATGACCGCCTCGGTCATTCTCGGCGAGGGTGAGGTGTCCGCGGCGATCAACGCGCTGCGGCCGCACTCCCGGGTGCTGCTGGTGTCCAAGGACCAGCGGGACGTGGCCGGGCTGCTCACCGTGCTCGGCGCCTGACCTACCGGCACGGAAATATTGCGGGACAAGGAAGTTACGAGGATTTGAGGACCGAGATGGACACGAAAGTCACCGTTCCGGGGCTGGCCGCGATGAAGCGCGCGGGCCAGCAGATCGTCGGCGTGGTGGCCTGGGACTACCAGATCGCCCGGATCGTCGACCGGGTCGGCGTGGACATCGTCGTGGTCGGCGACTCGGTCGGGGTCAACCTCTGGGGCCAGGCCAACCCGTTCGAGGTGACCATGGAGCAGATGATCATCGTCTGCCAGGCGGTCCGCCGGGGCGTCAGCCGGGCGCTGGTCAGCTGTGACTTCCCGTTCGGTCCGCTCCAGGAGGGCACCGACACCGCCGTCCGGGCGGCCATCCGGTTGGTCAAGGAGGCCGGTGCCGACCTGGTCAAGCTGGACGGCGCGGCCGACTACCCGGA
This sequence comes from Pseudonocardiaceae bacterium, assembly GCA_036268615.1. GTDB lineage: Bacteria > Actinomycetota > Actinomycetes > Mycobacteriales > Pseudonocardiaceae > DATATV01. The sequence goes on from DATATV010000155.1 coordinate 122,635, forward strand.
GGCGGTCACCGCCGTCGAGCGCGCCGGCATCCCGGTGTTCGCCCAGCTGGGCATCACACCGCAGCGCGCGCTGCGCTACGGCGTGGACTACAGCGCGATGTCCAAGCCGGGCGCGCAGGTGCCCGACGAGATGGCCGAGGAGCTGGTGACCGAGGCCAAGCGTTTGGAGGACGCCGGCGCGTCCATGCTCGACTTCACCAACTCCGGTCCGGTCGCCGGCCCGGCGGTCGTCGAGGCCGTGTCCATCCCGGTGATCGGCGGCTTCGGCGGTGGGCCGTGGCTGGACGGGCGGGTCCGGATGGCGCACGCGGCGATCGGCTACGCCGCCGGTGGCGTGGACAACCCGCCGGACACCTACGCCAACGTGGCCCGCACGACGTTCGACGCGCTCACCGCGTACGCCGAGGACGTGCGGTCCGGGCGACAGATCAAGGGCGGGGTGCCGGTCGCGCCGAGGAGCTGACCGGCGGCTCGGTCCCGGTTACCGTCGCGGTTGTCCCGGATTTGTCGCTCGCAGGTTCTGGTTGTCGGAGAAGGGCTGGATTTCGTGCCTACCACTGTCGTTGACGGACTCACGACGCGGTACGACGTGGCTGGTTCCGGGCCACCGCTGCTGATGTACTCGCCTGGCGGGTTCGACTCGCGGTTGGAGAACTGGCGCGACCTGAACGTCTACCAGCGCACGAACATCCATGCCCGGCTGGCCGAGCACTACACCTGCATCAGCTTCGACCGGCGCGAGTCGGGCCTGTCCGGCGGCCGGCTGGAGCGCGTCGGCTGGGCCGACTACGTGCGGCAGGGCATCGGCCTGCTCGACCACCTCGGCATCCGGCGGGCGCATCTGATGGGTGGCTGCGTCGGCTGTAGCAGCGTGCTCGCGTTCGGTCTGGCGCATCCCGACCGGGCGCTGAGCATGGTGCTGTTCTCACCGGCCGGCGGCGCGAAGTACCGGATGAAGCAGCACGCCCGGTTCGCCACGCACACCGCCTACGTCGAGGCCAACGGCCTGGCCGCCGTCGTCGACCTGGCGAAGTCGACGACGAGGAGCTTCACCGGCGACCCCCGGGTCGGCCCGTGGGTGACGGTCCTCCGGACCGACCAGGACTTCGCTGACCGGTTCGCCAGGCACGACCAGGACGACTACCTGCTGCTGGTCCGCGGCATCTCCCGGCTTCAGTTCGACCGGGACACCGTGCCCGGCGCCGAGCCCGAGGACCTGATGCGACTGTCCGTGCCGGCGCTGATCGTGCCCGGGCAGGACGAGTCGCACGCTCCCTCGGCGGCCCGGTACCTGGAGGAGTGCCTGCCCCGGGTGGAGTACTGGGACATGCCGGTGGCTGAACAGACCGAACTGACGGCGCCCGCGCGGGTGCTGGAGTTCCTGAACTCCGTGCCGGTCGACTGAGTTCAACTCGGTCGACCGGCGCGGCTCCAGCTCCTTGGTCCTTTTGGGACTTTTTTGTTGGTTCAGATGATGGATTCGCCGCGTTCGAGGGCGGCGATCTGGTCCAGCCGTTGTTGGTGGCGACCGCCTTTGAAGGCGGTGGTCAGCCAGAGATCGGTGATCTGCTCCGCCAGTTCCGGGGCGATCACCTTCGCGCCCATGATCAGGACGTTGGCGTCGTTGTGGGCGCGGGAGATCTCGGTGGTGAACAGGTCGTGTCCCAGGCCCGCCCGGATGCCGCGGATCTTGTTGCAGGCCATCTGCTCGCCGCTGCCGCTGCCGCCGATGACGATGCCTCGGTCGGCCTTGCCGTCGAGGATCTGTTGGCAGAGGTCGGCGCAGAGGGGTGGGTAGTCGACCGTCTCTTCCGGGTCGAAGGAGCCTCGGTCTTCCACCTGGTGGCCTTGGGCGGTCAGCCGGGTGGTCAGACGGGCTTTGAGGGCGAAGCCGTTGTGGTCGCCGGCTATGACTATCCGCATGTGGTTCCGTCCTGTTGGGGTCCTGTCGCGCCAGCGACTAGGGAGGACCAGGAGCGAAGCGACCCCGGTTCTGCTGTGGTCGGTCGCCTGAGGGTTTGGCTCGGTCCCCACCCGTCACCCCGATCGCGCGCGTCTTACGTGCGCTTTGTATCGGGATGAAGGTTGTAGAGCGGTCGAAGGTGCTCTGGCCTCGTTCGTTCAGCCGGTGATGTTCCTCGTCCCGTCCGCGAACAGGCTCTCCACGTCTGGGCGTCGGGTCAGGATGTGTTGGCTCATGGCGTGGGCGATCAGCTCTTCGATCACCGCTCGGTTGGGGGCGATGCCGTAGGGGAGCGGGTCCTTGCCGGTGATGTCCATGACCTGCTGGTGCATCCGGTCGATGCCGGTGGGCTCCGCGATCGTCCCGGCCCGCAACTGCTCGACGTAGCGGTTCTTGGACTCGGTGAAGGCGTTGAACACGTCCGCGGCCAGGTCGGGGTGCTTGGCCAGCAGGTCGTCCTTCACCACCACCAGGTGGTTGATCGGGTAGTGGCCGTGGGTGCGCAGCGCGTCGTAACCAGCCTCGGTGGCGTTCGGGATGAGCGGGGCCACGTCGGGGTGGTCGACCTCGACGCCGATGGCCGCGTCGAGGTCGCCGGCGACCAGCAGGTCGGCCAGGTTCGCGCCGGCCGGCATCGGGACCACGTTGCCCGGTTCCTGGTACTCGGCCACGTGCTCGTCGCCGGAGAGGACCCAGGTGACCTTGTCCGGGTTGACGCCGTGCTCCTGCTCCAGGATGCCGCGCGCCCACACGCCGGTGGTCACCGTGTAACCACGGTTCACGCCCACCCGGCGACCCTCAAGGTCCTTGGGTGACGTGATGCCCGACCTGGTGTTGTGGACGATGGCACCGTGGTGGAAGCCGCGCACGAGGAAGATCGGCAGCGCGGTGAACTGCTTGCCGTGTTCCTTGGCGCACAGGTACGTGGTGATCGCCATCTCGCAGACGTCGAATTCCAGTCCGCGCACCATTCGGCGAAAGGCCTTGACCAGAACGGGAACCTCTTCGAAGGTGAACTCGTACCCGCTGGGCGTCACCGTGCCGTCCTTGAGGGCCCGGTTGTTGCCCTGGGTGCGAGTGACCGCGGTGAGGTCGAGTTTCGCCATCTGGTCACGTCTCCCGTTCGCTCGACTGGCTGGCAACGGTGCCCCAGGAAGCGGTGGGCGGTGTCCGTCGACCTGCCGTGCTGGCCCTGTTATAATAGCAGACCAATAGACCATTGGGCCCCCGGTCGTTCTTGTTGTGCGTCTCGGTTGTGCTCGAAGGGGAGGAGCGTTCATGGGAGAGCGTGTACTGGCGGCGGTCCGAACCGCGCCGGGAAAGACGGAGTTCCGCGAGTTCCCCCTGCCGGATGTCCCGGACGACGGTGCACTGTTGCAGGTCGAGGTCGCCGGAATCTGTGGCACCGACGTGAAGATGTACGGCAAGCCGCCGTTCACCGCACCCGTCATCATGGGTCACGAGAACGTCGGCATCATTTCCAAGGCGGGCAAGGCGTTCGTCGAGCGGCACGGCGTCGACGAGGGTGACCGCATCTTCGTCGAGCACTACGTACCCTGCTTCAAGTGCGACTGGTGCCACCTTGGTGAGTACCGGCACTGCGAGTCCACCGACTGGCGCACCAACCCCGACGCCCGTCGGTACGGCTACACCACCTCCGACAATCCCCACCACCTCTGGGGCGGCTTCGCCCAGTCGATGTACCTGCCGTGGAACGCCGTCGTGCACAAGGTGCCCGACAACGTCTCCGCCGAGCTTGCCGGCATCGTCACACCGCTGTCCAACGGGATCGAGTGGGCACTGTTCGACGGCGGGGTCGGCTACAACTCCACCGTGCTGATCCAGGGCCCAGGCCAGCAGGGCCTGTCCCAGACCGTCGCCTGCAAGCAGGCCGGCGCTTCGCTGGTCATCGTCACCGGCACCTCCCGGGACGGTGCCCGGCTGGAACTGGCCAAGACGCTCGGCGCGGACTGCGTGATCGACGTGCAGACCGAGGACCCGCTGGCCCGCATCATGGAGGTCACCGGTGGCAAGGGCGTCGACGTGGTGCTGGACTGCACCGCGGGCGCCGGCACCACCCCGGTGCTGCTGGGCATCGACGCGCTCAAGCGGCGGGCCGGCACGCTGCTCATCCAGGGTGAGATGGCCGCCTTCCCGGACTTTCCGGTCAAGAAGGTCACCGAGAAGGCCATCACCATCAAGAGCGCGCGCGGCCACAGCTACCGGGCCTGCGAACTCGCCCTCGCCCAGTTGGCCTCCAAGCGCTTCCCGCTGGACCTGTTGACCACGAACACCTACGGCCTCGCCGACGTGGACAAGGCGATCCGTTCGGTCGCCGGCGAGTTCGGTGACGGCGTCGTGCACGTCTCGCTGCTGCCCCAGCAGATCGACGGCATCTGAGTAGGCGTCGCTCGTCGGCCGTTCGTCCATATCATCACCGAAAGGACCGGGATGGGTGTCGTAGTCCGGAATCCGCGCCGTACCGAGCGGGCCGTCGTCGACGCGTTCGCCGACTACGGCGTCGCCACCGTGCACGAGGCGCAGGGCCGGAGCGGGCTGCTCGCCCCCCGGATCAGTCCGATCTATCCCGGCGCCCGCGTCGCCGGCACGGCCGTGACGGTCAGCGCGCCGCCGGCCGACAACTGGATGCTGCACGTCGCCGTCGAACAGTGCCAGGAGGGCGATATCCTCGTTGTCGCGCCGACGTCCTTTTCGGACGCCGGTTACTTCGGCGAGTTGCTGGCCACGGCACTGGCCGCGCGGGGCGTGCGCGGGCTGGTCATCGACGCCGGCTGCCGGGATGTCAGTGAGCTGACCACGATGGGCTTCCCGGTCTGGTCGGCGTTCGTCTCGGCGACCGGCACGGTCAAGGAGACGCTGGGCAGCGTCAACATCCCGGTGGTGTGCGCAGGCCAGCTGATCGAGCCCGGTGACGTGATCGTCGCCGACGACGACGGTGCCGTGGTGGTGCCCCGGCGCAAGGCCGCCGAGGTGCTGGCCGCGTCCAAGTCGCGCGAGGACAAGGAAGCCGTGTCGCGCAAGCGCTACGCGGCCGGCGAGCTGAGCCTGGACGTGTCCGACATGCGGGGCAAGCTGGCCGCGAAGGGCCTGGTCTACGTCGACGCCGAGCAGGACGACTGACCGCACCACCCACCATCGGCGCACGGACGCGAGGAATCGACGATGATCATCGACTGCCACGGCCACTACACCACCACGCCACCGGCCCATCAGGCGTTCCGGGACGACCAGCTGGCCTGGCTGGCCGACCCGAGTGGCCCGCCGCCGGTACCGGGCTCGATCAGTGACGACGCCATTCGGGAGAGCATCGAGAACAACCAGCTCAAGTTCCTCCGGGAACGCGGCGGAGACCTGATGATCTTCTCGCCGAAGGCGTCCGGCATGGAACACCACGTGCCCGACCCGGAGGTCGCCGTCGGCTGGGCGCGGGCCAGCAACGACCTGGTCTACCGGGTCACCGACCTGTTCCCGGAGCATTTCGCCGGTGTCTGCCAGCTGCCCCAGACTCCGGGCGGCGCGCTCGACGATTCCATCGGCGAGCTGCGGCGGTGTGTGCGGGACCTCGGCTTTGTCGGCGCCAACGTCAACCCGGACCCGTCCGGCGGCAACTGGACCTCCAAGCCGATGACCGATCCGTACTGGTACCCGCTGTACGAGACGCTGGTCGAGCTGGATGTGCCGGCGATGATCCACGTCTCGTCCTCGTGCAACCCGAACTTCCACGCGCTCGGGGCGCACTATCTCAATGCGGACACGTCGGTGTTCATGCAGCTGATCGAGGGGGATCTGTTCAAGGAGTTCCCCTCGTTGCGGTTCGTCATCCCGCATGGCGGGGGTGCGGTGCCGTACCACTGGGGCCGGTATCGGGGGCTGGCCGACCGGCTGGGGCGGCCACCGTTGCCCGAGCATGTCATGCGGAATGTCTTTTTTGATACTTGTGTCTACCACCAGGCCGGGATCGATCTGTTGACCCGGGTCATCGATGTGGACAATATTTTGTTCGCTTCGGAGATGATCGGGGCTGTTCGGGGGATCGATCCTGAGTCCGGGTTCCACTGGGATGACACGAAGCGGTACGTGGAGGCTTCGTCGTTGTCCGCGGGGGATCGGGAGAAGGTGTTCGAGGGGAACGTTCGGCGGGTCTATCCGCTGTTGGATCGGCGCCTTGCGGCGGCTGGCCGCTAAGTCGGCCTGTCGGGCCCTGTTGCGCCGGCGACGTGGGAGGGCCAGGAGCGGAGCGACCCTCCTTTCGTGGGGAAGGGCGAGCGGCGTGCCACTGGGAGGCCCGGTCGGATCGGTGCACGCGCAAGTTTGGTCCGGTTTTGCCGCTTGGTATCGGGATGAAGGGGTCGAGCAGTCGAAGGCCGCAGCGTCCGTTGGTCGCTGCGGCCTTCGACACCGTTTGCCTGGCTGTTACTTCCAGGCGTCGGTTGTGCTCTTGTACGCGTCCGTCGGCATCAGGCTGGTCAGTCCTCGGTCGGCCAGTTCGTTCTCGAACTTCTCCCTCACCCACGGGTCTTCCTGGGTGTACTCGATCTGGTCCTTCGCCCGGTCTTCGACCTTCTCGGCGTAGCCGGCGAACTGGATCGGCGGGTGCAGCGCAAGGTAGCGGGCCGACTTGTCGCCCAGGTTGAAGTGCTGGTGGAACCAGCGGTCGGGGGGCACGAACAGGGCCGCTTCCTGCCACGGCACCACGATTCGCTCGCCACCCTCCAGCCACATCACGGAATAGCCCTCGCCGCTCGGGATCACGATGACCCGGCCGGGGCCGTGCCGGTGGGCCTTCTTGTACGTCTTCGCGTCGAACACCGACATGTGGCAGCTCATGTCCGAGTCGGCGAACTGGATGCGGACCGTCTTCCCGCCGGCGCCACGGTAGGCGTTGGAGTCCAGGTTGTCCCACGCGCTCATGTCCGGGAACAGGTTGCCGTACCAGTAGGCAACGCCCTTGCCCTTGCCGGTGATCCAGCGCAGACCCTCGCCACCCGGAATCTGCCGGGCCTCGGAGAACATGTTCTTGAGCTCCGCCGACTTCTTCGCCCGGATCTCGTAGTTGTTCTTCAGGAAGAAGTCCGGGTCGGGCACGACCGACATGGCCAGCGGCAGGTAGTCGTAGTGCAGCAGTCGCACCGGCTGGTCACCGCGCATGTTGCCGAACTGGCGGTACTGGTTGGGCGGCACCATGAACAGTGCCCGGTCGCTCCACTCGAACGTGTGGCCGTCGTCCGGGCGGCCGTCCTCGGTCCAGACCTTGGTCGTGCCACTGCCCGACACCACGTAGATGACCTCGTCGACGGCCATTTTGTACGGCGGCAGCACCTCGCCAGGCGGGATCTCGGTGATCCGGGCCTCGCTGACGCCCTCCTGACCGGTCAGCTGGATGAACGCCGCGTCGCAGCCGCGTTCCTCCCAGCGGCCCAGCTCGATCTTGCGCACGTCCGGCACGAAGTAGCCGGTGTGGATCGGAATGCCCTGCGCCTCCATCCACTCGTCATAGGCGAACCTGGTCCGCGGCTGCGGGGCTGCTTCGGTCATCTCTGCTCCTGTCACGCACTCGGTACTGAATGGTCGGGCTGGGGTCGCTCGCGGGTCAGCTCCGTGGGAACTCCAGCGAGGTGACGGTCACCGGCAGCGATCCCGAGATGCCCAGTGGTGGCCCGATGTCGATGTGGTCCAGGTCCCCGACGTTGATGCCGTCGACGACGGTGATCGGGCCCGCCCAGCCCAGTTCCTCGCTGAGCACCCCGCCCAGCGAGTGCGCCAGGTCCTGGCGGAGCACCACGAACAGCGGGCCCTTCGGGTTGTGTTCGACGGCGACCTGGACCAGCGCTTCAGCGGCGCCGCGCAGTGTTCGGTAGTCGACGGTCGGGCCGAAGGACACCACCGCGGCCAGGCCGTCATGCCAGTTGGTCAGGTCGTGTTGGCGCAGGGCGGCCCGCACGGCCTGCTCGGACGGGCCGGCGCGGAAGTCCAGTTGCACCGCCTGCAGGCCGGTGACCGGCAGGAAGCCCGGATCGGACACGAAGCAGGTCTGGCCGCTGGCCTGCACGGTGAACTGGCTGGCACCCAGCACCGTCGCCCGGATGCCCTGGGCCGCCGGGTGCACCTTGTCGGCCAGCGGGGAGGCGTTGATCCGGGTCCGGAGCGCGGCCCCGAGTTCGGCGCCCAGGTCGCCGAAGCCGGTCGGCGGGTCACTGGACAGGAACTCCGACACCCCGCCGGAGAAGACGACGTGGTCGATCGCGGCCGGGGTCGGCAGCGGGCGGTCGTCGGAGGCGACGCGCAGTTCCGCGTGTAGTTCGGCCTGGTCCGGGGCGCCGGTGAGGACGCCGACGATGACCGCGGCCATCAGGTCGGCCACCTGGGCGCGCACTCCCGGGTCGAGCACGTCGCCGAGGGACTCGCCGCGGCCAAGACGGTCCAGCAGGACCCGCGCGGGCTCCTCCAGTCGGCCGATGCGGCCGTCCTGGTCGAAGGCGAGTAGGCGGGCGCCCACGCTGAACGCCTCGACGTGGGTGATGAGGCCGTCGTCAACGACGGAGATCTTGGTGGTGCCGCCGCCGATGTCGACGTTGACGACGGTGCGTGCGCCGTCCTCGGACAGCGCCACCGAGCCGGAGCCGTGCGCGGCCAGCAGGGCTTCGTGGTTCGGGCCGGCCGAGACGGTGATGAAGACGCCCGACCAGTCGGCGGTCATCCGGGCGATCTGCTCGGCGTTCTCCTTCTTCAGCGCCTCACCGGTGATGACGACCGCGCCGGTGTCCACGTCCTTGGGCCAGATCCCCGCCGCGCGGTAGGCGTCCTCGAACAGTGACCGCAGCCGATCGGTGTCGATCGCGGTGCCGCCGGGTCGGTACGGGGTCAGCCAGATCGGGCTGCGGTAGAGGGTTTCTCGTTTGCTGACCACGAACTCGGCGGACAGGTCCGACCCGCGCCGCTGGATCACCAGCCGCGACATGACCAGGTGCGAGGTGGACGATCCGATGTCGACACCGACCGAGTGCAGGGTGTGGTACTCCAGGCCCTCCAGCAGTTCCAGCAGCGCCGGGTCGGGCGGCGGGTGCTCGTGGTGGCCGTGACCATGTCCGTGCTCGTGGTCCGCCTCGCCCGCCGCGTGCTCGTGTTGCTGGTGGTGCTCGTCGGCGTGGTCGTGCACGAGGGCTCCTCAGGCTGGGGCCGGCAGCGAAGTGCCGTACGACGGTGTACCGAGTTGGCCTGGGTCGACGGCGATCACGTCAGCTCCGGCTGTCCGGGAAGCCGTCCGCCGCGCCTGTCTCCCGTTCTGGTCTATTGGTCTGACCCATGTGGCCTCTCGACAATATGACCATCGTGTGACCTGGTCAAGGGGCCGGCCGCCGGATCGGGAACGGTGTCCGAGTTCGTCGAACCGGGCTGACCGATATCGCCTGATCGGCGGCCGTAATCGGCCGGTCCGGCCCGGGGCCGGGGTGGTCTCGGCCGGGGGAATTGTCGTCGCGGGTGCTTATCCGGCGGTCGGAATTCGATCGTCCCGGTTGCGGGAAATCGACCGGTGCGGCTGTCAATACCGATCATTGGGCGAGTTTTCCGGCCCGCTGAATTCACCCACCGTGTCCGGGCTTATCCGACCCGCGATCGGCTTGACCTGAGGTCTGACCACCACAGGGATAATGGTTAGTCCTTTGTCCCACCAGGCCGGATCGGCGCGCGGAGCACTCAGTGTCGCTCCGCTCCGGCCACGCGTTACATATGCTGAGGTCGGATTGTCGATCTCGGATTCGGCCGGTGTAGATATCGGCACGAGGGTTGACAAACGGTCCTACCGTAAGTCCATACTCCTCATCGAGTGAAGCGGACCACGGCGAGCGCGGCACCGATGAAATTGTCGGTGACCGGCGCGATCGGGTCGAGTACCCGATTGCCGCAGCGCCCGTGATCTCTTTGACCGCATTGGACCACGACCGAGCCGTCCACGACCGAGCCATCCACGTTCGTGTGCCGAACCACGGAACCGGCGCAGGTGGGACGACTGGCCGTAAACCAACAAGGGAGTTGGAGTGACCAACACGCAACCCGATCTCGCGGTCGCCGGACTCGGTGTCGTCGCCGGGGCTCAACCCGACCGCAGTCAGCGCATGATGGCCGCCGAGGCCGCCCGGCTGGCCATCGCCGACGCCGGATTGCAGATCTCCGACATCGACGGAGCCGTCGACTTGCGACGGACCGGCGGCGGCGGTGACCGCGGCAGTTACTCCGACGCCTTCACCCGGGTGCTGGGCCTGCCGGCGAACTTCTACTTCGTGATCGGCCGCGGTGGAGCCCTCGCCGGGCTCGGCATCGCCGCGGCCGCGTCCTTCCTGCAGCGCGGGCTGGCCAAGCACGTCGTACTGGTGGGCGCGGTCGACGACTGGTCGAAGTCGCAGCGCACCAAGGCACAGGGCCACCGTGGCATGGCGCACGCGGAGAAGGAAGGCTACTGGGGCAAGCCGCTGGGCGACCTGCGCGCGGCCAGCCACCACAGTTGGATGGCCGCCCGGCACATGGCCGTCTTCGGCACCACCAGCGAGCAGTTGGGCGCCATCTCGGTCCAGCAGCGCGCGTGGGCCTGCCTCAACCCGGAGGCCAAGATGTACGGCCGGCCGATGACCATCGAGGACCACCAGAACTCGCCGATGGTCGTCGAGCCCTACCACCTCTTCGACATCAGCCAGGTCTCCGACGGCGCGATCGCGTTCGTGCTGACCACCAAGGAACGCGCCCGCGACCTGGCCAAGCCCTCGGTCGAGGTGCTCGGCCAGGGCTTCGGCGAGGTCGCCGCGGACATCTGGTGGGAGAAGAAGAACTTCACACAGATGGCGGTGCACAACGCCAAGAAGCAGGCGTTCGCCGAGTCCGGCCTCGGTCTGTCCGATATCGACGTTGCCGAACTCTACGACTGCTTCACCGCCGAGGTGCTGTTCCAGCTGGAGGACTACGGCTGGTGCGAGAAGGGCGAGGGCGGCCGGTTCGTGGCCGACGGCAACATCGGTCCCGGCGGCAGCATTCCCACCAACACCGGCGGCGGCCTGCTGTCCTGTTACCACCTCGGTGACCTGACCGGTTTCGCCGAGGCGGTCCGGCAGGTTCGCGGCGAGGCAGGCGACCGGCAGGTGCCCGACTGCGAGGTCGCGCTGTCCACCGGGCACGGCGGCGAGCTCGTCTCCCCGGGCATGTGCTCGATCCACACCACCACCCTCCTCGGAAAGGCGGCCTGAGCCCGATGGTCAGCACCGAAGAACAGACTCCGGCCCAGTCCGCACCGGCCGAGTGGAACAAGCCGTGGCCCAACATCGACAAGGACAGCGAGGAGTTCTGGGACGGGTTCACCCGGCACGAGCTGCTGCTGTGGACGTGTTCGACGTGTAGCGCGCAGTACTGGCCCAAGACCTACTGCATCAAGCACGAGAACGAGCCGTGGGCGGCCAACATGAGCTGGCAGCCCTCCTCCGGCCAGGGCAAGCTGTTCGCCTTCAACGTGCACCACTGGGCCTTCCACCCCGGCTTCAAGGACGAGGTGCCCTACACCTACGCCCTGGTCGAGCTGGACGAGGGCCCGCTGATCAGCAGCACCATGGTCGGCCGGATGCCCAGCAACGCCGATGTCGGCAAGCCGGTGAAGGTGGTCTTCGAGGACCACCCGGAGCACGGGTTCTCGCTGCCACACTTCACCCTGATCGACGACTGAACCCGATGTTCGCCACCGATGTCGACATCGCCCCCCGGGGCCTGCTCGCGATCGCGCCGCGGGTCGTCGACGCCTCCATCACCGACGTCGTGCTGCGCAAGAGCGACCCGACCTGGCGCTTCGCGCTCGCCGCGAACCCGACCAACCCCGGGCTGCTGCTCGAACTGCGCACCGCCGACGGCCTGACCGGCCTGGGCTTCGCCTGCGAGGTGCGTCATCTCGGCCACGACCTGGTCGCCATGCGTACGGCACTGGACCGGGTCATCCCGGTGCTCACCGGCGCCAGCTCGGACACCGGACCGGTGGACGAGCTGGACGCACTGGGCGGACCCGGCCGGGCCATCCTGCAGATGGCCCTGCTCGACCTCGTCGCCCGCCAGCGGGACGTGCCGGCGCACGCCCTGCTGGGGGAGCGGCGCCGGTCGGGCGTCGCACTCACCCGAATCCTCTCGCTGAAGTCGCCGGAGCACATGGCCGGTGTCGCCGCGGCGCACGCCGCCGAGGGCTACCGGCACGTGAAGATCAAGCTGGACAACGCCGAGGGCGACCTGGACTACCAGCGGGTGGCGGCGATCCGGGAGGCGGTCGGTCCCGACTTCGGGCTGACCGTGGACGCCAACCAGAGCTACCCGGCCGAGGCGGCGCTGCGACTGTGCGAGCGGATCGCACCGCTCGACATCATCGTCTTCGAACAGCCGGTGCCCGCCGACGACCTCGACGGGTTGGCGTTCCTCACCGAGCGCAGCCCGGTGCCGATCGAGGCCGACGAGGCGGCCAACTCGCTGGCCCGGGTCCGCGAGATCGTCGACCGGCACGCCGCCCACGGCGTGAGCATCAAGATCCCGAAGCTCGGTGGCGTGGACCGCGCCGCCGAGGCGATCCGACTGTGTACCGAAGCCGGCCTCCAGGTGCGCGTCGGCGCGCACGTGGGCAGCCGGCTGCTGAACGCCGCGGCGCTGCACCTCGCGGTGACTGTGGACGGCCTCACCGAGCCGGCCGAACTCGCCGAGTTCGCCCGGCTGGAGGGCGATCCCATTGCAGGCCTTGAGATCCAGGACGGTGGCTTGACCCTGCCGGATGGCCCTGGGCTGGGAGTGCGCAGGGGGACCAACAACGGACTGGAGAAGGGAACGCCGTGAAAAGATCAAGAACTGTCCGGAACCGCGCGATCGCGGCCGGCTGCGCGGTGGTCGCCGCGACGGTGATGCTGAGCGGATGTGGCAGCAGTTCGGCGGCGACCGGGAGCGGGGCGTCCGGCTCACTGCTGACCAGCACCGCGTCGGACCGGGAGACCCAGCTGATCGCCGCGGCCAAGAAGGAGGGCACGCTCAACTGGGTGACCTCGTTCGCCGGCCCGGTGGTGAACTCGATCGTCGCGGCGTTCGAGAAGCAGTACCCGTACATCCACATGACGGTCAACCGCGGCGACGAGAGTGCGATCATCCCGCAGGCCATCCAGGAGATCACCGCCAAGAAGGCGGCCGGTGACGTGTTCGAGGTGACCGCGAGCGGCGCGCTGGAGTTCAAGGACGCCCAGGTGCTTGAGCCCTACGTCTCGCCGAACGCCGGTGGGATCGCCGCGGAGTACAAGGTGCTCAACAGCAGCAACCAGGACCTGCTGCTGACCGA
>DATATV010000156.1:0-4186 GCA_036268615.1 Pseudonocardiaceae bacterium
GGCGCTCCGGCCCGATGCCGGCGCCGCGCGGGTCCAACAGCGGCACCTGGGACCGGCTCGCCGAGCGCCCGGTCGACCGGCTCGCCGAGCCGACCGCCCCGCCCAGCAGGCGGGAGCGCACCGGTCGGTCCGAGCAGCTCGACCTGCCGCCCACCCCGCCGGCCCGCCAGCGCCAGCCGCGCGCGGAGCGGCAGAACGGCGCCCCGACCCGGCGGCGCGCGGTCCGACCGCCCACCGAGCAGCAGCCGCCGGTCAACGGAATCGGCAGCAGGCTCAACACCGAGCCCGAGTCGCCCGCACCGCCGATGGGCAGCACGTCGCTGACCTCGCTCACCCCGGTGGCGCAGCCGCCGAACCCGCTCTCGGTCGCGGCCCAGCAGCCGCCCCCGCCCGCGCCGCCGACCATGGGTCGCCCGCCGCAGGCCGACCCGCGCCCGCCGGCCGTCGAGCCACGGCAGCAGCAGCCGGTCGAGCCGCGCCCGCAGCCCGAGGAGCCGCGCACCGGCCCGGAGCCGCGCGAGGAGATGGACCCGCTCTGCCTGACCACGGAGATGGAGCCGATCAGCGCGGAGGTCCAGAAGAAGCGCGTCGTCGACGCGACCCTGGTGCGCTTCTCCGCGGTGCACGCCGAAATGGCGGCCGAGGAGAAGCAGCGGCGCACCCGCCGGGCCAAGATCATGCCGTGGCTCAACCGGGACGCCGACCTGGAGGACGCCCTCTCCGAGGCGGCCGCGTCGGGCCCCAAGGCAGCCGGTTCGAGGCCCAGTGGCCAGCCGCGCACGATGAAGGCGCCGCCGGTCGAGCAGCCCGCCGAGGTCGAGCACGACCCCGTGGACGAGGACGCCGAACTCGCCGAACTGGACATGGTGGAACCGCCGCTCAAGCAGCGCGGTCTGTCCACCGGACGCAACATGCCGGCCCGAATTCGTGAACTGCCACCCAAGGGCCCCACCGGTGGCGGCTCCGGCCTGAGGCCGAAGAACCCGAAGAACCCGCAGCCGTCGACGAAGACCCAGTCCCGGCGCCGCATGGTGCTGATGGCCAAGATCGTCGCGGTGGCCGGCACGCTGTTGATCCTGGCGCTCACCTTCGTCGGCTGGCACGACCGCACCCAGGTCAACGACCAGGTGCAGCAGGTCGCCGCGCTGGACGTGAACTCCCCGGCGATTCAGGGCGGCACCAAGCAGAACGGTGACGAGAACTTCCTGATGGTCGGTACCAGCACCGCCAACGGTGCGCCGACCCCGTCGCTGAGCACGGTGCTGGTCGCGCACATCCCGGCCGACCGCAGCCGCGCGGTGATCGTGTCCTTCCCGCCGGACCTGAGCGTGAACCGGCCGGCGTGCGCGAAGTGGAACAACGCCAGCAGCAGCTACACCGGTGCGCCCGGACCGACGCAGGACGGCGTCAGCCTCAACGACGTGTACCAGTTCGGCGGCCCCAAGTGCATGACCGACATGGTGCAGGACGTGTCCGGCCTGCGGATCAACCACTTCGTCGGGATCGACGCGCAGGGCTTCCAGTCCATCGTCGGCGGCCTGTCCGGGGTGACCGTGTGCACGAAAGCGCCGTTGAAGGACGCGACGCTGGGCACCATCGTCAGCCAGAGTGGACAGACGCCGCTGTCCGGCCAGCAGGCGCTGAACTTCGTCCAGGCCACCCACGTCGCTGGTGATCCGGTCGGTGACGAGGGCGAAATCCACCGTCAGCAACTGTTCCTGGCCGCTGCGCTGCGTGCGGGGGTCAACCAGAGCGTGCTGCTCAGCGCGAGCAAGCTGGACGGCTTCCTCAACGTCTTCACCAAGTCCACCTTCGGCGACAACATGGGCGCCGACCAGCTCTACGATCTCGCCCAGTCGTTGCAGGGCATCGACCTCGGCCGGGTCACCTTCGCCAGCCTGCCGACCACCGGCGCGCTCGACTCGACCGGCCGGGAAACCCTGGTGGCCAGTTCGGCCGGGCAGCTGTTCAGCACCATCATCAACAACTCGGCGTTGGTCGGCGAGTCCAGCGGCAGCAGCGCGACGAACACCACCGGTTCCAACTCCGTGTTCGTCGACCCGAAGACCATCAAGATCCAGGTTGACAACGCCGGCAACCCGACCAACGGGATCGCCGCGGGCACCAAGACCAAGCTCGCCAACCAGGGCTTCGACGTGGTCAGCTCGGGCACCGACACCCATCAGGACAAGACCGTCATCCGCTACTCGGCCGACCTGCAGGCCGCCGCCCAGACCCTGGGCACCTCGGTACCGCAGGCCACTCTCCAGGTCGACCCGTCGCTGCGCGGCGCGATCATCCTGGACGTGGCCGCCGGCTTCGACAACGTCGTCACCGCACCGCATCCGAGTTCGGCGACACCGCCGGCGCAGGATGCTGGGGGCGGTCTGTCCACAGTGAACGCGGCGAACGCGCCCTGTCTCTGATCGATCGCGGAACACCCTGTTCAGGTCGGGGCAACCAGAAGTAGATCAGTGGCGTGGCCATCCGAGGTTCATGTGTGGTTCATCAAGGCATGTCGGATTCGCGACTCGCTGCCCGTAGAGTTGGTCCATGCGTGAGGCTTACCACGATCAACTCGGCGAACTGGCCGGTCATCTTGCGGAAATGTGCGGCATGGTCTCGGTGGCCATGGAACGGGCCACCAGCGCGTTGCTCGACGTCGACCTGACCCTCGCCGAGCAGGTGATCGAGGAGGACGCCAAGGTCGACGAAGCCCGCACGGCCTATGAGGAAGAGGCGTACGCCCTGCTCGCCCTCCAGGCCCCGGTCGCCACCGACCTGCGCACCGTGCTCGCGGTGATCCACGCGGCGGAGAGCATCGAGCGGATGGGCGACCTGGCGCTGCACGTGGCCAAGACGGCCCGCCGCCGGCACCCGAACCCGGTGCTGCCCGAGGAGGTCCGGCCCTACTTCGAGCAGATGGGCCAGGTCGCGGTCAAGCTGGCGGACAAGGCCCAGGTGGTGATCCGCACCCAGGACGCCCAGCTGGCCAGGACGCTCGTCGACGACGACGACGAGATGGACAACCTGCACCGCCACCTGTTCACCGTGATCATGGACCGGAACTGGCCGCACGGCGTGGCCGCGGCGGTGGACGTGACCCTGCTGGGCCGCTTCTACGAGCGGTTCGCCGACCACGCGGTCTCGGTCGCCAAGCGCACCGTTTTTGTGGTCACCGGCCGGATGCCCGGTTCGGACCAGTACGACATCTGACACATTTCGCTCAGCAGACACGGAAAGAGCGTCGGGACTTCCCCGGCGCTCTTTCGCCTTTCCGGTCAGTGCAAGGGTTTGCCGCCGGTAGCCAGCGCCGCCCTGGTCAGGGTGGACGCGGTGCGCACCACGCTGGCGAGGGCGTCGTCGGGGGCGCACCCGCACAGGTCGATCAGGTTGAACAGCGCCTCGGCGCTCATCACCACCGCGAGATCGCGCGTGAGCTGGGCGAGCGTGTCGGCGGTGACGTTGTCCCGCAGGGGTTCCAGCGCGTGCTCGATCAGGCCGAACCGGATTCCCGGGCGGGTGTCGACGAGTTCGGGCCGGGTGATGGTGGCCGAGATCATCGCGCGCACCGCGCCCCGGTAGGTGAGTACCTGGCGCAGCAACAGTTCGGTTGCGAAGGCGACGCGTTCGACCGGATCGCCCGGCTGCGCGGCGGACCGGAACGCGGTGACCGGATCGGGCAACAGGTCGGTCATCGCCTCGACCAGCAGTGAGACGAGGTCTGGGAAGTAGCGGTAGGCGGTGGCCTCGGAGACGAGGGCCGCGCGGGCGACGGCCGGCATCGTCACGTCGCCGCCGGTGCCGATGAGCTGCCGGGCGGCCGCGACGATCGCGGTGCGGGTGCGCAACTTCTGGTTGATGCGGCCGGTTTTGATCTCTGTCGTCATCAGAGCACCCTCCCTTGACCTGCTTGCTCTCACAACGATAGACAACTCTCACGATGAATGCTAGCCTTCATCCGTTGTAAGAGTTGACTCGCACGAGAGAGGCGGACAGATGAGCGAGGTTTCGGTGACCGGTCCCGACGACGGTGAGACCATCCAACTGGGCGCCATCCGGATGCGCATCCTGGAGGACGGCAGCACCACCGACCACCGCCTCGGGATCGGCGAGATCACCATCGAGCCGCACACCGACGGCCCACCGCAGCACCGGCACGCCCAGCACGACGAGGGTTTCTACG
>DATATV010000157.1:0-111039 GCA_036268615.1 Pseudonocardiaceae bacterium
TCTGGGGTGTTGATGAGTTGGTCGCGGTGGTGAAGAACCGGCTCAAGCGCGTCCAGTACCGACCCGGGTTACTCGACGCGTTCCTCGCTCACACCGGACTCGGCCTGGAACCGCCGTAATGCCAGCCATTCAATCTCTGTAGCAGGGGGACCCGATGGGAACCGCCTTCTCCCGGCCGGACATCCTCGGGCACGCTCAACTGTCGATGACCCAGGACGCCTACATGACGCGGGCATCGTCAGCCGGTGGGGTGCGGACGGCTTGGACGCGAGCCTGGTCGACCAGGCTCCGGCTGGGGTAATCCGGGACCAGACCGGGGCGATGATCATGGTGATGAGCCGACATTGTGCCTGACCAGCGGTTTTGTGGGCCGCCAGGGGCTCGAACCCTGAACCTACGGATTAAAAGTCCGCAGCTCTACCGATTGAGCTAACGGCCCGTGGGCGTCATCGTAGCCGAGCGGGTCACCCGTTCGGCACGGACTCGGGCGGCTCGCGCCGGGGGTGCTGACGGTCGCCGGATGGTGGCAATGCGTGGCAACCGGGGGTGCCGATGTCCATCGACCGCGTGACGCTGTCACTCGATCCGGCGAAGTGACCGGCGTTTCGGATGCGCTGCCCGTTCATGAGTGCCATTGTTCCCCGCTAGATCACGTCATCGTCCTTTCCCGACCACGGGCGGCCCGTCGGACGACGGGTGGGGCGCAAGCACCAGCAGGGTCAGTCAGTACCGGTTTGCAGTCGCGGAGGAGCACGGGTGTCTACTGTGGAACAGCGGGCGGAGGTGACGCCGCGCCGTGCGCGCCGGCTGATCACTCGTGCCCTGCTGGTCCTCGGCGGCGCCGTGGCCGCGAGTGCCGCGGCCTGGGCACTGAGCTCCACCACCGCCTCGGCCGACCCGCTCGCGCTGCCCGCCAACCCGGTCAGCTCGCTGACCACCGACGCGACCTCCACGACCAGCGCCGATGCGGCCAGCGCCGATGCGACCAGCGCTGTCAATGCGGTGACCGGCAGCGCGGTGACCAGTAGTGATGTGGCCGGCGCGGTCGACCCGGCCGTGCACGCGCTGCACCAGGTGACCACCGGCCGCACCCCGATCGCGATGCCGGTGGCCGCCCCGCAGCTGCCGCACCCGCCGGCCGACCTCGGTGCGGTCGCCGAGCAGGTCCGGTCCACCGTCAGCGGCGGCACCGACCTCGTCGGCGACCGACTGAACCCGGACCTCCCGACGGCCGACCAGCTCATCCCGGCCGCGGCCACGCTGGCGCACCCCGCCGCGCACACCGACCCGATGGCCGCCGCGCCGGACCAGACCGCCCCGCGCCTGGTCAGCAGGTCGGCCGCGCGCCCGTGGTTCGGTCCGGCCGGTCCGGCGCGGTTCGTCGCCGGCCCGACCGTCCGGCCGACGGGCTCCTCGGCGACGGCGGCCGACGTCGCCGACCGGTCGGCCGACGAGTCCTGGCCGACCGGCCTCAGCCGGCACCTGCCGCCCCTCTTCCCGCTCGTGCCGCCCTCGGGGTCCTCCGACTCCGGCGGCGCGCACGTCGCCACCGGTTTCCCCGGTGGCCCCGGCGCCAACCACTTCGTGGTCGAGCGCCCGACCAGCACGGTGTCCGCCGCCGCTGTCACCGTCGACGTACCGCCGCGGGCCGTCGCCCCCGGCAGCCAGCCCGGCACCACTCCCGACTGACTTCGCGCGCGGTCCCGGCAGCAGGCATGCTGCCGGCCGGTGTCGAAGCGGGCTGGTCAGCGCGGGTGAACCGCGCCAAGAACCATCGCACACCAGGGGCCGCGCGCAGCCACCGGCGGGATCGCATGCCCGCACCCCTGACCCGGGTGGCCCGGTCTCCCATCGCGCTTACGGCCGGTCACCCGATCCATCCCCCGTTTTGGGGCCTTGAAAGGAGAATCAATTGCACACCTGGGTCAAGCGTGGTTTCCAGACCGCGCTCGTCACCGGTGGTCTGCTGATGCTCGGTACCGGCATCGCCTCGGCCAGCGAGAACGTCAACCCCGACACCCCGGCGAACCCGATCGACGCCGGTGTTTCGGTGCCGTTCGACGTCGACCAGAACAACGTCGGCACGCCCGTCGGTGAGGTCGACACCCCGTCGCTGCACCAGCAGGTGGACACCGACGACGTCACCGGCACGGTGTCCGGCGCGGTGCCGCTGGACGCAGTGTCCCCGGTCACCAGCGTGGCCGGCCCGGCCGCCGGGATGGTCACCCCGAGCGTGCAGAACGACACCGGCCTGCCCACCGGCGATGTGCTGCGGGGCAACAAGGTCGTCGCTCGGGTGATCGTCCCGGTCAAGATCACCGGCAACGCCCTCGCGCTGGGCGGCAACGCCTCCGCGGTCGGCTCCGGCCAGCAGAGCACCTCCGCGCCCGACCCGGTGCACACCGACGGGCGGGACAGCAGCCTGGCCGGCAACGTGGTCGGCGTGAACTGGGCGCTGCCCATCGAGGCGACCGGCAACGCGATCGGTGCCCTCGGCAACGCGCACACCACCGGTGAGTCCGGCCAGGCCACCTACACCGGCGGCAACGTCGTGACCAGCGGCCGCAACGGCGCCGGTTCCGGCAACGTGGTCGTCGGGCAGTGGGCGACCCCGCTGCAACTGGCGAACAACGCGGTCGCCGGCGGCGGCACCGCCAACAGCGACACCACCGCCGAGACCGACGCGATCTCGGACGGCTCGCTGCGCACCAACGGCGCCGACGGCACCATCGCCGGCACCGACGGCGGCGTTCCGATCGCCCTGCCCGTCCAGCTGGACGGCAACGCGGTCGGCGGCGCGGGCAACGCCCACTCCACCTCCGGCACGGTCGCCAACTCGCAGGCCGGCAACTCGGGTGCGAGCAACATCGACTGGGCCGGCCGCGCGGCCTACCTGGTCACCAACGGCGACCCCTCGACCCTGTCGGGTTCGGCGGCGCAGCCGAGCGTGACCGGTCCGGTGTCGGTGGACGACAACGCGGCCAGCGGGATCGGCAACACGACCGCGACCAGCTCCAACACCAGCAACGACACCGCGGGCGGCAACGCCAGCACGCTGGGCACCGGCTCGGTCGGCTCCGGCAGCGTGGCCAACGCTCCGGTCGCCCTGCCCACCCAGGCCGCGGGCAACGGCGCCGCCGGCATCGGCAACGCCTCGTCGACGCACTCCGACGACGTCAACTCCAACTCCGGCGGCAGCACCTACACGCTGGGCGACAACTCGGTGCTGTCCTCCACCACCGCCAACGTGCCGCCGGCCAGTGCCGTCGACGTGTGTGGCGACTCGGCGGGTGCGGCGGGCGGCGCGGTCGGTGACTGCACCAACGACGTCACCTCCTCCAGCGGTGGCTACACCGGGACCAGCGGTGCGGGCAGCACCGGTTCCGGCACGATCGTGCAGACCCCGGTGTCGGTCCCGGTCGAGGGCTACGGCGTGCCTGCCGCGGTCGGCGGCTCGGCGGCCAGCACGGCCGACGAGGACAAGCAGGTCACCTCCGGCGGCACCCCCAACGGGACCGACGACAACGGCACCCTGGCCGCGAACGTGGTCAGCGCCACGGCCGCGGTGCCCGCGCAGGTCTTCGGTGACAGCGCGGCGGTGGTCGGTAACACGAGCACCAGCACCACCAACGACAGCGCGGCCGTCGCCGGTGGCGCCCCGCACTCCTCGGGCAAGCACGCCACCGGTTCGGGCAACATCGTCGCGGTGCCGGCCTCCGTGCCGGCGCAGGTGTTCGGCGCCACCGACACGGTGGTGGGCAACGGCAGCACGCAGACCGCGAGCAGCACGGTGTCCCAGTCCGGCGGCGACGCGGCCACCGACGGCACCGGCAGCGCGCTGTCGGGCAACGTGGTGACCGAGCCGGTGGACACCGCCAACCAGGTGTTCGGCGAGGCGGGTTCGGTGGTCGGGCTGACGGGTTCGGAGACCACCAACGTGATCTCCTCCTCGGCCGGCGGCAACGCCAAGACCGCGGGCGACTACGGCAGTGGTTCGGGCAACGTGGTGACCGCTCCGGCCGAGCCGATCATCCAGGGTCAGGGCGACAGCGTGGCCGGGCTGGCCAACTCGCAGGCCGACTCGACCAACGTCGCGATGCTGACCAACGGTGGCACCGCGGACACCTCGGGGCGGCACAGCGCGGTCTCCGGTGACGTGCTGGACGTGCCGGTGGTGTCCGACCCGAGCGTGTACGGCGACGCGGTGGCGGCGCTGGGCAAGGGCAAGTCCGTCGACCAGAGCACGCTGACCGCGCTCAACGGTGGGGACAGCTCCACCGTGGGCGACGGCCCGCTGTCGGCGTACAACTTCCTGTTCCCGGCCGAGGCCGACGCCGACGTGTGGGACACCCCGGTGGGTGTGCTGGGCACGGCGATCACGCACGTCGACGACATGAGCGTGGTCCAGAACGGTGACGACAACGGCGAGCAGTTCGGGGTGCCGGTGTCCGGCGACACCCTGCCGGTGAACGCGGCCAGCGTGCCCAGTGGTGGCGAGCTGGCCCCGGCCGTGCAGCCGCAGATGTGGTCGGCCCTGACCAGCTCCACGCTGGCCAACCCGACCGCCCCGGCGACCGGCAACCTGCCCGGCGCCTCGGTGCTGCGCGGCGTCGAGCCCGACAACGGCATCACCGGTGTGCTGCCGATCGGCTCCCAGTTCCTGCCCAGGATCTGAGCCAAACCCGAATCGCTTTCACTGCGGCTGATTCCGGACAGCCCCCGCCCTCCCAGGGGGCGGCCCCTGGCTCAAGCCTATTCGGCCGAGCCAGGGGTCCGGAGCGGTGAGCGATCGACTGTGGACAACCGCTGCCGCTGGGGACAACTCAGCGGGTTCGCGGGTTTGCGCCGGGGGCATCCGGTGAAAGTGTGCTAAAGCGGCCCGGGAAGCGGAAATGCTTCCCGGGCCGCTTTCGGGTCACAACCGTCTACATTGGATTCGGCTGGCCCAGTGGCGTCGTCGTGAAGCCGCCGCCGACGTAGTCCCAGTCCGGGCCGCCGTCGGGGAACCGGTCCGCGTACGCCTCCGCGTTGTCCTTGGACTCGTATCCCAACGCCGCCGCCTCGGCCAGCGACGCCACCCGGCGGGTGTTGTCCGAGACGCCCCAGATGATCCGGAAACCGGGGCTGGGCGCCGAAAGACACGCCTCGAACAGGCGGGCGCCGTCGTCCGGCGAGAGCCAGGTGGACAGCGCACGGGCGTCGATCGGCTCCTCGAACAGCGTGCCGATCCGCACGCAGATCACGTCCAGGCCGAACCGCGACTGGTACAGGCTGCCCAGCGCCTCGATCGCCGCCTTGCTGAAGCCGTAGTACGTGTCCGGCCGCGGCGACGAGTCCGCCGGCAGCCCGTCGGTGCCGGCCTCGGTCAGCAGCCGGAAGCCCGCGGCGTGGTTGCTCGACGCGAGCACCACCCGCGACACCCCGGCGGCCCGCGCCGCCTCCAGCACCCGGTGGGTGCCGGCGACGTTCACCGCCAGGATGTTCTCGAACGTGTCCTCGCGGCTCAGGCCACCCAGATGGATGATCGCGTCCACGTCCGCGCACGCCCGGCCGATGACCGCCGGGTCGGTGATCGAACCGGTGCTGATCTCCACCCGTTCGCCGGGCTCGGCGGGCGCCGGCGCGGTGATGTCCAGCAGCCGCAGGACGCGGTCGGGTCGGCGCAGTCGGGGGCGCATCAGCCGGCCGACACCACCGGCCGCTCCGGTGATCAGGATGCGCTGCTCGGTCATGGGAGTCCTTTCCATCAGCCAAAATAGGACGTCAGCGGATGCCGGCGCGGCGCAGTCGCTGGCCGAGGTCGCCGGCGACATCGTGCAGCAGGGTGCCGATCCGGCGGGTCTCGTTCCTGGTCAGCCGGTTGGCCGGAATCGAGCAGCTCAGCGCGTCGGTCGCCGGGATGCGGTAGGGCACCACCGCGGCCACACACGCCACACCGATCGTGCCCTCCTCACGTTCCACCGCGAAGCCCTGTTCGCGGGTCGCGGTCAGTTCGGCGCGCAGCGCCTCGCGTTCGGTCAGGGTGTGCTCGGTGCGTGCCGGCAGCCGTTCCGGCAGCAGCGCGGTCAGTTCCTCGTCGGTGAGTTCGGCGAGCAGCGCCTTGCCCAGCGCGGTCGCGTGCGCGGGCAGTGTGCGGCCCACCCGGGACACCAGGTGCTGCGACTGGCGGGACTCGCGCGTCTCCAGGTACACCACGTCCGTGCCGGACCGGCGGGCGTAGTGCACGGTGAAGCCGACCTGTTCGCGCAGGTGTTCCAGTGCCTCGGTCGCCGGCG
The DNA here is from genome assembly GCA_036268615.1 of Pseudonocardiaceae bacterium. Taxonomy (GTDB): domain Bacteria; phylum Actinomycetota; class Actinomycetes; order Mycobacteriales; family Pseudonocardiaceae; genus DATATV01. The sequence goes on from DATATV010000157.1 coordinate 6,276, forward strand.
GGACCGCCGGGTCGCGGTCCAGGTAGGCGGTGCCGCAGATCAGCGCGCGCACGCCGAGCCGGAACTTCGTGCCGCCGGTGTCGGCCTCGATCCAGCGGGTGTCGTGCAGTGTGCGCAGCAGGCCATGCAGACTCGATCGGGGGATACCGGTGCGGGCGTGCAGGTCGGCCAGGGAGGTCCAGGCGGTGTTGGCCGCGAACGCCTCCAACAGGTCGATGGTCCGCCGGGCGGACTTCACCCCGTTGGCCGACTCCTCCACCGGTTCGCCCATCGTGTTCGCCTTTCCTTGCCGGATACTCATTCTGTATCATGGCAGCATTCATATACATGAACAAGCGAGGGGTGTCGGGATGGCTGAGGCGACAGTACGGACATCATCGGCAGACGCCACCCGGCACAGCCCGTCTCCGCAACCGATCCTGACCGGCCTGCTCGCCTTCCCGCTGACCCCGTTCACCGCCGACCTCGGCCTCAACCTGGACGCGTTCGCCAGCCAGGTGGACAGCCACGTCGCCGCCGGCGCGGGCGCGCTGTTCGTGGCGTGTGGCACCGGCGAGTTCAGCGCGCTGTCCCCGGCCGAGGTGCGCGCGGTGCTGCGGACCGCCAAGGACGTGGCCGGCGGGCGGGTGCCGGTCTGGGTGGGCGCCGGCGGCGGGGCCGAACTGGCCAGGGCCGGGATCACCGCGGCCGCCGAGGACGGCGCCGACGGCGTGCTGCTGCTGCCGCCCTACCTGGTCACCGGGCCGCCGCAGGGCCTGGTCGACCACGTCCGCTATGCCACCCGGGACGTGTCCGACGGTTCGCTGCCGGTGATCGTCTACCATCGTGCCTCCGCGGTGTTCACCCCGAAGTCGGCGATCGCGCTGCTGGACCTGCCCGCCGTCGCCGGGCTCAAGGACGGCGTCGGCGACGTGGACCTGATGACCCGGATCGTCACCGAGGTGCGCGCGAGCGACCACCCGCGGGCGAAGGAGTTCTTGTTCCTCAACGGGTTGCCGACCGCCGAGGTGTCCGCGCGGGCCTACCTGTCGATCGGCGTGACGACCTACTCCTCGGCGGTGCACTGCTTCGCGCCGGCAGTCGCGCACGCCTTCCACCAAGCCCTGCACGCCGGTGACGACGCCGTGCTGGACGACCTGTTGCACCGTTTCTACCTGCCGCTGGTCGCGCTGCGCGACGAGACGCCGGGCTTCGCGGTGTCGCTGGTGAAGGCGGGCGCCCGCCTGCGCGGTGACGACGTGGGCGGGGTGCGGCCGCCGCTGATCGACCCGACCGCCGAGCAGGTCGAGCGGCTGGCCGAGATCATCGGGAGGGTGGCGTGAAAATCCTCCGCGCGGAACTGACCCCGGTCGCGTTCGCCGACCCGCCGCTGCTCAACATGATGGGCGTGCACGAGCCGTTCGCGCTGCGCTCGATCCTCCAACTGCACTGTGCGGACGGCATCGTCGGGCTCGGCGAATCCTACGGGGACAAGGCTTTCCTGGACGTCGCCGAGAAGGTGACCGGGGTGCTGGCCGGGCATGACGTGTTCGACCTGCCAGGGCTGCGCAGGCTGGTGGCCGGCACGCTCGGCGGCGCGGTCTACGCCGACCAGCACGGGCTGACCGGCGCGTTCTCCGGGGACAAGACGCTGGCCACGGTGTACTCGCTGTTCGAGGTCGCCTGCCTGGACGCACAGGGACACGCGCTGGGTCGGCCGGTGGTCGACCTGCTCGGTGGCGCCGCCCGCGACCGGGTCGACTTCTCCGCGTACCTGTTCTACAAGTACGGCGCGCACCGCGACGGCCGGACCGACGAGTGGGGCGAGGTGCTCACCCCGGAGTCCGTTGTGGACGAAGCACGGCGAATGGTGGACCGGTACGGTTTCCGCTCGATCAAACTCAAGGGCGGGGTGCTGCCGCCGGAGCAGGAGATCGACGCGGTGCGCGCGCTCGCCGAGGCGTTCCCGGCCGCACCGCTGCGGATCGACCCGAACGCGGCCTGGCAGGTGGACACGTCGATCCGGGTCGCCGCCCAACTCGACGGCGTGCTGGAGTACCTGGAGGACCCGACGCCGGGCATCGCCGGCATGGCCGAGGTCGCCGAGCGGGCCAACATGCCGTTGGCCACCAACATGTGTGTGGTGCGCTTCGCCGACCTGCCGCCCGCGGTCGCCGCCGGCAGCAAGGGCGCGGTCGGCATCGTGCTGTCCGACCACCACTTCTGGGGTGGGCTGCGGCTCACCCAGTCGCTCTCGGTGCTCTGCGAGACCTTCGGCATGGGGCTGTCCATGCACTCCAACAGCCACCTGGGGATCAGCCTGGCGGCGATGGTGCACGTCGCCGCGGCCACCCCGCAGCTGACCTATGCCTGCGACACACACTGGCCGTGGAAGACCGAGGACGTGATCGTGCCCGGCGTGCTGGAGTTCGTGGACGGCGCGGTCGCGGTGCCCACCAGCCCCGGGCTTGGCGTCGAACTGGACCTCGACGCGTTGGCCCGCGCGCACGAGAACTACCGCGACTGCGGACTGCTGGCCCGCGACGACGCCACCTACATGCGCGAGTTCGAGCCGGCCTTCCAGCCCAACCTGGCCCGCTGGTGACCAGCGGAGAGGAGCGGTAACGGTGCGGGTGACCGGCTACGCCTACCCCTGGGACGTGCTCGACGACCCGGGATTTCTCGACCGGGTGGCGGATCTCGGCGTGGACGAGGTCGCCGTCGCCGCTTCCTATCACGCCGCCCGCGCGGCGACCCCCTGGCAGCACGACCGGACCGCGGTGATCGCCGCGCACGCGGCGATCTACCGGCCGGTCCGCGAGTCGGCCTGGGCCGGGCAGGTGTTGCGGCCGAGCTACGCAGGCTGGGTGGCCGAGCCGGACGCGGCCGGGGCGGCCGTGCGCCGGCTGATCGAGGCCGGGGTGCCGGTCGCGCCGTGGCTGGTGCTCACGCACAACTCCTTGCTGGGTAACAGTTTTCCCGAATTCAGCGGGCAGAACTGTTTTGCTGAGCGGTATCCGTGGGCGCTGTGCCCGAGCCGGCCGGAGGTACGCCAGTACGCGGCGACGCTGGCCGGGGAGTGTGTGCGCGAACTGGACGCGCACACGGTGATCCTGGAGTCGTGCGGGCCGATGGGCGCGGTGCACCAGCACATCCACGAGAAGACCGACGCGGTGTGGGCGCCCGCGACGGCCCGGCTGCTGTCGATCTGTTGCTGCCCGGCGTGTACCGAGGGCTGGACGATGGCCGGGCTCGACGTCGGGCGCACGGTGGCGCTGCTGGCCGCGGAGGTGCGCAGGCTGATCGGCACCGGGGACCTCGGGCTGACCGCCGACGAGCTGCCGGCCGAGGTGTCCGCCGGGCTGTTGGCCGCGCGGCAGCGGGCGGTCGACGAGCTGCGGGCCGGGGTGCTCGCCGCGCTCGGGTCGCCGGAGCGGGTCGTGCTGCACGGCAGTCCCGATCCGTGGGCGACCGGCGCGCTGCCCGGGCTCACCCCGACCGCGGCCGGGGACGTGCGGTCGGTGGTCGTGCAGTGCTGGCAGCCGGGGCAGGCCAGTCTCGACGCCGTCCGCCGCACCGCAGCAGGGTCCACTGTGGACATCGGCGCGTACGTCACCGGGGTGGCTGCGCAGCCGGTCGGCGACATCGCCGGCTACGTCCGGGACCTGGCCGCCGCCGGTGCGACCGAACTGCACCTCTACCACCTCGGCCTGGCCGGTCCGGCCCGGCTGGACGATCTGCGGGCCGCCGTGCAGGCCGCGCACGCCTGTGGATAACTCTGTGCACAACCCCGTCAAACCTGTGGACAACGTTGTGGAAGCCGCCCTGCCCGAAGGTCGTCGTGGTGATCCGGCACGATAGGCGCGACACGGTAGTTCGCGAGCAGGAAGGAACGTGATGGCGCAGGTAACGGCGAGCACGGAACGGACCATCGCGGCACCGGTCGACCGGGTCAGGGCGGCCCTCGCGGACTACGCCGCCACCCGACCGAACCTGCTCACCGAGCAGTTCAGCGAGTACGAGGTGCGCGAGGGCGGCGTCGGCGCGGGCACCGTCGTGCACTGGAAGCTCGCGGCCACCAGCAAGCGCACCCGGGACTGCCTGCTCACGGTCACCGAACCGGTCGAGGGCCAGCTGGTGGAGACCGACGCGAACTCCAGCATGGTCACCACGTGGACGGCGAATCCGGCCGGCGAGACGAGCAGCACCGTCTCGGTGGTCACCAGTTGGACCGGCGCCACCGGGGTCGGCGGCTTCTTCGAGCGCACCTTCGCCCCCCGTGGGCTGAACCGGATCTACACCGGCATCCTGACCAACCTGGATGCCGCGGTCACCTGCTGAGACGATTTTCGCCCAGGTCAAGGTGCACTTGATCGTCGCAGTCATCGGTTCAGTCGGACGCGCCGCAGATCACATGTTCCTGGACTGACGCTGGCTCAACCCGTCATGCTCTCGCGGGTGACATCGGACTCTTCAGACACTGTGGTCGGGGTGCCACGGGAGACCGCAGCCGGTGAGCGGCGGGTCGCCCTGGTACCGAAGGTCGTGGAACGGTTGCGGGCCAAAGGCCTGGCCGTGGTGGTCGAGAGCGGCGCGGGGCTCGGTGCGCTGATTCCTGATCGCGAGTACGAAGGCGCGGGCGCGAGCATCGGTGACCCCTGGGGCGCCGATGTGGTGCTCAAGGTGAACCCACCGACGCCCGAGGAGATCGGCCGGCTGCGCTCCGGGGCGCTGCTGATCGGCTTTCTTGCCCCGCTGACCAGCCCGGAGACCGCGACACAGCTGCGGGACGCGGGGGTCACCGCGTTCGCGATGGAGTCCGTGCCCAGGATCTCCCGGGCCCAGTCGATGGACGCGTTGTCCTCGCAGGCCAACGTCGGCGGCTACAAGGCGGTGTTGCTGGCCGCCGAGCAGTCCACCCGGTTCTTCCCGATGCTGACCACCGCGGCCGGCACGGTCAAACCGGCCACCGTGCTCGTGCTGGGCGTCGGCGTGGCCGGCTTGCAGGCGCTGGCCACCGCCAAGCGGCTGGGCGCCCGGACCACCGGTTACGACGTGCGGCCCGAAGTGGCCGAACAGGTCAAATCCCTTGGCGCGCAATGGCTCGACCTCGGCATCGAGGCGGCCGGCGAGGGCGGTTACGCCCGCGAGCTGACGCAGGAGGAGCGGGCCGAGCAGCAGCGCAGGCTGACCGAGGCGATCAGCGGCTTCGACGTGGTGATCACCACCGCGCTGGTGCCCGGCCGGCCGGCGCCCAAGCTGGTGGTGGCCGAGGCGGTGGAGAAGATGCGGCCGGGCAGCGTCGTGGTGGACATGGCCGGCGAGACCGGCGGCAACTGCGAACTGACCGAGCCGGGCCAGATCGTGGTCAAGCACGACGTGACGATCGCCTCGCCGCTCAACCTGCCGGCCACCATGCCCGAACACTCCAGCGAGCTCTACGCGCGCAACGTGGCCGCACTGCTGGAACTGATGCTGACCGCCGAGGGCAAGGTCGAACCGGACTTCACCGACGAGGTACTTGCCAAGTCGTGTGTCACCCGGGACAGGGAGGACTGAGGCATGTTCCTGGCCAATCTCGCGATTCTCGTGCTGGCCGGCTTCGTCGGCTTCGCGGTGATCTCCAAGGTGCCCAACACCCTGCACACGCCGTTGATGTCGGGCACCAACGCCATCCACGGCATCGTGCTGCTCGGTGGCCTGGTGGTCATCGGGCTGACCGCGTCCGGCGTGCTGGACAAGGTGTTGCTGGTCATCGCGATCGCCTTCGGCACGATCAACGTCGTCGGCGGTTTCCTGGTGACCGACCGGATGCTCGGCATGTTCAAGAACAAGCCCGAGCCGAGCAAGGAGGAGGCGAAGAATGACTGACCTGGTGCACGTCCTCTACATCATCGCCTTCGGCCTGTTCATCTACGGCCTGATGGGGCTGACCGGCCCGCGCACGGCGGTGCGCGGCAACCTGATCGCCGCGGTCGGCATGGCCATCGCGATCATCGCCACCCTGCTCACTCCCGGCGAGAGCAACTGGCTGCTGATCGTGCTGGGCGTCGTGATCGGCGTGCTGGTCGGCGTGCCGGCCGCGCGGCGGGTGAAGATGACCGCGATGCCGCAGATGGTGGCACTGTTCAACGGTGTCGGCGGTGGCGCGGTCGCGCTGATCGCCTGGGTGGAGTTCCGCGACTCGCACGCCTACACCAGCCAGCCCGCCTACGTCGCGGTCACCTCGCTGTTCGCCGCGATCGTCGGCTCGGTGTCCTTCTGGGGTTCGCTGGTCGCCTTCGGCAAGCTCCAGGAGATCCTGCCCGGGCGGCCGATCAGCCTTGGGAAACCGTTGCAGCAGTTGGTGAATCTGGCGCTGCTGGTGGTCGCCGTCGTGCTCGCGGTGATCATCGGGTTCGGCGCGGACTCGCAGCTGCTGATCATCGGCGTGCTTGTCTTCGCCGCGGTGCTGGGGCTGCTGGTGGTGCTGCCGATCGGCGGTGCGGACATGCCGGTGGTCATCTCGCTGCTCAACGCGTTCACCGGCCTGTCCGCCGCCGCGACCGGGCTGGCGCTGAACAACACCGCGATGATCGTGGCCGGCATGATCGTCGGCGCGTCCGGTTCGATCCTGACCAACCTGATGGCCAAGGCGATGAACCGGTCCATCCCGGCGATCGTGGCCGGTGGCTTCGGCGGCGGCTCGCTCGCCGCGGACGCGGGCGGCCCGACCGACAAGACCGTCCGGCAGACCAGCGCGGCCGACGCGGCCATCCAGATGGCCTATGCCAACCAGGTGGTCATCGTGCCCGGATACGGCATGGCGGTCGCCCAGGCGCAGCATGCGGTCAAGGACATGGCCCGGCTGCTGGAGCAGCGCGGGGTCGAGGTGAAGTACGCGATCCACCCCGTGGCCGGCCGGATGCCCGGGCACATGAACGTGCTGCTCGCCGAGGCGGACGTGCCCTACGAGCAGCTCAAGGAGATGGACGACATCAACGGGGAGTTCGCCCGCACCGATGTCGCCCTGGTGATCGGCGCCAACGACGTGACCAACCCGGCGGCGCGCAGCAACCCCGGCTCACCGATCCACGGGATGCCGATCCTGAACGTGGACGAGGCGCGCTCGATCATCGTGCTGAAGCGCTCGATGAACCCGGGCTTCGCCGGCATCGAGAACGAGCTCTACTACGACTCGAAGACCTCGATGCTGTTCGGGGACGCCAAGTCCTCGGTGGCGCAGGTGACCGAGGAACTGAAGATTCTCTGACCGGACGAGCAGGGTGTGGGGTGGCGGGGTCCGATGGGCCCCGCCACTCACGCCTCGGCCGAGGCCGCCGGTCGCAGCCTGCCCAGCAGGTAGGCGACCAGGCCGGCGACGATGAAGGAGAACAACGAGGCGCTCATCCAGCTCTGTGCGGTGAAGTGGATCGCCGTGGCGAGCTTCTCCCACATCGTCGACCACGCGCCCAGGTCGCCCGGGTTGATCAGCTGGTAGGTGGCCAGGCCCAGGAACCAGGCCACCAGCATGGCCCACCGGGACGGCGCGTTCACCGAGATGTCCCAGTGCTTCGACCGCCCGGACAGGAAGTAGTCGGCCACCAGCACCCCGCCCATCGGCACGAACACCGAGCCGATCAGGGTGAGGAACCCCGCGTACTGGTCCATGTCGAGGCTCAGCGCGAACACCGTGGTGAGCACGCCGATGCCGATGGTGAGCAGCCTGCGGTCGGTGCGTGGGAACAGGTTCTGCAGTGAGACGCCGGTGGAGTAGACGTTGGTGAAGGACTGGTCCACCTCGCGCAGCACGATCACCCCGAAGAAGACCACGCCGAAGGGCACCGCGAGGAACACGCCGAAGCCGTTGTCGGTCAGGTTGGTCACGTCGGCCAGCGCGAGCAGGCCCAGCACGTAGGTCAGGATCTGGGTCACCGAGTAGCCGACGGTGGCCGCGGTGAACGAGCTGCCGGCCGTCCTGGAGTGCCGGGAGTAGTCCGAGGCGACCGGAATCCAGGACACCGCGACGGCCAGCGCGGCGTCCGAACCGGCCCAGAAACCGCGCCAGGAACCGGTGGTCAGGTCGGGCAGCGGGTGCCGCAGGATCTGCACGAACAGGTACACCAGCGCGATCGCCACCGCGATCGTCACGTACCGGCGCAGCACCCGGACCGCGCCCAGCGGCCGCAGCGTCATCACGATCGTCAGCGCGCCGGTGAGCACCACGTAGAGCCAGCGCGGGCCGCCGTGGAACAGCGCCTGGGCGCCGTCGGCGATCACCACCAGCTCGAAGGTGCCCCACCCGACGAGTTGGAGGATGTTCAGCGCGGTGGGCAGGTAGGACAGCCGGCCGCCGAACAGCCCGCGCAGCAGCACCATCGCCGGCGCGCCGGTCTGCGCCCCGGGGACCGCGGCCAGGCCGACCATCACACTGCCCAGCACCGTGCCCACGACGGTCGCCGCGATCGCGGCGAGCACCGAGAGCTGTGGCACACCGGCCGGCGCGAGCACGGTGATCGCGCCGGAGAAGCCGAGCAGGCTGATGCCCAGGTTCGCCCAGAACGCGCCCTGGTCGGTCAGGCCGAGCGTCCGTGGGGTCGGGCCGGCCAGGGTGAGGGCCACCTCGTCGGGCGGAACCGAAGCCTCGGTCGCCGGCTGGGCTTCTGCTTGCGCGCTCATCGACACTCCCTACGCCGGCATTACCCGGTCAGGTTCAAGCGGTCGACGGCGCGTCAGCCGTCCTCTCAGCCCGGTTGCCCGAGCTCCCGCGAAACGATGTTCCTGACCTCACCGTAGGCGACCGTGCCGAAAAAGAGCAACCAGCCGACCGGGCAACCGGCCGGAAGCGACCGACCGCCGGCCCCAGCGGGACCGGCGGTCGGTTCGGCGATGGAGATCGGTCAGGACTGGTTGCCCGGCCCGGCCTTGATCGTCGCCACGTGCAGCTGCGCGTCCGGCGGGCTGCCCGCGCAGCCGGTGCCCGACTGCGCGATGAACAACGACGCGGTGTCATCCGGTGCGTAGACCCGCAGGCCACGGGTGGTGGTCGGCTTACAGACGTTCGGGTCGAACACGCCCGTCTGGATCTCGGTGACGAGCGCGTAGGCGACCTGGCCGGGCGCCAGGTTGACCTGGGCGCCGATCGAGCCGTCCCGCACCGCGGGCGCGCCGACCTGCTGGCCGTTGTCGCCGGTCACGTAGGACACGCCCGGGAATCCGACCAGTCCGCAGGTGGCCTTGCCCACGTTGGTGAACTGGAGCGGAATGTAGTCGTGGCTGGTGGCCGCGTCCCCGGTGCCGATGCTCAGCTTGAGGCTGGGCGCCTTGCATTCCGGCGTCTTCGTCGGCGGCGTGCCGGCTACGTTCGGCGACCCGCCGGTACCCCCGGACCCGGCCGTCGCGCCGCCACCGGCCACGGTCGTGGGCACGCCCGTGCCGTCCCCGGTGCCGCTGCCCGCGCTCGTGTCGGTCTGGCTGCTGGTCGTGACCGACGCGCCGCTGCCTGAACCGTTCGCGCTGGTCTGGCCCGCACAGCCGGTGACGAGCACCGCGGCGAGCGCCCCGGCACCGATCAGGAAACCGGTGGTCTTCATGTGTCGAGTCATCATCTCAGTGTTCGCCTCCAGAACTTCCCCGCTAGCTGGATGACCTACTTGGGGGACGCCTCAGCCCCGATCGGGTTGCTCACCCTTGGTGACTTCTTGACCTTGCGCTGGTCTCCGGACCGGGAGGGTGCACGGTGTGCGGGTGGACAAAGACACCCTGTCGGATTACCTCGACCGGATCAGTGCCAACCGACTCACCGGTCTGAACCTGGACACGCTGCGTGAACTTCACCAGCAACACGTGCGGACCGTGCCGTTCGAGAACCTGAGCATCCACCTCGGTGAGCCGATCGTGCTGGACGAGGACGCCCTGGTGGACAAAATCGTCCGCCGGCGCCGGGGCGGATTCTGCTATGAGCTGAACGGCGCGTTCGCCGCGCTGCTGACCGCGCTGGGTTTCCAGGTCAGCCTGCTCTCCGCCGCCGTGATCGGCGCCGACGGCCGGGTCGGCCCGCCGTTCGATCACCTTGCGCTACGGGTGGAGCTGGACCAGCCGTGGCTGGCCGACGTCGGTTTCGGCCGGCACAGCCGGTTCCCGTTGGCCATGGGCGAGCAGATGCTGGGCGTCGACCAGCCCGACCCGGGTGGGGTGTTCCGGCTGGAGCCGACCCCCGACGGCGACCTGGACGTGCTGCTCAACGGTCGGGTGCGGTACCGGGTGGAGCTGCGCCCCCGGTCGCTGGCCGACTTCGGGCCGACCTGCTGGTACCAGCAGACCTCGCCGCTGTCGCACTTCACCCGCTCGCTCGCCTGCACCCTGCCCATCGAGGACGGCCAGATCACGCTGAGTGGTCAGCGGCTGGTCCGTACCGAGGGCGACGAGCGGGTCGAACGCGAGCTGACCGAGGCCGACACCCTCACCGTCTACCAGGAGATCTTCGGCATCCCGCTGGACCGGCTGCCCGAGGTCGAAAAAATCACATCGCGCGAAGCGGGTGGAGATGACTAACGTTCTTGGTACACGTGAGAGGAGGTGGTCCTAAGTTGCATACCAACAGGACTCGTGAGGTGGCTGTCCGCTAGGACGCCCCAGCCAGCGTTACCCGCCGATGCCCGGTCGACCGTTGGTTGGCCGGAACGGGCGTTCGGCGAATTCCAGGCAGCTACCCAACCCTCGGAGACCTGAGCCCAGTCCGACTCGGGCCTGTGTGGCGACACACAGGAGCGCCTCCGGGGGTTGCTGCTATATATCGGCTTTCCGCGTCCGCGTAGGGGGCCAGATGAGCGAACAGCCGACAGTCGAGCCCAGCCGGCCCGCTGAACCTCCGGCCACCAAATCTCCGGTCACCGAGCCCCAGGTCACCGAGCCGCCGCCTGTTGCGGAGGTCGCTGAGTCTGCCGCCACCGAAGCACCGGCTACCGAGCCTCCCGCGGCCGAGCCCGCTGCCGCCTCCGCCGGCCGGCACCGCTGGCCGTTGGTCCTCGCGCTCGTCGTCGGCCTGGTGATCGGCGCCGGGGCGGTCAGCCTGGCCGGCGGACGCTCGACCGGCTCGACCTCGGCCCCGGCCCCCGGCGCGGGCGGCACCACGGGCGTGAGCGCCGACACCGACGCGCGCACCGCCTGCTCGCTCTACCTCCGGCTGCCCGCCCTCGCGTCCCTGCTCAGTCATGGCATCCCGGACAACGGCGCGAACGCCGGCATCAACGAGCTGACCGCGGCGCACAACCTGGCGACCGCCGCCGCCTACCTCGACTCCCGGTACACCGAGCTGTCCGGCGCGTTCGACGCGGTGATGCAGCGGCTCCAGTACCTCGACGGCACCAGCGGTGACGCACGGACCGCCGAGGCCAACGTGCGCGCCCGGTGCGCGGCCGTCGGGGGCTGACGTGGTCCTGACGGTGGGCCTGATCGTGCGGCAAACGGGGTGGAAACCAACGGAACGGTCGCCAACTCCGGGCATGTGCACCACGAGCCGCGCCCGGTGCACTACTTTCTTGGTCAAGGGTGTGGCGTGGGCTAGTCAGGGTGGTGGAGCGACAGTGACCGGCTCGAACAGCGGCGTCCGCCCGTGGTGACCGAGGCGGCGCCGGCCCCCACCGGGGGCCAGCGTGGGGGTTTGCTAGTCGCCGTGCCGGGCACGGTGATCCCGAGGCTGCGCAGCGCGTCCTCGACGACGCCCGGCCGGCTCACGGTGAGCATGGTCGGGTTGATCCTGTTGTCCGTGCTGACCGGCATCGTCGGGCTGGTGACCATCCAGGACAAGGCGAACACCCTGGACGATCTGGTCAATCACCGCGAACCGGTGAACGCGGCCGCGCAGCAGATCTACCGTTCGCTCTCGGACGCCGACGCGACCGCGGCCAGCGCTTTCCTGGCCGGCGCGATCGAGCCCGCGGCCGACCGCACCCGCTACCAGACCGACATCCAGCAGGCCGGCGCGGCGCTGGCGATCGCGGCCACCGACTCGTTCGGTGTCGACGAGGCCGCCAAGCCGCTCAGCGACCTGGCGATCAGCCTGCCGGTCTACACCGGCCTGATCGAGCGCGCCTCGGCCAACAACGAACTGGGCTACCCGGTCGGCGCGGCCTTCCTCGGCGAGGCCGACAACCTGATGCGCACGACGCTGCTGCCGGCCGCGCAGCAGCTCTACACGATCGACACCCAGCGGCTGGCCGCCGAGCAGGACCAGGCCACCGCACTGCCGTGGCTGACATTGATCCTGATCATCCTGCTGGCCGCCGCGCTCGTGCTCACTCAGCGCTACCTGAGCAGGCGCACCAACCGCACGGTCAACCTCGGCCTCGCGCTGGCCAGCATCGCGGTGATCGTCGCGGTCGTCTGGGGCGGCGTCGGACTGGTGTTGGAGTCGGTCTACGTCAACCACGGGCAGAGCAGCGGCTCCAACCAGGTCGACCAGCTCTCCCAGGCGCGCATCGCCGCACTACAGGCGCGCACCGACGAGGTGCTGACGTTGGTCGCCCGGGGCAGTGTGGACTACACCAAGCAGTTCGACACGCTGGCCAACCAGATCGGCGGCAAGGACGGTTCCGGCGGGCTGCTCGGCCAGGTGCTGGCGAACAGTTCGTCCTCGGCGATGAGCAGCCAGGTGCAGTCGGCGGTGACCGCGGCCAAGAAGTGGTTCACCCTGCACGATCAGGTGGACACGGCCAACACCGGTGGCGACTACCAGACCGCGGTGAACGTCGCGCTGGGCAATGACCGAACGCATGACGAGGCAACCGCGTTCGATCAGGTGGACACCGCGCTGGGCAACGCGATCCAGGCCGGCCGTTCGGACTTCCTGCGGCAGACCGACACCGCGGGCAACTGGCTGACGGCGCTGCCGATCGGCGTGCTGGTGCTGTTCCTCGTCGCGGCGTTCGGTTCGACTTTCGGGATCTGGCAGAGGTTGAGGGAGTACCGGTGAAGCCTGGACGTTTTCGTCGAAGCGGCCGGTTCGTCGTCGGGTTCGCCGTGCTGGCGCTCGCCGCGACCGGATGCGCGGTCGACTCCACCCCGGTCAACCTGGCGGCCGCGTCGGTCAATCCGCCGCTGCCGGCCGGGATCGTGCAGGGCGCCGGTGCGCTCGCCGGCAGCAGCAGTACGGCCCCGCAGAACTGCGGTGACCCGACGGCGAGCCTGAGCCCGCTCACCCCGATGCCGTCGCCGGGCGCGATGCCGGCCGACAGTTCGATGGCCGCGATCCAGAAGCGCGGCTACCTGATCGCCGGCGTGGACCAGGGCACCTACCTGATGGGTTACCTGAACCCCAAGACGAACAATCTTGAGGGCTTCGACATCGACATGGTGCACGACCTGGCCCAGGCCATCTTCGGTGATCCGTCGAAGGTCCAGTTCCGGGCGATCACCTCGGGCCAGCGCATTCCCGCGCTGACCAACGGCGCGGGCGCGCCCCAGGTGGACGTGGTGGTGCGCACGATGACCATCTCGTGCGCCCGCGAGCAGCAGGTCGCGTTCTCCTCGGTGTACTACGACGCGCAGCAGCGGGTGCTGGTGCCGAAGAACTCGACGGCCCAGTCGATCAGCGACCTCGGTGGTCAGAAGGTCTGTGCGACAACGGGTTCCGACTCGATCGCGCACATCGCTGCGGTGTCCACGCACCCGATTCCGGTGGCCGCGCAGAACTGGCCGGACTGCCTGGTGATGCTGGAGCAGGGCCAGGTGGCCGCGGTGTCGACCGACGACACCATCCTGGCCGGCATGGCCGCCCAGGACCCGAACACGAAGGTGATCGGCCCCGGTTTCTTCGACGAGCCCTACGGCATCGCGATGCGCAAGAACGAGTCGGACTTCGTCCGGTTCGTCAACGGCGTGCTCCAGCAGGTGCGGACGAGTTCGTGGACGACGAGCTATCAGCGCTGGCTGGGCCCCTACATCCAGGGCGGCAACCCCAACCCCCCGCAACCGAAGTACTCGTCCTGAGGGAGGCTGCGCGATGACTGTCGGCTCCCCAGGAGCGAATCGGCCGCCAGGCACTGGCCGCTGCCCTCGTCCGGAGTGTGCGGGCCGGTTGGTGGGTGGGGTCTGTGACACCTGCGGCACCAGGGTTCCGGCCACCGGTCAACCTGGCCAGGCTGGCCAACAGGGTCAGCCGGGCCGGTCCGGCCAACAGGGCCAGCCCGGGGCTGGGCAGCAGGGCTCGGCTCAGCAACGCCCGGCCGGCCCGGGCCCGCAGCCGAGCCAGGGTCAGCTCCAGGAAGGGCTGATCTATCCGGGTTCGGCTCAACCGGGCCAGAACCAGCCAGGTCAGCCCTACCCGGGTTCCGCTCAGCCAGGTCTCGGTCAGCCTGGACCCGGTCAGCCGGGGCAGGCCCAAGTGGCGCAGGGTCGACCGGCGCAAGGCCAGCCCGGGCAGGTCCAACCAGGGCAGGTCCAACCAGGGCAGGCGCAATCGGGGTCGGCTCAGTCGGGCTCCGGCTATCCCGGTCCGGGGCAGTCGGGCCAGAGCCAGCCGAGCCAGAGCCAGCCCGGTCCGTATCCCGGCCAGCCCCAGCAGCGTCAGCCCCCGCAGAGCCAGCCGCCGCAGAGCCAGGGACAGCAGAGTCAGGGACAGCAGAGCCAGCCGCCGCAGAGTCAGGCTCAGCCCAACCAAGCACCGGCGACGCAGATCCACGCCGTCCCGGCTCAGCCGGGCCAGGGCCAGGCCGCCCAGAACCAGCCCGGTCAGGTCCCCCTGGTCCAGGGCCAGCCGGTCCAGGGTTACCAGGGTCAAGGCCAGCCGGTCCAGGGGCAGCCGAGCCAGGGACAGGGACAGGGACAGCCGAGCCAGGGCCAGGGCCAGGGCCAACAAGGAGGTCCGCCCAGCCCAGGTCAGCCAGGCCAGAGCCAGCAGGGCCAGCGCCCGTACCCGGCCCAGCCGCCGCCCCAAGGCGGCCGCCCCCAGTACGGCCCCGGTCCGCAAGTGCCGACGTCCCAACCCTTCCCGGCCCAGGCCGGCCAGCAGGCGCCGACCGGCAGCCGCTCCATGCCCGCGCCCCAGCAGCAGGGCTCGGCCGCCCAGCCGTTCCCGCAGGGCGCCCCAGCACGGGGTGGCCAGCAGGGACCGAGCTCGCAGCCCTTCCCGGCGCAGGGTCCGCAGCCGAGCCGCTCGGGTCCGCAGTCCGGCTCGATGCCGGCCCAACAGTCCACGCCCGGCCGTCCGCCGGTCAGCCAGTCCGGCCAGCCGAGCCAGTCCGGCCCGGCACCGAGCCGCCCCGCCGCGCCCAGCGCACCGGCCCTGGCCGCCCCGTCGCCGACCTCGATGGCGCCCTCCCCGGGTGCCGTCGCGATCCCGGCCGACCAGGCGAAGGCCGGCGCCGCCACCATGATCAACTTCGCCCCGCCCGGCCGCCCGCTCCGGCCGCCCCCGCACGGCCCCAAGCGGCTGCCGGCGCACTCGGCCACCGGGTGGATCGAGCCCGAGGAAGCGGAGAAGCTCGCCGACCAGTCCTCGGACGCCGAGTCGGAGCAGCCGGAGCAGCCAGAACACCCCGAGCAGGACGCGCCGAGCGAGCTGAGCGCCCGACTCTCCGGCTGGGAGCCGGGCCCCAAGGCCCGGCCCAGAACCCCGAACCAGCCAGCGCAGAACCAATCAGCGCCCAACCAGCCAGCGCCCAACCAGTCGGCACAGAACCAGTCGGCACAGCAGCGTCCGTCCACAGCGGACATGCCGGGCACCGCGTTCGGCCCGGCCCCGGTGGCCGGTTCGGCGTCGCAGGCCGGTCCCGGCTCGAACGCGCTGTCCGGCAGCCGGCCGATCGGCACCGGGCGCAACAACCGCGGCAGCCGGAGCAGCCGGTCGCGCGGCTCGTCCCGGCGGATCGGTGGCGGTCTGGTCGAGGTGCCCCGGGTGCCCTACCGCGACCCCGCGTCCGCGGTGATGAGCAACCCGCAGGTGCCCGAGGACAAGCGGTTCTGCGGCAACTGCCAGAACCCGGTCGGCCGGGGTGTCAACGGTCAGCCGGGCAATCCCGACGGCGTCTGCCGCAACTGCGGGACCTCGTACTCGTTCCGGGCGAAGTTGCAGGCCGGCGAGCTGATCGGCGGCCAGTACGAGGTGCTCGGCGCGATCGCGCACGGCGGCCTCGGCTGGATCTACCTGGCCCGCGACCGCAACGTGAACGACCGCTGGGTCGTGCTCAAGGGCATGATCGACACCGGCGACACCGCCGCGATGGCCGCCGCCGTCGCGGAGAAGCAGTTCCTCGCCCAGGTCGAGCACCCCAACATCGTCAAGATCTACAACTTCGTGCAGCATCCCGATCCGCAGACCGGCAACCTGGTCGGCTACATCGTGATGGAGTACATCGGCGGCGACTCGTTGCGGCAGATCGCGTTGGCGCACAAGGACACCGAGGGTCGGGTCACCCCACTGCCGCTGTCCCGGGTGCTCGCCTACGGGCTGGAAGTGCTGCCCGCCATGGGATATCTGCACAGCGTCGGGTTGATCTACTCCGACCTCAAGCCGGACAACGTGATCCAGACCGACGCGCAGGTCAAGCTGATCGACCTCGGCGCGGTCCGGCACATGGACGACATGCAGAGCCCGATCTTCTTCACCACCGGCTACAGCGCGCCGGAGATCGCCAGCGAGGGCCCGTCGGTCGCGTCGGACATCTACACCGTCGGCCGCACCCTCGCGGTGCTCAGCTTCGACTTCGCCGGCTACACCAAGGAACACCAGTACGGCCTGCCGCCGGCCGCGCAGGTGCCACTGTTCTCGCTGTTCGGCTCCTACCACCGGCTGCTCCTGCGGGCGACGCATCCCGAGCCGGACCGGCGGTTCGCCTCCTGTGAGGACATGGCCGACCAGCTGACCGGTGTGCTGCGCGAGGTGCTCGCGCTGGGCACCCGGGAGGAGCGGCCCGGCCGGTCCACCGTGTTCGGGCCGGAGGTGCGCACGTTCGGCGCGGAGCTGTCCGGCAGTGCCGTTGGCAACGGTGGCCGGCCGAATCCGCCGGACTGGGCGGAGATCGTGGACTGCCTGCCAGTGCCGCTGCCCGACTCCGAGGACGCGGCCGCCGGCCTGGTCGGCGGCTTGGTCGCGGCGGTCGGGGTGCGGCCGCAGAACACCCTGGACACGCTGCGGGTGGCGCCGCCGACCTCGATGGACGCGAAGCTCTGGCGGGCCAGGGCATACCTGGAGCTGGGCGAGCTGAACCAGGCCAGCCGCGAGCTGGCTGACGCGTCCGCGCTGGACGCGCAGGGCGGCCCGCTGCCGCCGCAGCCCTACGACTGGCGGATCAGCTGGTTCCGCGGCCTGGTCGCGCTTGCCGCGCGCCGGCCGAGGGACGCCCGGGTGGCCTTCGACCACGCCTACGACATGGTGCCCGGCGAACTCGCGCCGAAGCTCGCGCTCGCGGTCAGTGCCGAGGCCAGCGGGGACTACTTCGCCGCGGCCCGGATGTATGAGCTGGTGTGGCGCACCGACAAGTCGTTCGTCAGCGCGGCGTTCGGCCTGGCCAGGGTGTACCTGGCGCAGGGCGACCGGGCCGGCGCGCTGGAGGTGCTGGAGTCGGTGCCCGACCGGTCCAGCCACTACCTGGCCGCGCAGATGGCGGTGATCGCCGCCCGCACCAGGTGGACCCCGCCCAACCAGCTCGCCGAGCGTGACCTGTTGGACGTGGGCGACCGGGTGTCCCGGCTCAACCTGGACGCCGAGCGGCGGGCAACCCTGTCCGCGGACGTGTTGCAGGCCGCGGTCGACTGGGTCCGTTCGGGCCAGCGCCCACAGGTCAAGGGCGGCCAGGTGCTCGGCTGTGAGCTGACCGAACGCGGCCTGCGGTTCGGCCTGGAAGGCTGCTTCCGGCAGCTGGCCCGACTGGCCGGCACGTCGGAGGACCGGGTCGAACTGGTCGACCGCGCCAACGCCGTCCGCCCGCGCACCCTCACCTGAGGGACGCGCGGGCGCGCGCCGTTGTCGAATCGCGTGTATAACAATTTCGCATCCCGGCCCGGCCGAGTCCATTCGGTACTCGTCCGGCGCCGAGTCCGTGCCGTCGGCGACGGGTGTCCACAGTGTCCACGAGGAATGTGAAGAATGATCTTCATTCATTTGTGAACAGATCATCTTCATGTCGCTGACCAGCACAAATTTTCGGTTCGTCGATCTGAACCGGGGCCTGTGTCACGGCGGTAAACACATCACGAATTGACCGTGATCCGTGGACAGGTGGCCAACAGTTCAGGATATGGTTTCGCCGCCTTGAGAGGCCAGTCCTGCCGACCACGATCTGGGATCGCGCCACAGTGATGACCGTTTCCGAACACGCACGCGCCAACGCGCCCACCGCGACCGAGCCCGCCGACGGGCCGGCGCGTTGGTCGCGGCGGCGCCGGGTGGCCAGGGTGCTGGTCAGTCCGACCGGCTACCTGTTCGCCGCGCCGGCCCTGGTGATCTTCGCGGTGTTCACCATCGCGCCGACGATCTACACCTTCTACATCAGCCTGTACAAGTGGAACTCGCTCAACGTCGCGCGCTCCCAGTACATCGGCTTCGCCAACTATCAGGAGTTGTTCCAGGAGAACGACTTCACCACCAGTGCGCTCAACTCGCTGGTGTTCGTGGTGGCCACGGTGGTCGGTGGGGTGATTCTCTCGCTGCTCATCGCGCTGCTGCTGCAACGTGGCGGCCGCTGGGTGGCGGCCAGCCGGGTGGCTGTCTTCACCCCCTACGTGACCCCGCTGGTGGCCACCTCGATCGCCTGGATCTGGCTGCTCAACCAACGGTTCGGCCTGTTCAACCTGGTGCTGTCCTGGGTCGGCGTGTCCGGGCCCAACTGGCTGCTGTCCTCCACCTGGGCGATGCCCGCGGTGATCGCCTACAGCCTGTGGCACGAGGTCGGGTTCACCGTGATCGTGTTCCTCGGTGGCCTGTCCGTGCTGTCCCCCGAGCTCAACGAGGCCGCCCGGGTGGACGGGGTGAACCGGTGGCAGGAGTTCTGGTACGTCACCTGGCCACAGCTGCGTCCGGTGACCGTCTTCGTCATCACCATCACGACGATCATCTCGTTGCAGGCGTTCACCCAGTTCTACGCGATGACCCAGGGCGGTCCCGGCCTGTCCACCACGACGATCAGCGTGCTGCTCTACACCGAGGTCACCACGCGGACCGGGTACGGGGCGGCGATCGCGGTGGTGCTGTTCGCCATCACCGTGGTGATGACGCTGATCCAGCGTCGGACCAGCCGACCATCCGCTCTGGCCATGTGACCCCCGGTAAACGAAAACCGTGTTGTTAGGGAAGGTTCAATGCGTACTCGTGTGACCAGAGTCCTGAGTGTTACCTCGGTCATCCTTGCCGGGGCACTCGGCCTTGCCGGCTGCGCCGGCGGATCGTCCGGTTCGAGTTCCGCGTCCGGTGGTGGTGGCTCCTCGTCCTGCTTCCTGACCGGCGCGACCGCGAGCACCGCGCCCAGCCCGTCGGCGGCCGGCGGCAAGGTGACCATCTCGTTCATGGAGGCGATGAGCGGCGGCACGCTGAAGAGCTCGTTGGCCCACCTCGTGTCCGAGTTCGAGGCGGCCAACCCGAACATCACCGTGCAGCTCCAGGAATCGCCGGACTACACCACGCTGGAGCAGAACGAACGGGACGCCGTCTCGGCGAAGAAGGCGCCCACCATCGGCCAGGTGTACGAGGGCTGGGCCGCCGACTACGCCAACAGCGGCGTGATCGACCAGTTGGACTCCTACCTCAACCAGACGCAGCCCAGCCCGCTGTCGGGTTTGTACACCGGCGTGGCCAACGACCAGAAGCTCTGCGACAACCACTACTACATGTGGCCGTTCAACAAGAGCCTCTACGTCAACTTCTACAACCAGAACATGCTCCAGCAGGCCGGCCAGACCGCGCCGACCACCTGGGACCAGTTCGCCACGGTGGCCAAGGCGGTCTCCAAGAACGGCGTCACCGGCATCACCATCGACCCGGGCGGCCCGACCGCGGGCGCCACCGGCGGCATGGTCTGGCTGGAGATCCTCGCCCAGGCGTTCGGCACCCCGGTCTACGACGCCGACGGCAACCCGGAGTTCAACAGCCCGGCCGCGATCAAGGCCATGCAGTACCTCGCCGACCTGAAGAAGTCCGGCGCGCTGGCGACCGGCAAGAGCTACCCCGGTGAGGCCGCGCTGGGCGCGCAGAAAGGCCTGTTCGACCTGTCCTCGGTGGCCGGCTACAGCTACGAGCAGCAGACCGTGGGCAACAAGTTCACCCTGGGCACCGAGAACCTGCCCGCCGGTCCGGCCGGTCCGGCCAACCAGATGAACGGCACCAACGTGGTCATCTTCTCCTCGGCCACCGACGCGCAGAAGGCCGCTGCCTGGAAGTTCATGCAGTTCCTGACGACCGCGCAGTCCCAGGCGTACTGGGCCAGCAACACCGGCTACCTGCCGGTGACGCCGGCCGCGCTGCCGCTGATGACCGCGTTCACCTCGAAGAACCCGTGGATGACAGTGGCGGCCGGCGCGCTGAGGACGGCGTCGGGCACGGCGGCGGTGCCGTGGGCGGACAAGAGCCAGGGCGAGCTGGGCACGGCGCTGACCGACGTGCTGGAGAACAACGTGACCCCGACCGACGCACTGAACAAGGCGCAGACCAACGCGGTGGCCGACCAGAAGGCCGCGCAGTGACGGTGGTGCCACTCACCGGTTCCCGGCGGCGCCCAGGGGGTGGGCGCCGCCGGGCCGGCCGGTATCGCAGGGCCTGGTGGATCGCGCTGGCCGTCCTGGTCGGCGCGCTGTTCGTGCTGCCGTTCTACTGGGTGCTGGTCACCTCGTTGAACCCGACCAGCTCGATGGTCAGCGATCCGCCCTCGTTCCTGCCGCACCTGTACTTCGCGAACTATGCACGGGCCTGGGCAGCGGCGTCTTGGGGGCGCTACTTCCTGAACACCGTGTTCATCGCGGTGTGCACGGTCGCGCTGTGCCTGTTCACCTCGCTGTTGGCCGGGTTCGCCTTCGGGGTGATGCGCTTCCGCGGCCGGACCGCGCTGTTCGGTCTGGTGCTCTCGGTGCTGATGATCCCGCAGGTCGTGCTGCTGATCCCGGACTACCAGATCGCCTCGGACATCCACTGGGTGGACACCTACTGGATCCAGATCGTGCCTTGGGGCGCCAGCGTGTTCGGCATCTTCCTGGTCCGCCAGTTCTTCCTCGGCCTGCCGCCGGAACTGTTCGAGGCGGCCGAGTTGGACGGCGCGGGCCGGTTGCGCATCCTGTGGTCGGTGGGTATGCCGCTGGTCCGGCCGGCGCTGATCATCATCGCGCTGAACACGTTCATGGCGTCCTGGAACGCGTTCCTGTGGCCCTCGGTGATGGCGCCGACGAACACGTCGGTGCGGCCGATCGAGGTCGGGCTGTACAACTTCCTGTTCGGCTCCTCCAGCGGCAACGACTACCCCGGCCTGTGTGCCGCGGTCACCTTCACCACGTTGCCGGTGCTCGTGTTGTTCCTGTTGCTACAGCGGTACTTCATCACCGGGGCGTTCTCGACGGCCGGCGGCGTGCGTGGCTGACCCGCGACGGCAGGCCCTGCTGGTCGACCTGGACGGCACGCTCTACCGGGGCGACGGCCCGGTGCGCGCCTACGCCGAACTCGTCGCCGCCGGCCTGCCCGGCGCCGACGGCACCGAATTCCTGTCCACTGTGGACAAGTTTCTCGGTGGCGGCGTGGCGGCGGTGAGCGAGCCGGAGCTGCGGGCCGCGACGGACGGCTGGGAGGCGGTGGCGACGCTGGCCGGCGCGCGGTTCGGCGTCGGCCCGGCCGCGCTGGACGAGGCGTTCCTGGGCAGCCGGCGCGCGCTGGCCACACCGGAGTGCGCCATCGAGGTGCCGCCGGGGCTGTTGTCCGCGCTGGCCGGGCTGCGCGCCACCACCCGACTGGTGCTGGCCACCAACAGCCCGGCGGT
This sequence comes from Pseudonocardiaceae bacterium, assembly GCA_036268615.1. Classification (GTDB taxonomy): domain Bacteria; phylum Actinomycetota; class Actinomycetes; order Mycobacteriales; family Pseudonocardiaceae; genus DATATV01. The sequence continues at coordinate 28,184 of DATATV010000157.1, forward strand.
CGGCCTGCCCGAACTGCTCACCCGGCTGGGCGCGGCCGACGTGTTCGACGAGGTGGTGTCGAGCACCGGCAAGCCGGCCGGGCTGCCCGCGCTGCTGGCCGGTCTGGTCGAGCGGATCGACGCGGTCGGCCAACCGCGCCGGGTGTTCAGCGTCGGCGACCACTGGCCCAACGACATCGCCCCGGCCCGCGAGTTCGGCGCGGCCACCGGATACATTGACCGGTTCGGCCGAGCCGACGGTCCCGCCGATGTGGTGGCGGCGACGATGGAAGGCATCCTGCCGGCCATCCTCGGCTGGGCGAGCGACCTGGCTGGTTTCGCCGGCTAGACCTGTGCTGAGGAAAGGGAAAACGGTGGCGAGCATCGAGTTCTGGGGTGGGCTCGGCGTGATCGGGTCGAGCAAGATCCTGATCCGGTCCGGCGCACACCGGGTGTTGCTGGACATCGGGCTGGACATTCCCAGTGAGGCCAACCTGTTCCGGCCGCCGGTGCGCGAGCGCCCCGGGCACGAGCTGGCCGACTGGCTGCGGGTCGGCGGTGCGCCGCACATCCCCGGCCTGTTCGACCCGGCCGCGCTGCTGCCGGGTGACCCGCTCGCCGACCCGGTCGGCCGGGCGCAGGACACCGCGGTGTTCGTCAGCCACCCGCACATCGACCATGTCGGCCTGGCCGGCTTTGTCCGGCCGGAGATCCCGGTGTACGCGCACACCGACGCGGTCGACCTGCTCACCGCGCTCACCGGGACCGGCGCCGGGCTGCCCGGTGGCGACCCGGACTGGCGGCGGCTGACCGACGGCCAGGTCGTCACGGTCGGCGACATCACCGTGGAGTGCGTGCCGGTCGACCACGACGTACCCGGCGCGAGTGGCTACCTGGTGCACACGCCGGCCGGCAGCCTCGCCTACTCCGGCGACATCCGCAACCACGGCCGGCATCCCGAGCGCAGCTGGGCCTTCGCCCGCCGGGCAGCCGGGGTGGACGTGCTGGTGGTGGAGGGGACCACGCTGTCCTTCCCGGTGCCCGACGGGTCGTTCCGGGTCGAGGCCGACGTACTGGAGTCCTTTGTGGACATTCTGGCGTCGGCGTCCGGGCTGGTGCTGCTGTCGCTGTATCCGCGGGACGTGGAGCGGGTGGTCGAGTTCGTCAAGGCGGCGGCCGGCGCCGGGCGGCGGGTGGTCTGGCCGGCGGCGACCGCGGCCTTCCTCCGCCGGATGGGCGTGCCGGACGCGCTGACCTGGGCGGGCGCCGGGGCCGAGGGAGTCGAGTTGGCCGAGGTGCACGCCGACCCGGCCGCGTTCGTGGTGGCGCCGGACGTGGCCGCGCTGCCCGATCTGCTGGACCTGCCGCTGCGCGCCGGGGACGTGTACGTGCACGCCAACGGCGAGCCGCTGGGCGAGTTCGACCCGCGCTGGCCGGTGTTCACCGACTGGCTCGCGCACTTCGGCGTGGAGCTGCGCCGGATCGGCTGCTGGGGGCACGCCAGCCCGGACGACCTGCACACGATGGTGCAGCAGATCGCGCCGAAGGCGGTCTTCCCGATCCACACGCTGGAGCCGACCCGGCTCTACCCGACCGGCGGCATCCGCCGGGTGGTGGCGAAGTACGGCGAGCGCTACGACTTCGAGGGCAACGTGATCCGGTAGCGAACCTCCTCGGCGCGGATCGTGCCGTTGCGCATCAACGCCTCTTTGCTGAGTCCCTCGTCGATCCAGCCGGCCCGCTGGTAGAACCGGCGGGCCTGGTGGTTGCCGTGCAGCACCCAGAGGGTCGCGGTGGTGTACCCGTCGGCGGCCAGTTCGGCCAGCGCGTGCTCGTGCAGCTGCCGGCCGAGCCCGCGCCGCCACCGCTCGGGGTGCAGGTAGATCGCGTTGAGCTCACCGGTGTGTGCGTCGGCGCCCTCGTCCCGGCTGGGGCCGACGTCGGTGAACCCGGCCACCTCCGGCCCGTCGAGCACGACGAGCACGTGCCCGGGGCGCGGTTCGGCCAGCCGGCGCGCCCAGTACTGCTGCCGGTCGGCCACCGACAGGCCGCGCAGGAACTCCGCGGGCAGCAGGCCGGCATAGGCGGCCTGCCAGGAGGCGACATGGATCTCGCCGATCGCGTCGGCGTCGGCCACGGCGGCCGGTCTGACCCCGGCCACCGGTCCGGTCATGGATTGATCTCGAAGTCGGCGTCGTGGTAGCCGGTCTGCTGGCTGAACACCTCAGCCATCTCCTCGGGCTTGGCGTGCGCGGAGAAGTGCTCCATGCCCACCACGACGAACAGGGCGCGGGCCCGGACAGCCACCGGTCCCGCCGGGTCGTCCAGCCGGCCCACCGCGCTCTGGTAGATCTTCCGGCCGGCGATCCCGTCCACCGTCGCGGTGATGTGCAGGGTGGACCCGACCGGCACCGGCCGGCGGAAGTCGGTTTCCAGCCGCCCGGTGACCGCAGGCAGCCGCACCAGCGCGGCCAGTGCGCCCAGTGCCTCGTCGAAGGCGGCGCTGAGCAGGCCACCGTGGGCCAGGCCGGGCGCGCCCTGGTGGCCTGCGCTGACGGTGAACCGGGCGTGCACGGTCAGCCCCTCACCGGCCGTCGACTCCAGGCGCAGACCGCCGGGCACTTCCGGACCGCAGCCGAAGCAGCGCGTGTAGTGCGAGCCCAGCGGTGTGCCGGGCGCGGGGGCTTCGGGGTGCCGGACCCCGGGTTCGGTCGGCACCGGGGGCCAGGCAGTCGACGTGACACTCACCGCCCGACCATAGCCGGGATGGTCGGGCGGTGAGTCGGACAGGTGACTGTCCTTACTTGATGGCGGCCGCGGTGCGCAGGCGTGACCTGCCCAGGCCCGGGGTGACCGTCGGGGACAGTCCGCGCAGCGACACGTGGGCCGTCTCCGGGATGAGCAGGATCGGCACGATGCCCACCAGTCCGGCCAGGATCAGGTAGAACGCCGGGATCAGGTTGGTGCCGGTCGCGGTGATCAGCGCGGTGATCACGAACGGCGCGGTACCACCGAACGCCGAGGTGGACACGTTGTAGCCGATCGCGAAGGAGCCGTAGCGCACCCTCGTGGGGAACATCGCCGGGAAGGTCGACCCGATCACCGCCAGGATGAGCACCAGCAGTGCGCCCAGGATGGCGAACCCGATGACCAGCCGGACCGTGCCGCCGGCGATCATCAGCGCGATGGCCGGATAGCCGAGCACGGCGTAGCCGATGGCCGCGGTGAGCAGGATGGGTTTTCGGCCGACCCGGTCGGACAGTCGGCCGATGAACGTGATCACCACCATCATCACGATCTCCACCGAGATGGTGATGATCTGCGCGGTGTTGTTGGCGATGTGCAGGTCGGTGTTCATGAAGGTGGGCATGAACGTCAGTACGGTGTAGTCGGCGACGTTGAGCAGGAACACGATGCCGATCAGGTTGAGGATCATCCGCCAGTTGCCGAGGATCGTCTCCTTCAGCGGCGACTTGGCCACGTTGCCGGACTTGGACATCGCGGTGAACGCCGGGGTGTCCTCCAGCTTGGTCCGCAGGTACAGACCGACCAGACCGAGCGGAAGCGCGACCAGGAAGGGGATGCGCCAACCCCAACTGTCCATTGCGGACTGCGACACCGCCGCGTCGATGATCAGCACCAGACCTGAGCCGAGCACGAAGCCCGACAGGGTGCCGAACTCCAGCCAACTGCCGAAGAAGCCACGTTTGCCGTCCGGCGCGTACTCGCACATGAAGGTGGCCGCGCCGCCGTACTCGCCGCCGGTGGAGAATCCCTGCACCATTCTGGCCAGTACCAACAGGATCGGCGCGAACACGCCGATCGTGGTGTAGGTGGGCAGCACGCCGATGACGAAGGTCGAGGCGGACATCAGGATGATCGTGGTGGCCAGCACGCGCTGCCGGCCGTACTTGTCGCCGAGCGGGCCGAACACCAGCCCGCCGAAGGGCCGCACCACGAACGCGCCGGCCAGCACGGCGAACGAGGCGAGCACGGCCGCCGAGGAACTGTGTGTCGGGAAGAAGACCCGGCCGATCGTCGCGGTGATCGCGCCTGCGCTGTACACACCGAAGTCGAACCACTCGATGCAGTTGCCCATGGCCGACGCGGCAACCGCCCGGCGCACGGTTGACAGGTCCGGTTCCGGGGTACCCGTTTCCTGGTCGTTCATGCCCACCCACGTACCCCGATCCGGTGAGGTTCAAGCATGACCAGGTCAGGGCCGTGTTCACCGCTTCACGGTGAACGTTTCCGGTGTTCGGCCGCGGGTGGTCGTTCGGGGTCCGGGCCATCGTCCGTGTGGGATGGACCACAGTCGTCTCCACCTGGGAAAACGTGTCGGAGAGCCAGTTTCTCGGTCCGTCCACAACAGATCACTTGCTGGTCAACGGTTCCGGTCAACCGATCGAGCGGTGGTCAGGTCAACTGTTAACCACGTGCGACGGTTCCGCTCCACGGGTCGGACGAGGCACGGTGAAAACACCCTGCCAACGGCGGTATCCCCGCCGCGTTCCCGAGGAGATGAGCGCACGTGCGAGTCCCTGCTGCAGTGGCGACAGCGCTGGGCGGTGCGGCCCTGGCCGTCGGCCTGGTGGCCATGCCGGCCGCCGCCACCCCCACTCATTCGCCGGCCGGTTTCGATCCACAGCACGCCACGTCGGCGCATCATCCGCAGGTCGGCGGCAATTTCAACCAGGACGGCGGCAACTGGTCGGGCTACGTGGCCACCGGTTCCGGGTTCAGCTCGGTCAGCGCGAACTGGACCATCCCGAACGTGACCTGCAACTCCAGCAACGACCTGTTCGCGCCCTGGGTGGGCCTGGACGGCTACGGCAGCCAGTCGGTCGAGCAGACCGGCGTCGCGGTGGACTGTTCCTCGGGTTCGCCGGTGGACCAGGCGTGGTACGAGATGTACCCGGACAACCCGGTGTACTACAACGACCCGGTGTCGGCCGGTGACGCGTTCAGCGGCTCGGTGACCACCGACGGCGGCGGCAACTACACGCTCACCATCACCGACAGCACCAAGGGCTGGACCGAGACGAAGAGCGCCTCCTACAACGGCGCGAACGCGTCCGCCGAGGCCATCCTGGAGTCGCCGAGCGCGGCGTACCCGAACTTCGGTTCGCTGTCGTTCAGCAGCTTCGAGATCAACGGCCAGTCCGCTGACTCGGCCGCCCCGGTCGCGCTGGACGCGAGCAACAGCAACGGCTACGAGGACCACACCGGCGCGCTCTCCGGCGGCAGCTTCTCGGTCAGCTACGAGCAGGAATAACCACCGGCGATGTCCGGCCGGCCCGCTGGAAGTCCACAAAGGACAGCGTGACCGGCCGGACATACCGCGTTAACAGAGGCATCTCCGCAGGTCAAGTGTTAACGACCTCCGGGGGCTGCCGCGCGGACCGACCTCGGAGCACGGTGGGGACACCCTGCAGTCGGCGGCTCACCCGCCGTGTTCGAGGAGGTTGCCTCAGTGCGATCCGCAGCTCTCGTCTCCGCCGTGCTCGGTGGTGCGGCACTGGTCGTCGGCCTGGTGGCCGCGCCGGCCGCCGCTCCCGCCGCCAACAGTGCCCCGGCCGCGTTCGCGGCCTTCCACGGTTCCCCGGCCCACATCGGCAGCGTCGCCGCGCAGGTCAGCGGCCAGCGCGGCAGCTTCAACCAGAACGGGGAGAACTGGTCCGGTGTCGCGGTCACCGGGTCGGGCTTCACCGAGGTAGGCGCGACCTGGACGCAGCCCTCGGCCACCTGCAACTCCAGCAACGACCTGTACGCGCCGTGGGTCGGCATCGACGGCTACGGCACCAGCTCGGTCGAGCAGACCGGCGTGCAGACCGACTGCTCCAGCGGCCGCGCGGTGGATTCGGCCTGGTACGAGATGTACCCGGCCAACCCGGTCTACTACAGCAACACGGTCAGCGCCGGTGACTCCATCACCGCCAAGGTGACCCGCAGCGGCACCTCGTACACGCTGGTGGAGACCGACAACACCAAGGGCTGGACGAAGACCACCACCAAGACCTACCGGGGTTCCAACGGTTCGGCGGAGATCATCCTGGAGTCGCCGACCGCCGACTACCCGAACTTCGGCAAGGTCACCTTCACCGGCGTGACGATCAACAACAAGTCGCTGACCAGCTTCAGCCCGGTCCTGCTGGACGCCAGCAGCAGCGCCGGCTACGAGGACCACACCAGCGCGATCAACAGCAGCGGTGGCTTCTCGGTCAGCTACGAGCAGGAGTGACCTCGGCCTCGCCGGGCTGCTGGTCGGTCGACTCACCTGTCGACCGGTTCGGCCACAGCCCGGCGAGCAGCTCGTAGGAGCGCAGCCGGTCCGCCGGGTCGTGCGCCTGGGTGGTCACCATCAGCTCGCTCGCGCCGGTCGCGGCGAGCAGCTCGGACACCCCACGGCGCACGGTCTCCGGGCCGCCGATGATCTGGCCGGACATCCGGTCCTCGATGATCAGCCGTTCGATGTCGGTGTACTCGTAGGCAGCGGTCTCCTCCGGGCTGGGCACCGGCCCCGGCCGGCCCTGGCGCAACCGGAGGAAGGACAATCCGCCCGGCGCGGCCAGATATCGCGCCCGCTCGTCGTCCTCGGCGGCCAGCACCGAGGCGGCGATCATCAGATAGGGCTCGTCCAGCGCGGCCGACGGGGAGAAGTTGTCCCGGTAGGCGCGGGCCGCCGGCAGCGTGTTGGCCGAGCTGAAGTGGTGCGCGAAGGCGAACGGCATGCCCAACATGCCGGCCAGCCGGGCGCTGTAGTCACTGGAACCCAGCAGCCAGATGGTCGGCTGGTTGCCGGCCGCGGGCACCGCGTGCAGCTGCCCGTTGCCGTAGGCGGCCGGGTCCTCGATGAAGTAGTTGATCAGCTCGCCGAGCTGCTGCGGGAAGTCGTCGGCCGACAGCGGCGCGGCGCTGCGGCGCAGTGCGGCCGCGGTCCGCGGGTCGGTGCCGGGCGCGCGGCCCAGTCCCAGGTCGATCCGCTCCGGGTAGAGCGCGGTCAACATGCCGAACTGCTCGGCGACCACCAGCGGCGGATGGTTGGGCAGCATCACCCCGCCGGAGCCGACCCGCAGCGTCGAGGTGGCCGCGGCGACCTGCCCGATCAGCACGGCCGGCGAGCTGCTGGCGATGCCCGGCATGTTGTGGTGCTCGGCCAGCCAGTACCGGTGGTAGCCCAGCGCTTCGGCGTGCTGGGCCAGCGCGATCGTGTTGCGCAACGCCTGACGGGTGGTCGACCCGGACGACACCGGGGCGAGGTCGAGCACGGACAGGGGCACGGGGGACGACAGAGGGCTCACGTTCACTGCAACACGCGAACCGCCCGCCGCCTTCCCGGGCTCAGAACAGCTGCGAGATCGAGTAGATGACCAGCCCGGCGAGCGCGCCGACCACGGTGCCGTTGATCCGGATGAACTGCAGGTCGCGGCCGACCTGTAGTTCGATCTTGCGGGAGGTCTCCTGCGCGTCCCAGCGGGCCACCGTGTCGGTGATCAGGGTGGTGATCTCGTCCCGGTAGTTGGCGACCACGTAGCCGGCCGCGTTCTCCACCCAGGTGTCGACCTTCTCGCTCATCCCGTCGTCACCGACCAGCCGGCCGCCGAGTGAGGCGAGCCCGTCGCGGACGCGCCTGCGCAGGTCACTGGAGGGGTCCTCGGCGGACTCCAGCAGCATCTTCTTGGCGGTGCCCCAGGCCGAGCCGATCACGTTGCGCACGTCGGGGTGGGCGAGCACCTGCTGCTTGACCTGCTCGGCGCGTTCCATCGTGGTCGGGTCGGTCTGCAGGTCGGCGGCGAACTCCAGCAGGAAGCGGTCGATGGCCTGCCGCATCGGGTGGTTCACGTCGGTCTTCACCGCCCAGGCGAACGCGAGCACCTCGGTGTAGAGCTTGTCGGCGACCAGCCCGTCGACGAACCGGGGCGCCCAGTTCGGCGAGCGCTCGGCGACCACCCGGACGACCACCGAGTGGTTGTCCCGCACCCAGTCGTAGCTGCGGTCGCAGAGCAGGTCGACAAGTTTGTGGTGCACGCCGTCGTTGAGGATGCCGGAGAGCAGCTTGCCCAGCGGCGGACCCCACGGATGGGCCAGCACCCGCGTCACGACCAGTTGCTCGATGACGGCCTGCACCTCGTCGTCGCGCAACACGGTGACCGCGCCGCGGACCACGTTGGCCAGCTCGGAGGTGACCCGCTCGGCGTTGTCCGGCTGGGCCAGCCAGCCACCCAGCCGGTGGGCGATGCCGACCCGGCGCAGCCGGTCCCGGACCACCTGCTCGGACAGGAAGTTGGTGCCGACGAAGTCACCGAGACTGCTGCCGAGGGCATCCTTGCGGCTGGGAATGATCGCGGTGTGCGGGATCGGCAGGCCCAGCGGCCTGCGGAACAGCGCGGTCACCGCGAACCAGTCGGCGATCGCGCCGACCATGCTGGCCTCGGCCATCGCCTTGAGATAGCCCAGCCAACCGTGCCCACCGGCGATCGTGGTCGCGACGTAGACCGCGGCGGCGATGAGCAGGAAGGCGACCGCGATCGCCTTCATCCTGCGCAGCTCGCGCCGCTTGACCAGCTGAGCCGGTGTGAGGGGTTCCACCTCCTCATTCTTACCGCCTGAGCGGGGGTCGCGGGGGATGTGACAGGGTCAGCGGCGTGCGTGAGCCAGCTCTGGTGCCCAGAATGCGGCCGTTCGGGTCGACGATCTTCGCCGAGATGACCGCGCTGGCGCAGCGCACCGGTGCGGTCAACCTGGGCCAGGGCTTCCCGGACACCGACGGCCCGGCCGGCATGCTCGCCGCCGCCCGGGACGCCATCACCGGCGGGGTGAACCAGTACCCGCCCGGCCCCGGCACCGCCGAGCTGCGCGCCGCCGTCGCCGAGCACCGCACCCGCTACGGCACCGAGTACGACCCCGACCGCGAGATCCTGATCACGGTGGGGGCGACGGAAGCGATCACCGCCGCCCTACTGGCGTTGGTCGAGCCGGGCGACGAGGTCGTCGTGATCGAGCCCTACTACGACTCGTACGCCGCCGCGGTCGCCCTGTCCGGCGCGACCCGCCGGGTGGTCGGCCTGCGTGAGGCCCCCGACGGCCGCTTCGCCCTTGATCTCGATGCCCTCCGCGCCGCTGTCGGCCCGCGGACCCGGGCGATCCTGCTCAACTCCCCGCACAACCCGACCGGCACGGTCTTCACCCGGGACGAGTTGGCTGCCGTGGCGGCGGTCTGCGTGGAACACGACCTGATCGCGATCACCGACGAGGTCTACGAGCACCTGAGCTACGACGGGGTGCCGCACATCCCGTTGGTGACGTTGCCGGGCATGGCCGAGCGCACGGTGACGATTTCGAGTGCCGGCAAGACGTTCAACTGCACCGGCTGGAAGATCGGCTGGGCCTGCGGTCCGGCGGAGCTGATCGCGGCGGTGCGGGCGACGAAGCAGTTCCTCACGTTTGTCGGCGGTGCCCCGTTCCAGCCCGCGGTCGCGCACGCGTTGCGGCATGAGCTGGACTGGGTGGCTTCGCTGCGGTCGTCCTTGCAGGACAAGCGAGACCGCCTGTCGGCCGGGTTGTCGGCGGCCGGTTTCGCCGTCCGTCCCACCCAGGGCACGTACTTCGTCTGCGCCGACGTGCGCCCGCTCGGTTTCACCGACGGCGCGGAGCTGTGCTGGGCCCTGCCGGACCGGATCGGCGTCGCCGCGGTGCCGGTCCAGGTCTTCGTCGACGACCCGGAGCCGTGGCGCCACCTGGTCCGATTCGCCTTCTGCAAACGGGACGAGGTGCTGGACGAAGCGATCCTGCGGTTGGGCAAACTCCGCGCCTGACCGGCCCGTTGCCCAAGCCTGCCGCCCCAGTTGTCCACAACCGGCGAGTTGTCCACAGCAGCCCCCGTCAAACCCCCGCACCACCCATTCGTGCAGCTAGACTGGCCAGGGGCCGTCCCCCCAGGGAGTGGTGGGGGCTGCGTGGTCCGGTGAATGATTTTCACGAACGTCGAATCCCGCCTGTCGGCCGGCGACTTTCGGCAATCCGATCCCCCACCGGCGGCCCACTCCTCATCCGGCGCCAAGGCAGATGAACCCGAGATCGCCGTGCCGCGCCTGGGCGGTGGCCAGTGCCTCGGCCGGCCCGATCCCCGCGCGTAAACCCTTGTGCAGAGCGGACATCAGCGCGACCGCCGCCTCGTCCGGCACCGGCAGCACGCTGGCCACCACCGTCGAACTGCCGCCCCGCAGCAACGCCGTGGCCAGCCCGATCACCTCGTCGCCCGGCCGGACCGCCGACCGCCCGGCGTCGCACGCGGCCAGCACGATCCGCCGCGGCGCGGTCCGTAGCCGGCCCAGGTCATAGCCGTAGAGCGGCCCGTCCGCCAGATCCAACTGCGAGAACAGCGGCGCGTCCTCCCGGAACCGCCCGTGCGCCGCGACGTGCACGGTGTCCGCGCCGTCCATCGCCGCCAGTGCACGATCCACTGTGGACTGCTGACCGACGAGCAGCCGCCCCCGGTGCGCCCGGCGCAACGACCGCACCTCCCGCTCCGCATGGTCCAGCCCCGGCCCGGCGATCCACACCGACCCACTCCCGCGCGGCCCGTCCGCCGTCCGCGTCCGCAGCCAGCAACTCACCGACGGCGCCACCGTCACCGCCCGCCCCACGCACGACGGCAGCCCACCCCACGGCACCCCGTGCAACACGTCCGTCGGCACCACCACCAGCGGCCGGTCACCCAATTGCCGAACCGCGCCGAACAACAACCCGTCCAACTCCGCCGCGGACCCGGCAGCCGCCCGCGCCCCCCGTTCGCCCATTCGCAGCGCCACCCGCCACGACCGCAGCGCCGCCGCGACCGCACCTGTGGAGCCAAGTTCGTGCCGTCGAAAAGCGCCGCCGCTCACCGAAATCGCCCAAAATGATCCACTGTGGACGAACACGCTGAACAGCGCGGACGAGCCGAGCGAGTCGACCAGCTCGTCGATCCGCCAGCTCGGATCCGACCGACGCCGGCCGGCGTGCACCCAGGTGGCCGTGCGGACCCGGTCCTCCAGCGCGGCGATCCGGCGCTGCCGGGGCCGCGCGCCGGTCACCGCCGCCCGCAGCGACACCAGCCGGGCGGCGAGTTCGGCGTCGTCGGGCGGCAGCACCGCGGGACGCCGCAACGTGGCCGCCCGGCACCGGTCCGCCCAGCGCAACACCGCGCGCGGCCGGCCCCCGGCCAACGCCGCGGCCAGACCCAGCTCGGCGAGTTCGCACGCCAACCCGGACACCCCGGCCTGCAACTCCCACGCCCCCACCGCGGCCGTGTACTCCGCGACCAACCGCAGTCCGGCCCGGCAGGCCGCCGTCGCCGCCCGTCGATCGCCCCGCGACTGAGCCAACCGTGCCGCCGCCAGCCAACCCAGCACCCGCAACGGAACCGGACCCCGCCGCCGGACCACGGCCACCTGCCGCAACCAGCCGGTGGCGGATCGCGGACCGGCGGAGCGGGCCGCGGTCAGCCGCAGCTCGGCCGCTGCCAGCCACCAACCGTGCTGGTCGGCCTGCCCGGCCACCCGCCGCACCACCGCCGGCACGACCTCGCCGCCCCGAACGAGTGACGCGGTCAGCGCCAACGCCCGTGCCGCCGAGCCCCAACTCGGCCGCCCCCGCCCGAACAGAACGGCCGCCCGCCCGGCCGCATCGCCCGCCAACTCGGGGGCGCCGGCCTGTAGCGCGCACTGCGCCAGGGTGAGCAGTGCCTCCGCGAGCTTCCGCCCACGGCCGGCCTTCGTGAGCAGTTCGGCCGCCGTCGTCAGCACCGGTCGGGCCGATTCGGCCAGGCCGGCCGCGAGCAGGGCCTGCGCCCGGTCGACCAATGCCTCCGGATGCCGGGCGACAGCGAGGCCCTGGTCGACCGCGTCGGTGAAATGCCGTAGTGCCAACGGAATGTTCCCGGCCAACACCGCAACGAAGCCCCGGTTGTGCAGGCATGCGGCGGCCCGAGCGGGCTTGCCGAGCTCGGCGAACAGGTCGGCGGCGGCCGCGTAGTCGGCATCCGCCTCGGCCAGCCGCAACAGATATCCGCCGGCGGAGCCCCGGGCCACCAACGTGTTGCCCAGCCAGTGGCGATCCACCTGTCGACGCAGGTCGCGGCCGGCCGCGGTCAGTTCGGCGTGCGCTCGTTCGTGTGCACCGGTGGCGTGCAGGTGCAGTCCACGCAGGCAGCGCGCCCGCGCCGCGTCAGCCCCGATCAGGTGAGGCTCGGCGGTGGTCAACTGGCGCAGCGCGGCCGCCGGACGACCTCGTTCCAGCTCGATCCAGGCCAGCGTCAACCGCAGTTGGGCGACCAGCGACACCGATCCGCGGGCGCCCGCCATCCGGAGCAGTCGCCGGGTCTCGCCGCCCACCAGACCGCTCTCCCCGCGCTCGATCCGACCGAGGACAGCCCGATGACCAGCGACAATGTTTTCGGTCACCCGAGAAACCACGGGGTCAGCGCGACCCGATCGCGTCGGTGCACCACCAGGCAGAGTGGCCCGCGCGGCACGCCCGCCCCGGCGAACCGACCCAGCTCGTCCACCGGCAGCCAGCGCTCACCAGTCGGCCAGCGGACCACCAACCGGTCCGCCGAGGGCGCCACGCCGATCACCCGAACGGTGTCACGGCCGGCCGCGGCCACCTCCAGCGCGACGGTGTCGTCCGGGCCGGCGAAGGTCAGCAGCCCGGCACCGCGCACCGCCGGGGTGCCGCGCAGCTGCGCCAGCAGCCGGACCGGCCGAGCCGGACGTGCCCGGCGGGCGACCTCCGCGGCTGCCAGCACGGTTACCGGAACCGGGTCCATCTGGTCGAAAACGCTTGCCAGCTCGGAAAGCAGGGCCGGGTCGGTCATCGGCTCGCCCCGTCCAGCACGCCGGCCCCGGACAACCGGCGGCGCAGTTCGGCGAGGCAGCGACCCCGGGTGTTGCCGACGCTGCCGAGTTGGATGCCCAGCGCGCTGGCCGCCTGGGCGTAGGTGAGTTCGGGGGCGTAGGCGATCAGCCGCAGCAACGTCCGGCAGCGTTCGGGCAGTTCGGCGAGGGTGCGCCAGAGTGCCCCGTCCGTGTCCGCGGCCAGCACCGCGTGCTCGGGCAGGTGTTCGTCCTCGACCGGGTAAAAATCGAGCCAGGCCAGCGGGGTCTCCCGCCGCCGGGCGGCCAGCACGCGCAACGATTCGTGCCGGGCGGTGGTGGCCAGCCAGCCGGCCAGCCGCTCGGGCGCACGCAGCGTGTCCAGGCGCTGGGCCAGGTTCAGCCAGCTCGTCTGGCTCACGTCGGCGGCGTCCGTGCTGCTCAGGCCGTACGCTCTGGCCACCGACCAGACCACCCTGCCATAACGGTGGACCAACTCGGCCCAGGCCGCCTGGTCGTCCGCCCGCGCCCGGCGCACCAGTTCGGCGGTTGTCGGTTCCGGCATGTTCGCCCCTTCGGATCGGTCGGTGTCCCGGCTCCGATGAGCGAACTGATCAACTGGCTCCCGCTTGCCGCGGTTATCCCACCATCGAGCGACAAACTTGGCCACGAGCGGCTTTCGGTGGCATCCCGACCCGCAGCAGGTGCGCCAGGTGCGCGGCGATCCGCGGCGCCGCGAACGACGTACCGCTCCAACTCGCCCCGCCGTACACCCGGGTCGCGGTGTCCGGCGCGATTCCGTGCTCGTCGCGGGCCAGCCGGACGAAACTGCTGCGCACCTCGACACCGGGCGCGCTCGCGTTCACCCAGTCGCCGAAGTTGGAGAAGTCGGCCAGCCGCCCGTCGGCCGAGGTCGCCGCGACCCCGACCACCTCGGGCAGCGCCGCGGGCCAGAACGGTCGGCTGGTCGCGTTGTTGCCTGCGGAGGCGACCAACATCGTCTCGCCCAGCCGTTCGATCGCCCGGCGCAGCACCGGCGGGCACTGGTCGTGCGCGGTGTAACAGCCGGCGGTCAGCACCATCAGGTCCAGCCGCTCCCGGCGGATCGCCGCCATCGTGCGCACCCGGTCGATGCCGGCGGCGACCGTCGCGTCGTCGGTGATGCCCAGCGAGGACAGCGTCCGGTGGTGGCGCACGGTCACCCCCGGTGCGTGCCGCAGCAGCACCCCGGCCACGAACGTGCCGTGCCCGGCCTGCCGGTCCGCCTCCGCCGGCAGGCCCGGATGCAGCACCTCGGGGGAGAGCCCCCAGTCCGACAGCCACGGCCGGCCGGCGAACCACGGGTGCGGGTCGAGCCCGGTGTCCAACAGGGCGACCGTCACCGGCGGCTGCCACAGCTCGGTCGCCGGAGACGGGGGCAGATCGGCCGGACGCGGGTGTGCGCCGGTGCCGAATTCGATGGGCGTGCCGGTCAGCTCCGCGCAGCCCAGGTGCACGTGATTGGGCTGCACTGTCGGGCCGCCGGCCAGGTCGGCGGCCAGGTCGACCGGGTGTTCCCGCAGCTGCGGCCGGAGGATGAGGCGGACCACGTCGCCGGCGGGCTCGGCGCGCATCCGGTCGACCCGGCTGCCGAGCCGGTCGGCCACCTCGGCCGCCGAGTCCGCGGTGGCCAGCAGTTCACCGGCCCGGACAAGACACTCGTCCGGGCCGCCCTCGTCGTGCGGCAACAGGTCGTCGGCATAGGGGCGCAGGTGATCGGCGAGCTCGGCCAGGCGCATGGTGTCACCGTGCCGCTCACGCTCAGTATCCGCGCGACTCGGAACGGTAATTCACACGTTCTGATGAGCGTGACGTATCGTGTCGACTTGACCGCGACAGGTGACGTGCTCTCGTACTTCTGGGTATACCGCGTCGTATGCACGTGCGGATGACGTTTGCAGTGGTACACATGTGGGGTCGCAGTGGTGGGGTGTTCTGACGGGCGGACGGCGGTGATCGGCGTGGCGAGCACGGACACGGTGCCCGGCGCGTCGCACCGCCTGCGTCGCTACGCCCTCCGGCTCGCGATCACCGCCGGCTTCGCCGGAGCCGCCTGGCTACTCGGCTCCGCGGTGGCCTCGGCGGCGCAGACCTCGATCGTCGACCCGTCCGCTGCCGGCACGACCACCAACAGCACCGCCCCGACGAGCGTCACCTCCTCGGCCGATCCATTGTCCGGCCTGGTCAACGGCCTGATGTCGGACCTGAACAGCACCCTGACCGGCACGGTGCACACCGTCACCTCGGTGGCGTCAGTGGTCGACCAGGTGACCGCGCCGGTGGTCGGCACCGTCACCAACCCGGTGGCCAGCCCTCCTGTTGCTTCGGTGCTCCCGCCGCTGCTGGGCGGCGGCAGCTCGGCCGGCGGCACCACGGTCAGCGCGCCGACCACGGGTTCGACAACCGCCGCGCCGACCACCATCCCGACCGCCACTCCGGCGGTCACCACTCCCGTTTCCACCACCCCCACACTGCCCGTGAGCCGGGAACCCGTCAGGCCCGCCGGCCGGTTCGCGAGCAGCGCACACGTCGTGCACCACAGCGCGGCACCGGCCCGCTCGACCGCACCGGCGCCCGCCTCAGCACCATCGGGCAGAAGGCCGTCCGCACCGCTACCCGCTCCGCGGCCGACCGCACCCGACCCGAACACGCCGGCCCCGATGTTCACCCAGGGGCACGACGGTCCGGGCACGGTCCGCGGCACGGCGGTACCGCGCTCCACGGAGTCCGGCGCAGGGTCGTTGGTCTCGCTCGGCACGGTGGCCTGGCGTCCGGTCACCTCCAACGACACCTCCCAGGGTCTGCCCGCCACCGCTCCTGACTGACCGCCGGCCGCTTCGCCCAGGCGAAGTCTGTCCGTGAACAGCCCTGCGCCCCCGGACGCGACTTGTAGCTCAACACTCGTTCGACAGCGTTTTCTCGACCCCTCAGACTTCCCGGCCTGCCAACCGCGCCCGGTCAGGTCGGGTCCTTGTCCCGGTGCCGTGTTGCCCCCACGGCACCGGGACACCTCCCTTTTCTGGTCGAAATAACCGGCTCAGGCGATCGGCGGCTGACCGCCGTCCACCTCGCCGCCCGGCGTTCGCATCGACGCGGCGAGCCGGGCCAGCCGGGTGATCGCGGCGCGGAGTTCGTTGGGTGGCAACCCGAACGGCACCCGCAGCCAGCGCTCCAGCCCGCCGTGCACGCCGAACCGGGAACCGGGCACGATGCGCAGGCCGTGCGTCTGGCCGGCGATCGCGAGCCGGGTGCTCACCGGCTGGTCCAACTCGCACCAGATGGACAGGCCGCCGCCCGGCCGCCGGAAACTCCACTGTGGACACTTCTCGGTCAGTGCGGCCAACGCGATGTCCCGCCGCCGAGCCAACTCCGCGCGCCGCTGGACGAGAATCGGCTCGGCACCGGTGAGCAACTCGGCCAGCACCAACTGTTCGAAGACGGGCGCACCGAGATCCATCGACGAGCGACTGGCCACGATCCGGTCGGCCAACTCGGGCGTGGCGCGAATCCAGCCCAGCCGCAGGCCACCCCAGTGCGACTTGCTCGCCGAGCCGACGGTGATCACCAGGTCCTCGGCGAACCCGGCCATCGGCGCCGGGCTGCCCGCCGGGTCCCCGCCCAGGTCGAGTTCGACCAGGGTCTCGTCGATCACCGCCGGCGTCCGGGTGCGGCGCAGCGCCGCGGCCAGCCGATCACGGCCCTCGTCGTCCAGTCGCAGGCCGGTCGGGTTGTGGAAGTCGACCACCAGGTAGGCGAGCTTCGGCGCGGACTGGCGTAGCGCCGCCTCGATCTCCTCGTGATCCCAGCCGTCCGGCCGCAGTCGCACACCGATCGGCATCGTGTTGCTCGCCCGGATCGCGTCCAGCGCGTTGGGATAGGTCGGTTGGTCGACCAGGATTCGGTCGCCCGGGCCGGTGAGCATCCGCTGCACCAGTACGAACGCATGGTGGCCGCCGTTGGTGATGACGATCTGGTCCGGCGTGGTCGGCAGCCCCCGCTCGGCGTATCGCTGGGCGATCTTGTCGCGCAGCAACGGAAGTCCTCGTTCGTGGTAGCCGTGGCCACCCAGGTGCTCGGCCAGCCGGGCGCCGGCCGTCCGGGCCGCCGCGGCCAGTTCGGGGACCGCTTCCGGCGACGCCCTGGCCAGATCGACGAACTCCGGCGGGCTCGCCGTGTCGGCCGGATGGGTGCTGCCGCGCAGGGTGATCCAGGTGCCGGAGCCGCGCCGGCTGGCCACGGCGCCGTCCGCGCGGAGCAGGTCGAGCGCCGCGCTGATCACCGTCCGGCTCACCGCCAGGTGGTTGGCGATTTCGCGCTCGGCCGGCAGCCGGGTGCCGATCGGCAGGCCGCCGTCCCGGGCCAACAGCTGGATGCCGGCGGCGAGATCAGCACTGGCGTGTCGGGCGCCGTGCTCCCGCCAGCCACCCAGCAACTCGGCCAGTTGGCGACCCGATACGCGGCCACTTGGTAGCAAGCTCTGGCTCATGGGTCCAATTATTCAGAAGTGGACCTCGAAACAAAGGCCAATTTGACTAAAACTGGCCTCATGGCCAGCTCTCGACCCGCGATCTCCCTGACCGGTGTGCGGGTGACCGTCGCACCCACCCGCCGGCTGCCCCAGCTGGTCCTCGGCCTGCTGCTCTACGGCGGCAGCGACGCCCTGCTGGTGCGCGCCCGGCTCGGTCTCGACCCGTGGGACGTGCTGCAACAGGGTGTGAGCAATCGTTTGCACCTCGACTTCGGCGTGGTCAGCGCGATCGTCGGCGCGATAGTGCTGCTGGGCTGGATTCCACTGCGCCAGCGACCGGGCGTCGGCACGGTGGCCAACGTCTTCCTGGTGGCCCTGTCCATCGACGCGGTACTCGCGCTGGTGTCGCCGCCAACCGCACTGTGGGCCCGAATTGGCCTGCTGGTGGCCGGCGTACTGCTCAACGGGGTGGCCACCGCCTGCTACATCGGTGCCAGGCTTGGCCCCGGCCCACGCGATGGTCTGATGACCGGCCTGTCCGCCCGGACCGGCTGGTCGATCCGACTGGTCCGCATCCTGATCGAGCTGACCGTGCTGGCCGCCGGTTGGCTGCTCGGCGGCACCGTCGGCGTCGGCACGGTGCTCTACGCGGTGGCCATCGGCCCACTCGCCCAACTCTTCCTGCCCCGGCTGCTGTGGCGCCCGGCCAGTGCGGTGCCCGCACCATCGCCGGACACCTCCAGCGCGTCGTCCGGCCAGTAATACCCTTGGCAGCGTGGGGGACGAGCCCGAAATACAGGTCGCCGAGCGCGCCGGCGTGGGGATCGACGGCCAGGACCGCCCGACCGAGGACCGCGTCGTGGTGCTGCCCAACGCCGTCGTGCTGTTGGACGGCGCG
This sequence comes from Pseudonocardiaceae bacterium, assembly GCA_036268615.1. Lineage (GTDB taxonomy): Bacteria > Actinomycetota > Actinomycetes > Mycobacteriales > Pseudonocardiaceae > DATATV01. Next base: position 46,422 of record DATATV010000157.1, read on the forward strand.
ACCGCACTGCGGCCCGGCGCGCGCACCGGCGGCTGGTACGCCGACCAGCTGAGCACCGCCCTGGCCGGCGGTCTGTCCAAGACACCGACGGGTGACCTGACCGTCGTCCTCGCCGAGGCCATCACGGCCGTCGCCGCCGAGCACGGGTTGGTCCCCGGCAACTCCCCGGCCAGCACGGTCGCGATCATCCGCTGGACCGAGACCACCCTGGACGCGCTGGTACTGGCCGATTCGCCGGTGGTCGTGTTCACCGATTCGGGACACGAGGTGCTCGCCGACAGCCGGCTGGTCGACCTCCGGCTGCCCCGGCCGAGCGCCTACCGGCAGCGGCTGCGCGGCGGAGCGGGTTACGGCCCCGAACACGTGGCCGCGCTGCGTTCGTCCGGGGCGGAGATCGGCAAGCTGCGCAACGTGCCGGGCGGTTTCTGGGTGGCCGAGGCGGATCCGGCCGCGGCGGCGCACGCGTGCACCGCGAGCTGGCCGCTGGCCACGATCCGGTCAGCGATGTTGGCCAGCGACGGAGTGTCCTGTGGGGTGGACGACTATCGCCTGTTCGACTGGCCGGAGGCACTCGCCCTGGCCCGGCAGGACGGCCCCGGCGCGGTACTGCGGGCGGTCCGCGCCGCCGAGCGCGACGACCCGGACGGCGCGCGCTGGCCGCGCCCGAAACGCCACGACGACCAGGCCCTGGTCCTGCTGCGCTTCGACCAGCCGAGCCGGCCGGTCGGCTGAACTCATCGGTGACCGGGCAGCTGGCTGGTGCCTGGCACCTTTCCGGGCGCCCGCACACGGGCGCCGGAGCCGCTAACCTGCCGCGCGCCACGCCGCCCAGTGCGGTCGCAGCAGCGGAACGAGCGCGGCGAGGTACGCCCGCGCCTCGTCGACGCTGGTCAGCGGCAACGGGAGGGCGACCTCCCAGACACCCCACCGCCCCGGCTCCGGAGCGAGAACCTGGTGCACCACAACATCATCGTGCTCGGCGGTCCAGACGAGCCCGGCCCGGCCGCCGTCCGGTGCGATGATGTAGCCGTCCCCGATGGTGGTCGGCATGGCGAGGAAATCGGTGATCATCCCGAGCCGCCACCCGTCGACCTCGACCCCGTCGATGACAGGAAACCCGTGGTAAACCGGGGCATTCGCCGGCGGAGCCAGAAACGCCGGCAGTTCCGCATCCGCGCTCGCCGCGGTCGGGTCGAGTGCCAGGGGCCGACCGGTCGCCGCGGTCTCGTCCATCGGGTGATCGTGCTACGGCCGGCGCGGATCCGACAACAGGGTTTCATCGGTCGGCCAAGTCCGTGCTGGGCGGGCTGGCCGAAGCGTGACTTGCTGGCCGTGGATATCCGGCGAATGACGGATGTTCCCTGACCCGGCCCGGGCAACACTGAAACCTGACGAAAAGTTGGCCCCTTCGGAAATCTGTGGTGGTGACATGAGCCCGTTACCCGACCTGTCGGACCTGTCGAAGATCCGCACGGCTCGCGGCAAGTGTGCGCGGTGGCTGTGTTCCCAGTGCACGGGTAGGGCTGACTGCACGTGCGTTCCGGTGCCCGCGCAACGGGTCGCGGTACGCCCGCGACCGCGTGCGCAGCAGACCGACCGCTGAATGATCGGATATTTCCGTTGCGCACCAAGGGCAAACGCGTCCGCGAGCAGAACTCGACCGATCCCAGATCAACCTGGTGATCGATCTTGGTACGGGCGCGGGTGGCGGGAACTCCCGCTGTCCGCCGCCCGATCGCCCGTCTGTGCGGCGCCGGGATCGCAGCCGTTGCCGAGCCCAACTCCGGATCATGATCGACCGTCGCACCGCACGCCTTCGGTACCCGCGCTGTGTGCCGGCGGTGAACACCGCCCCGGTTGGGCTCGACGATCACTACCGTCGGGCCGCATGGCGACGGTCACGACGCGCACGGTCGAGTACCCGGCCGACGGCCTGACGATGATCGGGCACCTCGCGTTGCCCGCTGGCGTCGACCGCCGTCCCGCTGTCCTGGTCGGGCCCGAGGGGACGGGGCTGAACGACTTCCAGCGCCGCCGGGCCGACGCCCTCGCCGAGTTGGGCTACGTGGCGCTGGCCCTCGACCTCCACGGCGGGCAATGGTTCACCGACCCCGAGGAGATGTTGGCGCGTGATGCCGCTGCTCGCCGACCCCGGCCGGATGCGGGGCATCGGCCACGCGGCACTCGACGTGCTGCGCGCCGAGTCGCGGACCGACCCCGACCGGATCGCCGCCGTCGGCTACGGCGCCGGGGGCGCGATCGCACTGGAACTCGGGCGCGACGGCGTCGATCTGCGGGCGATCGGGACGGTCAACGCGATGACCACGGGCCGCCCGGGCGCGGCGGCGCGCATTCGCTGCCCGGTGTGGGCCGGAGTCGGGTCGGAGGACCCGATCGTGTCGCCTGCGCAACGGGCCGCGTTCGCAGCCCAGATGCAGGCCGCAGGCGTCGACTGGCGCCTGGTGGTCTACGGCGGCGCCCTGCACGCCTTCCACCACCCGCCGACGCGGACCGACCAGACCGTGCTCCCCGGCGTCGGTTACCACCCGCTGCACGCGCAGCGGGCCTGGTGCGACGTGGTCAACCTGCTTGCCGAGTGCCTGCCCATATCGGAGTGAGCCGACCCGGTGCAGTGAGCGGCTCACGAAAAAATCCGCTGACCTGCGAGAAGGTCAACGGATTGATGGTGGCCAGGGACGGGGTCGAACCGTCGACCTTCCGCTTTTCAGGCGGACGCTCGTACCAACTGAGCTACCTGGCCAGAAGCGGCCGGCCGGACAATCGGCCGGCCGAACACTTGTGGCGACCCAGACGGGACTCGAACCCGCGACCTTCGCCGTGACAGGGCGACGCGCTAACCAACTGCGCCACTGGGCCTTGCTTACTACGTACTCCCAACGGGATTCGAACCCGCGCTACCGCCTTGAAAGGGCGGCGTCCTAGGCCGCTAGACGATGGGAGCCCAGCCACTTCGGCCAAATACCGACCTGACCGCGCCTCCAACGGCTCTCCCGCTGGCAGCACGTGAAGCATAGGGCACGACCACCCCAAGCACCAAAACCGGGGTGTCCCAACCCGCCCTATGTGACAAAACCACTGGTGAACGGGACTAATGGCGGACTGGCGGCAGTCCGTCGTCGTCCGGCGCCAGCCCGAGCATGTCGAGCAGCTGTCGGCAGTCCTCAACGTCCTGTGCGTTGCGGGCCACCGCCAGCCTGGCCCTGCGGACCTGGTCCGCAGAGATTCGGGACGGTTCGCCACCCATCCGCTGGGTTGGCATGTCCCCGGAATGCCGTGGCAGCGTGTCGCTCTCCTGCCACAGCAGCTTGCGAATTTCGAGAGATCCGCTCATGGCCACCTCCCCGACTCCGGTCTCTGGCGAGGCTAGCGACTGAAAACCCGGGCCGCAGCCTCCTGTGGAGTGATTCCCGGGCACGCACAGTGATTTGCTGGGGACGTGATTTCCTCGAAGGGCCGCCTGGCGGTGGGCGCCGACCGGCGGGCAAATCCGCAGCTTGTCACCCGTTCGTGTGATCAGTGCCAGTGATTGGTCGCCGATAGTACCCATACCCCCTAGGGGTAACATCGCAACGGCACGGACCGTCGGAAACGTACGAGAGGAATCCTTGATGACCGTCAGCGCACCGCACACCGCCACCTACACGGTGACCGGCATGACCTGCCAACACTGTGTCGCCTCGGTGACCGAAGAGCTGACCGCGCTGTCCGGCGTCACCGACGTGGCCGTCGCCCTCGACACCGGCGCGGTGACCGTGACCAGCGATCGAGCACTCGCTGACGCCGACGTCGCGGCCGCGGTCGACGAGGCCGGCTACCAGTTGGCCAGCTGACCCACGGTGACGACCACCGAGTCGCGCCAGCGCCGGGTGGAGCTGGACATCGAGGGCATGACCTGCGCGTCCTGCGCCAACCGGATCGAACGCAAGCTGAACAAGCTGGCCGGGGTGAGCGCCTCGGTCAACTTCGCGACCGAGCGCGCCACGGTCGCCTACCCGACGGAACTCGCCGTGGACGAACTGGTCGCCACCGTCGAGGCGGCCGGCTATCGGGCCATCCCGCCCCGGCCACAACCAGTGAGTGGCGCGGAAAGTGATCCTGCGCACACTTCGGGCCTCGGTCTGCGGCTGGTGATCTCCGCCGTGCTGGCGCTGCCGGTGCTCGTCCTGTCGATGGTTCCGCCGACCCAGTTCCCCTACTGGCAATGGATCGCGCTGGAGTTCGCGACGCCGGTGGTGATCTGGGGCGCCTGGCCGTTTCACCGAGCCGCCGCGATCAACCTGCGGCACCGCGCGGCGACCATGGACACGCTCGTCTCGCTCGGCGTCGCGGTCGCCTTCCTCTGGTCGCTGTACGCACTGGTTCTCGGTGGCGCGGGTGCGGCCGGGATGCGGCACGACTTCAGTCTGCTGCCCCGGCCGACCCCCTCGGCCGACATCTACCTTGAGGTCGCCGCCGGGGTCACCGTCTTCCTCCTGCTCGGCCGCTGGCTGGAGGCGCGGGCCAAGCGCAGTGCCGGGACCGCGCTGCGGGCCCTGCTCGCGTTGGGCGCCAAGGATGTCGCCGTGCTGCGCGACGGCGTCGAAGTGCGGGTCCCGGTCCAACAACTGGCTGTGGGCACCGAGTTCGTGGTTCGGCCCGGCGAGAAGATCGCCACCGACGGGATGGTGCACGCCGGCACCTCCGCGGTGGACCGGTCGCTGGTCACCGGCGAGTCGGTGCCCGCGGAGGTCGGGCCGGGGGCCGCCGTGGTCGGCGGCACCGTCAACGTGGGTGGCCGGCTCGTCGTGCGGGCCACCCGGGTCGGTGCGGACACCCAGCTCGCCCAGATGGCCCGGCTGGTCGAGCAGGCGCAGGCCGGCAAGGCCGAGGTGCAACGGCTGGCCGATCGGGTGGCCGCCGTCTTCGTGCCCGTGGTTCTCGGTATCGCGGGTCTCACGCTGATCGGTTGGCTGGTCGGCGGGCGCGGGCTCGACTTCGCGGTCACCGCGGCGGTCGCCGTGCTGGTCATCGCGTGTCCGTGTGCGCTCGGCCTGGCGACCCCGACGGCGTTGCTCGTCGGCACCGGGCGGGGCGCCCAGCTGGGCATCCTGGTCAAGGGTCCGCAGGTACTTGAGTCGACCCGCCGGGTGGACACCGTGCTGCTGGACAAGACCGGCACGGTCACCACCGGCGTGATGACCCTGCTGGACGTGATCCCCGAGCAGGACATCCCGGACGGCGAGCTCGTTCGGCTGGCGGCGGCGGTGGAGGCTGGTTCCGAGCATCCGGTCGGCGCCGCGATCGTGGCCGGTGCCGCCGATCGTGGCATCGCATTGCCGGCGGTCATCGGGTTCCGTAGCGAGCCGGGGCTGGGCGTGCGGGGTCAGGTCGGCGGGCGCCTGGTGGCGGTCGGCCGGCCCGAGTTGCCGCTGTCGGCCGAGTTGGACCTGGCTCGGGTGGACGCCGAGGCCGCCGGTCGCACGGTGGTCGCGGTGGCCTGGGACGGGGCCGTGCGCGGCCTGCTGACGGTCGCCGACGCGGTGAAGCCGACCAGTGCGGCCGCGGTGCGGGCGTTGCGCCAGCTCGGACTGCGGCCGATGTTGCTCACCGGGGACAACGCCCGGGTGGCCGGCGCGGTTGCCGCGATGGTCGGGATTCCGGCCGAGGACGTGATCGCCGAGGTGCTGCCCGGGGACAAGGCCGAGGTGGTGCGCCGGCTGCGGGCCGAGGGGCGGGTGGTGGCGATGGTCGGCGACGGCGTGAACGACGCGCCCGCGCTGGCCACCGCGGATCTCGGCCTGGCCATGGGCACCGGCACCGATGTCGCGATGGAAGCCGGCGATCTGACCCTGGTGCGCGGCGATCTGCGGGCCGTCGCGGACGCGATCCGGCTGTCCCGGCGCACGCTGCGCACGATCCGGCAGAACCTGTTCTGGGCCTTCGCCTACAACGCGGCCGCGCTCCCGTTGGCCGCCGCCGGCCTGCTCAACCCGATGCTCGGTGGGCTGGCGATGGCGTTCTCCAGCGTGTGCGTGGTCGGCAACAGCCTCCGGCTGCGTCGGTTCCGGGCTCGCTGATCAGCAGCGATGCTGTCGAACGTGTCACGAACACCCCAACAAGCGGTGAATAACGGCGACAAATTTCTACGCTCAACTACTCGCCTCCCCGAAGGACACATGTCAGAATTCAGTTGCTGACACACCCCCGGTCAGCGCCTGTGGAGATCCCCTCCAGCCCCCGCGTTCCTCCCCCTGGCGCGGGGGCTCTCCACGTTCTGGGGACCTTGCGCGGAGCCCCTCGTCGCTCGTTTCGGCGGTGAAATTCGTCCTTTTTGAGCAAAGCCTCGGCGGCGGCGATCGTGCGGGGTCGGACTAATCCGTGCGGACACACGCCGTCACCCTGGCCTTTTGCCGATTCAAACCGGACACCAATGGCCCAACGGGGACACGCCGAAGTGGTAGAAAACACACCCTTGCGACCTTCCCGCAATCGAACCGTTATCGTGTGCCCGTGCCTCTTCCATCTCTCGGACGGACGACGAAGACCGGTAGACACCGCCCCGTGGCGCCTGAGCAGGATTCCCAGGCCCCGGGCCGCGAGCTTGAGTCCTACCTCGCGGCGCTCTCCCCGGAGAGCGAGCTGGAGTCCACCGGCGCAGGCCGGCGGTTCGGCAACGCGCAGGTCTATCAGCTCCGTCTGCAGCTTGTCGCCGACGCCCAACTACGAGAACTCGCGGAGCAGTACGGGACCTCCCCGCAGGCCCTGGCCCAGGAATGGGTCATGCAGCGCCTCACCTGGGAAGCGGACCAGCGTGCCAGCGCCCGTCAGCCAGCGGCCGCCCCAGCCTGGCCGAGCTGACCGGTCGCGCCGCCGCACGCGGCTGACCTCCCCGTTCTCCAGCTTTCAACCCCCCGAGCAACACGAAGGGCCCCCACCCGGATAGGGTGGGGGCCCAACTTGTTATCAGGTATTACAGGGGACGGACGTTCTGGGCCTGCGGGCCCTTCGTGCCCTGACCGACCTCGAACTCCACCTTCTGGTTCTCCTCCAGAGAGCGGTAGCCGCTGCCGACGATTTCCGAGTAGTGCACGAACACATCCGGGCCGCCGTCACTGCGCTGGATGAATCCGTAACCCTTCTCGGAGTTGAACCACTTGACGGTTCCTTCTGCCACGCCTGCCTCCTAGCAGGATCAGCGCGGGACTGCACCGTGCAGCCCCCGGCCGTTCCCGGGTCGTTCTAGGATCTCCGACGAGAACAGAACGCCCGCCCATCGTTCCGCGAGCGTAAGAGCACGAACACGAAGTACCACGGCCAGCAAGACCTAGCCTAGCGGCTGTTGCGGCCCTGCACTACTACGTGACTACGGGACCACGGAGTGCTACGCGTGGCCGCCAAGTGCCCGCTGACAAGGCGGAATGGATCTCCACCCGATCATGCTCGTAACGCTGAGTTTATGTGATCGTCAACACATAGTGTTGGGTTGATTGCGGACCGAAACAATGGCGCGGTCCGGTCAGGCCGGCCTTACCCGGGCCCGTTCCCGCCAGATCCTGGCCTTTGTCCGATTGCCGCACACGCGCATCGAGCACCAGGTTCGCGAACGGTTCCGGGAATGATCAAAAAAGGCCCATCGGCAGTTGTCCGCCGGACAGATCTTCACCCGATCCCATTGGCCCAACACGCTGAGCCGAACGCTCGCCGCGAGCACCTGGCCGACGGCGTCCGCGCCGGCCAACACGGGCACCCCGCGGTCGTCCAGGGTCACCCCGATCGGCGCACTGCCCAGCGGTACCCCGTCGGAGGCGAGCGGATCGCCGACGGCCTCGCGCAACGCGGTCCGCACAGCGCGCGCGTGGTCCCGGTCGCCCGGCGGCGCCAGCCCGGTGCGGGCGGCCCATTCCTGCCAGTCGGCCTCGTCGTTCAGCGCGTCGGTGCCCTGCTCCACGTCCAGCGTGTTGAGGAACGCCAGCACCAGCTCCGCGTCCCGGCCGGTTTCCTGCCCGGCCTGCGCCCCGGCCACCAGACCAGTCACCCCACCACTCTAAAGCGTCCTGGGCGGGTGCGGGCCGGAAGTCGGTTGTCCGACCACCAGAGGTCACCTACAGTGCATCCACTCCGATAACCGTCAAAACCACTTTACTGGATATGTGAGGTGCGAGATGACCACCCCGACCACCCCTGCCCTGGCTCTGTCTCTGGACGTCGTCGTGCTGGACTGCCCGGACCCGGCCGCGCTGGCCGACTTCTACGCCCGACTGCTCGGCTGGCCGCCGCCGTCCGGCGAGGACGTCGATCTGGGCGAGGGTTGGGTGAACCTGCGCAACCCCGCAGGCGGAGTGGGTCTGGCCTTCCAGCGGGCCGCTGACTACCAGGCACCCACCTGGCCCGATCCGACCAGGCCGCAGATGTTCCATCTCGACCTCGCGGTGACCGATCTGCCCGCCGCGCGCGAGCACGCACTGGCTGCGGGGGCGCGCACTCTGGACGTGTCGCCGGAGCACGCGACCTTCCAGGTCTACGCCGACCCGGCCGGTCACCCGTTCTGCCTCTGTGCTTGCTGACCAGGAAAAACAGCGATATCCACAGGCTATACACCCGGGGTATACCTCGGGTGTATAGTCGTCGCCATGTCAGTAGCACACACTCTTCTCGGACTGTTGGAGAACGGTCCACGGCACGGCTACGAACTCAAGCGCGCCTACGACGCGAAGTTCGGCCAGGACAAGCCGCTGCCCTACGGGCAGGTGTACTCGACCCTGTCCCGGTTACTCCGGGACGGCATGGTCGAGGTCACCGGCGTCGAGTCCGGCGACGGTCCGGACCGCAAGCGGTACACGATCACCGCGGTCGGCGTCACCGACGTCGACCGCTGGCTGTACAGCCCGGAGAAGCCGGAGCCCTACCTGCAGAACACCCTGTACACGAAGGTGGTGCTCGCGCTGCTGTCCGGTCGCAGCGCGGCCGACGTGCTGGACACCCAGCGCGCGGAGCACCTCCGGGTGATGCGGGTGCTCACCAAACGCAAGTCCGACGGTGACCTGGTCGACGCGTTGATCTGCGACCACGCGCTGTTTCACCTGGAAGCTGACCTGCGCTGGCTGGAGCTGACCGCGGCCCGGCTGGACGCACTTGCTGGGGAGGTTGGCAAATGACGATTTCGACGGCCCGATCGGCGCCACGTTCGGATACCGGCGGGGATCGCGAACCGGCTCCGCTGCTGGTCGCCGCGGATCTGCGCAAGTCCTTCGGCCCGACCGCCGCGCTGGTCGGCGCGAGCATGACCGTGCACGCCGGTGAGGTGGTCGCGGTGATGGGCCCGTCCGGGTCCGGTAAGTCGACCCTGCTGCACTGCCTGGCCGGCATCGTCGCGCCGGACGGCGGCACCGTGCACTACGCCGGCGCCGAGATCGGCGGCATGTCCGACGGGCAGCGCAGCGCGCTGCGGCGCACCGACTTCGGCTTCGTGTTCCAGTTCGGCCAGTTGGTGCCCGAGCTGACCTGCCTGGAGAACGTCGCGCTGCCGATGCGGCTGGCCGGGGTGGCTCGCCGGCAGGCCGAGCAGGCCGCGACCGAGTGGCTCGGCCGGCTGGACGTGGCCGACGTGGGCGGCAAGCGGCCCGGTGAGTGCTCGGGTGGCCAGGGCCAGCGGGTCGCGGTGGCCAGGGCACTGGTCGGCGGGCCCAAGGTGGTGTTCGCCGACGAACCGACCGGCGCGCTGGACTCGCTCAACGGCGAACTGGTGATGAACCTGCTCGTCGCGGCGAGCAAGGAGACCGGCGCCGCGGTCGTGCTGGTCACCCACGAACCGAGGGTGGCCGCGTACTCCGATCGCGAAGTCACCGTCCGGGACGGCCGCACCAGGGAACAGGAGCCGGCCAGGTGAGTACCGCGCACACCGCGTCGGCCACCGCGAACGGGCCGCTCGGCCGGCAACGCCGCGCCGATGGTCCGGTGTCCTGGCTGCGCGACCTGAGCCTCGGGGTCCGACTGGCCGTCGGGGGCGGCCGGACCTCGTGGTCGCGGCTGGCTCTCGGCACCATCGGTATCGGCCTGGCCGCGGCGATCCTGCTGATCGCCGCGTCGGTGCCGACGATGCTGCAGAACCGCTCCGTCCGCGAACAGGCCGCGACCCCGGTGACCAGTGTCCGGGCCGGTGTCAGCCCGCTCTACGAGGTGCGGGCCACCGGTGACTACCGGGACGAAGCCATTGGCGGTAACTACGTCTTCCCCACCGGGGCCAATTCGCCGGTGCCACCGGGGTTGAGCCGGCTGCCGGCGCAGAACGAGGTCGTGCTCTCGCCGGCTCTGGCCGACCTGCTCAACTCGCCGGCCGGCGCGATGCTTCGCCCCCGGTTCCCGGAGAAGGTGATCGGCACCATCGGCGAGGCCGGGTTGCCCGAACCGACCGAGTTGGAATTCTTCGCCGGGGCGGGAGCGCAGTTGACCGGCGCGGAGGACGCGCAGCCGGTGTACGGCTTCGGGCCAGCACCGGGCAAGAACAACAAGCCACTGGACCCGCTGTTGGTGGCGCTGCTCATCGTCGGGGTGGTGGTGCTGCTGCTGCCGATCATGATCTTCGTCGGAGTGAGCAGCCGGATCGCCGGCGCCGAGCGGGATCGGCGGTTGGCGGCCCTGCGGCTGGTCGGCGCCGGTGCGTTCCAGACCAGACGGATCGCGGCGGCCGAGTCGCTGGTCAGCGCGGCCACCGGCCTGATCCTGGGGGCGGTGCTGTTCCTGCTGGCCAGGCAGGCCGCGGGCGGGGTGGAGTTGTTGCAGACCAGCGTCTTCACCAACGACGTCGATCCGGCCTGGCCGTTGCTGATCATGGTCATCGTGATCATCCCCTTCATCTCGGTGAGCAGCGCGTTGCTGGCCATGCGCCGCACGGTGATCGAGCCGCTCGGCGTGGTCCGGGAGGCGCGGCCGGTGCGTCGCCGGCTGTGGTGGCGGCTCTCGCTGATCGTGGTCGGTGCCGCGCTGCTGCTTCTGCTGTCCAGAACCGGCGAGGAGAGCGAGCGGTGGACCGCCCAGTTGGCTGTCGGCGCCACCGCCCTGCTGATCGGTGTGCCGGCGATGCTGCCGTGGCTGTTGGAGCGGACGGTGTCCGCGATGCGCGGTGGCCGGCCGTCCTGGCAGTTGGCCGTGCGCAGGCTGCAGTTGGACAGCGGCACCCCGGCTCGGGTGGTCGGCGGGGTCGCGGTGGTGCTGGCCGGCGCGATCGCGCTGCAGACCGTGTTGGTCGCCGCGTACTCGCGCTACCAGTTGGACGGCCAGACCTATGGCACGACGACCAGCAGCACCGGCCAGGTGCTCGGGCTGGTGCAGGTGTCCAGCACCGGGGACGTGTTCAACCAGGTGTCCTCGACGCTGCGCGGCGCCCAGGGCGTGCACTCGGTGATTTCCTACCAGAACCTCGACGTGGCGGTTCCGCACGCACCGATCGTCACCAAGGACGAGAACGGCAATCCCATCGTCGATGACACCCCCGATGAGGACAACCTGAGCCTGGCGAGCTGCCAGGTGATCCAGGAGTGGCTGCAGGTGTCCGGCTGCCAGGACGGGGACGTGTACTACCCGGTCATGCCGCCGGAAGTGCCCGACCCCTCCGGCAACGGCTCCCAGATCGCGACGGCTCCGGTGAGTCCGCAGATTCCCAGCGGTACCAAGCTGAACATCGTGGGCGACTACGGCAGTAGCGACACACCGCCGACGATCGGCACGTGGACCGTGCCGGCCAACGTCAAGAAGGTGACCACGCCGGGCACCAACGGGGCGACCGTGGTCGGCGACCTCATCATCACGCCCGGCGCGTTCCACAACGCGGTGCCGTTATCGGAGTTGTCCGGCTACTACTTCGCCTCGGTCGACCAGACGGCCAACTCGGTGGAGTACGTCCGCAACGCGTTGGCGCCGTACACCTGGAAGACCCAGGCGTACGCGGAGTTCACCCTGCCGGGGCTGTCGGACTCGCAGCAGACATTGGTGACCATTCGGCGGGCACTGCTCGTCGGGTCGCTGTTCACGCTGTTGCTGGCCGGCGCGAGCCTGCTCGTGCTGGCGCTGGAACAGATCCGGGAGCGGCGCCGACCGCTCGCCGCACTGGCCGCGACCGGGGTGCCGCGATCGATGCTGGCTCGCTCGTTGTTGTGGCAGACGGCGGTTCCGGTGCTGCTCGCCGTGGTGGTGGCGATCCTGATCGGGTTGGCGCTCGCGGCGCTGGTGCTGCGCTTCACCTCGATCGGGATGGTCTTCGACTGGGCGGACATCGGCGTGTTCAGCGGTTCGGCGGCGGGGTTGGCGCTGCTGGTGACCGCCTTGACACTGCCGGCCCTGCGCAACGCGACCAAGTTGGGAGCACTGCGAGCCGAATAGGGGGCCCTGTCGTGCCAGCGACAAGGGAGGGCCAGGAGCGAAGCGACCTCTTTTGGCCACAAGACTTTTGGCCACAAGACGGCGGATTTTAGCCACAAGACGGCGGAGTTCCGCCCGGGCAGTACCAGCGCCGGCACCAGCCTTCCACTGCCACGCCGCGGCTACCGTGCTTCGGCCGGCGGTGGACCCACCGGTGCTGGGACAGGAATCCCTGTCCCAGCACCGGACAACCGCTCCGCCACACCGGCGGCGCACCCATGCCGGCGGGGCGCGGTGGTCAACTTCGGTGCCGGTGCCGGTGCCGGTGCCGGTCTCGGTCCGAGTGCCGGTCCGAGTGCCGGTCCCCGTCCTGGTTCCCGTGCCGGTCCCGATCCCGGGTGCCGGTCCCAGTTCGGGTGCCGGTCTCGGTCCCCGTCCTGGTGCCGGTCCCGGTGCCGGTCTTGCGGTGCCCGAGCGGGGGCGTCTCAGAGCAGGACAGTTGCAGTGTGTCAGCCCAGATTGGGTCCGGCGCCGGGGTGTCACAGGGGCCAGCGGTACGGGCTGTCCTCGTCGTCGAGCCACAGTTCCTGCCGGCTGCCGCGCACGGTGATGCCGAACCGGGCTCGGCGGGGCCGGTCCAGCGACAGCCACTGCTCGTGTGCCGCCTCCAGCAGTGTCCACAGGCGGCGCGGGCCGCCCTGCTCCACGTCATGCCGGCGGGAGCCGGCCAGCGCACGGGCCCACGAGCCGTCCGGGTGGGCCAGCCGCAGGCCGGTGCTCTCCTGGACGACGTGCACCTCGGGCAGCGCCAGGCCGGCGAAGAACTCGAACGGGCTGGCCGGTGACAACAGCTTCGCCGGGTCGAGCGTGCTGGTGCCGGTCTCGGCCGGTGGTTCGCCCTGGGTGCGGCGGAGTACCAGCCGGTGCGCCCGTAACGGCATGAACCGGCCGTCGGCGGCGAGCACCCGGCCCTGGCCGGTGGCACCCTGGCCGACGGTGATCCGGACCATTCCGGCGCCGATGGGCCGGTTCAGCGAGGTCAACACCATGCCACCGGGCACGGTCTGGTCCAGCCACGCCGGCGGGATCGTGGATACCGCGCAGGTGGCCAGCACTCGGTCGTAGGGCGCGTGCGCGGCGAAGCCGCCGGCGCCGTCGGCGACCGCGACGTGGGGCCGGTAGTTGGCGTCGGTCAGGTTCTGCATGGCCGTGGCGATCAGGTCTGCGTCGATGTCGACGCTGGTCACCGCGTCGGCGCCGAGCCGGTGGGCGAGCAGGGCGGCGTTGTAGCCGGTGCCGGTGCCGATCTCCAACGCGTGCTGCCCGTCGGCGACCGCGAGGTGCTTGAGCATCACCGCCATGATCGCGGGCTGGCTGGACGAGCTGGTCGGCACGCCGCGGACCGGTCCGCTCTGCCGCGCGGCGGTCCACCGTCCCGGGTCGCCGTCGAGCTGGGTGACCAGCACCCGGTCGCGGTAGACGAGGTCCAGCCAGTCCGGGTCGGTGCTGTCGGTCGCGGCCCAGCGGCCGTCGGCGTCCGGTTGGAAGAACCGGGGCAGGAAGACATGGCGGGGCACCGCGGTGAACGCGGCCTGCCAGCTCGGATCGGTCAACAGGCCGGCACCGATCAACTCACGTACCAGCCGGCGGCGTTGCCGTTCGGCGGCCGCCGCTTGATTTCCTCGGGTTCGCATCGTGAGCTCCACGGTAGGTCGCCGCGGCCGGTAAACCCACCCGATCGTGGCAAGCGCTCAGCTAGCAGTGTGCTTGCAATAGCTAGCACTCGCGCGTACCGTCGGTATCAGGGACGAGCCGAGGAGGTGGCCGATGAACGACAAGAATCCGATCGACGCGGTCGCCGACATCGGCAGGGACATCGGCGAGTACATCCGCACGCAGCGCAGCAGCGCGAAGATCTCGTTGCGCCAGTTGGCAAAGCTGGCTGGTGTGTCCAATCCCTATCTGAGCCAGATCGAGCGCGGGCTGCGCAAGCCGAGCGCGGAGATCCTGCAGCAGATCGCCAAGGGCCTGCGTATCTCGGCCGAGGCGCTCTACGTGCAGGCGGGATTTCTCGACGCCCCGGCCGGTGGTCCGGTGGTCGACGCCATTCACGCGGCAACGGAGCTGACCGAGCGGCAGAAGCAGGTGCTGCTCGATGTCTACGAATCGTTCGTGCGTGCCAACGTAATCGCACAGTCCACAGTCGAGGAACCCGGTGTGGACGGTGACCTACCCGTGGAACGGGTTCCGACCTCTGAGGAGTGAAGCAAATGCCTACCGTGCCCACCATCGAGGACGTCCGCAAGACCGGTGAGCAGGCGCGTGCCGTCGTGCTCGGCGCGTTCGAGCAGGCCCGCACGCCGCTGCTGGCCGCCCTCGGCGCCGGCGAGGTGGCCAGCCAGGCCGTCATCGACGCCGTCACCAAGGCGCGCGACCAGGTCAACGAGCGGGCCGGGGCTACTCGGGCCCGGGTGGACGAGCTGCCGACCGACGTGGCCGGCCTGCGCGAGAAGCTGGACCCGGCCGAGCTGCGCAAGCTGGTCGACCAGTACGTCGACGCGGCCAACAAGCTCTACGGCTACCTGGCCGAGCAGGGCGAGAAGACCGTGGACCGGCTGCGCACCCAGCCCCAGTTCAAGAAGGCCGTCGAGCAGTTCGACCAGGCCGCCCGCACCGCGCAGCAGCGCGCCGAGACGGCCGTCGAGGAAGCCAGGGAACTGGCCGACGACGTGCTCGGCCGGGTGACCCGGCGGACCCGTTCGGTCGGCGAGAAGACCGCGAACGCGACCGAGGACCTGACCGACAACGTGGTCGACGCCGTGCAGGACGCCGGCGCCGAGGCCGCCCATGAGGTGCGCTCGACCAGCCGCAAGACCGCCAACAAGACGGCCGCCGCCCGCCGGCCGACCACCCCGCGCGGCACCACCCCGAAGACCACCGAGAAGTGATCAGCCGCTGATCAGCTCCCGGTAGCGGGAATCACGTGGGGGTCGGCCGGTCGGCCGGCCCCCACACCCGTCAACCGGGTCGTAAGCTGGCCGCGTGGGTGTATCCCTTGGTATCGACGGATGGATCGAGTTCATTCTCAACTGGGCGGCTGTCCCGGTGGGGATCTTCGCGTTCATCCACGCCGTGGTGCAGCCGTCGGACGCCTTCCAGGCCGCCGACAAGCGCACCAAGCCGGTCTGGCTGGCCATCACCGGTGGCGGCACGCTGGCGTGCGCGCTGTTCCACTTCTACGACTTCACCATGATCTTCTGGATCGCCGGCCTGGTCGCGGTACTGGTGTACCTGGTGGATGTCCGGCCGAAGCTGATCGAGGTACAGCGGGGCGGCTCGAAGTGGTGACCGGCCCGACCGGGGCCTGATCGGCGGCCGGTCCGGGCTGGCACGATGGCCGCATGTGGAGCATCGCCGGAACCCTGACCGTGCACCCGGCCACCGA
This sequence comes from Pseudonocardiaceae bacterium, assembly GCA_036268615.1. Lineage (GTDB taxonomy): Bacteria > Actinomycetota > Actinomycetes > Mycobacteriales > Pseudonocardiaceae > DATATV01. The sequence goes on from DATATV010000157.1 coordinate 62,221, forward strand.
GCGCACCGACCTGCTCGCCGAGCCGGTGCTGCGGGCGCTGACCGCGCTGGACCCCGCTGACGCGGCCCGCTGCGGCGTCGCGGAGATCGATCCCGAGCTGGCCGACACGGCCGCGTTCTGCGCGGCCTACGACTCGCCGCTGACGGCGTCGGCGAACTGTGTCGTGGTCGCCGGCAAGCGGGACGGTGAGCAGCGTTTCGCGGCCTGTTTGGTGCTCGCGACCACCCGTGCGGACGTGAACGGTGTCATCCGCCGCAGGCTGGACGTGCGCAAGGCGTCGTTCGCGCCGATGGACGACGCGGTCGCGCTGAGCGGCATGGCCTACGGCGGGATCACCCCGGTGGGCGTGCCCGAGGGCTGGCCGATCCTGATCGACGCGGCTGTCGCGGCCGCCCCCGAACTCGTCATCGGCAGTGGCGTGCGCAACAGCAAGCTGTTCGTGTCCGGCGACTTCCTGACCAAGCTGTCCGGCGCCGAGGTCATCGACGGCTTGGCCCGGCCGATCGACCAGCCCGGCCAGTAGGTCCACAGTGGACCAGAGCTAGAAGATCACCGTGCGGTTGCCGTGCAGCAGCACCCGGTCCTCCAGGTGCCAGCGCAGCCCGCGGGCCAGCACGACCTTCTCGATGTCGCGGCCCTTGCGGACCATGTCCGCGGCCGAGTCCCGATGGTCCACCCGGAGCACGTCCTGCTCCAGGATCGGCCCCGCGTCCAGTTCGGCGGTCACGTAGTGGCAGGTCGCGCCGACCAGCTTGACCCCGCGGGAGAACGCCTGGTGGTAGGGGCGCGCGCCGGCGAACGAGGGCAGGAAGCTGTGGTGGATGTTGAGCGCCTTGCCCGACCACGCGGCGCACAGCTCCGGCGGCAGTACCTGCATGAACCGGGCGAGCACCACCGCGTGCGGGTGCTTCGCCTCGACGAACTGGGCGAGCTGGCCGAACGCGGCCTGCTTGCCCTCCGGGTCGTTGGCCGGGAACGGCACATGGTGGAACGGGATGCCGTGCGCCCTGGTCACATCCGCCATCGTGGTGTGGTTGCCGATCACCGCGGCCACGTCCACGTCCAGTTCGCCGGAGGACACCCGGCCGAGGAGGTCGTAGAGGCAGTGGCTCTCCTTGGACACCAGGATGACGATCCGCCGCCGCTCGCCGGTGTCGGTGATCCGCCAGTCGGTCTGCGCGCCCAGCGACCGGGCGACCGCGTGGAACTGGCCGCGCAGCTCCGCCACATCGAACGGCAGTGAGTCGGCGAGCACTTCCTGGCGGGTGAAGAACCAGCCGCTCTCCCGGTCGGTGTGATACGCCGCCTCGACGATCCAACCGCCGGCGTCGGCCAGGAACGAGGAGATCCTGGCCACGATGCCCGCGCGGTCCGGGCACCCGAAGGTGATCACATAACGACGTTCGGAGACCGACATGGCTGACGATTGTTCCAGTTCAGGCCGGACTTACCGCAGACCAGGGCAGGGTGATTTCGCCGAGTCGCCAGCGGCGCGGCCGGTCGAGCACCGGCCAGTCCCGGCCGGCGAGCAGGCGCACCGCCTCCACCCACCGGGTCCGCGGGCCGAACGGCGCGAACGGTGCCGCGGTCGCCCAACAGCCGTCCAGGTCGGCCAGCAGCGCGTGGATCCGCTCGCCGGGGACGTTGCGGTGGATCAACGCCTTGGGCAGACGTTCGGCCAGGTCCGAGGGGCGGCTCAGGTCGGCCGGCAGGCAGGCCATCGTGAATGTGCGCGGCGCCGGCTCTCCGGCGGTGAGGGTCACCCAGCAGCACCGCCGGCCGATCTCGTCGCAGGTGCCCTCGACCAGCAGCCCGCCGGGCGCCAGCCGGTCGCGGACGGCCCGCCACGACTCGGCCACCTCGGGTTCCTGGTACTGGCGCAGCACGTTGAACGCGCGCACCAGCACCGGCCGCGCGCCGGCCAGTTCGAAGCCGCCCCGGCGGAAGTCCAGCCAGGGCGGATCGGCGGCGGCCCTGGCCGCGGCCACCCGGTCGGGATCGAGTTCCAGGCCGAGCACCCGCACGTCCGGGCGCACCGTGCGCAGCCGGGACAGCAGTTCGACCGAGGTCACCGGGGTGGCGCCGTAGCCGAGGTCGACGACCAGCGGGTCGGCCGCGGTGCGCAGTATCCGGGTCACCCAGGGCGTGCCGGTCACCCAGCGGTCCACCCGCCGCAGCCGGTTGGGATTGGTGGTGCCCCTGGTCGGCTGGCCGAGCGCGCGGGCGCGGCCGGCGGCCAACCGTGGCCGGCGGGCCGGGGTCAACTGTCGTGCCGACCCAGCCACTCCTGGGTGAACTCGTGTTCGGAGTCCAGCAGTTTGCTGATCTGGTCGGTCACCGACTCCTCGATCTTGCCGCCGAACAGCGGGATCGACACGCGCACGGTGCCGTCCACGACGAGTTCGCTGCCGCCGCCGTCGAGGTCGCGCAGCAGTTGCGTACCGGACAGGTCGCCGGGCATCCCGGGAATGGTCACCTCGACGGTGCCGACGTACCCGCCGTCGGGGCCCGGCCGCCAGGTCTCCCTGCGGTCGATCGTCAGGTCGCCGCCGAGCAGTGTGCGCACCGCGGCGGGCAGGTCGCCGGCCGCGACTCCGTGGCGCAGCTGGAACTCGACCTGATCAGCGGTGCTGCGCCGGTTGACCAGCTCAGCCCCCTTGCCGCCGATCGCGGCCAGCCGATCGCGCAGGTACGCGGGGTCGACCAGGGCCTTGTACACCGTCTTCGCATCCCATGTGGACCGTGAGCGGTGCTCGATGCGCCGTGCCATGGGCCGAAGGCTACCGTTGACGACCGTGACCAGCTCCCAGACAGGTGCCCAGACGCGCACCGGTGTCTCCCTTGCCGGCCACACCACGCTTCGGCTCGGCGGTCCGGCCGGCCGGTTCGTCCGCGCCGATCGGGCGTCGGACCTTGTCGACGCCGTGCGCGGCGCGGACGCCGCCGGCGAACCGCTGCTGGTCATCGGCGGCGGCTCCAACCTGGTGATCGCCGACGCGGGATTCGAGGGCACCGCGCTGTGCGTGGCCACCAGTGGCTGCGGTTACGACCGGCTGGGCGACGGACAGGTGCAGATCACCGTCGAGGCCGGCATGGACTGGGACGGCGTCGTGGCGCGCACGGTCGCCGAGGACCTCGGCGGTCTGGAGTGCCTGTCCGGCATTCCGGGGCTGGTCGGCGCGACCCCGGTGCAGAACGTCGGCGCCTACGGCGTGGAGATCGCCGAACTGCTCGTCTCGGTCGACCTGCTGGACCGGCGCAGCGGCCAGGTTCGCACCGTCGCCGCGGACGCGCTGGGCCTCGGCTACCGGACCAGTGTGCTGAAGGGCACCGATTCGGCCGTGGTGCTGCGGGTCCGGTTCGTGTTGGCCGACGGCGGCCGGTCCGCGCCGGTGCGTTACGCGGAGCTCGCCCGCACTCTCGGTGTGGAGGTCGGTACCCGGGTGCCGGTCGAGCAGGTGCGGGCCGCTGTGCTGGAACTGCGGCGGTCCAAGGGAATGGTGCTCGACCCGGTTGACCACGACACGTGGAGCGCTGGGTCGTTCTTCACCAATCCGATCGTCGCTGACGAGGAACTGCCGGCGGTGCGGGCGAAAGCGGCCGAACGGCTGGGCGCCGACGCGACCGTGCCGAGCTACCCGGGCGGCCCCGGCCGGACCAAGTTGTCCGCCGCGTGGCTGATCGAGCGGGCCGGTTTCGGCAAGGGACATCCGGGGCCCGGCGGCCGGGTCGCGTTGTCCGGCAAGCACACCCTCGCACTGACCAACCGCGGCACCGCCAGCACCGCCGACCTGCTCGGGCTGGCCGGCGAGGTTCGGGCCGGGGTGCTCGCCGCGTTCGGCGTCGAGCTGCACCCCGAGCCCGTGCTGGTCAACTGTTCGCTCTGAAACCCCTGCTCAGCCCCGGAAGGCGCGGGTCGCGGAATACTGCGCGCGCGGCTTGAGCACGATGGTGTCCAGGTTCACGTGCGACGGCCGGCTGACCGCGAAGGCGATCACCTCGGCCACGTCCTGCGCGGTCAGCGGGGTCAGCCCGGTGTAGACGCCGGCGGCCTTGTCGGCGTCCCCGTCGAAGCGCACCAGCGAGAACTCCGTCTCCACCATGCCGGGCAGGATCTCGGTGAACCGGATCGGCCGGCCGAGGTACTCCCCGCGCAGCGTGCGGTGCAGCGCGGACTGCGCGTGCTTGGCCGAGGTGTAGCCGGCTCCGTTGTCGTAGGCCTCGATCGCGGCGACCGAGGTGATGGTCACCACATGACCGTCGCCCGAGCCGACCAGTGTGGGCAGCAGCGCCCGGGTGGCGCGCAGCGTGCCCAGCACGTTGGCCTCCCACATCCACCGCCAGTGGTCCTCGTCGGCGTCGGCGATCGACTCCATGCCCTGGGCCCCACCGGCGTTGTTGACCAGTATCCGAGCTTCCGGGATGGCCGCGGCGAACGCGGTCACCGAGTCCGCGTCCGTGACGTCCAGCGGCAACGCGGTGCCGTCGATCTCCTTGGCGATCTCCTCCAGCCGGTCCAGCCGGCGCGCGCCGAGCACCACGTGAAACCCGTCGGCGGCCAGCTGCCGGGCGGTGGCCGCGCCGATCCCGGAACTCGCGCCGGTCACCACTGCCGTCGGTCGGTTGCTCTCCACTGTGCCCCTCCGGTTTGTCGCCGTTCGTGGACGTTCGCCCCCGTCAATCCTGCCGTATCGGCCCGGCGGGAAGATGCGAGCGGTCCGCGCCGTTGCTATTCCCGGAAGGGATCGGTGGTGTGGTGCTGGCACGACAGGACTTCGTGACCGGCTCGTCCGGCGTGCGGTTGGCCGTTCGGGTGGCAGGTCCCGACAGTGGCGAGTCGGACGGTCCACCGATCTTGTTCCTGCACGGCTGGGCGCAGTCCGCCGCGGCCTGGACCCGGCAGCTCACCGGCCCGCTGGCCGACCGGTTCCGGCTGGTCGCGGCCGACCTGCGCGGCCACGGTGACTCCGACGTGCCGGCCGACGGCTACGACTCGGCCGCCGAGTGGGCCGAGGACGTGCGGGCGCTGCTGGCGTACGCCGGCCGCCCGGCGGTCGTGGTCGGCTGGTCCTACGGCGGCCTGGTGGTCACCGACTACCTGCGGGTGCACGGCACCGCAGGGCTGGCCGGGATCGTGCTGGTCGGCGCGATCACGGAGATCGGCCGGGGGCACCCCGGCGGTCGGAGCGGACCGACGATGCGCGCCGCGCTGCCGGACGCGCTGTCGCCCGATCCCGCCGTCGCCGAACCGGCGATCCGCGCGTTCACCACCGGGATGTCCTCGGCCGTCGCCGCGCACGCCGTGGCGATCGAGTCGATCCGGCCGAAGCCCGCGGTGCGGGCGCTGGTGGACGCGACGCTGCGGGTGCCGGCCGAGGTCCGGGCGGCGCTGTTCCGCCGGGACGTGGAGTCCGCGGAGGTTTTGGCCGCCGTCGACGTGCCCACCCTGGTGATGCACGGCACCGCGGACGCGGTCGTCCAGCCCTCGGCCGCCGAGTTCGCCGCGGCCACGATTCCCGGCGCCGAGCTGCGCTGGTTCGACCGGGTCGGCCACCTGCCGTTCCTGGAGCAGGCCGGCGAGTTCGACCAGGTCCTGCTCGGTTTTCTCGATCAGCTGCCACTTCCGGAGAGGACGGACACCTGATGGACATCCCGTCGATCCACCTGCGCCGGCGGCCCGCGGAGCCGCGCAGGGTCGCGGTGCTGTCCGTACACACCTCACCGCTGGAACAGCCGGGCACCGGTGACGCCGGCGGCATGAACGTCTACATCGTGCAGACCGCCTTACGCATGGCCCGGCGGGGCGTCGAGGTGGAGATCTTCACCCGGGCGACCTCGTCGGAGCTGCCGCCGATCGTCGAGCTGGCGCCCGGGGTGACCGTGCGACACGTGGTCGCCGGCCCGTTCGAGGGCCTGGACAAGGCCGAACTGCCCGCCCAGCTGTGCGCCTTCACCGCGGGCGTGCTGCGCGCCGAGGCGTTTCATGAGCCCGGCTACTACGACGTGGTGCACTCCCACTACTGGCTGTCCGGCCAGGTCGGCTGGCTGGCCCGGGACCGCTGGGGGGTGCCGCTGGTGCACACCGCGCACACCCTGGCGAAGGTGAAGAACGCGGCGCTCGCCGTCGGCGACGCGCCCGAGCCGCGGCTGCGGGTGATCGGCGAGCAGCAGGTCGTCGACGAGGCGGACCGGTTGGTGGCCAACACCGAGGTCGAGGCCGAGCAGCTGATCGCCATGTACGACGCCGATCCCGACCGGGTGCTGACCGTGCCGCCGGGCGTCGACCTCGAACGTTTCATGCCGGGCGACCGGCGTGCCGCGCGCGCCGAACTCGATCTGCCGCAGGACGCCGACGTGCTCGCCTTCGTCGGCCGGATCCAGCCGCTCAAGGCGCCGGACGTGCTGCTGCGGGCCGCTGCCGAACTGCTCGTGCTGCGCCCGGAACTGCGCCGCACCCTGGTGGTGCTGGTGGTCGGCGGTCCGTCGGGCAGCGGCCTGGAAGCCCCCAACGCGCTGCGCGAGCTCGCCGGCCAGCTGGGCATCACCGACGTGGTCCGGTTCCTGCCGCCGCAGTGGGGTGACTCGCTGGCCACCGTCTACCGCGCGGCCGACCTGGTCGCGGTGCCCAGCCACAACGAGTCCTTCGGGCTGGTCGCGCTGGAGGCCCAGGCGTGCGGCACCCCGGTGGTGGCCGCGGCCGTGGGCGGCCTGCCGGTGGCGGTCGACGACCGGGTGTCCGGCCTGCTGGTACCCGGCCACGAGCCGCGCCGCTGGGCGACCCACCTGGCCGAGGCGCTGACCCGGCCGGAGCTGCGGGCCGAGCTGTCGGTCGGCGCGGTGCGGCACGCCCACCGGTTCTCCTGGGAACGCACCACCGACCGGTTGCTGGCAGGCTACGAGCAGGCGGCGACGGCCTTCCGCGCCGCACTCGCGGAGGTGGCGGTATGACCGAGGTGGTGGCCGAGCTCGACCAGGTGATCAGCGCGGCCCTGGACGAGCGAGAGATCTCCTACCAGCGCAAGGAAGCCGGCGCGTTCTTCGTGACCTTGCCGGGGACCAAGAAGTTGCAGACCAACTGCTGGCTGGTGGCCGGCCGGCACGGGCTGCTGATCGAGGCGTTCGTCTGCCGCCGGCCCGACGAGGCGCACGCGGACGTCTACCGTTTCATGTTGCGGCGCAACGCGAAGCTCTACGGCGTGCACTACACGCTGGACGCGATCGGCGACATCTACCTGGTCGGCCGGGTCAGCCCGGAGCGGATCACCGCCGACGAACTGGACCGGGTGCTCGGGCAGGTCCTGGAAACCGCTGACGGCGACTTCAACACCCTGCTGGAGATCGGTTTCGCCGGCTCAATCCGGCGGGAATGGGACTGGCGACTGTCCCGCGGCGAGTCCACCGCCAACCTCCAGGCGTTCCAACATCTGCTGGCGCCGGCGAACACCGACGGGCCGACCACCGAATCGTGACCGGAGCCGCGCAACCCGGATGATCCGGACTTCCGTCCGGAGTACATGAGACGCAGAGCACGGCCGCTGTTATGCGGTCTCGTTGGTGGAATTCTCGGGTTGGGCCTGCTGGTGGCCGGTTGCACGGGTAGTCCGTCGGCGATGAGTAATCCAGGGATGGCGTCGGGGCAGGGCGGCGTGGCGAACCTGCCGGCCCGCGCGCAGTCGGGTACGCCGGCCGCGCAGTCGGGTCCGTCGGGCGCGACCGGTGCGACCACCCCGTTGGCCGGCATGACCGCCGCCGGACGCCAGGTGGTGCGTACCGCGACCGTCCAGGAGACGGTGCCGGACGTGTCGGTGACGGTGAACCGGGTGCAGCAGTTCGCGGCCGCCGCCGGTGGCTACGTCGCGACCGAGTATGCGCAGGCCGACGACGCCACGATCACCTTGCAGGTGCCGGAACCGAAGCTGGACGCCGTGCTCGGCCAGCTCGACACGCTGGGCCGGGTGACCGGCCGACAACAGCAGGCGCAGGACGTGACCGACCAGCTGGTCGACGTGCAGAGTCGGATCAGTTCGCAGCAGGCCAGCGTGGCGCGGGTGCGCGCGTTGATGGACCAGGCGAGTTCGCTGGCCGATGTGGTCGATCTGGAGGGCGAGCTGACCACCCGGGAGACCGCGCTGGAGTCGTTGGAACGGCAGCAGGACGAACTCGCCGGTCAGGTCGCGATGTCCACGGTGACCGTGCAGCTGGCCGCGACCGTGCCGCCGGTGCCGGTGGCCTCGGCGAGCACGCCGGGCTTCCTGGGTGGGCTGGCCGGTGGCTGGCGGGCGTTCCTGTCGACCGTCCGGGTGGCCGGGGCCGTGCTGGGCGCGGTGCTGCCGTTCGGGCTCGTGCTCGGGGTGCCCGCACTGGTGGTGTGGCTGGTGTGGCGTCGGCGGCGGGCCACGGTGCAGGCCGGTTCGTCCGTGGAGTGAGGTCGACCTGCCGGGGACCGGCTGGAAGCGAGCGGGGCGGCCTGGGAGGGAGGGGGAGTCGCGTACTCAAGCCGCCCCGCTTCAGCTTCCCGCCGCTGACGGACGCCCTGGATGGGGGACCCAGGGTTCCGGGCGGGCCGCGGTTCGACGGGGAGGCGAACCGCGTTTCTCTCAGCGCCAGATCGGGGAGTGCGTGGGAGCCGATCTGGGCGAGCAATGTCAACTTGTCAGAACGCGGAACACATCACAAGAGCGCTGATTACTACATTCCGGTGAATGTCCGCACTTACGCTAACGGTTTGATATCGGTCACGTCCGATGGAGTAGTCCGCTGTGCCGTTCGTCACGCCGGTTCGCCGAATCGGATGACGAGCGGATGGGTGTCCTCGTCACCGCGTTTGCTGGTTCTGGCAGGCTGACGCCATGGCTGCTGTGCGAACCCTGGTCCTGCTCCGGCATGGCGAAAGTGTGTGGAACGCCAAGAACCTCTTCACCGGCTGGGTGGACGTCCCGCTGTCCAGCGCGGGTGAGATCGAGGCGCGGCGCGGCGGTGACCTGCTACGCGACGCCGGTCTGCTGCCGGACGTGCTGCACACGTCGTTGCTGCGCCGGGCGATCTCGACCGCGAACATCGCCCTGGACACCGCCGACCGGCACTGGATTCCGGTGCGCCGCGACTGGCGGTTGAACGAGCGGCACTACGGCGCGCTGCAGGGCAAGGACAAGAAGCAGACGCTGGCGGAGTACGGCGAGGAGCAGTTCATGCTCTGGCGCCGGTCCTACGACACCCCGCCGCCGGAGATCGAACTCGGCTCGGAGTTCAGCCAGGACACCGACCCCCGGTACGCGACGCTGGGCGCGGACATGCCGCGCACCGAATGCCTCGCCGACGTGGTCAAGCGACTGCTGCCGTACTGGGAATCCGCGATCGTGCCCGACCTGGAAGCCGGCCGCACGGTGCTGGTCGCCGCGCACGGCAATTCGCTGCGCGCGCTGGTCAAACACCTGGACGGCATTTCTACCGAGGCGATCGCCGGGCTGAACATTCCGACCGGCATCCCGCTGCGGTACGACCTGGACGAGAACTTGAAGCCGGTGACTCCCGGCGGTACGTACCTTGACCCGGACGCGGCGGCGGACGCGATCACGGCGGTGGCCAACCAGGGTCGGTGACCTCTGCTTTTCCGGGTGTTTTCTGCTCGGGGAGGGTCGCCGTTTTTGGTGGGTCGCCTGTGGTGGATTGCTTGTGGTTGGGCGTTTGGGTGATGGCCGGGTCCGGGTGGGCTCGGCCATCGGCCCGTCGGTTCGGGCCGGCTGTTGTCGACTGCCGTTTCTGACGGTTGTCGGCTGCCATCTCGCCCCAGTTATCCACAGGTGGCGAGTTATCCACAGGAAAGGCGGCTGGCGCCGCTGCTCACCCATTTGTGCAGGTAAACTGGCCGCAGGGGAGCCCCCCTTAGGGAGGGTGGGGGCTGTCCGGGTGCCGCGCCGCCGAAAATTCCTCGGGATTTGTGCGGGTTTTGGGGTTTTTGAGAGAATCGGGGTGAAGCTATTCCCCTGGGTCGTCTGGGTGAATCGAAGGAATTCTGGCTGGGGTCAGACCGGCAGGCCCAGCGTCCTTGCTCGTACCCCGGCCTGGAAGCGGGAATCCGCCCCGAGTAACACCATCAGGTCGGCCACCCGTCGTCGGTACGTCCGCACCGACATGCCCAGTTCCCGCGCCGCCGACTCGTCCTTCCGGCCCGCGCCCAGCAACCGCAGGATGCCAAGGCCCTCCTCGTCGACCGCGGGCGGTGTCGTGGCCAGCGCGTCGGTCAGGTCGGTCGCCGACTCCCAGGTCGCCTGGTACAGCGCTCGCACGGCGGCGACCACGTCCGGGGCCCGGACGACGCTGAAGCTGCGCGGGCCTGCGCCCGCCGGGCCGGCCAGGATCGCCACCCGGCGGTCGATGATGATCGTTTCGTGGGCCAGCTGCCCGGGGTAGATCCGCACCCGCACGCCCTGGCGGTTGATCTCGGCCAAGTGCAGGCTGTCGTTCCGGACCGCGACAGCTTTGGGGGTGAACAGCTTGTAGACCGCGATGCCCGCCGCGGTGTGTTCGGCCACCCTGGCCGCGATGGCCTTGCGCTGGCCGGGAATGTTCCAGGTCGACAGGTCCGTCGCGGCGCAGACGAACTCCTCGTGCGCCTCGAACAGGTGGCCGGCGCGGGCAAATAGTTCCTGCTCGCCGCGTACGGTCAGCACCTGCTCAGCACTTGCCGGGCTGAAAACTAGGCTGTTCACCGCGCCGCCCCACATCGTTGGACTCATCCACATCCAGTGTCGAGACGTTTGTGCATCCCGGTCAACCTGCCTATGGCAGCTTGTTGCCAGCCTCGTGCGCAACCGGCCGGGCCTTGCTGGAGTGAGCGTATGACAACCAACATCACCGCGGCCGCCGCGGGCAGCTGGCTGCTCGGCGGCGACCTGCCCGTGCACCGGATCGGCTACGGCACCATGCGCCTGCCGGCCTGGCCCGCCGGCAACCAACCCGATCGTGAGCAGGCGCTGGCTGTGCTCCGGCGCGCGGTCGAACTGGGCGTCAACCACATCGACACCGCCGCCTTCTACGCCCGGGACGGCGTGTCGGCCAACGAGTTGATCAAGGCGGCGCTGCACCCCTACCCGGCCGGCCTGGTGCTGGTCACCAAGGTGGGGCCGAGATTCGGGCCGGACGGTGCCGTCGAGAGCGGGCTGAGCCTGGACCAGCTGCGCGCGGCGGTGGAGACGAACCTCACCGAACTGGGGGTGGATCGACTCGATCTGGTGAACCTGCGGGTCGGCGGCCTGGAGCCGACCGAGCAGCCGATCGGAGCGGCGTTCGAGGCGTTGGCCACGTTGCGGGCCGAGGGTCTCATTCGTCACCTCGGCATCTCGAACGTGGCCGAGGCGCAGCTGGACGAGGCGCTCGCGATCGCCCCGGTCGCCTCCGTGCAGAACATGTTCAACATCGAGCAGCGGGCGGACTCCGCGCTGGTCGACCGGTGTGCCGCCGAGGGCATCAGCTACGTGCCGTACTTCCCGGTCGGCGGCTTCCAACTGGTGAACGACCCCGCGCTGGCCGCGGTCGCCGCCCGGCACGGCGTCACCCCGCCGCAGGTCGCGTTGGCCTGGCTGCTGGCTCGCTCGCCGTCGATCCTGCTGATCGCCGGCACCTCCTCGGTGACGCACCTTGAGGAGAACGTCGCGGCGGGCGGACTGACCCTCACCGAAACGGACCTGACCGAACTCGACTCGGTACGCAGCGCGCAATCCGATGCAGTGGGCTAAGTCACGCTTTCACACCTTCAGGTGAACAACAGGGGTCCGCTGGCAGAACAACCTGCCGCTGCGGTGTCGGCGGCATCACGGTTGGGCGCTTTGGGCTAGGTAACCGGGGGTATTCGCTGCTTACGATGCCGCCGTGACCGTTTCGGGGTGGCTCGCCCTGTCGGCCGGCGCGCTGCTGGTCGGCGCGGTTGTCGGTTTTCTCGGCGGGCGTGCGGTGGCGCGCCGCCCGCCGGCCGAACCGACCGGCCTGACCATCGCAGGACTCATGCAGCGGGTTGTCGAGTCCGCGCACAACGGCGTCGCCGTGCTCAACGAGTGGGGCGACGTCGTCCTCTACAACCCCAGAGCGGTCGAACTCGGTGTGGTCCGCGACCGTCAGCCCGACCCCCGCGCCCGCAAGGCCGCCCAGCTCGTCCGGGAGACCGGCCAGGTGCTGGAGGTCGACCTGTCCCCGCTGGAGGCGCGTGGCCGCACCCCCGCCGCGATCCGGGCCGAGGTGCGGCCGCTGGCCGACTCCTTCACCGTGGTCGACGCCGACGACGAGTCCGACGCGGTGCGGCTGGAGGCGACCCGCCGGGACTTCGTCGCCAACGTCAGTCACGAGCTGAAGACCCCGGTCGGCGCGCTCGCGCTGCTCGCCGAGGCGGTGCTGGACTCCTCCGACGACCCGGTCGTGGTCCGCCGGTTCAGCGGCAAGATCGTGCACGAGGCGACCCGGCTGGGCACCCTGGTCAGTGAGCTGATCGCGCTGTCCCGGCTGCAGGGCGCCGAACGCCTGCCCGAACTCGTCCCGGTCGAGGTGGACGAGGTGATCACCGAGGCGCTGGGCCGGTCCAAGCTGGCCGCCGAGTCCGCGGGCATCGAGATCACCACCGACGGCGCCAGTGACCTCGTCGTGGACGGCGACCGGACGCTGCTGGTCACCGCGCTGTCCAACCTGATCGACAACGCCATCGCCTACTCGCCGCCGGACAGCCCGGTCTCGGTCAGCCGCCGGCAGACCGGTGGCTTCGCCGAGATCGCCGTCACCGACCGGGGCATCGGCATCGCGCACGAGCACCAGCAGCGGGTGTTCGAGCGGTTCTTCCGGGTCGACCCGGCCCGCTCCCGGGCCACCGGCGGCACCGGCCTCGGCCTGGCCATCGTCAAGCACGTCGCGGCCAACCACGGTGGCGAGGTGCGGCTGTGGAGCCGGCCGGGCACCGGGTCGACGTTCACCCTGCGGTTGCCGCTGGTCGGCGCGGACAGCCAGGTCAACCAGGTGGCGGCCACCAACCCCGCCGGCACCGCAAACCCGTCAACGTTGACAACGTCGTCAATATCATCAGCGGCGGCACCATCACCGTCGCCGTCGAGGTCATCGATATCCCCGCCGACGGACAACGCCGACGTTATCGATCATGGAGGCACACTGTGACCAGAGTGTTGATCGTCGAGGACGAGGAGTCCTTCGCCGACCCGCTCGCCTTCCTGCTGCGCAAGGAGGGGTTCACCACCGCGGTCGCGGTGACCGGGCAGGACGCGCTGCAGGAGTTCGATCGCAACGGCGCCGACATCGTCCTGTTGGACCTCATGTTGCCGGGGATGAGCGGCACCGACGTGTGCAAGGCCATCCGGTCCCGTTCCAGCGTGCCGGTGATCATGGTCACCGCGCGGGACAGCGAAATCGACAAGGTCGTGGGCCTGGAACTGGGCGCCGACGACTACGTGACCAAGCCCTACTCGGCGCGGGAGCTGATCGCCCGGATCCGGGCGGTGCTGCGCCGCGGCGGCGAGCCGGGCACCGACACCGAGCTGCAGCCGCAGGTGCTGGCCGCCGGTCCGGTCCGGATGGACGTGGAGCGGCACGTGGTCACCGTCGCCGGCGGCGAGGTGCCGTTGCCGCTCAAGGAGTTCGACCTGCTGGAGTACCTGCTGCGCAACGTCGGCCTGTTACTCACCCGCGGCCAGCTGATCGACCGGGTGTGGGGCGCGGACTACGTCGGCGACACCAAGACGCTGGACGTGCACGTCAAACGCCTGCGGTCGAAGATCGAGCCCGATCCGTCCGCGCCGCGCCACCTGGTGACGGTACGTGGGCTCGGTTACAAGTTCGAGTCCTGACGGTAGCGATCAGGATCGCCCGGTACCGTTCCCTGTCGTGCGCCTCGGGGTGCTTGACGTCGGTTCCAATACCGTCCACCTGCTCGTGGTGGACGCTCATCGGGGTGCCCACCCGACCCCGATGAGTTCGGAGAAGACCGTGTTGCGGCTGGCCGAACGGATCACCGAGCAGGGTCGACTCACCGACCGGGGCGCGAACGACCTGGTCCGTGCGGTGGTCGCGGCCAAGGAGTCGGCCGAGCGGATGGGATGCGACGAGATGATGGCGTTCGCCACCTCGGCCGTCCGCGAGGCCGGCAACGCGCCGGAGGTGCTGTTCCGGGTGCGCGAGCAGACCGGCGTCGACCTGCAGGTGTTGTCCGGGCAGGACGAGGCCAGGCTCACCTTCCTGGCCGCCCGCCGGTGGTGTGGCTGGTCGGCCGGCCGGCTACTGGTGCTGGACATCGGCGGTGGCTCTCTGGAACTCGCCGTCGGCCTGGACGAGGACCCTGAACTGGCCTTTTCGCTTCCGCTGGGGGCCGGTCGGCTGACCAGGACCCAGCTGGACCGCGACCCGCCCAGCCGCACCGAGATCTCCCGACTGCGGGATTTTCTGGCCGCCGAGCTCGCCCCGGTGGCCCGGAAGATCCTCAAGGACGGCACCCCCGACCGGGTGGTGGCCACTTCCAAGACGTTCCGCTCGCTGGCCAGGCTGACCGGCGCCGCGCCGTCGTCGCACGGCCCGCGGGTCCGCCGCCCGCTGACCCACGCCGGCCTGCGGCAACTGATCTCGTTCATCTCCCGGATGTCGGCCGAGGACATCGCCGAACTGGAAGGAGTAAGTGCCAGCAGGGCGCACCAGCTCGTCGCCGGCGCGTTGGTCGCGGAAGCGGCCATGCGCGTTCTACACCTCGACGAGCTGGAGATTTGTCCATGGGCGCTACGCGAGGGTGTGATTCTGCGACGTCTGGACCAGACTGACGCCGGCTTTGCGGCCGGCACTGGACGGGCAGAGCCACACGGGGCACGGTGGAGTTGATGAGTCGAGACAGCGAATCGGACCGGCCGCAGCGCACGGTCGCGGAGTTGCTCGCCGAGTACGGCGGCAACTCCGGCGGCGCGCCGCGTCGTCGGCGACGCCGCGAGGACGACGACGATGACAGCGCGCCGAGGACCATCATCGACCGGGTCATCTCCGACAGCGGGAAGATGCGGGCGATCCGCGACGAGCCGCCGTCGGCACCGGTCGAGCAGGCTCGGCCGGAACCCGGCCGAGCAGACCAGAACCGAGCAGACCCGAACCGGGTGGACCCGAACCGGGTGGACCCGAACCGAGCAGACCAGAACCGAGCAGACCAGAACCGGGTGGACCTGAATCGGGCGGACCCGAACCGGGCCGACCCGAACCGGGCGGAGCCCGGTGGCCGGGGCGAACGGGTCGGTCGGCACGGTGGTGGCCAGAGCGTGGCCGGTCCGGCCGCCGGCCAGACCGGGCCGGAGGCGACCGGCCGGCGGGCCGCCCCGCCGCCGCCCAGCGCCGCGCCAACCGCGTACACCGAGCCGGTCCGCCGGCCGGCGAACCTGCCCGGACCGACCCGCGCGGCGATGCCACCGGTGGCATCGCCGCCGGCTGCCGCGCCGCCCACCCAGCAGTCCGCGCCGGTGCAGCAGCCCTCCCGTCCGGCCATGCCGCCGGCCGGGGCCGGCCCTACCCGCTCGGCGATGCCGCCTGCCGGGCCGCCGCCCGCGGCCAACCAGCCGCCGCCCAGCCGGCAGGGCCTGCGGCCGGGCGAACCGGGCCAGCGTCCCGGTACCCAGAGCCAGCAGCCGCAACAACAGCAGCCGTCCCGGTCCGGCCTGCGCCCGGCCGAACCCGGCCCCGGCCAGCCGCCGACCGGCCGCACGCCGATGGGCTCGCGGCCGGGGATGCCGCGCCCGGACGGGCGGCCCAACCCGAACGCGCCGCAGAACCCCAACGGACCGCAGGGCGGGTCACCCAACGGACCGCAGGGCGGGCCGCAGAACCCCAACGTGCAGCAGAACACCGTCTACGCGGAACCGCCGGTGCCGCCGCCGGGCGCTCCCACCGGGCCGCCGCCGACGCGGGCGGCGATGTCGCCGATGCCGCCGGTGGACGACTACGCCGGCCCCACCGGTGGACAGCCGCCCCGGCCGCCCGGCGGCCCGCAGGGCGAGCCGGTCACCATGGAGATGCCGCCGGTGCCCAGCGAGCCGAGGGCACCGCTGCGCCCGGCTGGTGGCCGCCCTGGCGGTCCGCCGTCGGTTCGGCGGCCCCCGGCCACGCCGACGCCGATGGAGAGCACCCAGGCGCATCCGGCGCCCTACGTCGACGACGACGACCTTGACGAGGGCTTCGGGCCGGGCGAGGACTACCCCGGCAGTGACTATCCGGGCGGCGACTACCCCGGCGGCGACTACCCGGACGAGGACTTCGGCGGCCAGAGCTATCCCGGTCAGGGCACCCAGCGCTATCCCGGTCCGGACTACCCGGAACAGGGTCGTGGTGGCGGAGCGATCGGCAACCGGCTGTCCGGCGAACCGGATGACCGGGACGACCTGGACGACTTCGACGACCTGGACGGTCCGCGGCGCCGTGGGCGCCGGGACTCCGACGAGCCGCTGGACTTCGACGACGACCCCGAGGGCGACGAGGGCGAACCGGTCTCGTCGGCCCGGCAGTGGCTGACCATGGTCGGCCAGATCGGTGCCGGCGCGATCGCCGGTGCTGGCGTGTGGCTGGGCTTCAGCTGGCTGTGGGGCAAGATCCCGGCGATCGCGCTGGTGCTCGCCCTGCTGGTGATCGTCGGCCTGGTACTGATCGTGCGGCGGCTGCGCCGCGCGGACGACCTGCAGACCACCGTGCTGGCCATCCTGGCCGGCATCGTGGTGACCGTCTCCCCGGCCGCCCTGTTGCTGCTGCGCGGCTGACCGGGGGTGTCGCCGACCGGCCACCGGCCGATCCCGATCGGGCTGTCCACGGCCTCGGTGTGGCCCCGGCCGGCCGAGGTGGGTTTCGCCCTGGCCGGACAGCTGGGTTACGACGGCGTCGAGGTGATGGTCTGGGCCGACCCGGTCAGCCAGGACCCGGTGGCGCTGCGTCGGGCCGCCCGCCGGCACCGGGTGCCGGTGCTGGCCGTACACGCGCCCTGTCTGCTGATCACCCAGCGGGTCTGGTCGCCCGACCCGGAGGTGCGGCTGCGCCGGGCCGTGGACGCCGCCGTGGAGCTGGGCGCGCCCACGGTGGTGGTGCACCCGCCGTTTCGCTGGCAGCGCCGCTACGGCGACGCCTTCGCCGATCTCGTCGCCGAGCTGACCGACCGCAGCGGGGTCGCGGTCGCGGTGGAGAACATGTTCCCGGTCCGGCCGCTGGGTCGGGACCGGCGGGCGCTCTCGGCGTTCCGGCCGTCCATCGACCCGACCGACATCGACGCCGCCAACTACACGCTGGACCTGTCGCACACCGCGGCCGCCGGGGTGGACGCGCTCGCGCTCGCCGACCGGATGGGCGAGCGGCTGACCCACCTGCATCTGGCCGACGGCACCGGCGGACCGCGCGACGAGCACCTGGTGCCCGGCCGCGGCGGGCAGCCGTGCGACCGGGTGTGTGAGCGGCTGGCCGCGGCGGGTTTTTCCGGGCAGGTCGTGCTTGAGGTGAACACCCGGCGGGCGAGCAGTGCCGCTGAGCAGTACCGGGACCTCGCCGAGGCGTTGTTGTTCGCCCGCCTGCATCTCGGACGATGAGGATCGGCTGACGATCGACCGAGGATCGACCGGCACCGGCTGGGGGTCGCCGCGGATTTCTGGTGTCGGCGCGTTGACGTGTTGATCATCCGACGCCGTACAGTCTCGAATCGTGAACCCAGTCAGGTCCGCCGTCGCGGTGGTCGACGGCGCAGGCTCGTTCCCGGCTGTGCGGCGTTCGCGCCGAGGTACGGGGCCGGCCGGCCGGTACCGGTGGGACCGTTCGGGTGTATGTCCGCTATGGACACCGATGGTACGGATACCTGATGCGAATACAGGACGTCCTCGATCGTGTTCGGTAACGCGTACAGCACCGTGTTCAGCGAGGAGGACCCCGTGAATGGGGCGCACGGTCGGGCGGCCGGTTCGGCCGCGCCGTCGCAGCTAGGAGCGGCGGCGGCCGCGGGATCGGCCGGGTCCGTGGTGCCGTTCTCGACAGCCAGCATGGTTCGGCCATTGGGCGACGGCACGTTCACCGCCGACCTGTCGCCGGACTGGACGGTGGGCAACCGGCCGCAGGGCGGCTTCCTGCTCGCCCTGCTCGGTCGGGCGGCCGTCCAGGCGGTCGGCGCGGCCGCCGGTTCGGACCGGGGTGAGCGGATCGAGCGTTCGGAGAACCTCGACCCGCTCGTCGTGAGCGCGCAGTTCCTGCAGCCGCCGGAGGTCGGTCCGGTGCTGCTGCGGACCGAGCTGCGCAAGCTCGGCCGCACCGCGAGCGTGGTCTCGGCCAACCTGGAACAGCGCGGGCGCAGCTGCGTGGAGGCCAGCGTCACCGTCGGCCGGCTCTCCGACGCGCCACCGGCCTGGAGCGACCTGCCCGACCTGCCGCCCAACCCGCCCGCGGACGCGTTGGACCTCAGCTCGATTCCGGCGGCCAGCATGCTCCGGCTGACCAGGGCCTGCGACGTCCGGCTGGACCAGGCGAACACCGGTTTCCTGCACGGCAAGCCGGGTGACCCGCTGCGGCTGCGGCTGTGGGCGCGCCCGCGCGGCGAGCAGCCCGACCCGCTGTTCGCGCTGGTCGCCGGGGACATCTCGATGCCGCTGACGGTCAACCTTGGCCGCTACGGCTGGTCGCCGACGGTCCAGCTGACCGCGCTGCTGCGGGCCCGGCCCGCCGCGGGCTGGCTGCGCATGGAGGTCAACTCACGGGCCGTGCACGACCCGTGGTTCGACGAGGACGCCACCGTGATCGACTCGACCGGACGGCTGGTCAGCCAGGCCCGCCAGCTCGCGCTGAGCCCCCGGGAGCGCTGACCGGACCCGACCCGGCGGACCCTGGCCACCGCACCCGGTGGGTGCGGGGTCCGCCGGTCGGGGTCTGGCACGCTGGTGGCCATGACGACCATCGCGGTGCTCGGGGCAGGCAAGATCGGTGAGGCGCTGCTGTCCGGGCTGCTGCACGGTGGCCGCAGCCCGGCCGACCTGCTGTTCACCGAGCGTTCGGCGCAGCGCGCCGCGGAGCTGACCGAGCTGTACAAGATCCGCGCGGTGCCGGTGGCCGAGGCGGCTGCCACCGCCGACGTGCTGGTGGTCGCGGTCAAGCCGCAGGACATCGAGCCGCTGCTGGCCGAGCTGGTCCCGGCGATCCGCCCGGGGGTGCTCGTGGT
Organism: Pseudonocardiaceae bacterium; assembly: GCA_036268615.1. Taxonomy (GTDB): domain Bacteria; phylum Actinomycetota; class Actinomycetes; order Mycobacteriales; family Pseudonocardiaceae; genus DATATV01. The sequence continues at coordinate 81,410 of DATATV010000157.1, forward strand.
GTCGCTGTGCGCCGGGCTGCCGACCGCGCTCTACGAGCGCAGGCTGCCCGCTGGCGCCCCGGTGGTGCGGGTGATGCCCAACACGCCGATGTTGGTCGGCGAGGCGATGAGCGCGGTCTCGGCGGGCAGCAACGCCACCGAGGAGCACCTGGCCCTGGCCGAGGACATGCTGCGCAGCGTCGGCGAGGTGATCCGGGTGCCCGAGTCGCAGCAGGACGCGGTGACCGCGCTGTCGGGCTCCGGTCCGGCGTACTTCTTCTTCCTGGTCGAGGCGATGATCGACGCGGGCATCCTGCTCGGCCTGCCGCGCGCGGTGGCCGAGAAGCTGATCGTCCAGTCGGCGGTCGGCTCGGCCAAGATGCTCGCCGAGAGCAACGAGCACCCGGTGATCCTGCGCGAGGCGGTGACCTCGCCGGCCGGCACGACGATCATGGCCATCCGCGAGCTGGAACGGCACGGGGTGCGGGCCGCGCTGCTCGCCGCGATCGAGGCGGCCCGGGACCGCTCGGTGGAGCTGGGCCGCCCGCAGGAGCCCGGCGACTGACCCGACTGACTCCAATCTGGCGCTGTTGGCGCAGCTCAGCGAGGGTGGACCAGGATTTGTCGTCTCGCCTGTCGCACGAGTCCCATCCGCACCGCTACTCTCGGGGAAGCACGTGCGTGTCGGTTCCGTCGGTGGGGAAGCCGACGGCGCGACACGTGTCGAAGGACCCGGTGATCTATGCCTGCCCAAAACAGGGAAGCGGGCCCGACCAGCCTCGGCGCGGTCGAGTTCCTGACAGTGGCCGAAGTGGCCTCCATGATGCGCGTCTCCAAGATGACCGTGTACCGCCTGGTGCACTCGGGTGAACTGCCGGCCGTCCGGGTCGGCAAGTCCTTCCGGGTACCGGAAAAGGCTGTCCACGACTATCTGGAGAACGCCTACTACGACGTGGGGTAGAGCCCCGCATCGGTCGGGTCAACGGTCCAGGTAGAGTGGGTGACCGTTCGCGTCGCGTGCCCGAGGTACGTGTCGGGCCCGGCTGTTGCCGGGCCGCCGACCGTGGGCCAGCTGGTTCGCCGACGGACGCGTCAAGCCTGATCGACACCGACTAGTGAAGGATCCGCGCATGGGCTCGGTCATCAAGAAGCGCCGCAAGCGCATGTCGAAGAAGAAGCACCGCAAGCTGCTGCGGAAGACTCGACACGCGCGTCGCAAGCAGGGCAAGTGACCTGAGCCTTTTGCTTGGAGCCGCAGCCGGCACCGAGCGCCGTCGGCCAACTCCCTTCGGGGAGCTGACCGGCGGCGTTTCGCTTTTCCCTGGCCGGCCGGCAACCGCCGATCGGGTGAGAGTCGAGCCGTTCCGTCCTGGCTGACCAGCGTAAATACCAGGTGAATGCGGCTTCCGCAGGTCGGGCCCGCGAGTAGCATCGCGGCTACCGTCGCGGGTGGCGGACGAGTCCAGTTTGGGGTGGGGCATGGCAGCCGACGTCGTTCTGGTCACCGGGGTGAGCGGCTACCTCGGTGGGCACCTCGCCGCCCGGCTGGCCGACGACCCCTCGGTCGGCCGGATCATCGCGGTGGACACCGTGGCGCCCTCGGCGGAGCTGGCCGGCCTGATGGGCCGGGCCGAGTTCGTCCGGGCCGACATCCGCAACCCGCTGATCGCCAAGGTGATCGCCGGGGCCCGGGTGGACACGGTGGTGCACGCGTCGCTGACCGCGCACCCCTCCGAGCGCGGCAGCCGGACCCTGCACAAGGAAATGAACGTCATCGGCAGCATGCAGCTGCTCGCCGCGTGCCAGCGTTCCCCGCTGGTGCGCAAGCTCGTGGTCAAGTCCGCGACCGCGGTCTACGGCGCCAGCCCGCGCGACCCGGCGGTGTTCACCGAGGACATGGTGCCCAAGGACCTGCCCTCCTCCGGCTACGCCAAGGACAACGCCGAGGTCGAGGGCTACGTCCGGGGCTTCGCCCGGCGGCGGCCGGAGGTGGCGGTGACCACCCTGCGGTTCGCCAACCTGATCGGCCCGACCGTGGACACCGTGCTGACCCGGTACTTCGCGTTGCCCTTCGTGGTGCCGACCGTGCTGGGCCACGACTCCCGGCTACAGATGCTGCACTCCGAGGACGCGCTGGCCGTGCTGCACCGTGCGGTCGTGACCGACCTGCCCGGTGTGTTCAACGTCGCGGCCGACGGGGTGCTCACGTTGTCCCAGGCGATCCGGCGGGCCGGCCGGGTGCCGGTGCCCATCCCGGGCCCGGTGGTGCAGCCGATCACCGGGCTGTTCCGCAGCAGCCGGCTGTTGGACTTCGGCCCGGAACAGGTGCGCTACCTCAACTTCGGTCGGGTGGTGGACACCACCCGACTCACCGACGTGTTCGGATTCACCCCACGGTGGACCACGAGGCAGGCATTCGACGACTACGTGCGCGGACGGGGACTGCGGCCGGTGTTCGACCCGGACCGGCTGGCCTCGGCGGAGCGCACCGTCCTGGATGCGGTCTCGCTGGTCCGCTGAGCCAAGACCAGTTCGGGTCACGACCCCCGGACGGAACGGATGGCGGCGATGGCACAGGCACGGGTAATCCCGCTGCGCGGCAGCCAGGGACCGGCCGAGGCGCGTCGGGACGGGCGCGCCGAGCCCCGGCGTGGCCGGCGGGCGCCCGACCCCGAGCCGGCGTCGGTCAGTGAGCTGCCCACCGGGCAGCCGCCGGCCGAGGAACAGCCCTATCCCGGTTCGCCCGCGGTGGACCGGCTGGCCGACCTGCTCGCCTTCGCCCGTCGTCGGGTGACCGGCGAGTACCAGGTGGACGAGTTCGGTTTCGATGCCGACCTGACCGACCATCTGGTGCTGCCGCCGTTGCGTCAGCTCTACCAGAAGTGGTTCCGGGTCGAGGTGATCGGCGCCGCGAACGTGCCGACCACCGGCGGCGCGCTGCTGGTCGCCAACCATTCGGGCACGCTGCCGATGGACGCGGTGATGACCTCGCTGGCCGTGCACGACTCGGTGACCGACCGGGCGCCCGACCGCCGGCACCTGCGCATGCTCGGCGCGGACCTGGTGTTCCGAACGCCGGTGATCGGCCCGCTGGCCCGCAAGACCGGGCAGACGCTGGCCTGCAACGCCGACGCCGAGCGGCTGCTGCGCGACGGTCACCTGGTCGGTGTGTGGCCGGAGGGGTTCAAGGGCATCGGCAAGTCCTTCCAGGACCGCTACAAGCTCCAGCGGTTCGGCCGAGGCGGCTTCGTGTCCGCGGCGCTGCGCACCGGGGCGCCGATCATCCCGGTGTCGATCGTGGGCGCCGAGGAGATCTATCCGAAGGTGGCCGACCTCAAGCCGCTGGCCCGGCTGTTCGGGCTGCCCTACTTCCCGGTCACCCCGCTGTTCCCGCTGTTGGGTCCGCTGGGCGCGATTCCGTTGCCGTCCAAGTGGTACATCGAGTTCGGCGAGCCGATCCCGACCGCCGAACCGGGCGCGCACGCCGAGGACGACCCGATGCTCGTGTTCAACCTGACCGACCAGGTCCGGGAGACCATCCAGCAGACCCTGTACCGGTTGTTGTCCGGGCGGCGCAACGTCTTCCTCGGCTGAGCCGGACAACGATTCACCCGATGGGCGGCATCGGCGGGCCGCCGTCGGTACGCTGCGCGCATGGGCCAGCCGATGCCGCAGATGCAGCAGCACCAGTTCCCGATCCTGCTCACCACCATGAACGACGTGCCCGGCTATCGGGTGGTCCGGGTGATGGGCGAGGTCTTCGGGTTGACCGTGCGCAGCCGGAACTTCTTCTCCAATGCCGGCGCCGGTTTCAAGGCGCTGGCCGGCGGTGAGCTCAAGGGGCTGAGCAAGCTGCTGTCGGACTCCCGGTACGAGTCGCTCGACCGGCTCTGCCAGGAGGCGATGAGCAAGGGCGCCAACGCCGTGCTGGCCATGCGGTTCGACTGCAACGAGATCGGCCAGACGGCCAGCGAGATCGCCGCCTACGGCACCGCCGTCTACCTCGTGCCCGACCCGGCCGCTCCGCAGCAGCAGGCCGCCACGGCGCAGTCCTACCAGCAACCGGCCCAGCCGCAACCGCCCCAGCCGCAGCAGGCCCAGCAGCAGCAGTACATGCCCGGCAGTTCGACGCCGGCCCAGGGCCAGCCACAGGGCCAGTTCCAGCAGCCGCCCCAGCAGTGACCTGAGCCGACCTGAGCCGACCTGAGCCGACCTCAGCCGACCGTGGCCAGGGTCACTGGGTCCGGCGGCGGTAGGCCATGCCCGCGGCGACCGCGCCGGCCAGTGCACCCGCGCCCAGCACCGAGGGCACGCCGATCCGGGCGGCCTTGCGGCCGGTGCGGAAGTCGCGGATCTCCCAGCCGCGCCTGCGGGCCACCTCGCGCAGCGTCTGGTCGGGGTTGACCGCGACCGCGGTGCCCACCACCGAGAGCATCGGCACGTCGTTGGACGAGTCGGAGTAGGCGCTGCACCGGCGCAGGTCGAGCCCTTCGCGGGCGGCCAGCGCGCGCACCGCGTGCGCCTTCGCCTTGCCGTGCAACATCTCCCCGAGCAGCCGGCCGGTGTAGATGCCCTCGACGCTCTCCGCGACGGTGCCCAGCGCGCCGGTCAGGCCCAGCCGCCGGGCGATGATCTCGGCGAGTTCGATCGGCGTCGCGGTGATCAGCCAGACCCGTTGGCCGGCGTCCAGGTGCATCTGGGCCAGCGCCCGGGTGCCGGTCCAGATCCGATCGGCCATCAGCTCGTCGTAGATCTCCTCGCCAACGGTGATCAGCTCGGTCACGCTCCGACCGGCCACAAAGGACAGTGCTTGCTCGCGGCTCTGCCGGATGCCGTCCGGGTTCTCCTTGCCGCCGATCCGGAACTTCACCTGCCGCCAGGCGAAACCGGCCAGATCGGCGGTGCTGAAGTACTTGCGCGCGGCCAGCCCGCGGGCGAAGTGGAACATCGATGCGCCGACCATCATCGTGTTGTCCACGTCGAAGAACGCGGCGGCGGTCAGGTCGGTGGGCACGATCTGCCGGCGGTCGGTGATCCGGCCGGTCCGGGTGTCCAGGGTCGGGACGGTATCGCTGCCCTCCCCAGCCAGCGCGGAGGCAGCCGCGGAGGCGACGGCCGCCTCGGCCGAGGCCTGGCCGGCCAGTTCGGCACTGCGCTCGCGTTCCTCGCTGTCCGTGCCGTTGCTGCGTCGTGGCACCGTGGCGCCTCCTGGTCCGGTCGCTGAGCAGACCGTTCCAGCCTAGAACCTCTGCCGTCGGCGGTTCCGGCGCCTCAAGTGACCCGCTGGTCACTCTCCGGGTATGGAGCGGGCCGTCCCGTCGGGGCCGGTCTCAGGACGGTCCGATCTTGATCACCGGCAGGCCGGGCAGCAGCGGCGGCACGGTGCCCAGCGGGAGCGGCAGCGGGATGCTGATGGTCGGGATGCCGCCGGTCGGTGCCCCGCCCACCGGCGGCCCCGGCGGCGCGACCCCGCCGCTGGTCGGCGCGGACTGCGGGGTGCTGGGCCGGCTGGTCGGCGGCACGCTGACCTGGGTGGTCGGCGTCTCGCCCGGCACGTTGGCCGCGTCGCTGCCGGCCGCACCGGAGTGGACCGGTGTCCCGGCCGGGATCAGCCCGGTGGGCTGTGCGCCGGTCGGGACCAGGCTGCCCGCGACCTGGCCGGGCGGCCGGTCGCAGCCGCCGGTCGCCGGCAGTACCCCGATGTCGTCGGCGGCGCCGTCGGTGACCGTGTAGCAGTTCGTCCTGGCCAGCAGTGCGTTCGCCCGCTGCTGGATCCGGCCGAGCAGGGTGCTGCTCTGCTGCGCCCCGCCCGCGGCCGCCGCGGGCAGGGCCGGGCGCAGTGCGGCGATCCGCTGCTGCTGGCCGGCGGCCCAGTCGGCCAGCGTGGTCAGCACCTGCGGCGCGTTGCTGGCCGCGAAGCCGGTCAGGTCGGCCGAGCCCGCGGCCGCGTCGGAGTCGAAGTCGTTGAATCCGGTCAGGTAGTCGCCGACCGGCGCGCCCTGCGGGTTGGGGTAGCGCTGGGCGAGCGCCTGCAGGTCGGTGATCCGGTCGGCGGCGAACTCCAGGTGCTTGTCGCCCTTGGACTCGGTGCCGACGGTCAGCCCGAGCGCGGCCGACTCGGCGGTCCGCCGCATCCCGTAGAGCGCGTCGCCGGGCAGTGCGTTCTGGCTGACCAGCAGCGCCATCCCGGCCAACGCGATGACCAGGCAGAACGCCGCGCCGAAGGCGATCATCAGCCGGCCGCGAGTACCGCCGGCGCCCTTCGCTGCGGTGTTCGCTGCGGTGTTCGGGGTGCTGGGCCGGCCGCGGCCGAGGTGCCGGCGGAGCGGGGTGACCTCGGGTTCCATCGTGGCCACGCCGTAGGTGATCCGCTCGCGCATCCGCGCCCGAGCCGCGTCGTCGGGGCCCAAGGTGGCCGGCGCGGGTGCGGCCCGGCGCAGCATGCTGACCACGGCCAACTCGCCGGCCAGCTTCGGGTCGCGCGGGCCGGCCGGTTCGACGTCGGCATCGACCGCACGGGCGAACCGCTCCTGCGGCGACCGTCCGGTGCGGCGGGTCCGTACCCCTGCTCGCCACCGTCCCCACGGGGACGGTGAGCTGCCTGCACTCATGTTCCCTCTCCAGGCCCTGTCGAACCGGAAACGACCGGGATCGCCTGGGGTTACGGGGATCGGCGCGTCGGCTTCGGCACGGCGGCGCGGAAAGCGGCCGGTGAGGGGGTTGAACCGGGCCTGATCCAGCTGCCGCTCAGCGCAGTTCGCTGGGCAGCAACTGGGCCAACCGGCGGACCGCGCGGTGCTGCAGGGCCTTGATCGCGCCCTCGTTGCGGCTCATCGCGGCGGCCGTCTCGGCCACCGACAGGCCGTTGAGGAACCGCAACACGATGCATTCGCGCTGGTCGTCGCCCAGCTGCTGGACGCAGGCCAGCAGTTCGGCGTGGGTCAGCGCGGTGAGCACCTGCGACTCCGGGCCCGGTTCGGACAGCTGGCCCTCGTCGGGTTGCGGGGTGGACACCTCCAGCCGGAACCGGCTGGACTTGACGTGGTCGAGCACGAGGTTGCGGGCGATGGTGACGAACCACGCACCCACGTCACGGCCCTGATAGCTGATCGAGCTGATCCGCCGGAACGCGCGCAGGAATGTCTCGCTGGTCACGTCCTCGGCGAGGTTGCGATCGCCGACCCGGTAGAGCACGTACCGGAAGACGATGTCCACGTACCGGTCGTAGAGTTCGCCGAACGCGGCGGCGTCACCGGCCTGCGCGGCGGAGACCAGTTCCCAGGACTCCCCGCCGTTGTCGGCCGGTTCGGTGTCGGAGGCGGCGCGGGACGACCCGACCGGGTCGGCGCCGCGGGCGGCCGAGCGTCTGCCGGTCAGGGTGATCCGCGCTCCGCTCGCGCGGGCCACGTCGCTTACACCCATGGCCGGCACGCAGGTGGACGCATCATCACTTCCTAGATCGCCCTCCGATCCCGGTCCCAGGTTGCTGACCAGTGCTGATCACGTTGCCGCGAGGTTACGAGGTCCAAGGCTGACACAGCATACTTGCCATAGCTACCCGTGAGTAGTTTGGTTTCGTTCCGATAGGGAAACGACGGTCACTCCTGAGCATGACGCGAGTGACACCTGCCACACTTGGTCAACACAGCAGCCAGTCGAGGAGGCTACCGATGCCGAGGCCGTCCCCCGAACGGGTGATCAACCTGGCCGACCTGGTCAGCGCCGCCGCCGAGCGCGGTCCGGCGCACGTCGCGCTGGCCGACGGCGCGTCCGGGGACACGCTGAGCTGGGTGGAGTTGGATGCGGTGGTCAGCGCGCAGGCCACCAGGCTGGTCGAGGCCGGCCTGCGGGTCGGCGACCGGGTCGCGGTCCGGATGGCCACCGGCATCCCGTACTGCGTGGCCGTGTTCGGCGTGCTGCGGGCCGGCGGGGTGGCCGTTCCGCTGCACACCGACCAGCCGCCGCTCGCGGTAGAGAAAATTCTCGCCGACTGCTCGGCGAGCCTGCTGATCGGCGAGCCGGTGGCGGGCACCGAGATCACCACGCTCGCCCCGAGCGCCGCCGGTGGACCGCCGTTCGCGCCGGTCGCCGGCGGCGAGGACACCGCGGTGCTCTGCTACACGTCGGGCACCTCGGGCAGCTCGCGCGGGGTGCTGCTGTCCCACCGCGCGCTGCTGGCCAACGCCGACCAGTGCGCGGCGCTGCGGCCGGCCCCGGTGACCGCGGCCGACCAGGTGCTCATCGCGCTGCCGCTGTCGCACGCCTACGGCCTGGGGCCGGGCCTGATCCAGGTCGCGCGGGCCGGCGCGACCGCGGTGCTGCTGGCGAAGTTCACGCCCGAGTCCGCGCTGCGGGCGATCGAGCGGTTCCGGGTGACCACGCTGGTCGGCGTGCCGCCGATGTACGCCGCCCTGCTCTCACTGCCGGCCGAGCGGCTGCGCACCGGGCTGGCCACCGTCCGGCTGTTCACCTCCGGAGCGGCTCCGCTGCCGCCCGCGTTGCTCGACGAGGTGCGCGCGGTCACCGGCCTGCCGGTGTTCGAGGGCTACGGCCTGACCGAGACCGGCCCGGTGCTCACCTCCACCCTGGTCGGCGGCACCGCCAAGCCCGGCTCGGTGGGCCGCCCGCTGCCCGGCGTGGAACTGCGCCTGGTGGACAGCGACGGCGACCTGCTGCCCGGCGTGGTGGACGGCGACCTGATCGACGACGAGCGCGGCGGCACCGGCCTGGTCAGCGTGCGCGGGGCCAACCTGTTCAGCGGCTACTGGCCGGACGGCGCGCACGGCCCCGACGAGCAGGGCTGGTTCCGCACCGGCGACATCGGCTACCTCGACCCCGACGGCGACCTGCACCTGGTGGACCGGGCCGGTGACCTGATCATCGTGAACGGCTTCAACGTCTACCCGCACGAGGTGGAGCAGGTGCTCGCCGAACTGCCCGGGGTAGTCGAGGCGGCGGCGGTGGGCGTACCCGACGAGCGGACCGGCGAGGCGGTGCGCGCGGTGATCGTGGCCGCGCCCGACGCGCAGCTGACCGAGGCGGCCGTGCGTGCGCACTGCGAGGTGCGGCTGGCCCGGTTCAAGGTGCCGGCGAGCGTGGAGTTCGTGGCCGCCCTGCCGCACTCGGCGACCGGCAAGGTGGCCCGTTCTACGCTGCGGTGAGCCGATCGCGTGCGTCCGGGCGCGGGTCGCCGGCACGGATGGAGAAACCGATGGCACACGAGGTGACGGTGGTCACCAGGGTCGGTTGCCACGCCTGCGAGGTGGCCGAGGCCGACGTGGCCCGGATCTGCGGCGAACTCGCCGTCGGCTGGGCCGCGGTGGACGTGGACGGCGACCGTGAGCTGCGCGCCGAGTACGGCGACCGGGTGCCGGTGATCCTCATCGACGGCACCGAGCACGGCTACTGGAAGGTCGAGGAAAACCGGTTCCGCACCGCCCTCGCCCGCTGACACCCCGATCCTGATCATTACCGGTTTCTGACGGATCCGGACGTCTCGCCCGAAGGATTGGCACTCCGGGACGTGCCAGGCGTCGAATGGTGTCGTGACCGCAGTGACCAACGCCGAACAGCCCGAAGTACCCACTCCGCAGAAGGGGCCGGCGCTGCCGTGGTGGGCCGCCGCCCTGGTGGGTGTGCTCGGGATCGCCGCGGCACTGGCCATCGGCCAGCTGGTCGCCGCGCCCTTCGGCAGCGGTGCGAGCCCCTATCTCGCCGTCGGTGACGTGTTCGTCAACCACGTGTCCGCGCCGCTCAAGGAGTTCGCGGTCCGCAACTTCGGCACCGACGACAAGAAGGTGCTGCTCGGCAGCATGGGCGCGGTGCTGCTGATCTTCGGCGCGGTCGCCGGTCTGGTGTCCCGCCGTCGGCCGCAGCCCGGGATGGTCTTCGCGACGGTGCTGGGCGTGATCGGCGTCGTCGCCGTGCTGGCCCGGCCCGATGTCAGCGGTTTCGGCGTGATCGCCCCGGTCGCCAGCCTGCTCGGCGGGGTCGCCGTGTTCGCCTGGCTGCACCGCCGGGCGATGGACTGGCTGCACACCAGCCCCAGCGCGGGCGCCCTGGTCTACGCGACCTCGCGCCGTCGGTTCCTGTCCGGCTCCGCCGGGATCGCCATCGGCGCGGGCATCGCCGGATACGGCGGCAACCTGCTGGTCGAGCGGACCAGCGCGGCCCAGTCCCGGGCCGCGGTCGGCCCGCTGACCGCCTCGGTCCGGGCGCCGGCCATCCCGGCCGGTGCGGACTTCGCCAGCACCGGCACCCCCAGTTACCTCACCGACAACGGCGACTTCTACCGGATCGACACCGAGCTGACCGTGCCGCAGGTGACCACCCAGGACTGGTCGCTGCGAATTCACGGCATGGTCGACCGGGAGCTGAACTTCTCCTACCCCGACATCCACAACCGCCCGCTCGTCGAGCAGCTCGTCACGCTGACCTGCGTGTCCAACCCGGTGGGTGGCCAGTACATCTCCACCAGCCGGTTCATCGGCGTGCCGCTGGCCACCCTGCTCGCCGAGGCCGGCGTGCGGCCCGGCGCCGACCAACTGCTGTCCACCAGCGTGGACGGCTGGACCGCCGGCACCCCGATCGAGATGCTCACCGACCCGAAGGTCGGCGCCCTGCTGGCCATCGGCATGAACGGCCAGCCGCTGCCCACCGAGCACGGCTTCCCGGCCCGGATGGTCGTGCCCGGCTTGTACGGGTACGTGTCGGCCACCAAGTGGGTGACCGACATGGAGGTGACCACGTTCTCGGCCAAGCAGGGCTACTGGGTGCCGCGCGGCTACTCGCAGCAGGCGCCGATCAAGACCGAGGCGCGGATCGACACGCCCGGCTCGTTCGCCAAGGTCAAGTCGGGTGCGGTGCCGGTGGCCGGGATCGCCTGGGCGCAGACCAAGGGCATCGCCAAGGTCGAGGTGCGGGTGGACGGCGGCAGGTGGGCGACCGCGCAGCTGTCCACCCAGGTCAGCAAGAACACCTGGCGGATGTGGCGGACCTACCTCACGCTGCGCTCGGGCGACCACACCGTGGAGGCCAGGGCGACCGACCAGACCGGCTACACGCAGACCGCCGAGGTGGCCGACGAGATCCCCAACGGTGCCAGCGGCTACCCCGCGATCCAGTTCAGCGTCAGCTGACCAGGACGGCCCGCAGCGCCCGGTGACCATCCGACCGGCCCGATTTGTGCTGCTTGCTACGGCTGGTACCGGCGACTTTGTGCCTGCGTTCACAAATGGATACCGTGTTTACGTCACGCCGTCGGGCCCGCTCGGCAACAGCCAGCCGGTTTGGTGACCTGTCCCGTGCGGCGGGCAGGGCCCACGGCGTCGGATACGTGTTCGGTGTGAGTTCGGCTCGTTCGATATTTGACGGTGTTGGCGCAGTGGTGACGAGGAGAGTCGGCGTGGCGGTGCAACGGGGCCGGGGACGGGCAGTGCCGTCGAACCGTCCCACGCCCGCCGACGCCGTCACCGAGCCGATGCCCGCCGTCCGGGCGAACGGAAACGGCCACAGCGGCAGCGGTTCCGGAACCGGCGAGCGGGACCGCGCCAGGGCGATCCCGGAAGCGGCGGTCGCCCGGCTCGCGGTGTACCTGCGGGTGCTCTCCGGCCTGGCCGAGCAGGGCATCAGCAGCATCGCCAGCGAGGAACTGTCCGCCGCCGCGGGCGTCAACTCGGCGAAGCTGCGCAAGGACCTCTCCTACGTCGGTTCGTACGGCACCCGGGGCGTCGGCTACGAGGTGTCCGTCCTGATCGAGGAGATCGAGCGCATCCTCGGGCTCACCCGCAAGCACGCCGTGGCCGTGGTCGGCATAGGTAATCTTGGTCACGCTCTGGCCAACTACGGCGGCTTCCCCAGCCGCGGCTTCCCGGTCGTCGCACTGTTCGATGTGGACGATGACCTGATGGGTGTGCCGGTAGGGGGAATCCCGGTCGATCACATCGACGACATCACCCGGGTCTGCGCCGACCGCGAGGTGTCCATCGGGGTGGTCTGCACGCCCCCGCCGGCGGCCCAGGCGGTGTGTGATCGTTTGGTATCCGCGGGCGTCCGATGCATTCTGAACTTCGCACCCGTCGTGCTCCAGGTGCCTGACGACGTTGAGGTTCGCAAGGTCGACCTCGCCGTCGAGATGCAGGTGCTGTCTTTTCACGTGGCGCGGCGGGCGGATGAGATCGCTGTGAACGGTAACGGTGCGGAGGTTCCCGGGGTGGACGGGATGGTGATTCGTCGGTGAACGTACTTGCCGTCGGGATGTCGCACCGAACCGCGGGGGTGCGCGAACTGGAACGCTCCGCGGTCACCCCGCAGGACAGCCCCAAGGTCCTGCACGAGCTGCTGGCCTGTGCGAACGTCAGCGAGGCCGTGCTGCTGTCCACCTGCAACCGGGTCGAGGTCTACGCCGTCGTGGAGACCTTCCACGGTGGCTTCGCCGACGTGTCCGGCGTACTGGCCCGGCAGGCCGGCGTCGAGACGACCGAACTGTCGGCCCACCTCTTCGTGCACTACTCGGCCGCAGCGGTCGAGCACCTGTTCTCGGTGGCCGCCGGGCTGGACTCGATGGTCGTCGGCGAGGCCCAGATCCTCGGCCAGCTGCGCTCGGCCTACGCGCTGGCCGACGACGCCGGCACCGTCGGCCGGGTGCTGCACGAGCTGGTCCAGTACGGCCTGCGGGTCGGCAAGCGGGTACACAGCGAGACCGACATCGACCACGTGGGTGCGTCCGTGGTCGGCGAGGCACTGACCGACGCCGGGACCGCGCTGGGCGGGCTGACCGGCCGGCGCGCGCTGGTCGTCGGTGCCGGCGCGATGGGCGGCCTGGCCGCGGCCGCGCTGCGCCGGGCGGGCATCGGCGAGGTGGTCATCGCCAACCGGACCACCGCCAACGGCGACCGGCTGGCCGCGTCGCTGACCGCCGAGGGCGTGCCCGCGCGGGCCGCCGGACTGACCACGCTGGCCGCCGAGATCGCCGCCGCCGACGTGCTGCTCGCCTGCACCGGCGCGACCGACGTGGTGGTCGGGGTCGACACGGTCGACGAAGGACTTCGCCTGCGGGCCCGGGTGGGTACCCCCCGGCCGCTGGTGGTGTGTGACCTCGGACTGCCCCGGGACGTGGACGCGGCCGTGGCCGTGCTGCCCGGGGTGACGATGGTGGACCTGGAGACGTTGCGCACCCGGCTGGCCGACGTGCCGGCCGGCCGGGCAGCCGGTCGGGCCGGCGAGATCCTGGCCGAGGAGGTGCGCGGCTACCTCGCCGCGCAGCGCTCGGCCGCGGTCACCCCGACGGTCACCGCGCTGCGCCGCCGGGCGGCCGAGGTGGTGGACGCGGAGCTGCTCCGACTGGACGCCCGGCTGCCCGAATTGGACCAGCAGGTACGCGGCGAACTGGCCAAGACCGTGCGCAGGGTGGTGGACAAGCTGCTGCACTCGCCGACCGTGCGGGTCAAGCAGCTCGCCTCCGCGCCGGGTGGCGCCAGTTATGCCGACGCGCTGCGCGAACTGTTCGAACTGGACCCGCAGACGGCCGCAGTGGTCAGCTCGGTGACGGTCACGGACCCGGCAGATGGTGAGGATTCGTGAAGATGGCGTTGCGGATCGGTACGAGAGGCAGCGCGCTGGCTCTCGCCCAGACCCAACGGGTGGCGGACGCGATCGAGGCGTCCGGAACGGCCGTCGAGATCGTGACGGTGTCCACTGCTGGTGACCGCTCGTCCGCGCCGGTCGCCGAGATCGGCGTCGGCGTGTTCACCTCGGCGCTGCGCGACGCGCTGGCCGCCGGTGACATCGATGTGGCCGTGCACTCCTACAAGGACCTGCCGACCGCGCCCGACCCCCGGCTGAGCATCGCCGGGGTGCCCCTCCGGGAGGACCCCCGGGACGTGCTGATCGCGCGTGACGGGCTGACTCTCGGCGAACTGCCCAACGGCGCCCGGATCGGCACCGGCGCGGCCCGGCGGGCCACCCAGCTCGACGCATTGGGCCTCGGCCTGATCGTGGTACCGATCCGCGGCAATGTGGACACCCGGATTCGCAAGGTGACCGATGGCGAATTCGACGGCGTCGTAGTGGCCCGGGCCGGGCTCGCCCGGCTCGGCAGGCTCGACGAGATCACCGAGGTGCTCGACCCGATCCAGATGTTGCCCGCACCGGCGCAGGGCGCACTTGCGATCGAGTGTCGGGTGGCCGACATGGACACCGAGCACCTGCTCGGGTCCACAGTGGACGACCAGGCCACAAGGGCCGCGGTGACCGCTGAGCGCGCGATGCTTGCCGCGCTCGAAGCTGGTTGCAGCGCGCCCGTTGGGGCTCTCGCCGATGTCGTGGAAGATCTTGACGATGCGGGGAGGTCGGTGCTGCGGCTGTCTTTGCGCGGCATGGCGGCCACCCCGCACAACGAGATCCTGCGCGCCTCGGCGATCGCTGACCTGACCAACGCAGACGAACTCGGCCGAATGGTGGCGGCCGAGCTGCTCGATCTCGGGGCCGCGGTGCTGTCCGGCCCCGAGGCATAGCTGATGGAGAGTGCCCTGATGACCCGTGCACGAAAGGCCCCTGGGCGGATCGCTTTCGTGGGCTCCGGTCCCGGCGACACCGGGCTGCTGACCGTTCGGGCCAACGACCTGCTCACCCGGGCCGAGCTCGTGGTGACAGACCCGGACGTGCCCTCGACGGTGTTGGCCCTTGTCGGTGAGGACGTGGAGCTGCGGCCCGCGGTCGGCGACCCGGCGGAAGTGGCCAAGGACCTGACAACCGAGGCGAAGGCGGGCAGATCCGTTGTCCGCCTGATCTCCGGCGACCCGTTGACCTCCGATGCGGTGGTGCGCGAAGCGCAGGCCGTGTCCAAGACGACCATCGCCTTCGACGTGGTGCCCGGCGTGCCCGCGGCGACCGCGGTGCCCGCCTACGCGGGTGTCGCGCTCGGCGCGGTGCACACCGAGGTGGACGTACGCGGCGATGTGGACTGGGCGGCGCTGGCCGGCACGCCCGGCACCCTCGTGCTGACCGCCACCGGCGGTCACCTGGCCGAGGCCGCGTCCAGCCTGGTCGAACACGGCATGGCCGCGCAGACCCCGGTCGCGGTGACCGCGGACGGCACCGGCAACGGCCAGCGCACCGTCGACACGACGCTGGCCTCGCTGGCCGCGGACGCCGGCGAGCTGGGCGGTCCGCTGGTGGTGACCGTCGGGCAGGCGGCCGCAGTGCGGTCGAGGCTGTCCTGGTGGGAGTCGCGCGCGCTCTACGGCTGGAAGGTGCTGGTGCCGCGCACCAAGGACCAGGCCGGCGAGATGAGCGAACGGCTGCGCTCGCACGGCGCCATCCCGGTGGAGGTGCCCACGATCTCGGTGGAGCCGCCCCGCAGCCCGGCGCAGATGGAGCGCTCGGTGAAGGGCTTGGTGGACGGCCGCTACCAGTGGGTCGTGTTCACCTCGACCAACGCGGTGCGCGCGGTGTGGGAGAAGTTCCGCGAGTTCGGCCTGGACGCGCGGGCGTTCTCCGGCGTGAAGATCGCCTGTGTCGGCGATGCCACGGCGGAGAAGGTGCGTTCGTTCGGCATCGTGCCGGAGCTGATCCCGTCGGGCGAGCAGTCGAGTGAAGGTCTGCTGGCCGACTTCCCGCCGCACGACGACATCCTGGACCCGGTGGACCGGGTGCTGTTGCCACGGGCGGACATCGCCACCGAGACGCTGGCGGCGGGTCTGCGCGACCGTGGCTGGGAGATCGACGACGTGACCGCGTACCGGACGGTCCGGGCGGCCCCGCCGCCCGCCGACACCCGCGAGATGATCAAGTCGGGTGGCTTCGACGCGGTGTGCTTCACGTCCTCGTCGACGGTCCGCAACCTGGTCGGCATCGCCGGCAAGCCGCACACCAGGACGCTGGTGGCGTGCATCGGGCCGAAGACGGCCGAGACGGCGCACGAGTTCGGCCTCCGGGTCGACGTGCAGCCCGAGATCGCCCAGATCGACACGCTGGTGGACGCACTGGCCTCGCACGCGGCCCGGCTGCGGGCGGAGGGGGCGCTGCCCCCGCCGCGCAAGACCAAGCGGGCGCGGCGCTGATCGGGTAGTCCTTGTTCTCGGCTCCGGCCGGGTGCGCACCCTCGTGGTGACATCCGGCCGGAGCCGTTTTTGTTCCCTCGCAACAGATCTCGCGCACCGTGCCGCACCCGAAGGGTGCGCTCAGGAAGTCGACGACTCCGTTCGTCGGGCCCAGGCAGACCTCGGCTGCCGCCGGGTTGTCGATCACTGCCACGTCCAACATGCGACCAGCTGCCCGCCGACAATTTGAGGTGTTAGGACAAAAGTAGTTGTCGGTGAGTCGAGCCGCAGGGCACGTCGACAGGACGCCGCCTTTGGCGGGTAGCTTGGAGTCTGCGCAACGGGTGCCCCCGCGGAGAGAGCGTGGGCTGCCCTGCGGCGTCGCCCCGCGCCAGGGGTTTTCCTGTTGGAGGAGGCTTCGGTGTTCCCCACCCATCGGCCGCGCCGGCTGCGGACCACGGCCGCGATGCGCCGGCTGGTCAGCGAGACGACGATCCGTCCCCGGCAGCTGATCCTGCCGATGTTCGTCCGCGAGGGTGCGACCGAGCCGGCGCCGATCTCCTCGATGCCCGGAGTGCTCCAGCACTCCCGCGACTCGTTGCGCAAGGCCGCGGTCGACGCGGTGCAGGCCGGCGTCGGCGGGCTGATGATCTTCGGTGTGCCGACCACCAAGGACGCGGTCGGCTCCGGCGCGACCGATCCGGACGGCGTGCTCAACCTCGCCCTGCGCGACCTGCGCACCGAACTCGGCGACGACATCGTGCTGATGGCCGACACCTGCCTCGACGAGTTCACCGACCACGGCCACTGCGGCGTACTCACCGCCGACGGCCGGGTCGACAACGACGCCACCCTGGTCCGCTACGCCGAGATGGCCGTGCTGCAGGCCGAGTCCGGCGCCCACATGCTCGGCCCGAGCGGCATGATGGACGGCCAGATCGGTGCCATCCGGGCCGCCCTGGACGACGCGGGTCTGACCGACACCAGCGTGCTGGCCTACTCCGTGAAGTACGCGAGCGCGTTCTTCGGCCCGTTCCGCGAGGCCGTCCAGTCCTCGCTGCAGGGCGATCGCAAGTCCTACCAGCAGGACCCGGGCAACCTGCGGGAGGCGCTGCACGAGGTCGCGCTCGACCTCGACGAGGGCGCCGACGCGGTGATGGTCAAGCCCGCACTGGCCTACCTGGACGTGCTGCGCGCGGTGGCCGAGTCGGTGGACGTGCCGGTCGCCGCCTACCAGGTCTCCGGCGAGTACGCGATGGTCGAGGCGGCCGCGGCCAACGGCTGGCTCGACCGTGACCGCACCATCCTGGAGACGCTCACCGCGATCCGCCGGGCCGGCGCGGACATGATCCTCACCTACTGGGCCACCGAGGTCGTCGCCCGACTCGACGCCGAATAATCACCCGAAGGAGTGGAAAAGACCGCTCGGACGGATGGCTGCGTACGCTGATGACGCCGAGTGATAAGGGCTGGAGAAATCCGGTCCGCCCGGCACCGTGCCCGCCCGACCGGCGGGCCAGGCGGATGGACAGCGCGACCGCCCGCGCATACCGTTGCGCTCCGTGACGAAGGACAACGTGTCGGCGAATGAGTCGGAAGTCGGCTCGGGTACCCCCGAGCGACCCGCGGACCCCTGGAAGCCCATGCCGCCGCTGACGGCGGACCAGACCGAGCTGGTAGCCGGCGACGGTCGGCTCCGGCCGCCGACCCCGGTACTGGTGTCGTTCTGGATCTGGGTGGTCAGTGCGGTGCTCACCGTCATCGCGGCCCTGATCACGCTGACCGAGCACGACGCCATCCTGGACACGGTGCGTCAGCATCCGCCGGCCGGCCTCCAGCCCGACCAGTACGACTCCTACGTGCAGACGCTCATCGTCACCACGTTGATCACCGCGGTGGTCCTCGGCGCGCTGGACGTGTTCTTCGCGATCAAGGTCCGCGCCGGCCGCAACTGGGCGCGCCTGGTGCTCACCATCCTGACCGTGCTGTTCGGCCTCTACGACCTCACCAGCGGCGCCTCGTTGGCCACGCTGATCAGCGTGGTCGTCTCGCTGGTCGCGGTCGTCCTGCTCTACGTGCCCCGTTCCCGGGACTTCTTCGCGGCCGGGAAGTCCGCCAACCGGTGAGCGAACCGGACGCCGAGTTCGACTCGGACGCCGAACTGGCCGCCGAGGCCGGTCCGACGACCGGCGTCCGCTACGCCGAACCGGGCTCCACCTGGTGGCCGGTGGCCTGGGGACCGATCTTCGCCGCGGCCGGTGCCGGCGTCGAGGCGATGAGCGGGCCGGTGCACGGCATCGCCTGGGTGCTGGTCGGGCTCGCGCTGGCCGTCGGCGCGTTCGTCTGGGTGCAGGCGCGGCGCCGGGTCTGCTCGGTGGCGGTCACCCCGACCACGCTGCACCAGGGCCGGGAACGGCTCTCGATCAGCAGGATCACCGAGGTCGACGACGTGGGCGCGCCGGTCGGCGCGCGGGTGCTGGGTGGCGGCTGGACCGCGCCGCGCAAGTTCGTCGAGGTGCCGCTGCGGCTTCGCGACGACAGCGTCGTGGTCGGCTGGGCGAAGGACCCGGAGGCGCTGCGGGCCGCGCTGCGTCCGCTGATCACCCCGTGAAAGGCTGTCCGGTGATGAACTGGTCCCAACAGCCGTGCAGCGGAGTCGGATCGATGAGCCTGCCAGTCCAGCACCACGGTGTCCGGTGAGCGGCGCGCACGCGTTGGCCGCCGAGTCACCCAGGAGTGACAACGCCGGTGACCGGCGCCGGCCCGGCCTCAACGAGCCCTGGCGCGGGCTGGTCGCGCTCGGCGAGCTGGTGCTGGCCGCGGCGGCCGTGCTGGTCGGCGTCCTGTGCTGGCACCGCGGCATCGTGCGGATCGACACCCCGGTCGGCGGCGGGCAGCCGCCCCTGGTGTCCACCGTCTTCTACGGCAACTGGATGGGCGGCGCGGTCGGCCTGGTCACCGTCGGCGCGTTCCTCGTGCTGGACGCGGTCCGGGAGACCCTGCTCGCGCTGCGCACCCGGCAGCGGCCGGCACCCGAGGCGCTGCTGTACGACACTGATGAGGACCCCATCGACAGCGCCACCGACACCGGTGAGCGGCACCCCGCCGACCCGGACCCCGCCGACGCCCACCAGCCAGAGCCCGACACCCGAGCCACCCCGGAACCCGGCGGCGCTGAGCGCTCCGAGTCGGAATCCGGCCCCGAGTCCAGCTGACTCGCAGCCAATTCCCAGGAATCCCTCAGCCTGCTGTGAGTCCGGGGCCGCACGCTCGGAGATGACCAGCTGATTAGGAGGGGCGCCCGATGGCGGAGCGCACGGCCCTGCTCGTGGTCGAGGACGATCCCAGTATTCGCGAACTGCTCGCCACCAGCCTGCGGTTCGCGGGGTTCGACGTGTCCACCGCGGCCACCGGTGGTGACGCGCTGCGCGCGGTCGAGCGGCGCTGCCCGGACCTGATGCTGCTGGACGTGATGCTGCCCGACCGGGATGGCTTCGACGTGGTGCGCTGGCTGCGCTCGGGCGGGCAGACCGTGCCGGTGCTCTTCCTGACCGCGCGGGACGCGGCCGAGGACAAGATCACCGGCCTGACCATCGGCGGCGACGACTACGTGACCAAGCCGTTCAGTCTGGAGGAGGTCATCGCCAGGGTGAACGCGGTGCTGCGCCGGACCAGGGGCGCGGGCGACCAGAGCGAGGCGCCGCTGCGCTACGCCGACCTGGAGCTGCACGTGGACAGCCACGAGGTGCGCCGTTCGGACAAGCTCATCCAGCTCTCGCCGACCGAGTTCAAGCTGCTGCACTACCTGATGCGCAACGCAGGCCGGGTGGTGTCCAAGGCGCAGATCCTCGACCAGGTGTGGCGCTACGACTTCAACGGCGAGGCCGGGGTGGTCGAGTCCTACATCTCCTACCTGCGTCGCAAGGTGGACGCGGTGCAGCCCCGGTTGATCCACACCGTGCGCGGGGTCGGTTATGTGCTCCGACTCGCGCCGAACTGACCGCGGGCCGCGGTGACCACGCCGATGACCACCCCGACCAGCGCAGCCAGCCCACCCGGGCGGACCCCGGGCCGGGTGGGTCGCGGGCTGGGCCGGCCGTTGGCCGCGGTGCGCAGCACGATCGGCCGCTGGCCGCTGCGAGTGCACCTGGTCGCGGCGATGCTGGTGCTGCTGGCCGCCGCCCTGTTCGGCACCTGGCTGGTGGCCACCGAGGTGATGCAGCGCTACCTGCTCGGCCAACTGGACACCCGGCTGGACCGGGTGGTCACCCAGTCCCTGCACACCCGCGCCCACCTCGGGCCGCCACCGTTCAACCTGACCCCGCAGCCGGGCAGCTACGACGTGGAGCTGATCGTCAACGGCACCCGCTACCAGCTCAGCGCGTCCTCGGACGGCGGCTCGCAGCCGCAGCTCAGCGGCACGCCGCCGTTGGACGTGCCGTTCAGCGTGCCCTCGGCCAACGGTGGTGAGGTGGAGTGGCGGGTGCTGGTCCGCCAGCTCAGCCCCGGTCACCTGCTGCTCGTCGCGTCCAATCAGGGCGATGTGGACCTGGCCATCGCCGATCTGAGCCACCGCTTCCTGTTCATCGCCGTCGGCGCGCTGATCCTGCTCGGCGGTGCGGCCTACGCCCTGGCCAGACGCGGGTTGCGGCCGTTGGAGGAGGTCGAGCGGACCGCCGAGGAGATCGCCACCGGGGACCTGTCGCTGCGGGTGCCGGTGCGCCGGCCGGGTAGTGAGGTCGGCCGGCTGGCCAGCGCCTTCAACACGATGGTCGAACGGATCGAAAGCGCGTTCCGGGCCAGGGAGCGGTCCGAGGCGTCCGCGCGCAGCTCCGAGGAGCGGATGCGCCGGTTCGTCGCCGACGCCAGCCACGAACTGCGCACCCCGCTGACCTCCATCCGGGGCTACGCCGAGCTGTACCGGCAGGGCGCGGTGACCAAGCCCGACGACGTGGCCGCGGTGCTGCGCCGGATCGAGGACCAGGCCGCGCAGATGGGCCTGCTGGTGGAGGATCTGTTGCTGCTGGCCAGGTTGGACCAGCAGCGCCCGCTGGAGCGTGCGCCGGTGGACCTGGCGGTGCTGGCGGTGGACGCGGTGCACGACGCGCACGCGATGGCGCCGGACCGCACGGTGGGCCTGCGGCTGCCGCCCGCGGACGGTGAGGAGCCCGCGGCGGTGCCGGTGCTCGGCGACGAGGCCCGGCTGCGCCAGGTGTTGGGCAACCTGGTCAACAACGCGCTCACGCACACCCCGCCGGGTACCCGGGTGGAGGTCCGGCTGCGCGCCGAGGGCGCCTTCGCCCAACTGGAGGTGGCCGACTCCGGGCCGGGGCTGTCCCCGGAACAGGCCGAGCGCGTCTTCGAACGCTTCTACCGGGCCGATCCGGCGCGTGGCCGGGTCAGCGGCGGTACCGGCCTCGGGTTGGCGATCGTGGCCGCGCTGGTGGCCGCGCACGGCGGCCGGGTCGAGGTGGACAGCGAGGTCGGCGCCGGCACCACGTTCCGTGTCCTGCTCCCGCTACAGCCCTACGGCCCGCCGGAACCCGACCGGGACCGGCCACCGACGCCCCCGCAGCCCTTCGCCGCCGAACCGTTCGCCCGGCGCGCCCCGCATCCGTCCTGACCGCACCCAGTCGGTTCGCACCAGTCGGCTCGTACTCAGTCGGTTCGCACGGCGGTGGCGACGGCTGCCCGCAGGCCGGCGTCCCGCTCGCGCACCTCGGCCCGCACGGTCCGCACCTCGACCACCCGCAGGCCGGGCGCCGGTCGCAGCGCGGCCCGGAGTTCGGTGAGGTCCCCGGCGAGCACGTGCGGCACCCGGTAACCGGCGCACAGCGCCGCCAGGTCGGCCCCGTGCGGCGTGCCGAACACCCGCTCGAAGCCGGCCGCGTGTTCCGGCGCGCCCTGTTCCAGCACGGAGAAGATGCCGCCGCCGTCGTCGTTGAGCACCACCACGGTCAGGTCCGGCCGCGCTTCGGTCGGACCGATCAGCAAGCCGTTGACGTCGTGTAGGAAGGTCAGGTCGCCCAGTAGAGCGTAAGTCGCCCGCCCACTGCCCAGCGCGAGCCCGGCGGCCGTGGACACGCTGCCGTCGATGCCCGCGACCCCCCGGTTGGCCACCACGAGCAGGTCGGCGCGCGGCCGGGCGGCCTGGTCGACGAACCGGACCGGGTTGGACGAGCCGAGGAACAGCACCGCGCCCTCGGGCAGCGCGTCCACCAGTTCGGCGGCGATCTGCTGCCCGGCCGGTTCGGTCTGCCCGGCGAGCGTCTTGTCCACCGCGGTGCGCGCCGCCTGGTCGGCCCTGCGCCACGCGGGCAGCCAGTCCGGGTCGGGCGCCGGCAGCCGCACGTCGGACTGCGCCAACCACGGTGTGGCGAGCGCGACCACGTGCTGCGGATCTGTCCACTGTGGATACTCGCCGACCGCGTACACCACCCCGGCCGAGCGCAGCACCCGGCCGACTCCTCTGGTCAGCGTCGGCCGGCCCACCACGATCGCCGAGTCCGGTCGCAGTTCCTCGGCCAGCTCACCGGCGTTGAGCAGCAGCGACCCGCAGGACAGCAGCGGTCCGCCCGCGGCGAGCACGGCGGGTGCACCGGTCGGTTCGGCGATCACCGGCCAGCCGGCCGCGGTCGCGATCCTGGTCACCGCGGCGATCCGGTCCGGTCGGTCGTCGCCGACGATCACCACGGTGCGCGCGGTGAGTTCGGTCACCGGGCCGGCGGCGGTGACGTGTCCCGACCGCCGCCGCGTCCACGGCTGCCCGTCCGGCCGCCCGGCCAGCGACTCGGGCCAGTCCGGGTCGGTGTCGGGCACCAGCGGCTCGGCGAACGGGATGTTGAGCTGCACCGGGCCACCGGCCTCGGCGAGCGCGACCGCGCGGTCCACGGTGGCCCGCCAGACGGCGACCGCGCCGGCCCGGCGCTGGGCCACCGGCAGCTGCACACAGGGCGCGGTCGGGCCGAACAGCCCGTGCTGCGCGATGGTCTGGTTCGCCCCGGTGCCGTAGAGCTCGGTCGGGCGGTCCGCGGTCAGCAGCAGCAGCGCGATCCCGGAGTGGTGCGCCTCCAGTGCGGCCGGATGCAGGTTGGCCACGGCCGTGCCGGACGTGCACAGCACCCCGGCGAACCCGGTCGAGCCGAGGCCCCGGGCCAGGCCGAGGGCCAGAAAACCCGCGGACCGCTCGTCGATCCGGACGTGCAGGGTGACCCGCCCGTCCAGGGCGAGTCGGTGCACAGCCATGGACAGCGGGGCGTTGCGCGAACCGGGACACACCACGACGTGCCGCAGCCCGGCCCGCACCAGCTCGTCGGCGAGCACCCTCGCCTGCGCGGTTGACGGGTTCACCCTCCTATTCTCTCAACTCGTGGCAGACCTTCCGGAGAACACCGTGTCCGAGCTGTTCGACCCGAGCGCCTGGCAGGAGGTGCCCGGCTTCGACTTCACCGACATCACCTATCACCGCGCGGTCGACCAGGGCACCGTGCGGATCGCCTTCGACCGGCCGGAGGTGCGCAACGCGTTCCGCCCGCACACGGTGGATGAGCTCTACCGTGCGCTGGACCACGCCCGGATGTCCTCGGACGTGGGTTGCGTGCTGCTCACCGGCAACGGCCCCTCGGCCAAGGACGGCGGCTGGGCCTTCTGCTCCGGCGGTGACCAGCGCATCCGCGGCCGATCGGGCTACCAGTACGCCGAGGGCGAGACGGCCGCGACGATCGACCCGGCGCGGGCCGGCCGGCTGCACATCCTGGAGTGCCAGCGGCTGATCCGGTTCATGCCCAAGGTGGTGATCGCGGTGGTGCCCGGCTGGGCGGCCGGCGGTGGCCACAGCCTGCACGTGACCTGCGATCTGACCCTGGCCAGCGCGGAGCACGCCCGGTTCAAGCAGACCGACGCGGACGTGGGCAGCTTCGACGGCGGGTTCGGCTCGGCGTACCTGGCCCGGCAGGTCGGCCAGAAGTTCGCCCGGGAGATCTTTTTCCTCGGCCGGGCCTACACCGCCGAGCAGATGCACCGGATGGGCGCGGTGAACGAGGTCGTGCCGCACGCCGAGTTGGAGGCGACCGCGCTGGAGTGGGCACGGGAGATCAACGGCAAGTCGCCGACCGCGCAGCGGATGCTCAAGTACTCGTTCAACCTGATCGACGACGGCCTGGTCGGACAGCAGGTGTTCGCCGGCGAGGCGACCCGGTTGGCGTACATGACCGACGAGGCGGTGGAGGGCCGGGACGCGTTCCTGCAGAAGCGCACCCCGGACTGGTCGTCGTTCCCCTGGTACTTCTGAGATGCCCGACATGCGTGAGGTCCTGCTGGACGGCCGCCCGCCGGCCGTGGCCGAACTCACCGCGGCGCTGACCGCGGCGCTGGACGGCAGCGGCCCGGTGGTGCTGCCACTGGACGCGGCCGGCGCTCAGTTGGCCGAGCAGCGTGCCGCGGTCGCCCCCGACCAGCCGGTCGAGCCGGACACCGCACTGATCATCAGCACCTCGGGCTCCACCGGCGCGGCCAAGGGCGTGCTGCTCTCGGCCGGCGCGCTGATCGCCTCGGCCGACGCGACGCACGCCCGGCTGGGTGGTCCGGGCCGCTGGCTGGTGGCCACGCCGACCCAGTACATCGGTGGTGTACAGGTGCTGGTCCGGTCGCTGCGTGCGGGCACGACGCCGGGCGTGGTGGACCTCTCGGTGCCCTTCCGTGCCGAGGGCTTCGCCGACGCGGCGAAGCCGGTGCTGGTCGGCAGCGGCCCCTGGTACACCGCGATGGTGCCCACCCAGCTCGCCCAACTGCTCGCCGAGGGCGGCGTCGGCCTGGCCGCGCTGCGTTCGTTCGACGCGGTGATCATCGGCGCGGCCGCGCTGTCGGCCCGGCTGGCCGACCGGGCCGCGGCCGCGCGCGTCCGGGTGGTCCGGGCGTACGGGATGAGCGAGACCGCAAGCGGTTGCGTCTACGACGGGCGCCCGCTGGACGGGGTGCGGGTGCGGCTGACCGGCGACGCCGGCCGGGTGGAGATCGCCGGCCCGGTGCTGGCCAACGGCTACCGGCGGGACCCCGAGCTGACCGCGAAGTCCTTTGTGGACGACTGGTTCGTCACCGGCGACGCGGCCGTCCGGCACGCCGACGGCCGGATCGAGATCCTCGGCCGGACCGATGACCTGATCAACACCGGTGGCGTGAAGGTCGCCCCGGTCCTGGTGGAGCGGGTGCTCGCCGCGCTGCCCGGCGTGCGCGAGGCGTGTGTGGTCGCCGTGCCCGACGACCGCTGGGGCCAGGCCGTGGTGGCCGCGATCGTGCCGACCGAACCGGGCGCGCTCCCGGCCGAGGACGACCTGCGCGCCGCCGTCCGGGCGGAGGTCGGCCGGGCCGCCGTGCCCAAGCGGTTCACTGTCCGGCCGGCGCTGCCGCTGCGCGGCCCGGGCAAGATCGACCGTGCCGCGGTCCGGGCCTGGTTCACCCGACCGAGCTGATTCCCGGCCGCATTGCCCGCGTGGCAACAAGTCGTCGGTCCGGGTGAATGGGCTTCATTCGCTGGTCGACCGGCCGTAGGGTCGACGATCAGCGACCCGGACCGGCCGGCCGCGCACCGACAGGACGCGGGGACGGCAGTGGCCAGTGCAGAGTCCGGCAGCAGGTTCGCCCGTCCGGTCGCCGACTTCCTCACCACGGTCCCGGTGCCGGCCGAGCGCAAGCAGTTCGCCGCGGAGATGTCCCGCGACCTGGAACTGGACCACGCGGGCAGCCGCGCCGCCGGCTTCCGGCTGAGCCGGCGCCGGCTGGCCGAACTGACCACCAGGGCCAGTCGCTGCCAGGACACCCTGACCGCGCTGGACCGGCACCTGGACAGCATCCGGCACGCCCCGGCCGTGGACACCATCTTCGGCGCCAAGCGGATCGGCCCGCTGGTCGTCGACCCGGACCGCGAGCCCAACACCGGCCACCTGGAATCCTGGGACCCGGTGGCCTTCCCGGAGCTGTCCGTGCTGCCCGGCGTGGCCCGGTTCGCCGCGACGCTGCGGATGATGCTGGACGCCTACGCCCGGATCGAGCCGGTGCCCGAGGAGCCGGTGCCCGAGGAGCCGGAACGCGACATCGAGGACCTGCTGGCCGTGCAGCGGGTGTTCGGCCGCCGGCCGCCGGGCTTCGAGTACGCGGCGGACGCGGCGCGCCGGACGTCCTCGCTGCGCGAGATCGGCTACCGCGCGGACTGCCTCGAACAGGAGGGGCAGTGGCACTACCAGGTGTCGGAGCTGCGCCAGATCATCGACTACCTTGAGCCCGACGCGCGGGAGCGGACCGTGGACTACATGCTGGTGGACGGCAGGCTGGCGGACGCGTGCCGGCTGCTGTCGGGCAACCGGGACGATGGCTTCGCGGCGTGGAACGAGACCTGCCTCAACTGGGGCGAGATGTTCCTCGGGGACCTGCGGGACTGGATCGGCCGCCGGGCCGACGGCACCGATCGGGCGGACGGCTCGGACTTCCCGTTCGCCGACATCCTGAACAAGATGCCCGACTTCACCGACGTCCCGAAGCTCCCCGAGGACCGCGACGAGCACGGCCGCTGACCGGCGGCAACAGCGGATTTCAGTGGCCGATATCACCCGAAAGAGCTACAAACCGGCCGAACGCTGCCCCCCTGACATCGCAGCGTGATCAGTGGCCGAGGATGGTGACATGGCCACAGTCGCGCAGTGGGTCGAGGGCGCTCGTCCGCGCACCCTGCCCAACGCCGTCGCCCCGGTTCTGGTGGGTGCCGGTGCCGCCGCCTCCATCGACGGTTTCGCCTGGTGGGGCTCGGTGTTGGCGCTGGTCGTCGCGCTCGCCCTGATCATCGGCGTGAACTTCGCCAACGACTACTCCGACGGCGTGCGCGGCACGGACGCGGACCGGGTCGGCCCGGTGCGCCTGGTCGGTTCCGGCCTGGTACCGCCCCGGCTGGTGCGCACGGTCGCGTTCGTCTGCTTCGGCCTGGCCGCGGTCTCGGGCGTGGTACTGGTCCTGCTCGCCGGCCGGTGGTGGATGATCGTGGTCGGCGCGGTCTGTGTGCTGGGCGCGTGGTTCTACACCGGCGGCAAGCGCCCCTACGGTTACGCCGGCTACGGCGAGATCGCGGTGTTCCTGTTCTTCGGTCTGGTCGCGGTGCTGGGCACCCAGTACGTCCAGTCCGGCCGGGTGAGCTGGGCGGGCATCGGTGGCGCGATCAGCGTCGGCGCGTTCTCCGCGGGTGTGCTGGTGGCCAACAACCTGCGCGACATCCCGACCGACCGCGAGACCAACAAGCGCACCCTCGCCGTGCGCCTCGGCGACGCCCGCACCCGGGTCCTCTACCAGCTCCTGGTGGTCATCCCGTTCGTCATCGCCGTGACCACCGCGTTCACCAACCCGTGGACGCTCACCGCGTTCGTCGCGGCGCCGCTGGTGATCGGCTGTGTTCGCCGAATCCGCAGTGATGCCAACGGATTGGCCCTGATCCCCGTCCTCCGCGACACCGGCCTGGCCATGCTGGTGTGGGCCGCGGCCACCGCGCTGTCACTCGCCTTCGGCTAGGTCGCCAGCCACTCGAAGTCGTCGGCCGCGTCCCGGGCCGGCGCGAGCCAGCGCAGGTAGGGATCGGCCACCGCGAGCAGGCTGTCATCCTGGTGCCCGGGCTCACGCACACTGGCGCCGACGGCGTAGAGGCCGTTGCGTCGAGCCAGCGGCCCGTCCAGCGTGGGCAGTTCGAGCCCGCAGCCGGCCATCAGACCGGGGCTCTCCGCGAACACCCAGGCGACCGGCCGCAGCCGGGCCGCTTCGTCGAGCTGGCCGACGAAGGCGGCCCGCGCGTCGGCGTCGAGGTAACTGAGCAGGGACGCGGTGAAGACGACAACAGGCTCGTGGCCGGGCAGCGCGGCGAGCAGCCGGGCGGTGTCGGTGGTCGCGTCGCCGCGCACGACGTTCCCGGTCCTGACCCCGGTCGCGAGGTCGATCGCGCCGCGCAGGGTGGCGAGCCCGTTGACATCCTCCGGCCAGATGAACGCTGCCAGCCAGTCCCGTTGACCGGGATCGGTCAGGTCGATCGGCTGCTGGTCGATGCCCAGCCGGGAGGTGATCTCCGGTGCCGCGCCGAACAGTTCGCCGGTCCTGCCGCGCAGTTCGCAGGAGACCAGGACCGGTGAGGCCGGGCCGGTCTCCTGCTCGCCGACGCGGTAGCGATAGCGGTCGAAGTTCAGGTTGAGGCCCGCGCTCGCGCCGACCTCGGCGAGCGCGAGCGGCCCCGGCCTGCGCCGGCCGACATGGTCGAGCGCGAGCCGAAGCGCCGCGCACCGGCGGATCTCGTTGGTCTGGGTGGATCTGTTGCGCAGCAGCGGGTCGAGTTCGTCGGCGTGGTCCGCGCAGAACGCGGCGAAGGCCGGCACGAGATGGTCGTCCACCGGCCTGCGGCCGCCGTGGATCGGATAGTAGGCGGCCAGTTCCGCGTCGGAATGTGTTGCCAGGACGAGGTTCACCGCCGCGAACAGCAGGCTGGGCCGGCGCTGGTCGCTCGGCGTGCGCATGAGCCGGTCGAGCAGGATGTCGTCGTCGGCGACCCCGTGGCTCAGCGTCTCGTAGACCGGTGAACGGCCCCGGCACTGGGTGGCGGCGAAGTAGCGAAACAGGCCACGAAGTCGCCCGGTGTCCACTTTGTCCCCCCGCTCTACGTGTGGCCGGGAAACCCCGGTACAGCAACAAAGTCTCCCAGCTGCGCAGCCTAATGAATCCCGATCCGGTGCGGTGGCGGGCCTACCTGGCTCCAGGCGCGGCTGACCCCGAGCCGGACAGATCTGTCGAGGCCGACCAGCGGCCAGAAGACAGGAAGTGTCCGACGTTCAGAGCAGAAGAGGTGACACGGCATCGACGAAGCGAGGCACCGTCTTACCGAATTGTTGAAGGAAGGCCGGCATCGGGGTGGGTGGGCATTGCCGGTCGGCGACCAGTTCCCGCAGACACATCAGGGTCTCCCCGTTGTGCAGGTCCAACTGGTCGAGGAGGAAGTCGTCCGGCTCGACCACGCCGACCTTGGGGAGGTTGCGTTCGATTTCCTGCAGCACCTGTTCCGACCACAGCGGACGGTAGGTCTCGGCCTCGGCCAGACGCAGCAGGAGATCGGTGAGGTGGATCGGAACGAGGACGTTGGCGTCCAGCATGACCGGGAACGGCACCTGATCACTGTGGCAGCACCGCCGTCAGCGGGTGTCGACGAAGCCGGTACCGGACTCGTACAGGCCCTCGGCGTCGGCCTCCTGAGTGAGTTCACGCAATGCCGATCGACGGCTTCGGTGGGCACGCTGCCGGTAAGCCTCGACCTCGGCCAGTCGGACCCGGCGATGCCGGCGTTGGCCGGATTGCTCGAACGGGATCTCACCGCTCTCCAGCAACTTGACCAGGGTAGGCCGGGAAATGCCGAGCAGATCGGCGGCTTCCTGGGTGGAGAGCAGAGCAGTGTGCGGAGCGATGCTGATCCCCTGGCCGGCGAGCAAGGTCTGCACGGCGGCGCGGATGACGGTGTACAGCTCGTCCGGCAACTCGATCGTCTCATCGTCGGGCCCCACCAGCCGCGCGTGCTTCGTCGGCTGCACGCTCGCCGTGAGGAAC
>DATATV010000158.1:0-16537 GCA_036268615.1 Pseudonocardiaceae bacterium
CGAACTGATCGCGTTGCTGCGCATCGATCCGCCCCGTCGCCGCGCGGTGCGTTATCGGCCGGGCGGACGGGATCGGCTGGACCCTCGGCGCACCATGCGTTCGCTGATCGCCGCGGGGGGCGAACCGATCCGGTTGAATTACACACAGCGCAGCCACCGACCTCGCAAAGTCGTGCTGTTGTTGGACGTTTCCGGTTCCATGCAACCGTATGCGGACGCGTTGCTGCGTTTCGCCCACGCGGTGGTGCGCCGGACGCCGGCCAGCACCGAGGTTTTCACCATCGGCACCAGGCTGACCAGGCTTTCCCGGCAACTGCGCCATCGCGACCCCGAGGCGGCGCTGATCGCCGCCGCGCACGCGGTTCCCGACTACGCGGGTGGTACGCGACTGGGTGACGGGGTCAAGGCGTTCCTCGATCGGTGGGGCCAGCGCGGAATAGCTCGCCAGGCCATGGTCGTTGTGTTTTCCGATGGGTGGGAACGAGGCGATCCGGCGCTGCTGGGCCAGCAGATGGGCCGGCTGCGCCGATTGGCCAAGGCGGTGTTCTGGGTGAATCCGCATGCCGGGCACACCGGTTACCGGCCGGTCCAGTCCGGGGTGGCGGCGGCCATGCCGCACGTTGACAGGCTGCTGGCCGGACATAGCCTGGACACATTGGAACTCCTCCTACGGGAGATACGCGATGCGTGACGTTCTCGACGAAGTGCACCGCCGCTGGCTCGCCGGCGAGCGGACCGGTCTCGGCACCGTGGTGGCGACGTTCCACTCCGCCCCCCGGGAGCCGGGTTCGGCCATGCTGGTCGCCGACGACGGCCAGGTCTCCGGCAGCGTGTCCGGCGGCTGTGTCGAGGGCGCGGTCTACGAGTTGGCCAAGCAGGTCATCGACGACGGCAGGCCGGTGCTGGAGCGCTACGGCGTCTCCGACGATGACGCGTTCGCGGTCGGCCTGACCTGCGGCGGAATTCTCGACGTCTACGTCGAACCCATTGACCGGCACAGCTTTCCCGAGTTCGGCGAGGTCGTCGCGGCGGTGCGGGCGGAGGTACCGGTCGGCATCGCCACAGTGATCGCCCATCCGGACGAGCAGTGGCTGGGTCGGCGCCTGATCGTCTGGCCCGACCGGGCCGGTGGCGATCTCGGTTCACCTCGGGCCAACGACGCGATCGCCGACGACGCGCGCGGGCTGCGGGCCAGCGGACGCAGCGCGACCCTGCACTACGGGCCGGACGGGCAGCGCCGGGGCGAGGGCATGTCGGTGTTCGTGAACTCGTTCGAGCCGCCGCCCCGGATGCTGGTCTTCGGCGCCATCGACTTCGCGTCGGCCATGGCCGGGCTGGGTTCGTTCCTGGGCTACCGGGTGACCGTGTGCGACGCGCGGCCGGTGTTCGCCACCGCGACCCGCTTCCCCGAGGCCCACGAGGTGGTCGTGGACTGGCCGCACCGCTACCTCAAAGCCGAGGCCGACGCGGGCCGGGTGGACACCCGGACCGTGGTCGCGGTGCTCACCCACGATCCCAAGTTCGACGTGCCGCTGCTGGAGGTGGCGTTACGCCTTGACCTCGGCTACATCGGCGCGATGGGGTCCCGGCGCACGCACGAGGACCGGCTGGACCGGTTGCGCGAGGCCGGCATGACCGAGGCGGAGCTGGACCGGCTGTCCTCGCCGATCGGCCTTGATCTCGGCGCGCGCACACCGGAGGAGACCGCGGTGTCGATCGCGGCCGAGATGATCGCGTTGCGCTGGGGTGGCGGCGGTGAGCGGCTGACGGCGGCCAGCGGACGCATTCACCGCTGAGCGCGTTCTGTCAGCCAGCGGTTGCTGGGCGCCGAGGAGATCATCCTGATCCACCACACCGACTGCGGAATGCTGACCTTCACCGACGACGGCTTCAAGCAGTCCATCCAGGACGAGGTCGGGGTGAAACCGGCGTGGGCCGCCGAGGCGTTCAGCGACCTGGACGCCGACGTGCGACAGTCCATTTCCCGAATCCGGAACAGCCCGTTCATCCCGAAGAAGGATTCCGTGCGCGGCTTCGTGTTCGACGTCGCGACCGGCAAGCTCAACGAGGTGGTCTGAGCCGATACCGCCGGGCCGGTCAGCGGGTCGTGGCGACCCAGTCCGCCACGGTGGACACCGTCGCCTGGCTGGGGAAGACCTTCTCGGTGAGCACCCGGTGCACCTCCGGGTCGGCGTCCAGGCAGCCGTCGGCGAGTACGACCAACTGGTAGTCCAGGTCGGCGGCCTGGCGCAGGGTGGACAGCACCACGCCGCTGGTGGCGATCCCGGTGAGCACCAGGGTGTCCGCGTCCAGGCTGCGCAGCACGACATCCAGGTCGCTGCCGGCGAACGCGGACACCCGGCGCTTGGTCACCAGGATGTCGCCTTCGGCGGGCTTGACGTCCGGGTGGATCGCGGCGGCCGGGTCGCCCTCGGCGAACCTGCCGCTCGCGGCGATCGCGCTGAACCGGGCGTTGCGCGGGCTGATCTCGGGGTGGCCCGCCCGGAAGCCGACGGACACGTAGATCACCGGCAGTTCGGCTGCGTGCGCGGCATCGATCGCCTGGGCCAGGCGCTTCAGGTAGTCGGTGTCCTGGCCGAAGCGCTCGACGATTCCCCGCTGGACGTCCATCACCAGCAGTGCGGTCGTGGTCATCGGGAGGTGGGTCCTTCCGGTCGACGGCCGGTCGGCGTGGAACTGCTGCCGGCTCGATGGTGGTGTCGGTAGCGAAGTCGGTGGCCGGGTCAGTGGCCGACCGTGGCGTGCGGCAGCAGCGCCTCCACGGCGGCGACGGTGGGCTGTGCCGACTCGGGCCGGAGATCGCCGAGGTAGTGCTCGGCGACCGCCCGGTTGTAGCGGGTGAACATCTCGGCCAGCTTGCCGAGGTCCTCCTCGGTCCAGTCGGCGAGCAACTCGGCGGTGGAATTCTGCCGCATGGTGCGCGCGGCGCTCATCCGGTCCAGCCCGTCGGCGGTGGGGGAGATGATGCTGCGCCTGCGGTCGGTGGCCGCCGGGGCGCGCTCCACCAGTCCTTTGCCGGCCATCACCGCGACCTGTCGCCCAGCGGTGGACGGGTCGAGGCCCAGTGCCGCGGCCAGCGTGCAGATGTCGGCCGGTCCGGTCGCGTCCAGGGTGCGCAGCAACAGGTATTCGGCGCGGTCCAGGCCGGCCTGGACACCGTCGCGGCGGCGCAGCAGCTCGAAGTTGCGTACCAGCACGGCGGAAGCGACCTCGATCACCTCCAGTGCGTCACCGGAGTGATCCGATCCCCAGCCGACGCCCGTCGGCGGCTGTAGGTGATCAGTCGCACCCATCTGGAGCTCCCAATATCGGTATCGTACCTGTTATTGTCGGTATCATACCTGTGATGGCCTCTAGCGAGAGCGGTGGGCTGACTTGCCAAGCTGGTCAAGGGAATTCTGGGATCGAGTGGTCGCGTCCGACCCCGCCCTCTCCCGACTGCGAGTGGCATCCAGCGGTGCGTTCAGCATGGGGACCGCGTTGGGTCTGGAGTACCTGGTCGCGCGGCTGACCCACGCCGCGGCTGAGGCGTCGCTGGTGGCGATGCTGCTCGGCTCCGTGGTCGCGATGATGGGGTCGATGGCACTGACCGATCACGCGGCCTGGCCGAAGATCCGCACCGCGCTGTTCTTCCCGGTCGCGATCGGCGTCGGCCTGCTGGCCGGGGTCGCCGTCGGTACCCGCACCGACCTGATGCTGGCCGTCTTCGTCGTGGTGATGTTCGCCTCCGTCTACGTCCGCCGGTTCGGAGTGGTCTTTTTCTTCTACGGTTTCATGGGCTGGATGGGCTACTTCTTCGCCTCGTTCCTGCATGCCACCGTCCCGATGCTGCCCGCACTGTTCGAGGCGGTGATCATCGGTGCGGCCTGGGTGCTGCTGCTCTCGCTCACCGTGTTGCGGATCAACGTCAGCCGCACACTGCGCCGCACCATCCGCGCCTTCGACCTCCGCGCGCGAGCGGTCGCCCGTGCCGCCGCGGAACTGCTCGAACACCGCGACGCCGACGCGCCGCAGCTCGCCCGGCTGCGCCGCAGGCTGCGCGCCCGGCAGGCCCGGCTGGCCGAGTCCGCGCTGATCGTCGAGGCGTGGTCGGTCAACCAGTGCGCGCTGCCACCCGGTTGGTCGGCGCCCGCGTTGCGGCGCAAGCTGATCGACGCGCAACAGATCGTGGACGGCCTGGCCGCCGCCGCCGACGCCCTGATCGGCGCGGACGCCCAACTCGCCGCCGCCGCGCTGGCGCTGCTCGACCGGTTGGCCCGCCGGGACGACACCGGCGCCAACCGCGCGGCGCACGTGCTCGCCGAGGCCGCCGAACGCGCCGTGCCGCCGCACGCGGACCGGTCGGGCGCCAGCGGTTGGTGGCCGGCCCGCCACCTCGCGGCCGCCGCGCTGGAGTTCATCGCGCTCGCCCGGTCGGCCGAGGTGCCGCCCGCGGTCGAGGAACTCGACGAGTTCGAGCCGGTGGTCAACCTGGCGATGGGCAACCTGCCCGGTTCACCCGCCGTGGCCAGCAACGTGCCGGCCCGGGGTGGCCGGTGGAATCCGTTGGCGCGCCTGGACATGCCCAGCCGACAGGCGATCCAGGTCGCCGTCGCCGGCACACTGGCCATCCTGGTGGGCCGGGAGCTGTCGGAGACCAGGTACTACTGGGCCGTGCTCGCGGCGTTCGTGATGTTCGCCGGCACCGGCACCCGCGCGGAGACCACCCTCAAGGGGTTCAACCGCGTGCTGGGCACGCTGGTCGGCCTGTTCGCCTCGATCGGCCTGGCCGACCTGACCGCCGGACACACCGACGCGGTGCTCGTGGTGATCGTCGGCGCGATGTTCTGCGGCTTCTACCTGATCACCATCTCCTACGCCTACATGATCTTCTTCATCACGATCATGGTCGGCCAGCTCTACAGCGTGCTCGGCGAGTTCTCCGACGGGCTGCTCGTGCTGCGGCTGGAGGAGACCTCGATCGGCGCCGCGATCGGCTTCCTGGTCGCGTTGCTGGTGGTGCCGCTGAGCACCCGGGACACCGTGCGCACCGCGCGGGACAACCTGCTCGCCGCGCTGGCCGAACTGCTCACCGGCGTGGCCGACCGACTGGCCGGCGGCACCCTGGTCGACGCCGGGCCCGACCTGGACCGGCTCGCCCGCGGCCTGGACGATCGCGTCCGCCAGCTCTCCCTGGTCGCCCGCCCGCTGACCCGGCCGCTGCTGTGGGGAAACAGCCCGCTGCGCACCCGGCACCGGCTGGCCCTCTACGCCGCCACCGCGACCCACGCCCGCGAACTGACCGTCGCCATCCGCCGGTCGGGTCGGTCGGTGGACCCGGCGATCGCGGCCCGTGCACTGGCCACCGCCGCGACCCGGCTCACCGTGGCAGCGGTGGGCAGCCAGCAACCGGCCGCGGCCGAGCCACTGGCCAAGGCGGACAACGCTTTGTTCGCACACAGCCGGACCGCGCCCGGCGCGCGGGCCACCGATCCGGTGTACCAGCCGCTGATCCGACTGCACCAACTGCTGCGCGAACTGGCCGCACCCGGGTCGCCGCTGCGGACCGAGACCATGCCGAGCGCGGTCGCCGGGACCACCACCGTCGGCTCCCCGGCGCCGACGCCGGCACAGCGCACGGTCCGGTTGCCGGCGGGTCAGCCGCGCGTCCCGGTTCGGCAGTTCGCGCAGGCCATTGCCCAGTCGGGCACCGTGGTTCGACCGCGGGCACAAATCCTGGCGGAGGACGACGAGCCGGACAGCGCGGCGCTCACCGGCACGATCACCCTGGGCAGCGGGCAACCGCTGGCCGGGGGAGTGCTGCTGTTACTCGACGCCGCAGGCCATCGGGTGGCCAGGGCGAAGCCGGATCGGGACGGCCGCTACCGCATCAACGCCTGCCCGCCCGGCCGATACGTCGCCGCGGTGAGCGCCAAGGGCCACCGCCCGGTCGCCCTCCGGGTCACCTTGCAGGCTCATCAGCTCACCCGCGCCGACCTGGTCGTCGACCCGAACTGATCCGCCGGAACTCGGCCGACAGTCAGGACACCTCAAGGTCGTAGGCGTCGTCGCCGACCCAGATGCGCAGGCCGTCCGCGTCGTCGGTGATCGCGCCGTCCTCCTCCTCGCCCAGTTCGCGCGAGGCACCGAGGGCCTGTTCGCTCAGTTCGATCCAGCCGTCACCGGCGTCGCGCGGGCGGTACTCCGACGCGAGCCAGTGCGTTCGGCTCTCGTTGGCCAGTACGGCCGCGTTCTCCGCCCCGACCTCGGCTCGGTACGTCCTGTCCCGCACGGTGACCTCCCGGCGACCCGACAACCCTGTCGGGTCCATTGTCGCCGGAGTCATGGCCGCGGGCCAGCCCTACGGTTCGTGTACTGCTTGGACGTCCAGGATGATGTCGATGGTCGAGCCGACCACGGTGATGCCGCGGGAGAGGATCTGCTGCCAGTTCATCGTGTAGTGCGCGCGGTGGAGTTCAGTCGTGGCGGTGCACGCCGCCCGGGTGCCGTTCCACGTCCGGGTGCCCAGGAAGTTCGCGTCCAGCCGCACGCTGTCGGTGGCGCCGTGCATGGTCAGCGCGCCCTCGATGGACCACTGGTCGCCACGCAGGTGCACGAACCGGCTGCTGGAGAAGTTGATCGTCGGATACCGCGTGATGTCGAGGAAGTCCGCCGAGCGCAGGTGCGTGTCCCGCTCGTTGTTGCCGGTGTCGATGCTGGCCGCGTCGATCACCACGTCGGCCAGGCAGTCCTCAAGGGCGGGCGCGATCTCGATGGTGCCGCCGAACCGGTTGAACGTGCCGTGGATGCGCGACATCGCCAGGTGGCGGGCGACGAACCGGATCGACGAGTGCGCCGGGTCGATGCGCCACGTCCCCACCGCTGGCGGCGTCTGCGTCTCGCTGGCCTCCATCGACAGTGTGCCCAGCGCGGCGTGGCCGCCGGCGTCGATCTCGGCGGCGCAGCTGATGCCCAGGTAGCCACCGGCCCGCGCGGTGACCTGATAGGCGCCCGGGGCGAGCGCGGCGACGAACGAGCCGAAGGTGTCCGTTTCACCGTGCACCACGGCGTGACCGAACGAGTTCACCACCGAGATGTCCGCATTGGACAGTGGCTTTCCGGTCGCGTCGGCGATCCGGCCGGAAAGCAGGCCACCATTGACCGGAATGGGAACAAGAGCGTGTTCGTCCAGTACCCGACCCCGAACCCGACCACGCCGGCGCCACAGCACCATGTATTCACCGCTCCGTTTCAGGGATCACGCGTGACCGAGGCCACGGTCCAAACTGGAGCAGTCTATCCACGGACATCATTGCTGGCCAGCGACAAGATCGCCGTGAGCAGGGTGTTGACGACTGTTTTCGGTCAGTGATAACGGCTGGCACCCGGCTCGGCGATCGTCGTCGGCGCGCCGGACTGTGGTCGAATGTCAGTCTGGCGGCAGGGTTTTGCCGAATCGTGGGCCAGAACACGTTCACCGCATCGGTGATCGTGGCCACAGTCAGGCCGCGCCGCGTTGTGGATCGTAGGCAGTCAGGTCCGTTTCGGTCTGCCGACCGAGCGCGAGTTCGGCGGCAAGCCGGCCGACGTACGGGCCGAAGGTGAGCCCGGACGCACCCAGGCCGGTGGCCACGACCAGACCGTCGAGACCGGACACCCGGCCCAGCAACGGCCGGATGTCCGGGCCGGCCGGGCGGAAACCGATCCGGGTGGTGACGTGCGTCGCGTCGGCGAGTCCCGGTGCGACCGACAGCGCCTCGGTGAGCACCTCGGCCAGGCCGGCGGCGGTGACCCGGTGGTCGAACCCCGCGCCGGTCTCCCGGGTGGCGCCGACCACGACCCGCGAGTCGTCGAAGGCGAGCAGGTAGTGGCTGCCCGACGGGAGTACCACCGGCCAGTGCGACGTGTCCACACCGGACAGACGGAGGTGGACGATCTGGCCGCGTTGCGGGGTCACCGCCACTCGCACGCCCACCGGGTCGAGCAGCTCAGGGCACCACGCGCCGGCCGCGACGACCACCGCGTCGGCCGCGATCGGCGCTCCGTCGACCGCCACCCCGGTGATCCGCGCGCCGCCGCTCACCAGCCGTGCGCTGCCCGACCGGACCGTGCAGCCGGCCGAGATAGCGGCCCGGCGCAGTGCGTCCCGCAGCAGTCGGCCGTCCACCCTGGCCGCGCCGGCGATGTGCACGGCCGGCGCGTCCCCGCGCAGCGGCGGGAACAACTCCTTCGCGTCGGCCCCGGACAGCACGCTGATCTCGCCTGCCTCCGGCGCGGTCGCGGCCCGATCCAGCACCAGTCGGTGCAGGGCCGCCAGTTCGGCCTCGTCGTCGGCCAGCCGGAGTGCGCCGACCCGCCGGTAGCCCAGGTCGGTCTCGCCGCCCTCGGCCAGTTCCGCCACCAGTCGCGGGTAGTACCGGGCGGCCGCGCCGGCCAGCCGGTGCCAGTCCGGGTCGGTCACGCCGGACGACCACGGGTTGAGAATGCCGGCGCCGGCCGCGGTCGCCTGACCCTCGTCGGCCCGGTCCACCAGCACGGTGTCCGCGCCGAGGCGACTGGCGTGATAAGCGGTACTTGCCCCGGCGATGCCCGAACCGATCACCACGACCCGCGTCTTCGTGTCCACCCAGCCACCCTATCCGCCCAGCTCAGCGAGGGAACCGGGCGAAACGGGACGATCAGTCGGTGATCGAGGAGTAGACCGCGGCCCGCAGCTGGCGGCGGATCGGGTAGCTGGCCGACGGGCGGAGCTGGGTCAGGAAGATCATGATCAGGTCCTCGGTCGGGTTGACGAAGAACGCCGTCGACGCGGCGCCGCCCCAGAAGAACTCCCCTGCGGTGCCGATCGTCTGCGCGACGGTCTGGTCGAGCAGCACGCCGAAGCCGAGCCCGAAGCCGTGGCCCTCGCGCTGCGACTCGCCGCCGTTGCGCGCCATCGTGGCCAGATCCTGGCCGTTGGGCAGATGGTTGGCGGTCATGAAGCGCAGCGTCCGGGAGCCCAGCACGCGCACACCGTCCAGTTCGCCGCCGCGCGCCAGCATCCGGGTGAACCGCAGGTAGTCGCTGATGGTGGAGACGAGGCCGCCGGAGCCGGACAGATAGCTGCTCGGTCGGGTGTAGGGGCTGGTCGCCGGGTCGTCGATGAGTCGGTAGTGCGGACTACCGTCCTGTCGTCCGTAGTTGGCCGCCAGCCGTTCCACCTTGTCGGCCGGCACGGTGAAGTCCGTGTCCACCATGCCCAGCGGGTCCAGGATGCGTTCGCGCAGGTACTGGTCGAACCGCTGGCCGCTGAGCACCTCGCACAGATAGCCGACCAGGTCGGTGGAGATGCCGTAGATCCATCGCGAGCCCGGGTCCACCAGCAACGGAATCCGGGCCAGTTTGGTCACCTGGTCGGCGAGCGTGCCCTCGGAGTCCGAACCGCGCAGGCCGGCCCGCCGGTACAACTCGCCGATCGGGTTCTTGCCGGCGAAGTTGCCGAGGCCGGAGGTGTGCATCAGCAGATCGCGCACGGTCATCGGCCGGGCCGGGTCGCGCACCTCGTGGTCGTCCGCTGTCCCACCGGCGAAGACCTTCAGGTCGGCAAACTCCGGGATATAGTCCGACACCGGGTCGTTGAGCTGGAAGCGGCCTTCCTCGTAGAGCTTCATCAGCCCGATGCTGGCCACCGGTTTGGTCATCGAGAAGATCCGGAAAATGGTGTCCGGGGTGACCGGTTTGCCGCGCTCGACGTCCCGGTTGCCATAGGTCTCGAAGTGCACCACCTGGTCGTGCCGGGCCACCAGGCTGATCGCGCCCGCGTACTTCTGGTCGTCCACGTAGCCCTGCACGAGCCGGGTGACGTTGCCCAGACCCTGGGTCGACATTCCGACGTCCTCAGGAACCGCGTCGATTCGCACGCCGGTCGCGGTCAGAACCATCTGCTCACCCGTTTCGGTAGTAGAAACTACAGACTTGAGGGTAGTCAGCGGGTCCGCAGGTCACAAGAGTGATGGTGGGTGGCCTGGCTCCCAGTGCGGCAGCCCGTCGGTGACCGCCGCGCGCACCTGTTCGTCCTCGCTGAACCCGCGCCAGCCGCCGGAGCAGCCGAGCCGGTCGTCCCGAGCCACCGCGTCCCGCAGCACCGGTGCCACCCCGGCCGCGGCCGGCCCGACCTCGCCGAGATAGCGGATCGCCGGCAGCATCACCGGCAGGAATCGGCCGCGGGCAAAGGGTTGGATCACCTCGGTCAACGCGAGCGCGGCCGGGTTCGGGTCGTCGGTCACCCGCCAGTAGGCGTAGGTCGTCTCGACCAGGCCCCAGTCCCGCGCGCCGAGCATCAGTTCGCGCAGCAGCCCGGCGTGCTCGCCGGCCAGCGAGCCGAGCTCACCCAGCATCCGGGCGGCCCGATGGTCCAGCCCGCGTGGACCGGGCGGCGTGCGCAGCGCGGCGACCAGCACCCGCAGCGCCAGCTCCGGATCACCGTCGACCTGCCACTGGGCCAGCGCGGCGACCGCCCGGTCCGGCAGCGGCAGGCTCTCGTCAGCGGCTAGCCGGGCCAACTGCGGCTGTGCACCGGCGGCGGCCGGCCCGATCGCGCCGAGCGCTTCGGCCGCCCAACGCCAGATGTCGCCGTCCAACAGCTCGACGAGTTCGGGCGTCGCGGGCGCGGCCAGCCGACCCCAGCCGACCAACGTCCGGCACAGCGCGACCGCCAGCCGGGGCCGGCCGGACAGCAGGCCGCGGATCGCCGGCAGCAGCGTGTCGAGGTGATCCTCCAACGGCGCCAACACTTCCCGCACGTCGGGCAGGCTCAGTTGATACAGTCGGGAGCTGCTGTACGCCGGGGCGAGGCCGAAACCCAGCCGGTTCCCGGTCAGCCGGTCGAGCAGGCCCGGCAGGCAGCGCTCGTCCCGCAGCCGCGCCAACGCCCACACCGCCGCGTCGCCGACCGTGCTGTCCGACCGGTCCGTGCCGGTCGCCGTGTCCCCGGTGAGTGCGGCGATCTCGTCGGCGTAGCCGTTCGCCGCCGGGCCGAGCGCGGCCAGCAGGTGGACCGCGGGCAACCGCACTTCGGGGCGCGGGTCGTCGAGGTGGTCGGCCAGCACCGGCACCAGTGCTGAGGTCGGCGAGATCCAGCGGGACAACACGTGTGCGGCCTCGGCCAGCGCGGCGACCCGCAGCGCCGGGCCGGGGGACTCGGCCAGCAGCCGGGTCACCAGCCGGGCGCGCGCGTGCGGGTCGTCGCCGAACAGGTCGCCGGTCTGCCGGACCAGGCTGCGCGGGCCGCCACCCAGCCAGTCCGACTCGTGCCAGCGGGCCACGTCCTCGGCCCGCAGCGCGGTCACCAGGGTGTGCAGATGTTGTTCGGGCAGTCGTGGCTCGACGCCGCTGAGGGCGTGCACGGCGGCCAGCCGTTCCTGCAGGTCGCCGCGCAGCAGCCCGTGCAGCCAGTTGACCGCGTCGATGCTGCTGAGCTCGTGCGGTTCGGCGGCGGCCAACCGGCCGACCGACAGCACCAGATCCAGCCGCACCACGTCCTCCGGTTCGACCGACCACCGGCCGACCAACGCGGGCACGCCGTGCTCGGCCGGAATCCCACCGCAGCCGACCAGATAACCGGCCGCCCGGCGCACGTCCGGGTCGTTGTCGGTCAGCAGTGCGAACACGGCGGGCCGGACCGCGACCCACGCTGCGGGCCAACCCTGGTGCACCCAGCGGGGCGCGATCTCGACCGCCGTGCCGGCCAGCAGTGCCACCACCTCGATGACCGCGGCGCGGTGGTGCACGGCCGGATCGGCGGCGAGCTGGAGCAGGAAGGGCAGGGCAGCCGAGGCCGCCGGGCAGACCCAGCCACCTTGGTGGAACAGCACCTTTTCCAGGTCGACAAGCGCCTTGCCGGCGATTTCGGGCCGGGAATCCCTGACCAGCCCGAGCAGTCCGGGGACGTCCCGGGCCGAGCCGTAG
This sequence comes from Pseudonocardiaceae bacterium, assembly GCA_036268615.1. Lineage (GTDB taxonomy): Bacteria > Actinomycetota > Actinomycetes > Mycobacteriales > Pseudonocardiaceae > DATATV01. The sequence continues at coordinate 11,947 of DATATV010000158.1, forward strand.
TTGTGCTCCAGTTGGTCCCAGGCGACCTCGTCCACGCTGTGTAACACGGTCGGGAGAGTAGCGGTCGGCACGATCTTCGTGCTGGTGCGGACTTCGGCCTGTCCTGAGTCACGCAAAAATCTGCGCGGGCAAGGGCCGCCGCGCTGAGTGGTCGTGGGGCGGGATTACTTGGTGGAAGACCATACGGGGTTTGGTGAATGTGTCAAGGCTTTCCAAGCAGTTCTGGCGACGGTAGCATGACTGTAATAGTTCGACAAATCGACGTAAGAAACTTGCATCAGTTAGTCAAGTTTTGCACCGGAATTTGCAACTATCGCATGGCGTCGGCACCTCCCATCCCGCACTATCAACGGAGATAGAGGATCACCATGAGAAGGAAGCGCACGGCGGCGCGGCTGATCGCCGGGATATTAGCCAGCGTGGTGACGCTGGCCATACCGATCACCGGACTCGCCCCCACCGCCTCCGCCGCCAGCTCCAACCTTGCCCTCGGCAAGACGATGACGGCCAGCGGGTACACCCAGACCTACACGCCCAGCAGCGCCAACGACGGCAACCAGTCCAGCTACTGGGAAAGCACGGACAACGCCTTCCCGCAGTGGCTCCAGGTCGACCTCGGTGGCAGCACCGCCGTCAACCAGATCGTGCTCAAGCTCCCGTCCGGCTGGGGTGCGCGCACGGAAACCCTGTCGGCGCAAGGAAGTGCCGACGGATCGTCGTTCAGCACGCTGGTCTCCTCGGCCGGCTACAACTTCGACGGCAGCGCCAACACCGTCACCATCAACTTCGGCCAGGCGACCACCCGCTACGTGCGGTTGAACTTCACCGCGAACACCGGTTGGCCGGCCGGCCAGCTCTCCGAGTTCGAGGTCTACGGCACCGCGAGCGCGCCGGCCTCGGCAAACCTGGCGCAGGGCAAGACAGCCACCGCGAGCAGCTACACGCAGACCTATGTGCCGGCCAACGGGACCGACGGCGACCAGTCCACCTACTGGGAGTCGAACAACAACGCCTTCCCGCAGTGGTTCCAGGTCGACCTCGGCTCCTCGGTCAGCATCAACAAGCTCGTGTTGAAGTTGCCGACCGTCAACTGGGGCGCCCGCACCGAGACGCTGTCGGTGCAGACCAGTACGGACAACTCGAACTTCAGCACGATCGTCAACTCCGCCGGTTACAACTTCGACGGCACGACCAACACCGTGACGATCAACCTCAGCGCGGCCACCACCACGCGCTACGTGCGGCTGAACTTCACCGCCAACACCGGTCAGGCCGGCGCGCAGCTCTCCGAACTGGAGGTGTACGGCCCGACGACCGGGGACACCCAGGCGCCGACCGCGCCGGGCAACCTGGCCTACACGCAGCCGCAGTCCGGGCAGATCACGCTGACCTGGAACTCGTCCTCGGACAACGTGGGCGTCACCGGGTACGACATCTACCTGAACAACTCCCTGCTCACCACGGTGCCCTCCTCGGCGCTGACCTACACCGACAACGAGCCGGACACGCTGACCGCGACCTACTTCGTGCGCGCGCACGACGCGGCCGGCAACCAGTCGGCGAACTCCAACAGCGTCACCCGCACCGCGCAGACCGGTGACCAGCAGCCGCCGACCGCGCCGACCAATCTTGCCGTCAGCACGCCCAGTTCCGGGCAGGTCACGCTGACCTGGGGTGCGGCCACCGACAACGTCGGCGTCACCTCGTATGTCGTCTACCGCAACGGAACGCTGGACGCCACGGTGAGCGGCACGACGCTGACCTACTCCGAGGCGCAGCCGGCCACCGCGACGGTGATGTACTACGTCGTCGCCAAGGACGCGAACGGCAACCAGTCCGCGGCCAGCAACACCGTGACCAGGCAGGGCACTGGTGGGCCGACCACCAACCTGGCGCTGGGCAAGCCGGTCACCGGTTCGGCGAGCACCTTCACCTTCGTGCCGACCAACGTGAACGACGGTGACCTGACCACCTACTTCGAGGGGTCGACCTATCCCTCGACGGTCACCGTGCAACTCGGCGCGAACGCCGACCTCTCCTCGGTCACGGTCGCCCTGAACCCGGACGCCTCCTGGGGCACCCGCACCCAGACCATCGCGGTGCTCGGCCGGGAGCAGAGTTCCAGCACGTTCACCACCCTGGTGGCCGCGCAGAGCTACACGTTCAACCCCGCCAGCGGCAACAAGGTCAGCATCCCGGTGAGTGGCCGGGTGGCCGATGTCGAACTGTCCATCACCAGCAACACCGGGGCGCCCGGCGGCCAGGTCGCCGAGTTCCAGGTGTTCGGCACGCCGGCACCCAACCCGGACCTGACCATCACCGGTTCGTCGTGGACGCCGACCTCGCCGATCGAGACCGACCCGGTCACCCTGTCGGCGACGGTGAAGAACATCGGCACGGCCGCGTCCGCGGCCAGCAACGTCAACCTCTACCTGGGCAGCACCAAGGTCGGCACCGCGGCGGTCGGCGCGCTGGCGGCGGGTGCCGCGCAGACGGTCACGGCCAACGTCGGCACGCAGACGGCCGGGACCTACCAGTTCACCGCGAAGGTGGACGAGGCCAACACGATCATCGAGCTCAACGACGCGAACAACAACTACACCAACCCCACCTCACTGGTGGTCGCGCCGGTGCAGAGCTCCGACCTGGTGGCCGCCGCGGTGACCTGGACGCCGAACAACCCGGCGGCCGGCAACCCGGTGGCGTTCTCGGTGACGCTGAAGAACCAGGGCACCATCGCCTCGGCGAGCGGCGCGCACGGCATCACGCTGACCGTGCTCAACTCGACCAACGGCACCGTCACGACGTTGACCGGCTCGTACAGCGGCAGCCTCGCGCCGGGAGCGAGCGCGGTGGTCAGCATGGGCTCGTGGACCGCCGTGAACGGCAAGTACACGGTGAAGACGGTGATCGCCGTGGACGCCAACGAACTGTCGGTCAAGCAGGCCAACAACACGGCGACCACGTCGCTGTTCGTCGGCCAGGGCGCGAACATGCCCTACGACATGTACGAGGCGGAGGCCGGCACGATCGGTGGTGGCGCGGCGGTTGTCGGTCCGAACCGGACGATCGGCGACCTCGCCGGTGAGGCGTCCGGCCGGGAGGCCGTCACGCTGAACAGCACCGGCAGTTTCGTGCAGTGGACCTCACGCGAGCCGACCAACACCTTTGTCGTCCGCTTCTCCATCCCGGACGCCTCGGGTGGCGACGGCATCAACGCGACCCTTGACCTGTATGTCAATGGCACGCTGGTGCAGCCGTTGAGCCTCACCTCGGAGTACGAGTGGCTCTACGGCGACGAAACGGCTCCCGGCAACTCGCCGAGTGCCGGTGCGCCACGGCACATCTACGACGAGGCGAGCTTCGTGCTCCCCGCGACGTACCCGCAGGGCAGCACCATCAAGCTGCAGAAGGACACGTCGAACACGTCCCAGTACGCGATCGACTACATGAACCTGGAGCAGGCCACCGCGATCGCCAACCCGAGCCCGGCCAGTTACGTCGTGCCGACCGGATTCGACCAGCAGTCGGTGCAGAACGCACTGACCAAGGCGGCGACCGACACCACCGGTACCTATGTCGGTGTGTACCTGCCTCCTGGGCAGTATCAGACGACCGGCAAGTTCCAGGTGTCCGGCAAGGCGATCAAGGTGGTCGGTGCCGGGCCGTGGTTCACCCAGTTCAGTTCGCCGACCGGCCAGACGGACACTGACGACGGTTTCTCCGTCCAGTCCAGTGCCAACGGTTCGACGTTCACCGGGTTCGCCTTCTTCGGCAACTACACGTCCCGGATCGACGGGCCGGGCAAGGTCTTCGACCTGACCGACGTGTCGAACCTGACGATCAGCAACATCTGGATCGAGCACACCGTGTGCGGGATCTGGGGTACCCATGTCACCGGCCTGAACGTCTCGGACCTGCGAATCCGGGACACCTTCGCCGACGGCATCAACCTCAACAACGGTTCGCAGAACAACACGGTGAACAACTCGGAGGCCAGGTCCACCGGTGACGACAGCTTCGCCATCTTCGCCGCCCAGGACCACAACTCCGCCGATCTGACCGGGAACGTGTTCGAGAACCTGACCTCGATCCTGCCCTGGCGCGCGGCCAGCTTCGCGATCTACGGCGGTGACGGCAACACGTTCGAGAACCTGTACTCCGCCGACACGTTGACCTACTCGGGCCTGACCATCAGTTCGTTGAACTTCGGTTACCCGTTCCAAGGGTTCGGGGACAATCCGAAAACAACCATCCAGAATTTGTCGCTGGTGCGCGACGGCGGCCATTTCTGGGGCGGCCAGGTGTTCGGCGCGGTATGGGTGTTCTCGGCGACCCAGCCGTTCCAGGGAATCCGGGTCAGCGATCTGACCATCACCGGTCCGACGTACTCCGGCATCATGTTCCAGACGGACTACGTCGGTGGCACCGCGGTGAACTCGGTCCAGGACACCACGTTCACCAACACGACGATCACCGGAGCCCAACAGAGTGGGGATGCCTACAACGCCAAGTCCGGTTACGGCATCTGGGCCAACCCGTTGCCGGAATCAGGTCAGGGCCCAGCCGTGGGCTCGGCCACCTTCACCGG
>DATATV010000159.1:0-44378 GCA_036268615.1 Pseudonocardiaceae bacterium
GGTCAACTCCGCGATCTGCTGCAACGTGGCATTCACATCCGCGGTCAACGTGGTCGTCATCGACTGCACGGAAACAGGGTGCTCGCTCCCCACCCCCACCGACCCCACCTGCAACTGGCGGGTCTTCCGACGCTCCGCCAATGCCGGGGGCGGAATGCTCGGCAGGCCAAGGCTCACACTCACGGCTGCTCCTTGCTAGCTAGTTCGATCCGCTCGCCGATTGATCCACGACCATCGATTCAGATCCTAGTCCGCCAAACGGACCAGGATCGGCGGGCGTGGGCGCGGCAACACGACAGGGCCGCCGGAATGACTCGTCCGGCCCTGTCGGAGCAGGTGAGCACCACCGGGTGTGCGTCCGAGCACACCCGGTCGGGCCACGTGAAACAGCCGTCGGCAGCTAGCTTCCGCCCAGCTTGATCGGGTTGACGATGTCGGCGATCACCGCGACCACCATGTAGGCACCGCCGATGGCGACCACGAACAGGGTCACCGGAATCAGCCGGGTGTAGTCCACCGGACCACCGGCCTGCCGGCCGAACGCGCGCCGGAGCCAGTCGCGCACCCGTTCGTAGAGGCTGACCAGGATGTGTCCGCCGTCCAGCGGCAGCAGCGGCAGCAGGTTGAACAGGCCGAGCCCGAAGTTGACCATGGCCAGGAAGAACCAGAAGTAGGGCCACAGGTCGAACTCGACGAACTGACCGCCCAGCCGGCTCGCGCCGACCACGCTGATCGGCGTGCTCGGGTCGCGCGGCGCGCCGCCGATCGCCCGAAACAGCGCGGGCACCTTCTGCGGCAGCAGCGCGATGCCGTCCCAGATGCTGCTGAAGATCTGACCGGACACCGACGCGGCCGCACCGAGGCCGGTCACCGCGTTGTACTGGAAGTAACGCGAGATCAGCACGCCGAGCGCGCCCTGCTTGGTGGTCGTCGTCTTGCCGTTGACCGTCTGGGTGATCGAGACCTGGGCGATGTTCACGCTCAGTGTCACGTCGTGGCCGTTCCGATCGACCACCACCGGGGTCGGGCCGTGCAGCGGCTTCACCACGGCGAGCACGTCGTCCCAGGTGGCGATCGGCTTGCCGGCGATGGTGACGATCTGGTCGTTGGGCTGGAGCCCGCCCGCCTTCGCCGGGGCCACCGAGTTCGGCGCGCACTGCGAGTAGGTCACGTTGCCGTTGGCGTCGATCGTCTGGCTCTGCGCGCACTGGCCGAAGTCCTGCAGGATCGGCTTGTCCTGGAAGTTCGGCATACCGCTGAGCATCGACATGATGTAGAGAATGATGAAGCCGATCACGAAGTGCGAGGCCGGTCCGGAGACCATCACCACGACGCGCTTCCAGGTCTTGAAGCGCCACATCGCGAGCGGCGCCTCTTCCGGGGTCACCTCGTCCAGCGAGGTCATCCCGGCGATGTCACAGAACCCGCCGGCCGGGATCAGCTTGAGCCCGTACTCGGTCTCCCCCCGCCGGAAGGACCAGATCTTCGGGCCGAAGCCGATGAAGTACCGGCGGACCCGCATACCGAACGCCTTGGCGGTGAGCATGTGGCCGAACTCGTGCACCGCCACCGCCAGGCCGATGCCCAGTGCGAACAGCACGATTCCGATGATGTTGGCCATGTCGCCCCGTCAGTCCCTTCCCGAAACCGGCATGTTCAGCTTGGTGCGCGCCCGCTCCCGCGCCCACCGCTCGGCGGCGAGCACGTCCTCCACGGTCTGCGGGTCGGCGCTCCATTCATGGGCCTCGTCCAGCACCTGCCGGATGGTATCCACAATGGACAGGAAGCCGGCGCGCCCGGCGAAGAAGGCGGCCACCGCCTCCTCGTTCGCCGCGTTGAACACGGCCGGCAGGCAGCCACCGGCAGTGCCGGCCTGCCGGGCCAGCGACACCGCGGGGAAGGTCTGCTCGTCGAGCGGTTCGAACGTCCAGGAGCTCGGCGAGTCGAAGGTACAGGGTGGACAGACATCCGCGAGTCGGTTCGGCCAGGCGAGCGCGACCGCGATGGGCAGCTTCATGCTCGGCGGACTGGCCTGCACCATCGTGGCGCCGTCCACGAAGGTCACCATCGAGTGGATGATCGACTGCGGGTGCACGACCACGTCGATCCGGTCGTAGGGCACCCCGAACAGCAGGTGCGCCTCGATCACCTCAAGCGCCTTGTTGACCATGGTCGCCGAGTTGAGCGTGACCACCGGACCCATCGACCAGGTCGGGTGCTTGAGTGCCTCGTCCGCGGTGACGAACTCCAGGTCGTTGCGCGGGCGTCCGCGGAACGGGCCGCCGGACGCGGTGATCACCAGCTTGGCCACTTCCGTCGGGCTCCCCGCCCGCAGGCACTGGGCCAGCGCGGAGTGCTCGGAGTCGACCGGCACGATCTGGCCGGGCGCGGCCGCCCGCAGCACCAGCGGACCGCCGGCGACCAGCGACTCCTTGTTGGCCAGCGCGAGGGTGGCGCCGGTGGCCAGCGCGCGCAGCGTGGGCGCCAGGCCGCGGGAGCCGTCCATGCCGTTGAGCACGATGTCCGCGCCGGCCGCGTCGATCAGGTCACCGACCGCCTCCGGCCCGGCCAGCACGGTGGGCAGCGGGCGGCCCGGATCGACCCGGTCGGTCTCGGCCCGCAGCGCGGCGTGCAGTTCCTCGGTGGCCTCCGCGCTGGCCACCGCGACCAGCGGGGCGCCGATCCGCACGGCCTGTGCGGCCAGCGCCGCCGGGTCCGCACCACCGGCCGCCAGCCCGGCCACCGAGAAGCCGTCCGAATTCGCTTCGAGCACGTCGAGCGCCTGGGTGCCGATCGAGCCGGTCGACCCCAGGATCAGCACACTTCGCCGGGTGCTGCCGGCCGCGGAGTTGTCCATCGGACCCCATTGTTCCCGATGGAGTTCAACACGCTGTGAGGGCGTGAATCCGGACAAACCGTTTGGCACGTGCCCGGCCCGTGGTTGGCGGCCCCCGCGGCGATCATCGAAGATCCCTCGGGTGCGCCCTGTGACCACCTGGTACCTGGAACAATCGGCCGCCGACGAGCTCGTCGCGGGGCGGCCGCCCGACCTGCCGACCCGGATCGAGCGGGCCGAACTGCCCGCTCCGGAATTCAGCCGATTTCTCTACCGGTCCGTCGGCGGTGACTGGTTCTGGCTGGACCGGCTGCCCTGGACCTGGCAGCAGTGGCACGACTGGCTGAACCGGCCGGGCGTGGAGACGTGGGTGGCCTGGGTGCGCGGCACTCCGGCCGGATTCGTCGAGCTGGACCCGCAGGCCGACGGCACGGTGGAGATCGCCTACTTCGGCCTGCTGCGCGACTTCATCGGCAAGGGCCTCGGCGGCCACCTGCTCGCCACCGGACTGTCCGCGGCCTGGACGCTCGCCGACCGCTGGCCCGACCGGCCGCCCACCCGCCGGGTCCGCGTGCACACCTGCGACCTGGACGGTCCGGCCGCGCTGGCCAACTACCAGGCCCGTGGGCTACGGGTGTACCGCGTCGAAACGGTCCCGCAGGACGTGCCCGCCGAGCCCACCGGGCCGTGGCCGGGAGCACAGCGGCCGAGGTGAGGCGGGGCGTGCGGGTGTGCGACGATGAGATCCGTCGAGGCCGGATCACTACCCGAGGAGCGTGCCCCAGTGCCCTCTGCCGAGTTGGAGAAGCACCAGGTGCAGAGTCCCGACCCGCACGACGAGCCGTCGGTCGAGTGGGGCTGGCACGGCAGCTTCAAGTACGGCGCCAAGCTGTGGGGCTGGTTCGTCTTCCTGCTCTGCCTCGGGATGTTCATCGGCAACCAGACCGGCCACGTCGAGGACATCTTCCTCGGCCTGACCGCGCTCGTCGTGCTGTTCATCCTGCTGCGCAACATCCAGAAGCGCCGCACCGCCTGGCGCCGCTGACCACTGAGACTCGAAAGCGCCCGGTGTCCTGATTCAGGACCCGGGCGCTTTCGCTGTGTCGGGACGCGTTCGGTCAGGCTTCGGCGGCGAGCTGCCCGCAGGCCGCGGCGATCTCGCTGCCCCGGGTGTCGCGCACCGTGCAGGCCACGCCACCGGCATTGACCCGGCGGACGAACTCGCGCTCGACCGGCTTGGGGCTGGCGTCCCACTTGCTGCCCGGGGTCGGGTTCAGCGGGATCACGTTGACGTGCGCGTACTGGCCGAGGTGCCGGTGCAGCAGCTTGCCGAGCAGGTCTGCGCGCCACGGCTGGTCGTTCACGTCGCGGATCAGCGCGTACTCGACGGACACCCGGCGGCCGGTCACGTCGGCGTAGTTGCGGGCCGCGGTCAGCACCTCGTCGACCTTCCACCGGTTGTTCACCGGCACCAGCGTGTCGCGCAGCTCGTCGTCGGGCGTGTGCAACGAGACGGCGAGGCGCACCTGTAGGCCCTCGGCGGCGAGCTTGTTGATGCCGGGCACCAGGCCGACGGTGGACACGGTGACCGAGCGCTGCGAGATGCCCAGCCCGTCCGGGGACGGGTCGCAGATGCGGTGCACCGCGTCGATCACCCGGCGGTAGTTGGCCAGCGGCTCGCCCATGCCCATGAACACGATGTTGGACAGCCGCCCCTTGGCCGGCTGCCCGCCGACGCCGGGCAGTTCGCCGTCCCGCATCGCCGCCGCGGCGACCCGGACCTGCTCGACGATCTCGGCGGTGGACAGGTTGCGGGTCAGCCCGCCCTGGCCGGTCGCGCAGAACGGGCAGGCCATGCCGCAGCCGGCCTGGCTGGACACGCACACCGTGGCGCGGTCCGGGTAGCGCATCAGCACGCTCTCCAGCAGGGTGCCGTCGTGCGCGCGCCAGAGCGTCTTGCGGGTGGTGCCGTCGTCGCAGCCGATGTGCCGGACCACGTTGAGCAACGGCGGCAGCAGCTCGCCGGCCAGCAGCCGCCGGGCCTCGGCGGGGATGTCGGACATCGCGTCCGGGTCCGCGGTCAGCCGGGAGAAGTAGTGGTTGGACAGCTGCTTGGCGCGGAAGGGCCGTTCGCCGAGTTCGGCCACCGCGACAGCCCGCTGCTCGGCGGAGAGGTCGGCGAGGTGGCGGGGCGGCAGGCCACGGCGAGGGGCGTCGAACACCAGCGGGAGAGCACTCATGATGACGTCATTGTCCCATGTTCTCGATGTGTTCCGGACAACAGCACGATTGCGGCCGCCCACGACGAGAACTGGCATGGACAATGGACCGGACCGACCGACAACCGAAGGAGATTCTAATGGCCAGCGGCGCCGGAAAACCCGATCCCCAGGACTACCTCGCCCTGGACGCGGAGCTGGAGGAGACCGAACGGGACGTTCGGGACGCCGTGCGCGGCTACGCGAGGCAGGAGTTGCTGCCCCAGGTGGCGGACTGGTTCGAGCGCGGCACGCTGCCAAGGGAGATCGTCAAGGGCCTCGGCGAGTTGGGCGTGTTCGGTATGCACCTCAAGGGATACGGATGCGCCGGGACGAGCGCGGTGGCCTACGGGGTGGCCTGCCGGGAGCTGGAGGCGATCGACTCCGGGCTGCGCAGCCTGATCTCCGTGCAGGGTTCGCTGGCCATGTTCGCCATCCACCACTGGGGCAGCGAGACGCACCGGACCGACTGGCTGCCCAGGATGGCCACCGGCGAGGCCCTCGGCTGCTTCGGATTGACCGAACCTGATTCGGGCAGTGACCCGAGTTCGATGCGCACCAGGGCACGCCGGGACGGCGACGACTGGGTGTTGGACGGCACCAAGATGTGGATCACCAACGGCACACTCGCCGAGGTCGCGGTCGTGTGGGCGCAGACCGACGAGGGCATTCGCGGTTTTGTGGTGCCGACCGACACACCCGGCTTCACCGCCCGTGAGGTGCCGCACAAGCTCTCGCTACGCGCGTCGATCACCGCCGAGTTGGTGCTTGAGGGCGTGCGCCTGCCGGCCGACGCGGTGTTCCCCGAGGTCCGCGGCCTGCGTGGGCCGCTGAGCTGCCTGAACGAGGCGCGTTTCGGGATCATCTGGGGCGTGGTCGGCGCGGCCCGCAGCTGCTACGAGTCGGCCCTGGAGTACAGCACCACACGGGAGCAGTTCGGCCGGCCGATCGGCGGTTTCCAACTGACCCAGCGCAAGCTCGCCGACATGGTCGTCGAGGTGAACCGGTCCGGCCTGCTCGCGCTGCACCTCGGCCGGCTGAAGGACTGCGGTGAGCTGCATCCGAGCCACGTGAGCCTGGGCAAGCTGGCCAATGTGCGGTCGGCGCTGGAGGTGGCCCGCAGCGCCCGGACGGTGCTCGGCGCGAACGGCATCACGCTGGAGTACCCGGTGATGCGGCACGCCGCCAACCTGGAGACGGTGCTCACCTACGAGGGCACCGAAGAGGTGCACGCACTCACCGTCGGTGGGGCGGTGACCGGCCTGAACGCGTTCCGCTGACGGTTCCGGACACTCATTTTCGGGATTGGACGTTGCATCGCGATACATCCCGATATATCGTTGAGCGCGTCGGGCACTCCGCCCGGCGCGGACTCACGATGATCGGAGATCAACGATGCGTAACCCATTCAACGAATCAGCAGGCGACTTCGGCTTCCAGCCGCACGAGCACGGTCGCGGCCACCGCCACGACGGCGGTCGCGGTGCCGGCCACCATGACGGTCCAGGACACGCGCACCGACACGGTCCACGCCAACACTTCCGGCGCGGACCCGACGAGTTCGGCCCCGGCTTCGCCGAGCCGGGCTTCCAGGCACCCGGTTTCACCGACCCGCACGAGGCCCACGGCCACTTCCGGGACAGCCGGATGGGGCCGCCGTTCCCGCCCGGCGGCTTCCCCGGGCACGGCTTCGGCCCCGGCGGTCCGGGCTTCGGCCCCGGCTTCGGCTTCGGCCCCGGTGGTCGCGGCATGTCCGGCGGCCGCGGTCGGGGTGTCCGCGGCGAGGGTCGCGGCCACGGCCGTGGCCGGGCGCGGCGCGGCAACGTGCGCGCCGCGGTGCTCACGCTGCTGGCCGAACGGTCGATGCACGGCTACGAGATGATCCAGGAGATCACTCAGCGCAGTGGCGGGATCTGGCGGCCCAGCCCCGGCTCGGTCTACCCGACCCTGCAACTGCTGGCCGACGAGGGCATGGTCACCATCGAGGAGGGCGCGTCCGGCAAGCGGCAGTACGCGCTGACCGAGGCGGGCCAGGCCGAGGCGGCCAAGCACGCGCAGACCCCGCCGTGGGAGCAGATGGCCTTCGACGTGGACCCCACCGAGATCGACCTCCGGTCGGCCTTCGGTCAACTCGCCACGGCGGCCTTCCAGGTCTCCCAGGCGGCCAGTTCGGAGCAGAAGTCCAGGGCCACCAAGGCCCTGATCGAGGCCAGGCAGCAGATGTACCTGATCCTCGCCGAGGCCGGGGTCGACCCGAGCGACGCCGAGCCCAGCGACACCGAGCCCGACCTCGACGACGACTCCGACGACGAGTGACCAGCACCATCCGGTCGCGACAGCGGGGGAAACCCGGCGCGCAGGAGCCCTTCGCTCCAGCGCGCCGGTTTCGTCGGCACAGGTGTCAGGGCAGCAGCAGGCTGGTCGGCCGGTGCCGCACGTGTACCCGATAGCCCACCGACAACGTCAGTCCGGCGGTCTCCGCGATGGCCCGGGCCGCCGTCCGCTTCGCGAACTCGATCCGCAGCACCGCCTCCAGGTCGGCCCGCTCCGCGAACCGCCACGTCGTGACGACCTTCTCGCAGCTGAAACCGGCACGGGCGAAGAACTCCTCCACCTCGGCCGGGTCGTAGCGCGACAGGTCGGCCCGCATCCACTCCCCGTACGGCGGATGGCTCGCGTCCAGGTCGACCACGGCCAGCGCCCCGCCCGGCCGCAGCACCCGGTCCGCCTCGGCCAACCCGGGTTCCGAGCCGGGCCCGAAGAAGTACGCGGTCCGCGCGTGCACCAGATCGACGCTCGATTCGGGCAGCGGCAACCGCTCCGCCCCGCCGGCGAGCACCCGCACGTCAGCCAGTTCGGCGGTCCGCGTCTCGGCCCGACGGACCAGCGGCGCGTGCGGCTCGACGCCGACCACGCTGCGCGCGGTCCGCGCGAACATCGGCAGGTGATAGCCGTCCCCGCAGCCGACGTCCAGCACATCCCGGCCGGCCCAGTCGTACCGCGCCCGCAGCGCTGACCAGACCGCGCCGTGCACGTCCTGCGCCCGGTTCTCCACCTCGTAGATTTCCGGCCAGTACCAGATGTTCGGACTGGGCAGCGGCTTCGGGCCGGGCAGCGGCGCCCCGGCAGCAGCCGGCCGCCGGCCGATCAACTCGGTACGAACAGCAGGCTGAGCACCAACCAGGACACCACCGCAGAGGGCAGCAGCGAGTCCATCCGGTCCATCAGACCGCCGTGGCCGGGCAGCAGGTTACCCATGTCCTTGATGCCGAGATCCCGCTTGATCAGCGATTCGACCAGGTCGCCGCCGGTCGCGGTGAGCACCAGCGCGACCCCGAACGGAATGCCCAGCCACCAGTGCCCGTGCATCAGGAACTGCACGGACAGCGCACCGCCGATGATGCCGGCCACCATCGAGCCGGCGAAGCCCTCCCAGGACTTCTTCGGGCTGATCGACGGCGCCATCGGGTGCCGGCCGAACAGCACACCGGCCACGTAACCGCCGGTGTCCGACGCGACCACCGCGATCAGGAAGCAGAGCACCCGTGCGGTGCCGTCGGTCGGTTCGACCAGCATCGCCGCGAACGCCGCGAACAGCGGCACGTAGGCGGCGGTGAAGATCGACGCGGTCGCGTCCCGCACGTAACCCGCACTGCCGCCACGGAAGCGCCAGCCGAGGCAGGCGATCATGGTCAGCACGAACCCGGCCAGCATGCCCTTCGCGCCCCACGACCAGGACAACCAGATCATCGCCTGGCCGCCGAGCAGCACCGGCCAGAGCGTGACCTGGATGTTCGCCCCGGAGCGGCGCAGCGCCCCGGCCAGTTCCACCGTTGCCACCGCGGCGGCCACCGCGACGATGCCGATGAACACCTGGCGCACGGTCAGCAGCGCGAGCAGGACCACCGCGCCGAGCACGACCCCCACCGCGATGGCGGCAGGCAGGTTCCGGCCCGCCCGCGACGCCTTCGGCCCGGGCGGCTGTTCGGTCACCACCGGCAGTACCGGAGCCGGCTCGGCCGGCGGTTCGGGCACGCCGGCCACTGCCGACTCGTCGGCCTCGGTCGCGTTCGTGGCCTCAGCCGGTTCGGACGCAGCCGGTTCGGACGCGGCCGGTTCGGACGCGGCCGGTTCGGGCGCAGCCGGTTTGTCGGGCTCGCCAGCACCCCGCTCCTGCGGTTCCACTGCGTTCCGCGCGTTGTTCGTACTCACCAAGCCCTAGACCTCGAGAAGTTCGGTTTCCTTGTGCTTGACCAGTTCATCGACCTGGACCACGTAACGGTCGGTGACGTGCTGGAGTTCCTTCTCCGCGCGGGCGACCTCGTCCTCGCCTGCCTCGCCGTCCTTGGAGATCCGATCCAGCTCGTCCTTGGCCTTGCGCCGGATGTTGCGGATCGAGACCCTGGCCTCTTCGCCCTTGTTCTTGGCGACCTTGACCATCTCCCGACGGCGCTCCTCGGACAGCTGCGGGAACACCACCCGGATGATCGTGCCGTCGTTGCTCGGGTTCACGCCGAGGTCCGAGTCGCGGATGGCCTTTTCGATGTTGCGCAGCTGACCCGGGTCGAACGGCTTGATGACCGCCAGCCGAGCCTCCGGAATGGTGACGCTGGCCGCCTGGTTCAGCGGGGTCGGCGTCCCGTAGAGCTCAGCGTGGATGCGCGAGAAGAGCCCGGGTGTCGCCCGGCCGGTGCGGATCGTGCTGAGCTCGTCCTTGGCGACGGAAACCGCTTTTTCCATCTTCTCCTCGGCGTCGAAGAGGGTCTCGTCGATCACGGCTACTCCTTGGATGCTGGCAGTTCTTGGCCGTTCGGTCGCCGGCTCACGGCTGGTCGGCCGGCGAGCCGTGAGCCGGACGCGGGCCCGCAGGCAACGATCCCAGCAGGTCTACGCGGACGGCCGACCGCCGGGGGTACCGACGAACGTGCCGATCTTCTCACCACGGACGGCACGCGCGATGTTCCCCTCGGTGAGGAGATTGAACACGATGATCGGCATGTTGTTGTCCATGCAGAGGCTGAACGCGGTGGTGTCGGCGACCTTGAGGCCACGTTCGAGGATCTCGCGGTGGCTGATCTCGGTGAACATCGTCGCGTCCGGATCGGTTTTCGGGTCGGCGGTGTAGACGCCGTCCACGGCCTTGGCCATCAGCACGACCTCACAGCCGATCTCCAGCGCACGCTGGGCGGCCGCGGTGTCGGTGGAGAAGTACGGCATGCCGACGCCGGCGCCGAAGATCACCACCCGGCCCTTTTCCATGTGCCGCTCGGCGCGGCGCGGGATGTAGGGCTCGGCGACCTGACCCATCGTGATCGCGCTCTGCACCCGGGTGTCGACGCCCTGCTTCTCCAGGAAGTCCTGGAGGGCAAGGCAGTTCATCATGGTGCCGAGCATCGCCATGTAGTCGGCGCGGTCGCGGTCCATGCCGCGCTGGCTGAGCTGGGCGCCGCGGAAGAAGTTGCCGCCGCCGATGACCACGGCCATCTGCACCCCACCGCGCACCACCTCGGCGATCTGCAGGGCGACCGTGTGCACAACGTCCGGGTCGACGCCGACCGCGCCGCCGCCGAACATCTCGCCGCCCAGCTTGAGCAGCACCCTGCGGTAGCCCATCCCGGTCAGGCCAGCCAGTTCCTCGACGGTCTCGGCCTCCCCGGTTTTTTCGGCTGTCATTTCTGTTGTCCCGCGCCCGTCCGATCGAACCGACTGCTGCCGCACACTGGTCATGCCGCCTCCTTACAAACGGGTGGGGAAAGTTCCGGGCATGCGACGGCGGGGTCGCATAGGGGTGTGCCACCCCGTATCGCGACCCCGCCGGTCATGACCTTTGCCTGCTGTCCCAGGTCAGGACTGCCCGACCTCGAACCGGGCGAACCGCTTCACGGTTACGCCGGCCGCGTCGAGCACCGACTTGACGGTTTTCTTGTTCTCGTGCATGAAGGGCTGGTCGAGCAGCACGAAGTCCTTGAAGAAGCTGTTCACCCGGCCCTCGATGATCCGGGGCAGCGCCTGCTCGGGCTTGCCCTCCTCGCGAGCCGTCTCCTCGGCGATGCGCCGCTCGTTGGCCACGATGTCGGCCGGAACCTCGTCCCGGCTGACGTACTTGGCCTTCAGCGCGGCGACCTGCATGGCCGCGGTCTTGGCGGTCTCCTCGTTGCCACCGCTGTACTCGACCAGCACGCCAACCGCGGGCGGCAGGTCCGAGGAACGGCGGTGCAGGTAGGTGGCCACCGGGCCGTCGAAGACGACGACGCGACGCAGCTCCAGCTTCTCGCCGATCTTGGCCGAGAGGTTGTGAATCGCCTCCGCGACCGTCTCGGAACCGAGCTTGGCGGCGAGCAGTTCCTGCACGTCGGCCGGCTTGATGTCCTTGGCGACCTCGACGATGTTCGCCGCGAGCTGCTGGAACTCCTCGTTCTTGGCCACGAAGTCCGTCTCGCAGGACAACTCGACCAACACGCCACCGTCAGCGGCGACCAGGCCGTTGGCGGTGGTGCGCTCGGCCCGCTTGCCGACATCCTTGGCGCCCTTGATGCGCAGGATCTCGACGGCCTTCTCGAAGTCGCCGTCGGACTCTTCCAGCGCCTTCTTGCAGTCCATCATTCCGGAGCCGGTCAGTTCACGCAGCCGCTTGACATCGGCCGCGGTGTAATTCGCCATCGTGCGCTATCCGTTCCTTCTTCGGTGTACGCGCGGTCGGATATCTGGGGAAACCGCTGATCAGGAAGCGCTGGACTCGGCCGGAGCACCGGCCGTGACGCCAGCGGTGGCCGGAGCACCCGCGGTGGCGGCCGCCGGCTCGCTGCTGGTGAGCTGCTCAAGCTCCCACTCGGCCAGCGGCTCGTCCGCGGCGACGGCCGGGTCGGGCTTCTCCTCGCCGGCCGGGGCGTTGCCGCGACCGGAACGCGAGATCAGACCAGCGGCAGCCGCCTCGGCGACGACCTTGGTCAGCAGCGCGGCGGAGCGGATCGCGTCGTCGTTACCCGGGATCGGGTAGTCGACCTCGTCCGGGTCGCAGTTGGTGTCCAGGATCGCGACCACCGGGATGCCCAGCTTGCGCGCCTCACCGACGGCGATGTGCTCCTTCTTGGTGTCCACGATCCAGACGGCGCTGGGCACCTTCTGCATGTCGCGGATACCGCCAAGGGTCTTGGCCAGCTTGTCCTTCTCGCGGGTCAGCATCAGGATCTCTTTCTTGGTGAGACCCTGGAAGCCGCCGGTCTGCTCCATCGACTCCAGTTCCTTGAGCCGCTGGAGGCGCTTGTGCACGGTGGAGAAGTTGGTCAACATGCCGCCCAGCCAACGCTGGTTGACGAACGGCATACCCACGCGGACAGCTTCGTGGGCAACGGCTTCCTGCGCCTGCTTCTTGGTGCCGACGAACAGGATGGAACCACCGTGCGCGACGGTCTCCCGAACGAACTCGAAGGCCCGGTCGATGTAGGAGAGCGTCTGCTGCAGGTCGATGATGTAGATGCCGTTGCGCTCGGTGAGGATGTAGCGCTTCATCTTCGGGTTCCAGCGACGGGTCTGGTGCCCGAAGTGCACGCCGGAATCGAGCAGTTGCTTCATGGTGACGACGGCCATAGCCGGAATCGCACCTCGGTTCATCGGGCGCACCGGACCAGCCGGCGCGCAGTTTCGGTTGACACGACCGGCCGAGTTGGCCGATCGTCCTGGTGCCGGGCCAGCACCCGAACCCGTTGATGTGACCACCAGCGGGACCGTCGGGCACCGCGCCTCGCACAGGCGAGGCGTGCTCGGGCACGCGAAGTCGCCCCATGCACGTACAGGGCGCAAGGTCAGTGTACTCGGCCTGTCCGATAAACCCGCTATCGGCAGCCGCCAGGGCCCGGACCTGTCCACAGGCACCCCAGTTGTCCACAGGTAACGGCGGGCGGCCCACGCCGGACCCAAGATCAGCGCACTGTTGCCCCATGCGCACCCACACCACCACCCGGCCGTCCCACAGTTCCCCGACCCACAGTTCCCCGACCCACGGCTCCCCGCCCAACAGCTCCCCGCGCCAGTCCTCGCGCCAGAGGTTCCTCGCTCACTGGCTCGCCACCAGCCGGCTCACCACCACCCGGCTCGCCACCACCCGGCTCGCCACCACCCGGCTCACTGCCAGCCAGCTCGCCGGCCGCCTGTTGCGCACCTGCCGATCGCTCGGCCGGCGCTTGCTCGGCCAGTCCCCCGGTCCATCACCAACTGGTCCCCGGCCACCCCGACATCCACCACCGTGGCTGGTCCTGCTCGTACTGGTGCTGGCGGCCGTGCTCGGCCCAGCCAGCACTTCGGCGACCGCGCTGACAGTCGTCGGCAGACCGGACCTGGCCATCCCACTGGTCCGATTCGCCTGGCCGCTGCCGCCACCCCACCCGGTGCTCCGCCCGTTCCAGCGACCGTCAACGCCGTACGGCCCCGGCCACCGAGGCGTCGACCTGGGCGGCACCGTCGGCGAAGCGGTCACGGCCGCAGGCGACGGCCTGGTGCTCTACGCGGGCCCGCTGGCCGACCGCAGCCTGGTATCGGTCGAGCACCTGGACGGCCTGCGAACCACGTACGAACCGATCACCCCAGCCGTCCACGTCGGCGACCGCGTACGCCGAGGACAAGTGATCGGCTTCCTCCTACCCGGCCACCGAGGCTGCCCACTTCCCCCGATCCCCCAACCAACCGGCCCGGCAGTACCCCTCGCACCCAACCCAGCCCAAGGACCGCCGGCCGGCCCCGGCCCACAACCAGCCGCACTGCCCGAACCAGAGCCGCCGATGGCCAACAGCTCAACGCCTACTGCGGCTCCCACCGCCGGAACCAACGGAGCAACCGGCGCCGGCAGTCTCGACGCGGGCAATCCCGACACGGGCAGCCCCAGCTCTGCCGGCAACGGACCTGCCGGTCCGGGCGCTGCCGGTCCGGGCGCTACCGGTCCGGGCCAGACGCCAACGGTCTGCCTGCACTGGGGCGTCCACCGCGGCGAGCAGTACCTAGACCCGCTCCGACTGGTCGAATCCGGCCGAATCCGCCTGCTGCCCTGGCCGCCCGGCGAACCGTGACGACCGAGCCGAGCTGATCAACCGGCACGACCGGTCGGACGCGCGTCCAGCCAGATGCCGTCGCAGCCGGTCAGACGCCGTCACGACCGGTCGTCAGACGCGCGTCCGACCCGACCTTGGTGCGTCCGGCCGGACCACGCTTCATCCGAGCCCACGGCGGTGCACGCGGTCAGACGTCGGCGTGTTCGGTGAGCTTGGCGCGGAGGCGGAGCACGGCCCGGGTGTGGAGCTGGCAGACCCTGGACTCGGTCACTCCGAGGACCCGGCCGATCTCGGCGAGGGTCAGGTTCTCGAAGTAGTACAGGGTCACGACGGTCCGGTCGCGCTCGGCGAGTTGCTGGATGGCGTCCACCAGTTGGCGCCGGTTGTCCTGGTCGACCAGGCTGGCGACCGGGTCCTCGGCGCCCTCGTCGGGCAGCGTCTCGGCGAGCGAGTCGCTGCCCCGGCCGGGCACGATCAGCTCATCGAGGGCGACCACGCTGGTCAGCCGGAACTGGGCGTACAGATCGCGCAACTCGTTGGTGCCGATCTGCAGCTCGGTTGCCAACTCCTCGTCCGTGGGCGTGCGCTGCAACTGCCCGCCGAGCCGTTCGAAGGCACGCTCGACGTCCCGGGCCCGGCCACGGACCGAGCGCGGCACCCAGTCCTGCGAGCGCAGCTCGTCCAGGATCGCGCCACGGATGCGCTGCATCGCGTAGGTCTCGAACTTCAGCCCACGCTCCGGCTCGAACTTCTCGATCGCGTCAGCGAGCCCGAAGATGCCCGACTGGATCAGGTCGGCCACGTCGACGTAGGCGGGCAGGCCGGTACCCACCCGGCCGGCGACGTACTTGACCAGCGGGGCGTAGTGCAGGATCAGGCGTTTGCGCAGGGCCGCGTCGTGGGTACTGCCGTACCGCCGCCAGAGCGCGACGATGCCGGCCTCAACCTGCTCCGCGCTGCGGTGGTCGCCCGGCAGCACGCCGTCGGGTTGTCCGTCGCCAAATGGCCGTGCCGCATCGTCAGCGGGCACGGCCGGCGTCGGCGGGCCCGCGTGGTGGGTTCTTACCGGACCACCGGGCACACCCTCCCCGACATCACCGGGACCGGGGGTGGGTTCGGTCATGGATCGCCTTCAACCGCTCGACAGTGACGTGTGTGTAGAGCTGCGTGGTGGCGAGCGTAGCGTGGCCGAGCAGTTCCTGGACCGACCGGAGATCAGCTCCACCTTCCAGCAGGTGGGTCGCCGCGCTGTGTCGCAGGCCGTGCGGGCCCATGTCGGCGGCGCCCGGGACAGCCCCGACCGCGTCGTGCACGACCCGACGGACAGAGCGTGGATCAACACGCCCACCCCGCGCACCCAGGAACAATGCGGCGGACGAACGGCCGCTGGCCAGCCGCGATCGACCGGATTCCTGCCAATGGCGGACCGCACGCTCCGCCGGTATCCCGAACGGAACGACCCGTTCCCGGCGTCCCTTGCCGAAGACGCGGATCACCCGACGGGAGTAATCGAGATCGTCGACGTCCAGCCCGCACAATTCGGACACCCGGATTCCGGTGGCATAAAGCAGTTCCAGCATGGCCTGGTCCCGCAGCGCGATCGGATCTCCTTCCTCGGCGCCGGATTCGGCAGCGGCAAGCGCCGCCGCGGCCTGGTCCGCGCGCAGTACGGCCGGCAGCGCCCGATGCGGCCGGGGCGCGGCCAACCGAGGTCCGGGGTCGACAGCGAGCCGCCCGGTGTGAGCCGCCCACGCGGTGAACGTCCGCGCCGAAGCCGCCCGCCGGGCCAACGTGCTGCGGCTGGCGCCGCTCGCGCGCAACTCGGCCAACCAGGACCGCAACACTGCCAGATCAAGATCATCCATCTGTGCGGCGAGCTGCGCCGTTGCCGCTCGGGTGAACCCGTCGGCGTTCGCGTCGAGAGCCGGACGAACCTCCCCGTCCGCCGCGACCGACCGCATGTCCGAGCCCACCCGACCCGCCGGTCCGTGGCCAATCACTGGATGGCCAATCACCGGGTGGCCAACCGTTGGGCGGCCTTCCGCCGGGTGGCTTGCCGTTGGGCGGCCTTCCGTCGGGTTCGACGGTGCGCCACCGGCAGCGGAACTCGCCTCGCCGGCTTGCGCCGCGTTCAGCGCTGGGCGATCAGCCGAGGGGCGGCCCTCCGCTGCGGAGGCCCTCCTCTCTCTGCCCTCTCTTCGACCAGGCTCCACACCGATGCCGACGCCACCAGCTGCGCCGGTGGGCCCGGCGGCGGGTGGGTTGGCGGGGGGCGTGGTGAGAGCGTGGGTGAGTAGGGAGACGGCGTCGCCGAGGTAGGCGCGGACTGTGTGGGCGGAAAGGTCGCGTTCCAGGCGTAGGTGGCGTTCGAAGGCGTCGAGGACTTCCGCCAGGATCGGCGGGAGGGCTGAGCGGGCGCGGACCAGGTTGGGGCGCGCCGCTTTCTTTTCCGCCATGTCCTTGGACGCCATGTGCTTAGACGCTGCGGCACGTGGATCGTGAGGTCAAGCATCGCCACGCCCTTTTTGGATCACCGACAGCCAGCCGGAGTCGCCGTGGACTGCCAGGCCGCGTAGTTCCAGGGCCGGGAGCACTGCACGGACTCGTTCGGTGGGGACGCCGGCCACCTCGGCTATCTGCTCCGGACTACGCGCTGCCGACCTGTGCAGAGCTTCGAAGACGCGGAGGGTCTTGTCGTCGAGGCCGTCGGTTTCTCGGCGTTCGGGCGGCGGCTCCGGCACGAGGTCCGTTCCGATTCGGCCTACTGACTCGATCACCTCCTGGGCGCTGGCCACCAGGTGCGCCTCGCCGTTGCGAAGCAGCTCGTGGCAGCCGACGGACATGGCTGAGCTGATCGGGCCGGGGACGGCCATCAACACCCGTCCCAACGCCGCCGCGGTGGCGGCGGTGTTCCGGGCACCGCTTCGGCGGCCGGCTTCGATCACGACCGAGCCGGCGCCGAGGGCGGCGATCAGTCTGTTGCGGACCAGGAATCTGTGTCTGGCCGGCGGGGTTCCTGGCGGGTATTCGCTGATCACGGCTCCGCTGCTGGCGATGCTGGTCAGTAGCGAGGCATGTCCGGCCGGGTAGGGGATGGCGATTCCGCAGCCCAGTACCGCGACCGTCGGGCCTTGGGCGGCCAGCGCGCCCCGGTGGGCGGCTCCGTCGATGCCGTAGGCAGCACCGGAGACGACGGTGAAGCCGTTGGCGCTCAGGTCGTGACCGAACTCGGCAGCGACCCGCTCGCCGTAGCCGGTGGCCGCTCTGGCGCCGATCACCGAGACGGCTCGTTCGTGCAGTTGCGCCAGGTCGCCCGCGCCGCGGACCCACAGGGCCAGGGGTTCGCCGGCCCATTTGGCGCCTCGGGCCGCGGCCATGTCGAGTGCCGCGAATGGCCACGCCGGCCAGTCCGGGTCCTCGGGGATGAGCAACCGGGCGCTGACCGCAGCCGCTTCGACCAGGTCCTGTTCGGCCCGGTCCAGGTGGCTTCGGGCGGCGGTCTCGTCGGCCACGTCGGGTGGGACGTTTCCTGCTCTGACACGCTCGGCGGCGGTCACCGGGCCGACTTCGGCGATGAAGCGGGTCAGGGCCGGGGCGGGCGGTTCGACGACGCGGAGGAGGTACGCGCGGGCCAGCCGGACCCGGTTATCCGGGCTGAGGGTCTCGGTGGTCATGCCGCACCTCGGTTCGGGCGTGTTCGGCCCAGGCCCGAGCGGGCAGGACTCCGGCTGGGGTGGACGGTCGTGCGGACTGGACGTGGTGCGTTCCGGCCTGGGTGGGCCGGACTCGGCGTTGGGTGCGCTTCTTGAGCTGGGTCTGCTTCTTGAGCTGGGTGCGCTTCTTGAGCTGGGTGCGCTTCTTGAGCTGGGCTGGGCGCAATCCGGTGCGGGCGGGTCGCACTACGGGCCGGGCAGGCCGCGTTCCGGATTGGGTCAGCCAGACCGCGGGCCGGGCAGGCCCGGTTCGGGTCTGGATCGGCCAGACTGGAGGTCGACGAGGCCGGATTCCGATCCGGGTCGGCCAGACCGCGGGTCGGCCACGCCTGATCCAGGTCCCGGTCAGCCAGACCGCGGGTCCGGCAAGCTGCCCCAGGGGCTGCGCAGGCCGCTCCCCGGATGGAGCGGGTCCCACGATGGCTGGGGCGTGTTGGCAATCCGGCGGGCAGGGGGCGGCGATGTGGGGTGCGGGCTTGGGTGGTCATGCTGGGCCTCGGTCTCGGAAATCCAGGGCGGTGGCTACGTCGTCCGGGGTGGGACGGTCGCGGCCGGCCAGGTCGGCGAGGGTCCACGAGACTCGCAGGCAGCGGTCTGCGCCTCTGGCTGTGACGGCGCCGATCGACAGGCCTCGGTCCAGTAGGTCCGTTGCTGACCTGGGTAGGGCGTAGTCGCGGCGGAGGGCTGGGCCGGGGACCTCGGCGTTGGTGCGCCAGCCGTGTTCTGACCAGCGTTGCACTGCCCTCGCCCGCGATTCGGCTACTCGTTCTCTGACCTGGGCGCTGTGTTCGGGGGCTCTGCCGTCGACGCCGTTCATCGCGGTCATCGGGCGCATTCGGACTCTCAGGTCGACTCGGTCCATCAGTGGGCCGGAGAGCCTGCCGAAGTAGCGGCGGCGCGCCGATGGGGAGCAGTGGCAGTCGACTTCCTTTGCCGGCGCGCAGGGGCACGGGTTCGTTGCCAGGACCAGCTGGAATCTGGCGGGATAGCGGACTATTCCGTCTCTGCGGGCGTGTCGGACTTCGCCTTCTTCGAGCGCGGTGCGCAGTGCGTCGAGGCGGTTGGGGCCGAACTCGGCTGCCTCGTCCAGGAACAGGATTCCTCGGTGCGCCCGGCTCACCGCCCCGGGCTTCGCCAGGCCGCTGCCGCCGCCGACCAGGGCCGCTACCGACGTGGTGTGGTGTGGGGCCACGAACGGTGGGGCCGAGACCAGGGGTGCGTCGGAGGTGAGTACACCGGCCACCGAGTGGACTGCCGTGACCTCAAGGGATTCCTCGGCCGTCAACGGCGGCAGCAGGCCGCTCAGGCGTTGGGCGAGCATTGTCTTTCCGGTTCCCGGAGGGCCCACCAGCATCAAATGATGACCACCGGCCGCGGCCACCTCCAGGGCCCAGCGGGCTTCAGGTTGGCCCAGTACGTCGCAGAGGTCCGGGGCGGCCGGGGTGCCGCGGCGGTGGGCGGTGCTGTCGGGGGCGGTGAGTTCGTGTTCGTCGCGGAGCCAGGCGAAGACGTCGGCCAGTTTCGCGGCGCCGAGGACTCGGATTCCGTCTACCAGGCCGGCTTCGGCGAGCATGTCCAACGGCACGACGGCCTGGCGTAGGCCGGCGCGGCGAGCCGCCAGCAGCGCCGGGAGGATGCCGCGGACCGGACGTAGGCGGCCGTCCAGGGCCAGTTCGCCGAGCAGGGTGGTGCCGGCAAGTTTCTCCGGCAGGACCACTCGGTCGGCGGCCAGGACGCAGCAGGCCAGGGCCAGGTCGTAGCTGGAGCCGACTTTCGGGAGGGTGGCTGGGGACAGTGCCAGTGACACCTGGCGTTGGGGCCAGCGTTCGCCGCTGTTGCGGACCGCTGCCCTGACTCGGTCCTTGGACTCGCGCAGCGCGGCGTCGGGGAGGCCGAGCATCCGGACTCCGGGGACGCCGCCGGCGATGTCGGCCTCGATCTCGACCGGAACGCCGTCCACGCCGAACAGGGCTACCGACCAGGCTGATGCCAGGCTCATCAGAACGCACCCCGCAGGTGTTCCAGCGCGGGCTGCTCACCCGCGGGCCAGAGGACGGCGATCACGTCGAACCGGACCGGGCACCAGCCCACGCCGTAGCGGCGCAGCCAGGCGTGGGTGGCGGCTCGGACGCGGCGGGCCTTGGTCGCGTCGACGGACTCGGCGGGGAGGCCGAAGGCTTCGCCTGATCTTGTTTTGACCTCGCAGACGACCAGGGTGCGGCCGTCGGTGGCGACGATGTCCAGTTCGCCGTCGCGACATCGCCAGTTTCTGGACAGGACGACAAGGCCCTGTTTGACCAGATGGTCGGCGGCGAGGTGTTCGCCCTGGCGGCCCAGTTCGTGGGCGGGGTTGCGGGTGGCTGTTGTCATCGGTCCGTCCCTTGCTCGTGACCGACCCGGTGTGGATTCGCGGGTCACGAGTTGACGGTGCCGGAATGGTGATCGTGGTGGCGGCGGGCTTGATCAAACTGTGGACAACAGGGTCGCCTGTGGACAACCTGGGGCCAATGGCCTCAGGTTGTCCGGTTTGTCAGCTGGGGTGTGGTATTGGGGTTCAGCTGGAGAAGGGGCCACTTTCCGGCAGGCGGAGGTCTGGTTTGTCCAGTTCCTCCACGTTCACGTCCTTGAAGGTGATCACCCGGACGTTCTTGACGAACCGTGCCGGGCGGTACATGTCCCACACCCAGGCGTCGGACATCCGCACCTCGAAGTAGACCTCGCCATCGGCGTTGCGGACCTGCACGTCCACCGAGTTGGCCAGGTAGAACCGCCGCTCGGTCTCCACGACGTAGGAGAACTGACCCACGATGTCGCGGTACTCCCGGTAGAGCTGCAGCTCCATCTCGGTCTCGTATTTTTCGAGATCCTCTGCGCTCATCGGTTCCGCGCTCCTCCTTGTGACACCGGCGACGGGTCCATCCCGTTGGCTGGTGGCCTCCCATTCTGGACCACGATCGCCGCGGACACACTGCGCGCCACTCGCCTTGGCGCTCGCAGACCGTGCGCGATCGCCGCGGCGGCGACGTTCGCGTACGACCAACGGTGCTCGATGCTGGGACCGTGCTCGTCCAGCGCGGCCGCGTGATCAGCGGTGCAGTACCCCTTGTGCACGTTGAAACGGTACTGCGGCAGCTCCTCGTGCAGGGCAGTCATGATCCGGTCGCGGGTGACCTTGGCCAGCACGGACGCGGCGGCGACACACGCGGCGGCCTGGTCGCCCTTGACCACCGGGATGCTCGGCACGGTCAGGCCGGGCACCCGGAAACCGTCCACCAGGACGTATCCCGGGGTGACGGTGAGGCGGGCGACGGCCCGGCGCATGCCCTCGATGTTGGTCACGTGCACGCCCAGCCGGTCGACCTCGGCCGGCGGGATCACCACCACCGCGTGGTCCAGCGCGCGGTCCAGGACCAGGTCGTACATCCGGTCCCTGGCCTTCTCGGTGAGCAGTTTGGAGTCGTTCAGGCCGTCGAGCTTCTTGGCATCGCCCGGCCGTAACACGCACGACGCGACCACCAGCGGGCCGGCACACGCACCGCGGCCGGCCTCGTCGACGCCGGCCACCGGGCCGAGGCCGCGGCGACCCAGTGCGCCCTCAAGGGCCCACGTACCCGCGTCGCGACGCACCACCGCACGGGTTGGGCGTAGCTCCTCGAACCGCCCTGCCACCGGCACTACCGCCGCTTGCCCCGAGGCACCCGGCCACGGATGGCCAGCCGACTGTCGCGCAGCCCTCTGCGCGTCTTCTTGCCCACCCAGAACACCGGCCACGCGGCGGCGAAGCCGACTCCGGCCGGCAGGCCCTCCTGCCAGCCCGGTGCGGAGGCGAGCGCCGTCGTCTGGGCGTTCGTCTCACCGATGCCCCGCCAGCGGGAGGGTGGCCAGATGATCGTCCGGGCGACGCCGATCACGTCACTCACCGGCACGACACCGTGGATGCCGCCGTTGTTCTGGTAACGCGAGTCGTTGGAGTTGTTCCGGTTGTCACCCATCACCCAAAGGCCGCCCTTCGGGATGGTGACTGGTGGGAACTGCTTCTGCGCGGCCGGCCCGCCGGTGCCCGGCTGCCAGTACACGTACGGCTCGACCAGTGGCTTGCCGTTGACCATGATCTGGTTCTGCGCGTTGCAGCACTGCACGGTCTCCCCGCCGACCGCGATCACACGCTTGACCAGGTCGTACTCGGGCGGGGTACCGATGCCGATGGACGAGCCGAACTGGCGCAGCCAGCGGACCACGACGTTGCTGGACTCGTCGACGTTGAACTCACTCTCGTCCCAGCCCGGCGGTCCCTTGAAGACGATCACGTCGCCCGGTCGCGGGTCGCTGAAGTCGAAGGTGAGCTTGTCGACCAGGATGCGGTCACCGGTGCAGCCGGTGCAGCCGTTGAGGGTCTGCTCCATCGAACCGGACGGGATGACGTAGACGCGCGCGATGAACGTCTGGATCAGGAACGTCAGCACCAGCGCGATCACGATCAGGATGGGCAGTTCCTTCCAGAACGAGCCCTTCTTGACCGGCTTGGCGGGCCGCTCGTCCCGATCCGAGCGCCGGCCGTGCCGACCCGATGACGATTCGGCGAACTCGGGTTCCGATTCGTCGTACTCGTCGTAACCGTCGGCATCGCCGTCGTCGAACTCGGGTTCCTGCCGCCGGTTCACGCGGGGTTCGGCCGGGCGACTCGCGCGCGGGCGATCGCCATTGCGGTGTTCGGGATTCGGACGCCCCCCGCCGAGTTCAGGTGCTTCGAACCAGTCACGACCGCCTGGTCCTCCACGCCGGACGCTTCCCCGCTCGTCTTCCGACGCCGTCATTGACTTCCTCGTCTGGTCCACCGAAAGTTGCTCGGATCACACCGCAACCAGAGCAAGACTACGGGAGTCGGCATAGGAAACCGGTCAGGAAGCGGTCGGGGTTTCCCGCTTTTCCTTGATCTTGGCAGCCTTGCCGCGGAGGTCGCGCAGGTAGTAGAGCTTCGCCCGGCGCACGTCACCGCGGACGACCCGCTCGATCTTGGCGATGTTCGGGGAGTGCACCGGGAAGGTGCGCTCGACGCCGACGCCGAAGGAGACCTTACGAACGGTGAAGGTCTCGCGGACGCCGTCGCCCTGGCGACGGATCGTCACGCCCTGGAACACCTGGACGCGCTCGCGCGAGCCCTCGATCACTCGGACGTGAACCTTCAACGTGTCGCCCGGCCGGAAGTCCGGGATGTCGGAACGCAGCGACTGAGCGTCCAGAGCGTCCAGGGTGTTCATCGGTGGTCCGTCCTTCGGGTCTGTCTGGTCCTCCTCGGCGGGAAGCCGGCCGTGCGTGAACACGACACTGAAAACCCGGCCTGGGAGATGGTGTGTGGCGCGCGGCGGGCACCCGCCCAGCCGCAGCAACCAATTCAGTCTGCCAGATGATGCGGGCCGACCGGTAATCGGCCCCCGTCGCGGACCTAGTCCCGCTGGTCGCGCACGGTGTCCAGGACCGCGTGGTCGTGCCGGTCCAGCGTCCCGTCCGGCAGCCGGTCCAGCAGGTCCGGGCGGCGCAGCAGGGTGCGCTCCAGGGCCTGGTCCCGGCGCCAGCGGTCAATCGCCCGGTGGTTGCCCGAGCGCAGCACGTCGGGGACCGGCAGCTCCCGCCAGACCTCCGGCCGGGTGTAGCTGGGGCCCTCCAGCAGGCCGTCGGAGAACGAGTCCTCCTCGGCCGAACGGGGGTTGCCCAGCACGCCGGGACGCAGCCGGGCGATCGCCTCGACCATCACCAGCACCGCGACCTCACCGCCGACCAGCACGTAGTCCCCGATGGACACCTCGTCCACCGGCATCCGCCGGGCGGCGTCGTCGACCACCCGCTGGTCGATGCCCTCGTACCGGCCGCAGGCGAACAGCAGCCACGGCTCCCGGGCGTACTCCCGGGCCAGGGCCTGGGTGAACGGCCGGCCGGCCGGGGTGGGCACGATCAGCCGGGGCCGGGCCGGGGCGGGTGCGACCGCGTCCAGGGCGTCACCCCAGACCTGCGGTTTCATCACCATGCCCGGCCCGCCGCCGTACGGGCTGTCGTCGACCGCCCGGTGCACGTCGTGCGTCCACTCCCGCAGGTCGTGCACGTCCACACTGATCAGGCCACGGTCGATCGCCTTGCCCAGCAGCGCGGCGCGCAGCGGGGCGAGGTATTCGGGGAAGATCGTGATGACGTCGATGCGCATCGGTCAGGCGTCCTCAAGCAGCCCGGGGGGCGGGTCCACCACGACGCGCCCGCCGGACAGGTCGATCTCGGCGACGATCTGCCGGACGAAGGGCACCAGCGCCTCGCTGCCGTCGGCCCGGTCGACCACCAGCAGTTCGCCGCCTGCGCCGTGCAGCACCTCACGCAGGGTGCCGACGGACTCGCCGCCGACGGTGACCACGGTGAGCCCTTCGAGCTCGTGGTCGTAGAACTCGTCCGGGTCCTCGGTGGGCGGCAGGTCGCCGATGTCGGCGAACAGCTGGCCACCACGAAGCGCTTCGGACGCGTCCCGGCCGGCCACGCCGTCGAACTGGACCAGCAGCCGGCCGGAGTGCGGCCGCGCGTTGGTGACCGTGACGGACCGCTGCTCACCGGATCGGAATGTGAGCAACAACACCGAGTTCACGGCGAAGCGGACGTCGGGCGAGTCAGTACTCGGCTCGACGACCACTTCACCGTGGATGCCATGTGCCTTGACCACCCGGCCCACCTTGCGGAGGGTCGGGTCACCCGCTCTGGGTGCCATCGGCTCAGCGGTCGGTATCGACCACGTCGACCCGCAGGCCGCGACCACCGATGCCGGTCATCACGGTCCGCAGGGCGGTGGCGGTACGGCCGCCGCGCCCGATGACCTTGCCCAGGTCATCGGGGTTGACGTGCACTTCGAGGGTGCGGCCACGACGCGTGGTGTGCAGACTCACCCGGACGTCGTCCGGGTGGTCGACAATGCCGCGGACCAGATGTTCGAGCGAGTCCGCGAGCACACTCACTTGCTCTCCGCGTCCGATGCCGCCGCGGCCGGAGCCTCGGTCTCGGCCTTGGCAGCCTCGGCCTTCGGGGCGTCGGCCTTCGGGGCGTCAGCCTTCGGGGCGTCAGCCTTGGCGGCGTCGGCCTTCGGGGCGTCGGCCTTGGCAGCCTCGGCCTTGGGCGCGTCGGCCTCGGCCTTCTTGGCGCCGCCCCGCTTCTTCGGGGTGGTCGCCTCGACGGCGGGCTCGCCACCGGCGGCGGCGACGGCGGCCTCGAACACGGCCTTCTTGTCCGGCTTCGGCTGGGCGTGCCGCAGGGTGCCCTCGGCGCCCGGCAGGCCCTTGAACTTCTGCCAGTCGCCGGTGATCTCCAGCAGGTGCTGGACGGGCTCGGTGGGCTGCGCGCCGACGCCGAGCCAGTACTGCGCCCGCTCGGAGTCGATCTCGATGAAGCTCGGCTCGTTCTTCGGGTGGTACTTGCCGATGGTCTCGATCGCCCGACCGCTGCGGCGCGACCGAGCGTCGGCGATGACCACGCGGTAGTAAGGCTGGCGAATCTTGCCGAGGCGCTGCAGCTTGATCTTGACGGCCACGGGTAGGGGTACTCCTCAAGCTCTGGATTACTCAGGTTCAGGCGCGCGCGAGCCGAGTGGGGTCGATCGCTAACGCCTGGAGTATGGGTGCCACAGCACGGTGAGAGGGACCGACCGTGGCGGACAGCAGTCCATTCTGCCAGACCGGACCACCGGGACACGAATCGCGGTCACCAAAGCCCGGCGAACGGGCTCGTCGAGGGCCGAATCAGGCGAACGGAGTGATCGGGACGCCGGCCGACTCCAGCGCCGCGCGCACCCCCTTGGCGTGCTCGACCGCGCCCGGGGTGTCCCCGTGCAGGCAGAGCGACCGGGCCTGGCTGGCCAGCACGGTGCCGTCCACCGCGACGAGTTCGCCCCGCTCGGCGAGGCGGACCGCACGCTCCACCACGGCGGCGGTGTCGGTGAGCAGCGCACCCGGCTCGCGGCGGGGCACCAGCGTGCCCTCCGGGGTGTAACCGCGGTCGGCGAACGCCTCGGGCACAGCCGGCAGGCCGGCGGCGGTCGCCTCGGCCAGCAGCAGCGAGCCGGGCAGGCCGAGCACCGGCAGCGGGCCGAACGCGCGCACTCCGGCGATCACCGCCCTGGCCTGCTCGCGGTGGTGTACGGCGGCGTTGTAGAGGGCGCCGTGCGGCTTGACGTAGCGCACCGAGGTGCCGGCCGCGCGGGCGAACGCCTCCAGCGCGCCGATCTGGTAGAGCACCCCGTCGGCCAGTTCGGTCGGGTCCACGTCGATGAACCGCCGGCCGAACCCGGGCAGATCGCGGTAGGCGACCTGGGCGCCGACGACGATCCCGCCGGCGGCGGCCCGCTCGCAGACCCTGCGCATGATCGTCGGGTCACCGGCGTGGAAGCCGCAGGCCACGTTCGCGCTGGTGACCGCGGCCAGCATGGCGTCGTCGTCACCGAGTTGCCAGGAGCCGAAACCCTCGCCGAGGTCGCTGTTGAGGTCCAGTTCGGTCATTGGCTCATGATGCCCAGCGCCACCAGCAGGGTCACCAGCGCGGGCAGGAAGTTGTTCACCTGGTGGGCGACGATGCTGGCCGGCAGCCGGTC
Source organism: Pseudonocardiaceae bacterium (assembly GCA_036268615.1). Taxonomy (GTDB): domain Bacteria; phylum Actinomycetota; class Actinomycetes; order Mycobacteriales; family Pseudonocardiaceae; genus DATATV01. Next base: position 26,460 of record DATATV010000159.1, read on the forward strand.
GGTGAACAGCCGGGCCAGGCCGATCGGCACCGCGATGACCAGCAGCAGGATGGTCCGGGACGGTTCGAGGTGGCTGACCGCGAAGATCGCGGTGCTCAGCACGAACGCGGCCCACCGGCCCCAGTTCTGGCGTTTGATGGCGCCCCAGAGCAGGCCACGGAAGATGAGTTCCTCGCAGATCGGGCCGAGCAGGCAGACGTAGACGAAGAGGATCACCGCCGAGGTGACCGACATCTTGCCGCTGCCGAACAGGCCGTTGATCGCCGAACTGGCGTCCTTGGCGCCGACCGCCTTGGTCCAGATGAACGCGGCGACCACGGTCAGCACGATGCCGATGCCGCCCAGCTTGAGCCCGACGACCAGGTCGGCCCGGCGCACGGTGAGCCGCAGGTCGATGACCGGGCCGTTGCCGCGCAGCACGGTGGCCAGCAGGGCGACACCGGCGGCGAGCATGGTGGGCACGATGGTGCCGATCAGGGCGGTGGACACCGGCACCACCCCGCCCGGCGGACCGGGGTCGAGGATCGCGGCGAGGAACACCGCGGAGAGCAGCAGCACGGCCTCGGCCAGCAGGAACGCACCGAAGCCCCAACGGTGCGCCGGCCCGGCGACCACCGGAGCCGCATGGGAGGTGGCAGCGAGGGCCGGGACTCCGGTGCGGGCCCTCGGAGCGCTCGGCAGGGCGCCGATCACCGGGGCGGCGGAGCCGTCGACCGGCATAGGCGCCGGGGCGGCGGAGCCGTCGACGGGCGTGGACGCCGGAGCGGGCGAACCATTGATCGACGTGGATGCCGGGGCGGCGGAGCCGTCGAGCGGCGGGGCATCGAGGGTCGAGCCGTTGAGGGCGGTGCCGTTCACCGGAGTGCCGTTGAACACAACGCCGTCAACCGGGGCGCCGTCAACCAGGGCAGCATCAACCAGGGCGGCGTTGAGCTGGGTGCCGTTGATCGAGGCGCCGTTGACCGGGATGCCGTTGAGCTGGGTGCCGTTGGCGCCCGGGCCGGCCGGGCCGAGGTCGGGTGCTGATCCTTTTGGTGTCGCCGGTTTCGCGGCCGACTCGTTTGGCGTCGATCCGTTCAGTGCCGATTGGAGCGATGTCGGGACGTCCGCGCGGGCCGAGGCCACGACCTGGGCCGTGATCGGCGCGGCAGCGGTCGGCCCGACGCCGTTGGGCCCGGAACCATTCGGCACGGCGCCGGTCGGCGCGGGTGTCCTGGTCGCCAGCACGGCTCCATTGGCTCCGGCCACCGAATCCTCGGTGGCCGGAAAAGTGTCGTCCGCTGAGTCCGTGGTCTGTTCGGTCGGGCCTTCCGGGGACTGCAGTGTGCTCACAGGCGCCTCCGTCGGCCGATCAACGTATGACGACCGAGGATAGAACCGCACGAGCCAATTGGGTCAGGGATAACCCGTCCGAGAAGGCACATTGCGCCGATCACAGCAAAGAGATACCCGACTGGGCCCAAACCGACACAATCGGTGGCCGCGGTTCGCCCCGTTCAGCCCACCAGGAACAACACCAATGCCGGAATCAGGTTGTTGGTGGCGTGCGCCACCATGCTCGAACCGATCCGGCCGGTGATCATCCGGGCCGAGCCCAGCGCCATGCCCTGGCAGAACAGGGCCAGCGTACGGTCCGGATCCTGGTGCAGGAAGGCGAAAATCATCGACGTCAGCACCAGGATCACGTAGCGGTGGATGCGGTAGTGCTCCAGCGCCCCCCACAGCGCCCCGCGGACGAGCAGTTCCTCGGTCAGCGGCGCGCCGACGAAGACGAACAGCGCGGCCAGCGCCGCCCACACCGTCCGCTGGTCACCGAACGCGATGTCCAGCGACGAACCGCCGGTCTGCGACTGCGGCAGGATCGCCAGCAACAGCAGGTTGACCACGTAGCCAAGGCCCAGCGAGATCCCGCCGCAGGCCAGGCCGACGCGCAGGTCGCGCCAGCTGGGCACGAGCCCGAAGTCCAGCCGGGGGCCATTGCCGCGGAACCACGAGAACAGCGCCGGGACTAGGCCGAGCAGCAGGTTTGGCAGGAACATCAACGGCAGCACCGGCCCCAGCGGGACCGAGTGCGACGCGTTCGGTGAGTCGAAGTCGCTGACCGAGCGGGTCAGCACCGCGGTGACCACCAGCGAGGCCAGGTAGAAGCCGCCGAAGCCGAGGAAGAACGCCTGGAAACCCCACTGCAGCGGACCACGGGCGGCGGCCGCGAGCTGGCCCTGCCAGTCCCTCGGGTGCAGCTCGGGATTGTGTCCGTCCTGCACCGGACGCAACGGCTGCGCGTAGCCCATCCAGGAGGGCTGATCGGGCTCCGGCGGCCGTCTCGGGTACTCCATACCGCGCCACCACCGGAATCCGGTCAGCGTCCGATCAGCGGACGACCCGCCCGCGCAACACGATCCTGCTCGGTGCGCCCAACACTGACAGATCCGCTCGCGGGTCGGTGCCGAAACCGATCAGATCGGCCGCGGCGCCGTCCCGCAGCGGCGGCCACCCCAGCCACTCGCGGGCGGCCCAGGAGGCCGCGCCCAGCGCGCGCTCGGCGGACATGCCCGCGCCGGCCAGCGCGCGCACCTCGTCGCCGATCCGGCCGTGGGTGATGCCGCCACCGGCGTCGGTGCCCGCGTAGATCGGTACGCCGGCCTCGACCGCGGCACCGACGGTGTCCCGGACCCGGACATGCAGGTCGCGCATGTGCGCCGCGTAGAGCGGGTACTTGCTCGCCTTGGCGGCGATGTCCGGGAAGTTCTCGATGTTGATCAGGGTCGGCACGAGCGCGACCTGGCGCCGGGCCAACTCGTCGATGGTGTCGGCGGTCAGGCCGGTGCCGTGCTCGATGCAGTCGATGCCGGCGTTGATCAGGCCGGGCAGCGCTTCCTCGCCGAACACGTGCGCGGTCACCCGCGCGCCCACGCCGTGCGCCGCGTCGATCGCCTTGGTCAGCACGTCGTCGGGCCACAGCGGGGCCAGATCGCCCGTGGACCGGTCGATCCAGTCGCCGACCAGTTTGACCCAGCCGTCGCCCGCCTCGGCCTGCTCGACGACCTTCTCCGCCAGTTGCGCGGGGTCCTCGATCTCGATGCCCAGGTGCGGGAGGTAGCGCTTGGGGCGGGCCAGGTGCCGGCCGGCGCGCACGATCCTGGGCAGCTCAAGGCGTTCCTGCAAGGGCCGGGTGTCGATCGGCGACCCGCAGTCGCGCAGCAGCAGCGCGCCCGCGTCCCGGTCGGTCTCGGCCTGGTGGGCCGCCTCGGCCAGGTCGACCGCGCCGTGCGGGCCAAGACCGACGTGGCAGTGCGCGTCGACCAGGCCGGGCAGCAGGAAACCGCCGTCGAACACGGTTTCCGCGCCCGGCACCGGGACCGTGCGGATGCGCCCGTTGACCACCCAGAGATCGCGCGGCTCGCCCTCGGGCAGGACGATGCCGCGCAGGTGCAGGCCGCTCATTTCTTCTTGTTGTTGCCGAACTTCAGCTTCGACGGGTCGAAACCGGGCGGCAACTCGTTGAGGCCGGCCAGACCGGGGGGCAACTCGTTGAGGCCGGGCGGCATCGCGGACAGGTCGGGGAAGCCGCCGGGCATCCCGGGCAGGCCGCCGCGCACCTTCGGCTGGGTCGGGCCGCGGCCCTTGCCCTTCTTGCCCTTGCGGCCCTTCTTCGCCGCGGTGGCCTTGCGACCGCCGCCACCGGGGAAGCCGAACCGGCCGGCCATCTGCTGCATCATCTTGCGTGCTTCGAAGAAGCGGTTGACCAGGTCGTTGATCTCGCGCACCTCGACGCCGGAACCGCGGGCGATGCGCAGCCGGCGGGACGCGTTGATGATCTTCGGGTCGGACCGCTCGGCCGGGGTCATGCCGCGGATGATGGCCTGCACCCGGTCCAGCTGCTTCTCGTCGAACTGGGCGAGCTGGTCCTTCATCTGCCCGGCGCCGGGCAGCATGCCCAACAGGTTGGTCAGCGGGCCCATCCGGCGCACCGCGAGCATCTGCTGGAGGAAGTCCTCCAGGGTCAGGTCACCCGAGCCGATCTTGGCGGCGGTCGCCTCGGCCTGCTGGGCGTCCATCGTCGCCTCGGCCTGCTCGATCAGGGTGAGCATGTCACCCATGCCGAGGATGCGGCTGGCCATCCGGTCGGGGTGGAAGACGTCGAAGTCCTCCAGCTTCTCCCCGTTGGAGGCGAACAGGATCGGCTTGCCGGTCACCTCGCGCACGCTCAGCGCGGCACCACCGCGGGCGTCGCCGTCCAGCTTGGTGAGCACGACGCCGGTGAAGCCGACGCCGTCGCGGAACGCCTCGGCCGTGTTGACGGCGTCCTGGCCGATCATCGCGTCGACCACGAACAGCACTTCGTCGGGGTTGAGCGCGGTGCGGATGTCGCTGGCCTGACGCATCAACTCCTCGTCGATGCCCAGCCGGCCCGCGGTGTCCACCAGCAGGATGTCGTGATGGTTGCGCTTGGCCTCCGCAAGGCCGTCCCGGGAGACCTTGACCGGGTCGCCGACGCCGTTGCCCGGCTCGGGCGCGAACACCGGCACGCCGGCCCGCTCACCGACGACCTGAAGCTGGGTGACCGCGTTGGGGCGCTGGAGGTCGGCGGCGACCAGCAGTGGCGTGTGGCCCTGGCCGTGCAGCCAGCGGGCCAACTTGCCGGCCAGCGTCGTCTTGCCGGAACCCTGGAGGCCGGCGAGCATGATCACCGTCGGCGGGTTCTTGGCGAGGTTCAGCCTGCGGGTCTCGCCGCCGAGGATGGCGACCAGTTCCTCGTTGACGATCTTGAGGACCTGCTGGGCCGGGTTCAGCGCCTGGGACACCTCGGCGCCCTTGGCGCGTTCCTTGATGCCCGCGATGAACGTGCGGACCACCGGCAGCGCGACGTCCGCCTCAAGCAGGGCGATGCGGATCTCCCGCGCGGTCGCGTCGATGTCCGCGTCGGTGAGCCGGCCTTTTCCGCGCAGGGTGGAGAGTGCCGCGGTGAGCCGGTCGGAAAGGGTGTCGAACACGGGTACGGCACTCCAGCAGGTCGATTCGGGATCGGTGCGGGCACCACACCCGCTCCTTGCGAGGGTAGCCGCTGTCGGGCGAACTGATCTGCCGGTCCACCCGGCCAGACGCAACCGACGTGCCGAAGACGAGCGGAAAGGGCCGACGAAAAAGGGACTGACCGGGGCCGCCGGACGGCGCACGCGTGCGACCACCCGGACAAAAGTCCCCTACGGGATCACCTACCCGAGCCGCGGCAGAAAACCCCCAAAAATGTTGCGCCGGGGCGGCCACCCCTCGTGCAGGCCGCCCCGGGCAACTGGGGCTGCGACAGCCTCCCCGGCTAGCGCGGTGTCGACCCCACCGCCGCCCGACCCCCAGTACGGGCTCCCCCCTCGCGGTGCGGTCGCGACCTGGGGTATCGCGTCGCTTGTCAAAGCCTGCCGGTTGGCGCCCGGCTTGGGCAGCGTGATGGTCCCTGGTCGCCGTGCGTAGGAATACGGAATTCCCACGTTCGCCCGGCGGGCGGCGACCAGGGGGCGGGCCGTCGTCCGTCGGGCACGGGTGAGACCGGGCCCACAGCCAGGCATGACGCGGAACTGGCGAAGAAATCTCAGCGGATCGCGGCGAGGACCGCGGCCTCGATCCGCCGGCGCGCGCTCTGGTCGGGTTCCTGCTGGTCACCGACGGTCAGGCCGTAGGAGGCGATCGCAGTGGCGCCGGGGGTGGCCAGTCTGGCCCAGCGCACATCCGCGCCGACCTCCTCCAGCGCGACGGCGACCCGGTAGAGCAGGCCGATCCGGTCGGCCGAGCGCATCTCCAGCACAACCGCGCCGCTGGCCTCGTCGTCGAACCAGAGCAGCACCGGTTCGGGGTCGCTGCCGCCGTCCCGGCCGTAGTCCTGCTCCTTGGCGTCCAGTCGCTGGGCGATCGGCAGCGCGCCGTCCACCGCGCGCAGCAGCTGCTCGCGCAGCAACGCCCGGTCGGGCAGTTCGCCGAACCGGGGCGACACAGTGAACACGTCCACCGCGACGCCCTTGTGGCTGCGCAGGGTCGCCGCGTGCACCTCCAGCGAGTTCAGCGCGAGCACGCCGGCCGCCCTGGCCAGTAGACCGGACCGGTCCGGTGCGACGACGGTGACGTGCGCACCCGGGCCGGTGCCGGACACCAGCAGGCCCAGCTGGCCGGACTCGGCGGTCCGCTCGGCCAGGGCGCGCTGTTCGTCGCTGAGCGGCTCTGGGCCGGGCACCGGGTTGCCGTTCATCACCGCGTGGCACTGCTGGACGAGTTGCTCGACGAGCACCGCCTTCCAGTGCGTCCACACGCCGGGGCCGGTGGAGCGGGAGTCGGCCTCGGTCAGCGCGTGCAGCAGGTCGAGCAGTTCGGCGTCACCGTCGAGGGTCTCCACGATCCGACGCACGGTGGCCGGGTCGGCCACGTCCCGGCGGGTCGCGGTGTGCGGCAGCAGCAGATGGTGGCGGACCATGGCCGAGAGCGTGGCCACGTCCGGCGGGGTCAGCCCGACCCGCTCGCCGACCTGGGCGACCAGCGCGGCGCCGACCACCGAGTGGTCCGTGTCCCGGCCCTTGCCGATGTCGTGCAGCAGCGCGCCCAGCAGCAGAAGGTCCGGCCGGCCCACCCGGGTGGTCAGCTTGGCCGCCTGCACCACGGTCTGCACCATGTGCCGGTCGACCGTCCAGACGTGCACGGCGTCCCGGGGCGGCAGGTCGCGCACCGCACCCCACTCCGGGAACAGCCGCCCCCACAGCCCGGTGCGGTCCAGTGCCTCGATCACGTCGGTGGCACCCGGTCCGGCGGCGAGCAGCGCGAACAGCGCCTCCAGGGCGCTGGGCGGCCATGGTTTGCGCAGCTCGGGGGCGCGCTCGACCAGCCGGTTCATCGTGCCGACGCTGATCGGTGCGGTCGCCTTGGCCGCCGCGGCGGCCAGCCGCAGCAGCAGGGCGGGATCGCGGGTCGGGTCGGCGTCGCGGGCCAGCGCCACCTCGTTGCCGTGCAGGACGACGCCCTCGCCCAGCGGCCGGCGGCTGGGGCCACGGCGCAGGCCGACGACGTTGCGGCGCGGGGCGGCGGCCCGGATGCTGCGCACGGCGACGTCGAAGGCGTAGGACACCGAGCGGCCGGCCGAGGAGAGCGCGCCGGCGAGTTCGAAGCGGTCCTTCATGGCCAGCGCGGCGGCGATCTCGTCGCCCTCCTGGGCGCGCACGATGTCCCTGGCCCGGCCGACCACCCGGCGCAGTTCGGTGCGCACGTCCAGCAGCAGGGTGCGCGCCTCGGCCAGCTCACCGGTGGGTCTGTCGATCAGCTGGGCGACCGCCAGCGCGTCGAGCAGGTGCAGGTCGCGCAGGCCGCCGCGGCCGTTCTTCAGGTCGGGTTCCACCCGTTGGGCGATCTCGCCGCTGCGCGCCCAGCGTTCGGCGGCGCCGGCGACGAGTTCGTCCAGCCTGCGGCGGGCCGACACCCGCCAGGCCTGCCGAGCGGCCACCGCGAGCCGGTCGGCCACGTCCTGATTGCCGGCGAGGAAACGAAGTTCGAGCAGGCCGAGGGCGGCCCGCAGGTCCTCGGCGGCCACCGCCAGCGACTCGCGGGCGGTGCGCACCGAGTGGTCCAGGCTGATTCCGGCGTTCCACAGCGGGTACCAGAGCGCCTCGGCCATGTCGGTCAGCTCGGTCTCGTTGGTGGTCGTGCCGTCGTGCACGAGCACCAGGTCGAGGTCGGAATAGGGCACGAACTCCCGCCGGCCGAGCGCGCCGACCGCGACCAGGGCCGCGCCCGAGGACGCGATCCCGGCCCGGGTGGCGTGCCCGGCCAGCCAGAAGTCGTGCAGATCGACAAGCGCCTCGCGCAGGTCGGCGCCAACCAGACGACGCCGACCTGCGCGAGGGTTGATCAACAGGTCACGCGCCCAGAGCAGGTCCTCGGCGGACTGGCCCGGCGGGCGGTGATCCGTCCCCCCTTGTTGTTCCGCACCCCGTCCCTCGGACGGAGTCCCCCCCTGGGTCACAGCGCGTCGACGCCCCGTTCGCCGGTACGCACCCGAACCACCGTGTCGACCGGGGTCACCCAGACCTTGCCGTCACCGATCCGGCCGGTGCGCGCGGCCGACACCACGGTGTCCACCGTCCGGTCGGCCAGGTCGTCCTCGACCAGGACCTCGATGCGCAGCTTGGCGACGAAGTCCACCGAGTACTCCGCACCGCGGTAGACCTCGGTGTGCCCCTTCTGGCGCCCGTAGCCGCGGACCTCGCTGACAGTCATCCCGAGCAGCCCGAGCTGCTCCAGCGCGGCCTTCACATCATCAAGCGTGAACGGCTTGATGATCGCGGTGACCAGTTTCATGCTTCGCTCCCCTTGCTTGCGGCTGCGGCAACTGGCGTCTCGTGGTGGATCGGGGCGGCCAGACCACCACTGCTGCCGGTCGGCGCGGTGAACTCGTACGCGCTCTCCGCGTGCTCAGCCTCGTCGATACCAACCGACTCGGCCTCCGCGTCGACCCGGAATCCGATCGTCTTGTTGATGATCCAGCCGATGATGTACGCCAGCACAAAGGAGTAGATCATCACCGCGAACGCAGCCACGGCTTGTCGCCAGAGCTGATGGAGTCCGCCGCCGTAGAAGAGCCCGTCACCGCCGGCCGAGTTGACCGAGGCAGTGGCGAACAGGCCGATCAGCAGGGTGCCGACCACCCCACCGACGAGGTGCACACCGACCACGTCGAGCGAGTCGTCGAAGCCCAGCTTGAACTTCAGGCCGACCGCCAGAGCACAGATCGCGCCCGCCGCGATACCGATCACCAGCGCGCCGATCGGACCGACGTAACCACAGGCCGGGGTGATGGCCACCAGACCGGCCACCGCACCGGACGCGGCGCCGAGGGTGGTCGGTTTGCCGTCCCGGATCTGCTCGACGACGATCCAGCCCAGCAGTGCCGACGCGGTCGCGATGGTGGTCGTGGTGAACGCGACCGAGGCCAGGTCACCGGCGGCCAGTGCCGAACCGGCGTTGAAGCCGTACCAGCCGAACCACAGCAGCGCGGCACCGAGCAACACGAACGGGACGTTGTGCGGCCGGGGGGTGTTCTTCGGCCAGCGTTTGCGCTTACCCAGTACCAGGGCTAGCGCCAGGCCGGCTGAACCGGCATTGATATGGACCGCTGTTCCTCCGGCGAAGTCGAACGCTTTGAGCTTGTTGGCAACCCAACCACCGACCGAGTCCGGGCTGGTGAAGCCGCTGAAGTCGAACACCCAGTGGGCGACCGGGAAGTAGACGACGGTCACCCACACCGCCACGAACAGCACCCAGGACCAGAACTTGGTGCGGTCGGCGATGGAACCGGAGATCAACGCGGGCGTGATGACCGCGAACATCAACTGGAACATCACGAACGACTGCGTTGGGATCTGGTCGCCCTTGGGACCGGCGAGTGTTCCTTGCGTGTGGTTGAGGAAGACTTCGTGCAATCCGCCGACCAGCCCACCGAAGGCGTCGGAACCGAACGCCTCGCTGTAGCCGTACAGCATCCACAGCACGCCGACCACACCGAGCGTGATGAAGTTCATCATGAGCATGTTGAGCACGCTCTTCGAACTCACCATGCCGCCGTAGAAGAACGCGAGCCCGGGGGTCATCAGCATGACCAGCGCGGCGCTGGCCAGCACCCAGGCGGTATCTCCAGAGTTCACAGGGGTCCTCCCATATAGACCGGGGGTTGCCAGGAAGCATCGGGAGAGGCTGTTTCGCCGGACCTCCCCTGAGGTTTCTTCGATGTGAACTGTCCGGGGCTCTGTGTTACGACCGCATTTCTGTTAACGCACCGCTTATGGCTGGAACCTGACGGTGAGTATTCGGCCGGCAAGCTACCGTTTCGTCCCATGGGTCGGCTGCCGGACGAGGTGCTCGCGGTGCTGTGCTGTCCGGTTTGCCGGCTGCCGCTCGCACGCGCCGACGCGGCCGTCCGGTGCCCCGACCGACACAGTTTCGACGTGGCCCGGCAGGGCTACCTCAACCTGATCACCGGCCGGGTGCCGACCGGCAGCGCGGACACCGCCGAGATGGTCGCCGCGCGGGTCGACTTCCTCGCCGCCGGCCACTACGCGCCGCTGGCACAACTGCTGGCCGACGCGGCCACGGCACACGCCCCGACGGCCGACGGGCTGGTCGCCGACGCGGGGGCCGGCATCGGCTACTACCTGGGCGCCCTGCTCGACCGGCGGCCGGCCGCGCTCGGGCTGGCGATGGACCTCTCACCGCTCGCGCTGCGCCGGGCCGCCCGGGTGCATCCGGCGCTGGGCGCGGTCGGCTGGGACGTGTGGCGGCCGTGGCCGGTGCGCGACGAGGCGGCCACGGTGTTGCTGAACGTGTTCGCGCCGCGCAACGGGCCGGAGTTCCACCGGGTGCTGCGCCGCGACGGCGTGCTGCTGGTGGTCACCCCCGGTCCCGACCATCTGGCCGAACTGGGGGCCGAGGCAGGGCTGCTGGGGGTCGACCCGGACAAGGACCGACGGCTGACGGCCACGCTGGGCGACCGGTTCCGGCTGACCGCCCGGGAGTCCCGGACGGTGCCGCTGGCGCTGTCTCCGGTCGATGTGTGGCGGGTGGTGCACATGGGACCGGCCGGCCATCACCGGTCCGACCCCCGCCCGGAGCCGGACGCGGCCGCCGAGCCGGTCTCGGTGACCGCGTCCTTCGTACTCTCGGTGTTCCGGCCGGTCCGGTCGAGCACAGGGCTTCCTAGTTGAGCAGGGCGTCCACGAACGCGGTGGGTTCGAACGGCGCGAGGTCGTCGGCTCCCTCGCCGAGGCCGACCAGCTTGACCGGCACGCCCAACTCGCGCTGCACCTGGAAGACGATGCCGCCCTTGGCAGTGCCGTCCAGCTTGGTCAGCACGATGCCGGTCACGTCGATCAGCTCGGCGAACACCCGGGCCTGGGTCAGGCCGTTCTGGCCGGTCGTCGCGTCCAGCACGAGCAGCACCTCGTCGATCTTGGCCTGCTTCTCCACCACCCGCTTGACCTTGCTCAGCTCGTCCATCAGCCCGGTCTTGGTGTGCAGCCGACCGGCGGTGTCGATCACCACGGTGTCCACGCCGACCTGGCCGCCGCGCTTGACCGCGTCGAAGGCGACCGCGGCCGGATCGGCGCCCTCCTTGCCCCGGACCACTTCGGCACCGACCCGGTTGCCCCAGGTCTCCAGCTGGTCGGCGGCGGCCGCGCGGAACGTGTCGGCCGCGCCGAGCAGCACCCGGCGGCCGTCGGCGACCAGCACCCGGGCCAGTTTGCCGGTGGTGGTGGTCTTGCCGGTGCCGTTCACCCCGGCGATCAGGATGACCGCCGGCATGTCGTCGTGCGGCAGCGCGCGCACCGAACGGTCCATGTCCGGGTGCAGCGCGCCGACCAGCACGTCGCGCAGCAGCGCGCGGGCCTGCTCCGGGGAGCGCACCGCGCCGGCCACCAGCGCCTCGCGGAGCTGGTCGACGATCTCGGTGGTGGTGGCCGCGCCGAGGTCGGCCAGCAGCAGGGTGTCCTCGATGTCGGTCCAGGACTCCTCGTCCAGGTCGCCCGCGCCCAGCAGGCCCAGCAGGCTCTGCCCGAACGCGGACCGGGAGCGGGACAGCTGGCCGCGCAGCCGGTTCAGTCGACCGGCGGACGGCTCGATCTCGTCGGTCGGGACGGTCGCGGTCTGCTCGTCGAGCACGGACTGGATGGACAGCGAGTCGGTGGGCGGCTCGGCCTGCACCGGCACCGGGGTGGTCGCCGGCTCGGCGGGGGCCGCCTGCGTCGGGATACCGGTGGTCGGCGCCTCGCTGGCCGGAGTGCCGGTGTCCGGGGCATCGGTGGTGTCGCTGGTCGGGGCGTCGACGGTGTCGGTGGTCGCGGTGTCGGTGGCGTCGGGCAGGGCGACGTCGACGATGCCCTGGCGCGGCGCGTCCCTGGGCACCGACGCGTCGTCGCCGACGGTCGGCTGACCGTCCACTTCGGTGCGTTCGCCGGCCGGGTGCGCCGGTGGATCGGTGCGCGGGCCGCCGGGCGCCAGGCTGATCCCACCGCCGGCCTGGTAGCCGCCGGACCGGGCGGCTTTCCCGGTCTGCTCGGGCTGCTGCTCGGTCAGGCTGATTCGCCTGCGGCGCGCCAGAAGTAGGCCGGCCGCCAGTATCACCAGCAGCACGACAACAACGGCAACGATGATCAGGATCACGGTCGTGGTCGACACCCCGTCATCCTCGCACGGCCACAACCAGCCAGAAGGTCGCCCGCTGCGCTACGCCTCCGGGACGGTGACCTCGTCGACCGGCACACCGGCTGTGTCGGCCGCCTCGACCGGTGGGGCGACGACGACAGCCGCCTCGACCGACCCGGCGGTCTCGACCGGCGCGCTCACCGAATCGTGCTCCGGGGACGGCGCGGGCGCCGGCAGTTCGGCCGACTCGGCCAGCACCGCGGCCGCGGGCGCGGGCGCCGCCGCGGGCGAATCGATGATGGTCAGGCCGGTCCTGGTCGGCGGCGGCGGCGCGGCCAACTGCCGCCGGGCCTCGCCGCGGCCGCGCAGCCGCTGGGAGATCACCTGGCTGATGCCGTCGCCGCGCATGCTCACGCCGTAGAGCGCGTCGGCGATCTCCATGGTCGGCTTCTGGTGGGTGATGATGATCAGCTGGGACGCCTCGCGCAGCTGGTCGAGCAGCCCGATCAGCCGGCGCAGGTTGGTGTCGTCCAGCGCCGCCTCGATCTCGTCCATCACGTAGAACGGCGACGGGCGGGCGCGGAAGATCGCCACCAGCATGGCGACCGCGACCAGCGACTTCTCCCCGCCGGAGAGCAGCGAGAGCCGCTTGACCTTCTTGCCCGGCGGCCGGGCCTCCACGTCCACCCCGGTGGTCAGCATGTCCTCGGGCTCGGTGAGGATCATCCGGCCCTCACCGCCCGGGAACAGCGTGTTGAAGACGATCTCGAACTCGCGGGCCACGTCGTGGTAGGCGGCCGAGAAGACCTCCAGGATCTTGTCGTCCACCTCCTTGACCACGGTGAGCAGGTCGCGCCGGGTCGCCTTGAGGTCCTCCAGTTGGGTGGACAGGAACTTGTAGCGCTCCTCCAGCGCGGCGAACTCCTCCAGCGCCAACGGGTTCACCTTGCCCAACGTGGCCATGTCGCGTTCGGCCCGCTTCGCCCGGCGCTCCTGGGTGGGCCGGTCATAGGGCATCGACTGCGGCTGGGTGACCAGCTCGCCGCGCTCCTTGGCCGACTCGTACTCGGCCAGCTCGACCGCGCCCGGCGGCACCGGACAGTCCGGGCCGTACTCGGTGACCAGGTCCTCAAGGCCGATGCCGAAGCCCTCGGCGATCTTGCCCTCCAGCTGTTCGAGGCGCAGTCGCTGCTCGGCCCGCAGCACCTCGTCGCGGTGCACGGCGTCGGTGAGCTTCTCCAACTCGCCGGCCATCTCCCGGACCCGGTGGCGCACCTGGGCGAGCGCGGTCTCCGCGGTGGACCGGGCGGCCTGGGCGTCGTCCCGTTCGCGCGCGGCCCTGGTCAGTGAGACCGCGATCCGGGCGAGCGCGAACTCGCCGCTCTCGACGACCGCGTTGGCCAGTGCGGCACCGCGAGCCCGCGCCGCCTGGGCGCGGACGGCTCGGTCCCGCGCGTCCCGTTCGGCCCGCGCGGCCCGGCGCAGTCCGTCGGCCCGGCCCTGCAACGAACGGGCGCGCTCCTCGGCGGTGCGCAGCGCCAGCCGGGCGTCCACCTCACGCTGCCGCGCGCCGGACAGCGACTCGGTCGCCTGGTCCCGCTCGCTGGTGTCGGGTTCCTCGTCGAAGGACTCGTCCTGGGCCGCGGTCAGCCGCTGCTCCAGTTCGGCCAGCCGGGTCAGTCCCTCCTCGCGGGACTGCTCGACCTTGGCCCGCTGGAAGCCGGCGCGCTGCACTTCGGCCTCGGCCGAGCGCACCGCCTGCTGCAACCGGTTGAGCCGCTCGCCCGACCGGGCCTTGCGTACTTTGGCTTCGTTGAGCGCTTCCTTGGCCGCGCCGACCTCGTCGCGGCGGGATTCCTGCTCGGCCCGCGCGCCGGTGAGCGCCGCGCCGGCCTGCTGGAACGCGCGCTCGGCGGCGACCAGCTTGTCGTTGGCCTCGTCGACCGCGGCCTGCACCTCGATCACGCTCTGGCTGCGGCCCGACCCGCCGACCGCCCAGTCGGCGCCGAGCAGGTCGCCCTCGACGGTCACCGCGCGCACCGCCGGATACTGGCCGACCAGCGCGTTGGCCGTGGCCAGGTCGTCCACGACGGCCATCCGGTCCAGCGCCCTGGCGACCGCGGGCCGCAGGCCGTCCGGCGCGCCGACCAGGTCGACCGCCCACCGGGCGCCGGCCGGCAGCGTCGGCCAACCGGGCTTGCTGTTGTGGTCGACGGTCGCCGGGGCGCCGCCGACGAGCAGTCCGGCTCGACCGGAGTCGTTGCCGCGCAACAGTTCCAGCGCCGCCACCGCGTCCAGACCGCCGGCCACGGCGACCGCGTCGGCCACCGGGCCCAGCGCCGCGGCGAGCGCGACCTCGGCCCCGGGCTGCACGGTGAGCAGCGCCGCGACCGAGCCGAGCACGCCGGGCAGCCGATCGGTGGCCGCCAGCAGCGCGCCGGCGCCGTCCTTGCGGGTCAACCCGATGGACAGCGCGTCCACCCGGGCCTTCCACGCGGCGATGTCCTTCTCCGCCTTGCGTTCGGCGGCGACCAGCTCGTCGACCCTGGCCTTGGCCACCTCGCCCGCGGCGAGTGCCTGGTCGTGCCGCGTGGCCAGTTGCTCGTCGTCGGAGTCCTCGGTGCCGATCTCGGCCTGCGCCTCGGCCAGTTCGACGCCGGCCACCTCGGCCCGCTCGCTCGCCTCGGACAGCCCGACGGACAGCCGCTCGATCTCCTCGGCGGTCGCGTTCGTCTTGCTGCGCAACGCTTCCACCTGGCCGGACAGCCGGGCCAGGCCCTCCCGCCGGTCGGCGACGGCGCGCACGGCGGCCAGGTGCGCGCGTTCGGCGGCGGCAACGGTGCGCTCCAGTTCCGAGCGGGACTCGGTCGCCTCGGCCAGCAGATAGCGTGCCTCGGCGACGGCTTCCTGCAACTCCGCCTCGCGTTCGGCGGTGCGCTCCGCCTCGGCTTCCATCTCGTCGGGATCGCGACCCGACTGCTGCGCCTCCACCTCGGCGGACAGGTGCCGGGCGCGCTCGACGGCCAGCCGCGCGGTGCCACGCAGCCGCTCCTCCAACGCGGACAGCCGGTACCAGACGTCCTGGGCGGCGGCGAGTTTCGGCGCGTCCGCGGCGACCCGTTCCTCCAGCTCGCTCTGCTGCGCGGTGGCCAGTTGCAGGGCCTTCTCCACCTCGGCCCGGCGGGCCCGCGCGGTGGACTCGTCGGCCTCCTCGCGGGCGAGTTCGGTGCGCTGGTTGACCAGGTCGTCGGCGAGCAGGCGCAGTCGCGCGTCGCGCAGTTCGGCCTGCACGGCCTGGGCCTTGCGGGCGATCTCGGCCTGCTTGCCCAGTGGCTTGAGTTGGCGGCGCAGTTCCGCGGTGAGGTCGGTCAACCGGGTCAGGTTGGCCTGCATCGCGTCCAGCTTGCGCAGCGCCTTTTCCTTGCGCTTGCGGTGTTTCAGGACGCCGGCGGCCTCCTCGATGAACGCCCGCCTGCCTTCCGGCTTCGATTCGAGGATCGCGCCGAGCTGGCCCTGCCCGACGATGACGTGCATCTCCCGGCCGATACCGGAGTCCGACAGCAGTTCCTGCACGTCCATCAGCCGGCAGGCAGTGCCGTTGATCTCGTACTCGCTGGCACCGTCCCGAAACATCCGCCGGGTGATGGACACCTCGGTGTAGTCGATGGGCAGTGCGCCGTCGGAGTTGTCCACGGTGAGGGTGACCTCGGCCCGGCCGAGGGGGGCGCGGCCGGCGGTGCCGGCGAAGATGACGTCCTCCATCTTGCCGCCGCGCAGCGCTTTCGCGCCCTGTTCACCCATCACCCAGGACAGCGCGTCCAGCACGTTGGACTTGCCGGAGCCGTTGGGCCCGACCACACAGGTGATGCCCGGTTCGAAGCGCAGCGTGGTAGCCGAGGCGAAGGACTTGAAGCCCTTCAACGTCAGGCTCTTCAGGTGCATGCGCTCGCCGCCTCCAGGGAATCCGTCCGGTCGAGGGTACTCGGCGCCCCTGGTCAACAGTGGGAGGTCGGTGTCTTCGTCACGGGATCACTCGAACGGGAGTCACCGTTCGAGGAAGCCGACGAGACCGCCCCTGGCCTCGGTCCACCGCTCGACCACCACGTCGATCTCGAACGGGGTTTCGGAGTTGAGCAACTCCAGCAGGCGCGTGCAGTTGGCCCGACTGCCCTCCGCTACCACCTCCACTCTACCGTCGGCCAGGTTGCGCGCGCTGCCGACCAGGCCCAGTTCCAACCCGCGAGCCCGCGCCCACCAGCGGAAACCCACTCCCTGGACGTGCCCGTGCACCCATGCGGTCAAGCGAATCTCGGCAGCCACCGGACCATGATCCCGCACCGAAGGTCACACTCCGGAATCATCAACCACCTAAGTCGATCGACGGTCCCTCGTTGGTGATACGGTCCCGGTCCGTGAACGGGTCGCGCCACGAGAAATCGGGGCAGTCGGGGTTGCGTGCCTCTCTGGTCGCGGTCCTGCTCGGCGCCGCCGTGGCCGGTAGCGCCACCCTCGCAAGTCACCTGACCACGTCTGATCCGGCGAATCTGGACGCGGCACCCAACCAGCCACCCGCACTGATGGTGACCGCCGACCATCTCGGCCCGACACCGGAGGGCGAAGCGGTCAAGGGCGCCGTGCCCACCACGACCACCACGACCACCACCGTCCCGGTGACCACCACCACCAGCGCAGCACCGCCGCCACCGGTCACGACGACCACCACCAAGCCGCCCGCGCACTGGCCGGGCGGCGGGGCACCGGGTCGGCCGGGGCAGGCGGGCAACCAGACCGCAGAGCTGATCGCCTATCTCAACGCGATCCGCCAGCAGACCGGCTGCCGCGCGCTGACCGAGGACTCCCGGCTGGACCACTCGGCCCAGCAGCACACCCAGGCGATGGCCGCGAACAGCCAGGACGGCAGCGCCAGCAGCCGCGAGCGGGCGGCCGGCTACCCGAAACCGGGCGGGGAGAGCGTCGCCAGCGGCGAAACCTCGGCCGGGCAGGTCATCGAGCAGTGGGCCCGGTCCCACTCCGACGAGCAGAACATCGTGAACTGCGCCTATGTGTCCGTCGGGGTAGGACTGGACACTTCCGGCTGGTACTGGACGGCGGACTACGGCCAGTGATCCATTCCGAATAGGGCAGACTGCACGAACCGAAACACGCGCCGGCTCGGCGACCGTACGGCCGAGCGCCGACCGCGTCGACAATGGAGTGACATGACCGACCCCGAAGAGCGCGAACAACTCGCGCCACCGACTCAAGGTCGCAACTCTAGAGCCTCGATCCTGCTCGCCGGTTCGGCGGTGATCCTGGCCACCGCACTCGCGTCGCTGGCCACCCTGAGCAACACCGGCAGCACCACCACCCAGGCCGGCAACGGCGGCGGCTCGGACGCGCCCAGCAAGATCATCGTGGACACCGCGGCGCCCAGTGCGGACACCGGCCTGAGCACCACGGCCGCCCTGGCCACCACGACGCCGAGCGTCCCGCTGGCCACCACCGTGCCGACCACCGCCACCACCACGCATCGGCACGTGATCATCACGACCACCAGCGGCCCGCGCGGCATCACCACGATCACCACGGAGACCGACGACTCCCCGCCGCCGGTGACGACCACAACGACGCACAAGACGACGACGCCACCACCACCACCGACCACCACGACCACGACCACCCCGCCGACCACGACGCCGCCGGGCTCGTCGGACCCCGGCACCTGATCACGCGGTTCAACAGTCGGATGCG
>DATATV010000160.1:0-53011 GCA_036268615.1 Pseudonocardiaceae bacterium
TGTCGGTCAGGCGCCGAGGAAGTCGGTGCCCAGTCGCAGCCCGCGCCAGCCGTCCTCGTCCAGCTCGACCAGCCCGGTCAGCGCGCCGATGCTGGGCAGTTCGACCTGGTCGGCCGTGCTGAGCAAGGCGACCGCCGCGAGCAGGTGCCCCCAGCGCAGCCGGGCCGCCTCGGGCAGTCCGCGCAGCCGCGCGGACAGGTACCCCGCGGCGAACGCGTCGCCGGCACCGACCGGCTCGACCACGTCGACGGTCGGCGCCGGCGAGAACACCGTCTCCGCCGGCCCGAACGAGGTCGCGCCGATGTCGCCGTCCTTGACCACCAGGGTCGGCACCTTCGGCAGCAGTGCCCGCACCGCGGCCGCGTTCTCGGTACCCCACAACCGATCCGCCTCGTCCCGGCCAACGAAGACGACGTCCGCGCGGGCGGCGAGAGACAGCAACAACTCCCCCGTCGCGGCGTCGTCCAGGTGCGACCACAGGGCCGGGCGGTGGTTGACGTCGAAGGAGACCTCAGCGGCGTGGGTCCGGTCCAGCACGTGCTCCACGGTGTCCCGGCACGACTCGCTCAGCGCCGGGGTGATGCCGGTCAGGTGCACCATCCGGGCCCGCTCCAAGACCGGAGCCACGTCTTTCGGTTCCACCGTGGACGCAGCGGAACCCTTGCGGTAGTAGAGAACCCGGGTCTGCTGTCCGTCACTGTCCTTGAAGTAGACGCCGGTGGGATGGGTGTCCTGCCGGCGCACCATGGACACGTCGACGCCGGCCGAGCCGAACTCGGCCAGCAGCCGGTCGCCGAACACGTCCGCCCCGACCCGGCTGATCCAGCAGACCCGATGGCCGAGCCGGGCCAACTGGACCGCGACGTTGGACTCCGCGCCCGCGGTGTGCACCTCCAGCAACTCCGCCGAGCGCAGCCGGTCGCCCGCGCGCGGGGTCAGCTGGGTCATGCTCTCGCCGACCGTCACCAGGTCGTAGTCGGACACCTGCCCGGTCACAGCCACGCTCCCAACGCCGGCCCGGCACCCTCGCCGCGCCACCCCAAGCCGCGGGACACCTCGTCCGCGCGGTCACGCACCAGCGCACCGAACTCGTCCACCCGCTCGGCGGCGAACCGCGCGGTCGGGGTGGACACCGACAATGCCGCGATCGGCTGGCCGGCGTGGTCGAAGATGGGCGCGCCGACACAGCAGATACCGGGCTCGTTGCCCTCCAGGTCGGTGGCGAAACCCTTGGTCCGCACCGTGGCGAGCACCGAATCGTCCACTGTGGACCCTTCGGCGGCCGCCGCCAGCCGGTCGGCCTGCGGCGACCAGGCCAGGATCGACTTGCCGATCGCGGTGGTCGACGCCGGGTTCGTGCCGCCGACCCGGGACACCATCCGGACCGGGTGCCGGCTGTCGATCTTGTCGATGTACACGATCAGCGGGCCGGCCAACACGCCGAGGTGGCAGGTCTCGGCCGACTCCTCGGCGAGCCGGAGCAGCACCGGCCGAGCCTGCGCGCGCACGTCGAGGCCGTCCAGGAACGACCCGGCGAGCACCACCGTGCCCGCGCCCAGCGCGTGCTGGCCGTCCGGTGTCTCGCGCACCAGGCCCGTCTCCCGCAGTACGCCGAGAATCCGGTGCACGGTGGTCATCGGGTAGTCGGTCGTCCTGGCCAGGTCGGCCAGCGAGATGCCGGCCGGGTAGCGGGCCAGCACGGCGAGCAGGTCGGCGGCGCGGCGCACCGCGCGCAGGCCGTCCGGGCCGCGCCGGGCGGCCTGTTCATCGGTCACGACACCTTCACCTGGTTTCTGGAAGTACCTTCCAAAATCTAGGGAACGGTATCCGCCCAGTCAAGCTGCGGTCCTGCTCAGCCCGGCTAAGGTGTGGCTTCGTGACACATCTGCTGGCGATCATCGCGGTCGCCGCGGGCGTGTACACCAGCAGCAACATCGACGATCTCGTCGTGCTCACCGTGCTGTTCCTGGCCGCCCGCACCGGCTCGCCCCGACCCTGGCAGATCATCACCGGCCAGTACCTCGGCTTCGGCGCGATCATCCTGGCCAGCGCGGGCATCGCCGGCGGCCTGGTGTTCGTGCCCGACCGGTGGATCGGCCTGGCCGGGGCGGTACCGCTGGCGATCGGCATCTGGGCGCTGGTGCGCACCATCCGTGGTCACGGCGAGCCGAAGCAGTTGATCGTCGCCAACGGGGTGCTCGCCGTCGCCGGCATCGCCATCGCGGCCGGCGCCGACGACATCGGCGTCTATCCGCCGCTGCTGCGCACGCTGTCCCCCCTCGACGCGCTGACCACGCTGGTGGTGATGTTCGTCGGCGTCGCCGTCTGGTGTCTGCTCGCCTGGCGCCTGGGCACCCACAAACGGGTCGTCGCCCTGCTCGGCCGGGTCGAGACCTGGCTGGTGCCGGCGGTGTTCATCCTGGTCGGCGCGGTCATCCTCAGCCGGGTCTGACCGCGCCGACCGGTCCAGCTCACCGCTTGCCGTTGCCGCCCAAGCCCTTGTCCAGGCCGGCCCGGCGCAACGCGTCGGCCATCGCGCCACCCATCGACCCACCAGCGCCGCCCGAACCGCCCGAACCGCCGCCGGACCGGTTGCCGCCCCGGCCACCCTGACCGCCCTGCCGGTTGCGGTCGCCACCCCGGTCACCACCACGGTTGCGGTCCCGGTTACCGCCCTCGCGCTGGCCCCGTGAGTCGTCCCGCCGGCCGCCGGACTGGCCGGCCGGATTCTCGTCGTCCAGCCGCAGGGTCAGTGAGATCCGCTTGCGCGGCACGTCGACCTCAAGCACCTTGACCCGCACCACGTCACCGGACTTGACCACCTCGCGCGGGTCCTTGACGAAGTTCCTGGACATCGCCGACACGTGCACCAGGCCGTCCTGGTGCACCCCGACATCCACGAACGCGCCGAACGCGGCGACGTTGGTGACCTGGCCCTCCAGCAACATGCCGGGTTGCAGGTCACCGATCTTGTCCACGCCCTCCTTGAAGGTCGCGGTCTTGAACGCGGGGCGCGGGTCGCGGCCGGGCTTCTCCAGCTCCTTGAGGATGTCGGTGACCGTCGGCAGGCCGAAGGTGTCGTCGACGAAGTCGGCCGGCCGCACCGACCGCAGCACCGTGCCGTTGCCGATCAGTTCCCAAATGTTGCCGCTGGTGGAGGCCATGATCCGACGGACAACCGGGTAGGCCTCCGGGTGCACACTCGACGCGTCCAGCGGGTCCTCCCCGTTGGGGATGCGCAGGAAGCCCGCGCACTGCTCGAACGCCTTCGGGCCCAGCCGGGCGACCTCGCGCAGCGCGTTGCGCGAGCCGAACGGGCCGTTGGTGTCCCGGTACGCGACGATGTTGTCGGCCAGCCCGGCGCCGATGCCCGACACCCTGGTCAGCAGCGGTGCCGACGCGGTGTTCACGTCCACGCCCACGCCGTTCACGCAGTCCTCGACCACCGCGTCCAGTGAGCGGGACAGCTTCAGCTCGGAGATGTCGTGCTGGTACTGGCCCACGCCGATCGACTTCGGGTCGATCTTGACCAGCTCGGCCAGCGGGTCCTGCAACCGGCGGGCGATGGACACCGCGCCGCGCAGCGACACGTCCATCCCGGGCAGTTCCTGGGTCGCGTACGCCGAGGCCGAGTAGACCGACGCGCCCGCCTCGGAGACGACCGCCTTGGTCAGCTTGAGCCCCGGGTGCAGCTTGATCAGGTCGGCGGTGAGCTTGTCGGTCTCCCGGGAGGCGGTGCCGTTGCCGATCGAGACCAGGTCGACCCGGTGCTTCTCGGCGAGCTTGGCCAGCGTCGCGATCGACTCGTCCCACTTGTTGGCCGGCACGTGCGGGTAGATCACCGCCGTGTCCACCACCTTGCCGGTCGCGTCCACCACCGCGACCTTGACGCCGGTCCGGAAGCCGGGGTCAAGACCCATCGTGGCGCGGGTGCCGGCGGGCGCGGCGAGCAGCAGGTCCCGCAGGTTCATCGCGAACACCCGGACCGCCTCGTCCTCGGCGGCCTGGAACATCCGGGTGCGCAGGTCGATGCCCAGGTGCACGAGGATGCGGGTGCGCCAGGCCCAGCGCACGGTGTCGGTCAGCCAGCGGTCACCCGCCCGGCCGCGGTCGTCGACGCCGAACCGGCCGGCGATGCGCGCCTCGTAGCTGCTCGGGCCGTCCTCCGGCGACTCCTCCGGTTCGAGCGTGAGGTCGAGGACGTCCTCCTTCTCGCCCCGGTACACGGCGAGCACCCGGTGCGAGGGCAGCGTCGTGAACGCCTCGGAGAACTCGAAGTAGTCGGCGAACTTCGCGCCCTGCTCCTCCTTGCCCTCGCGGACCTTGGAGGACAGCCGGCCGCGTGACCACATCTGCTCGCGCAGCTCGCCGATCAGGTCGGCGTCCTCACCGAACCGCTCGACCAGGATGGCCCGCGCACCGTCCAGCGCGGCCTGCTCGTCGGCGACCCCGGCCTCGGCGTTCAGGTAGCCCCCGGCGGTCGCCTTCGGGTCCAGCGTCGGGTCGCCCAGCAGCGCATCGGCCAGCGGTTCGAGGCCGGCCTCACGGGCGATCTGCGCCTTGGTCCGCCGCTTGGGCTTGTAGGGGAGGTAGATGTCCTCCAGCCGGGCCTTCGACTCGGCGGTCATGATCTGCGCTTCCAGCGCGTCGTCGAGCTTGCCCTGGGAGCGGATCGACTCAAGGATCGCGGTGCGCCGCTCCTCCAGTTCGCGCAGGTAGCGCAGGCGCTCCTCCAGATTGCGCAGCTGCTCGTCGTCCAGCGCGCCGGTCGCCTCCTTGCGGTACCGGGCGACGAACGGCACGGTTGCCCCGCCGTCGAGCAGATCGACGGCCGCGCTGACCTGGTTCTCGCGGACACCGAGCTCGGTGGCGATGCGATGCTGGATGGACGGTTGGCTGAACGAGGTTGTCACGGGGAAACATTGTGCCGTGCCCGGCTGACAGCGGCGGGCAGGGACAACCAACCGCGTGTCCGCCCCCTCGGCGAGTGCCGGCTCGCCTGCGCGATGCCGCCATGACCGTGTGCAACACTACGGCCCGTGGAGTACCAGCTCACCGCAGAGATCAGCCAGCCCGCCGACAAACCGCAGCTGGACGAGTTGCAACAGTACGGCGTCGCCGCCCTGCTCGACGAACATCTTGAGGCCCTGGCCGGCATCGAAGGCCCGGACGGCGTCGAGATCGAACCGGTCGACCACCAGATCCTGGTGCAGTCCGACCACGCCACGATCACCTGGGTGCTGGACGCCCCGGCGCTGGCGTTCGCCGAGGATGCCGCGTCGCACGCGCTCAAGGAGCTGCTGGAGCGGACCGAGCTGCTCGCCGACTGGAGTGTGCGCCGCTGCGAGGTCACCGCGAGTGACGACGAGCTGGCCGCCGCGCTCGAAGCCGGTCCCGACGACGAGGACGAGAGCGGTCTCGACCTGATCGTCGACGCCATCGGCGTGAGCGACGACGAGAAGGCCGCCCGCCGGGCGCTGCTGCTGGACACCGCCGGCCAACTACAGGCTCTCGGCATGGACGCGTTCGGCCACCAGCCGGACGAAGCGGACAACACGATCAGCGAGGAGCACGCGCAGCTGGTCGCCGGCGCGCTGATGCGCGGTCTGGAACTGCTCACCGAAGAACTCTTCGCCGACATCCAGGCGCTGGAGGAGAGCGGCGGGAGCGCGGCCGAGCAGGACGTGCTCTGGGTGCTCGACGAGCTGCCCGAGCGGCACGCGGACCAGTACAACGCCTTGTTCGCGAAGAAGTTCCTGGTCACGACGACGATCCTGGGCTACCGGCTGAGCCAGCCCGGCTGGACTCCGCCGCTGAGCACGGCTGAGGCGCTGGCGTTGCACCTCGCGAAGGCCAAGGCCGAGGTTCAGCTCGATCTGGCCAGCCTGCTCGATGAGGTGCCGTTCGCGGACATTGTTGCCGCTTTCAACGAGGCCGCGTTCGAGGATCTTGATCATGAGGGGCTTTATCAGGATGCGCCTGACGGGGCTGACGGGCTGGACTTCGCTGAGTGGTTTTATCCCTATGAGCATCTGACGAAGGCTCTGCATCCTTATTTGACTGATGCCGGATTGTCCGATGATGAGTCCGAGTTGGATTCTGCTGAATCGGAGTCGGATTCTGGGTCTGACTCTGAGGATGAGCCTGCGGTTTAGGTTGGGTTCGGGTCGGCGTTGGCCCACGGCCTGGTGTTGTCCGGATTTGGGGTGGGTCCTTCTTCCCGATGCGCGATTGTCCTACGTGCGGCTTTGTATCGGGATGAAGGGGCCTGCAGCGCCAGCGACGTCCAGGCCAGGAGCGAAGCGACCCGGTTCTTCCGTGCGGTCCTGGGGCGCCGGCGGCATTCGGGGTCTGTGAGCTTCGGTTGATGACTGCGGTCACGACCTTCGCCGTGTGAAGTCGCCGGCGCTCGGCACTAGGGTCGCGGGCATGGCTTCCAACATCGCCACGGCGAACCGCGTCGACCGGGCTGAACTGCTCGAATTCCTGCGCCCCCACCATCACGGCCTGCTCGCCACCACCCGCCGGGACGGCCGCCCGCAGCTGTCCCCGGTCACCTGTGGGGTGGACCCGGAGGGGCGGATCGTGATCGCCACCTACCCCGAGCGGGCCAAGACCCGCAACACCCGGCGGGACAGTCGGGTGTCCATCTGCGTGCTGTCGGACACCTTCAACGGGCCCTACGTCCAGGTCGACGGCGACGCCGAGACGCTGGACATGCCCGAAGCGCTCGAACCGCTCGTCGAGTACTTCCGCTGCATCTCCGGCGAACACTCCGACTGGGACGAGTATCGGGCGGCCATGCGCAGGCAGGACAAGTCGCTCATTCGGATCACGCCGACCCATTGGGGACCGATCGCGACCGGCGGATTCCCGGCCCGGCTGGCCGACTGACCGGAGCAGGACAAGTACCCGGGTTACCTCTTGACAAGTTGAGACCGACGGACGAAAGTTTCCCATCACAAGATCTGTGACATCGATTACCTTTCGGTCGTAAGCCGGACAACAACGAGGTTTCCGTGCTCCTGACAAGGCCAAACCCGTGTCCTAGCCGGAATCAACCGTGACCGCCCGCAAGGTGCGGCTGAGTGACGTGGCCGCCGCTGCCGGCACCAGTACCAAGACCGCGAGCCGGGTGCTCAACGGTGACCCTCGGGTCGCCCGCGACACCCGGGCCCGGGTCGAGGCGGCCATCGCCGAGTTGAACTACCGGCCCGACCCACTGGCCCGGTCGCTGCGCAAGGGCACCGACGAGACCGTGGGCATCGTGGTCGACTCCATCGCCGACCCGTTCTTCGCCAGCGTCACCGGCGAGATCGAGAAGGTGGCCTTTGCCAAGGGGCTGACCGTGACCGTGGCCAGCACCGGACGTTCCGCCGAGCGCGAGCGGGTCGTGCTGGACGGCCTGATCCGGCGCAAGGTGGCCGGGATCGTGGTCGCGCCGGTCTCCCGCAACCACGGTTATCTCAACGGCCTGTCCTGCGTCGTGGTGTTCATCGATCGCAGCCCGGTCGGCCTTGCGGTGGACGCCGTGCTGGTCGACGACTACCAGGGTGCGCGGACCGCGGTCCGGCACCTGATCAAACACGGCCACCGGCGGATCGCCTACGTCGGCGACCTGCCCGACCTGGAGACCTCCGGCAAGCGGCTGGCCGGCTACCGGGCCGAGTTCACCGCCGCCGGACTGGACATCGACGAGGAACTGATCGCCGCGGACTGCGCGGAGATCGCCGATGCCGGCCGGCGGACCAGAGAGCTGCTGCGCCGACCCGACCCACCGACCGCGATCTTCTGCGCCAACACCAGTTGCTCGATGGGGGTGGCGCCGGCACTGCACTCGTTGGCCAGGACGGATGTCGCGCTGGTCGCCTTCGGCGACTTCCTGATGGCGGCCAGCCTTGAGCCCGCGGTCACCGTGATCGACCACTCCCCCGAGCTGATCGGTCAACTGGCCGCCGAACGACTGTTCCATCGACTGTCCGGACTGGACGGTCCCGCCGAACCCGCACGGCGGATCGAGGCACCCCTGCACCTGGTCCCCCGGGGCAGTGGGGAGTTGATGCCGTGAGCGGACCAGAGGAGGCGAACCGGTCATGACGCTGTTGGAGGCGCACGGGCTGGTCAAACAGTACGGCCACGTGCGCGCGCTGGACCACGCGGACTTCGACGTGGACGCCGGCGAGGTGGTCGCGCTGATCGGCGACAACGGCGCGGGCAAGAGCACCCTGGTGCGAATGCTGTCGGGCAGCGAGACCCCGGACAGCGGCGAGATCCTGTTGAACGGCAAGCCGATCCGGCTGGACAATCCCACCGTCGCCCGGGGTCTCGGCATCGAGACCGTCTTCCAGGACCTCGCCCTCGCACCGCACCTCGATCCGGTGCAGAACATGTACCTCGGCCGGGAGATCATGCGGCCCGGCCTGTTGGGCAAGTTCGGTTTCATGGACATCAAAGCGATGCGCACGGGCAGCGAGCAGGCGTTCGGCAAGCTCGGCGCGACCGTGCGCGACCTGTCCGGCGCGGTCGGCTCGATGTCCGGCGGCCAGCGGCAGGGCATCGCGGTGGCGCGGGCGGCCGCGTGGGTCAGCAAGGTCATCTTCCTGGACGAACCCACCGCCGCGCTCGGCGTCGTGCAGACACGCAATGTGCTGGACCTGATCCGCCGGGTCAGCGCGGAGGGCATCGGGGTCGTGTTCATCAGCCACTCCATGCCGCACGTGATGGAGGTGGCCGACCGGATCCAGGTGATGCGGCAGGGCCGCCGGGTGGCCACCTTCGCCGCGCCGGACACCAGCATGGACGAACTCGTCGCCGCGATGACCGGCGCGACCACCCGGGAGGAAGCCCAGTGACCAGCGTCGCGTCCCGGCAGGACGACGAGACATCCGTGGCCGGCGGCGGTGCTCCGCGCGGCCGGGTGGGCCGGCTGTTACAGGCGCAGGCCACCCAGATCGTGCTCGTGCTCGCCCTGATCATCGTGATCTTCGAGGTGCTCGCGCCGACGAAGTTCCTCACCCCGTTCAACATCCGCACCACCGTGCAGAACGCGTCGATCCTGGCGGTGCTCGGTGTCGGCATGACCTTCGTGATCGTCACCGGCGGCATCGACCTGTCCATCGGCAGCGTGCTGGTGTTCAGCGGCGTGATCGCCGACAAGGTGATGGCGGCGCTGGGCGACAACGGCTGGGGCACGGCGGTGATCGGCATCGTGGTGGCCTGCGTGTGCGGGCTGGGGTGGGGGCTGATCAACGGGTGGCTCATCGCCAAGGCCAAGGTGCCGGCGCTGATCGTCACCCTGGGCACACTGGGCATGGCGCTGGGCTTCTCGCAGATCATCACCGGTGGCGTCGATCTGCGGGACGCGCCCGACGTGCTGGTGAACACGGTCTTCGCCAACATCGGCGGCCAGGTCCCGGTGCTCTCGATCATCGCCCTGGTGGTCGTGGTGGTCGGCGGAATCGTGTTGCACCGCACCAAGTTCGGCCTCTACACCTATGCCGTCGGGTCGAACGCGGAGGCCGGCAGACGGGTCGGTGTGAAGGTGGACCGGCACCTGATCAAGGTGTACGCGCTGGCCGGGCTGACCGCCGGCATCGCCGGCATTCTCAACCTGGCCTTCTTCCAGTCGACCACGATCAGCGGGCAGTCCGAGACCAACCTGAACGTGATCGCCGGGGTGGTCATCGGTGGCACCAGCCTGTTCGGCGGGATCGGTTCGATCTTCGGCACGGTGATCGGCCTGTTCATTCCGGCCGTGCTGCAGAACGGATTCATCATCATCGGCGTGCAGTCGTTCTGGCAGCAGGTGGTGGTCGGCGCGGTGCTGATCGCGGCCGTGTACGTCGACCAGACCCGCCGCGCCGCGGCGCTGCACGGGTCGTCTCTGCAATTCCCCTTCCTCTCCCGATTCGGGAGCGGCGCGAGAAAGGTGAACGGATGAACCGCAAAGGTGCGCTCATCGCGGGCGTGCTCGCCATGGCGCTGGCGACCGCCGCGTGCGGCTCGGGTGGCTCCAGCAGCTCGGCCAGTGGCGGCTCGTACAAACTGGCGTTCGTGCCCGGCGTCATCGGCGATGCGTTCTACGTGACGATGCAGTGCAGCATCCAGGACGAGGCGAAGAAGCTGGGCGCGACCGTGACCACCAGCGGCCCGCAGAAGTTCGACCCGACGTTACAGCGACCCGTCCTCCAGTCGGTGATCGCCGCGCAGCCCAACGCCATCCTGATCGCGCCCGACGACGTGAGCGCGATGCAACAGCCGGTCCAGCAGGCGGTGTCGGCCAACATCAAGCTGGTGCTCGTCGACACCACGCTCAAGGACCCGTCGATCGCGGCCTCGGCGATCTCCTCGGACAACACCGGCGGCGGCAAGGCCGCATTCTCGGCGATCAAGCAGCTCGCGCCGGGCGGCGGCAAGGTGCTGGTGGTCAGTGTCAGTCCCGGGGTGAGCACGACCGACGCCCGCTCGCAGGGATTCGACGCGGCGGCCAAGGCCGACTCGGCCTACACCGATCTGGGCACCCAGTACGACAACGACGACCCGCAGCAGGCCGCGCAGATCGTCACCGCCGAACTGCAGGCCCATCCGGACATCGTCGGCATCTTCGCGGCCAACCTGTTCTCCGCCGAGGGTGCGGCCACCGGTGTCCGGCAGGCCGGTAAGCAGGGCAAGGTGAAGATCGTCGGCTTCGACGCCGAGCCCGACGAGGTGCAGGCGCTGCAAGCCGGCACCGTGCAGGCGCTGGTCGCCCAACAGCCGTCCCTGATCGGCAAGGACGGCGTGGACCAGGCGATCGCCGCGCTCAAGGGCCAGCCGACGACGAAGTCGATCGGCACCGGGTTCACCGTGCTGACCGCGGCGAACCTGAACACGCCGGCCGGACAGGCGGCGATCTACAAGACGAAGTGCTGATTCGGCAATGAGAAGCCCCGGCGTCAGCGTTCTTCGCCGGCGTCGGGGTTTTCTCGTTCCCACTGGTCTCAGCGCTGGTCGGTGATGACGAACACCGGGAAGTCGGGGGCGATCTCCAGCAGCCGCTCGTCCGAGGACTTGGCGTCGACGTTCTCGAAGAACCGGCCGACCTCCCAGCCCCACTTCTTGAGGTAACCGCGCAGCACGGCCGGCTTGTCCGCGTCGGCCATCTCGGTGGCGGTGAACGGCTCGACCCGGCGGCCGACCCGCAGCTCGCCCTCGCCGGTCACCCGCAGGTTGCGCACCCACTGGGTGTGGCCGCGCGGCGCGACCAGGTAGCGCCCGCCGTCCAGGGTGAGCGGGTTGACCGGGTTGACCCGCCACTCGCCGCTCTTGCGGCCGCGGACGTAGAGCGCGCGGCTGCCGTAGATGCTGATGCCGTGCCGGGTCAGCCAGACCACTGTCAGATGGAACTTGTTCTCGCCCTTGCCGGACCGGACGTAGCGGGGGGTGTTGTCGGCGTTCATGGTGTCCTCCTGGAAGTCTTCGAGAGCACCGCTCTCTGTTAAGACCAGTGAACACGTCCGCACGATCGTTGTCAAGAGCGGTGCTCTCTAATTTGTGCACCGATCGCGCGAGTGGCAGACTGACGGTCATGAACGCAGGTCGCACCGCACGCGAACGCGCCAGGGCCGAGCTGACCCAGGAGATCAAGGACGAGGCCCGCCGACAGCTGGCCACCGCCGGAGCGGGCGGCCTGTCGCTGCGCGCGGTCGCCCGCGAACTGGGCATGGTGTCCTCCGCGCTGTACCGGTACTTCGCCAACCGGGACGAGCTGCTCACCGCGCTGATCATCGACGCCTACAACGCCCTCGGCGAGACCGTCGAGGCGGCCGACCGGGCAGTACCCAAGGACCAGCCGAGGGCCCGCTGGCGCTCCGTCTGCCACGCCGCGCGCACCTGGGCGCTGGCCAACCCGCACGAGTACACGCTCATCTACGGCTCCCCGGTGCCCGGTTACCACGCCCCCGAGGCCACCGTCGAATCCGCGGGCCGCAGTTACTTCGTGCTGCTCGGCGTGCTCCGGGACGCCGATCGGGCCGGCACGCTCACCCCGGCCTACGCCGGTCCGCCGCTGTCGGAGCCGCTGGCCGCCCAGTTCCGGGTGGTCGCCGACGCGGTCGGCCCGGAACTGTCACCCGCCACGCTCAACCGCGGTTTCATCGCGTTGTCCCAGCTGTTCGGCATGCTCAACTTCGAACTGTTCGGTCAGTTCGTCGGCAGCGTCGACCCCACCGACGAGTTCTTCGCGCACACCGTGGAACAGATGGCCGAGTTCATCGGACTGTGCTGATCACCGCCGACACGCTGCCCAGCACCGAATGGGTGGCGGTCAGGGTGATCCGGCCGGTCGCGCCGCGCACCGTGCGCAGCCACACCGCGCCCGCCCCGCCCGTCGCGGCCAGGTCGAACGGGTTGTCGCCGATCAGCGTGCCCGGCCCGGTCAGCCGGAAAGCCACCGTGCCGGCGGCGAACGGCCGGGGTGCGCCGTACCGGTCGAGCACCTGGAAGACCACCCGGGTGGTGTCCTGGCCGTCGGCGGTCAGGCTGTGGTCGTCCACGTCGCAGGCGAAGTGGTCCAGCCGGGTGTCCGGGCTGAAGTGGCGCTGCTTCACCAGTTTCCCGCCGAGGTAGCCGTCGATGCGCAGCTCGGGGCGCCGCCCCGAGCGCACGGTCAGGTCGGCCAGGAACGGCGGGTGGTCCAGGTTCGGGAAGCTGGCCGCGTCGGGCCGCACGGTGTCCACCTTCCGACCGTCCAGGAAAAGCTCCAGCTGGTCGCAGTTGGACCAGATGACCGCCTGTGTGCCGGGTCCGGTCGCCCGTGAGTGTGGGCCGAAGTCCCAGTAGAAGGCGGGTTCGATCACCACCTGCTCGGTCGGGTCGCGCTGCGCGCGGTAGAACGCCGCGCCCAGCTTCGGAATGCGGAAGAAGTCCGCGACGCCGGGGTACTTCACCCCGTGCACCGAGTGGTACCAGCCGGAGGGATAGTCGAACGCGCACCAGGCGAGCAGCCCGCAGTAGTGGTCGTCGCCGGCCGCCCGGTCGTGCACCGCCGCGTGCAGCATGGACTGATCCTGCTGTGCCGCAACAGGATCGACCCGCCGGAAGGTGGGCGGGCCGACCAGCGTGCCGATCGCCTCGCTGACCAGGTAGGCCACCTCCGGGCGCGGCGGCCGCAACTCGGCCAGCGCACCGGGGTGCGGCAGCCGGCTGTAGTCGTTGAACGCGAAGACCGCGTCATCCGGGTCACCGGCGTAGAGCGGCATCCGGTAGCCGGGCGTGCCCTTCACCGCGCCGGTCGTCGGCCGGGAGCCGTCCAGGGCGGCGGCGAGTTCGTCGGTGCGGTCGTAGAGTTCGTCCTCGCCGAGGGTCTCGTTGATTCGGGTGCCCCAGACGATGACCGACGGGTGGTTGCGGTCGCGGACGACCATGTCGTGCACGTTCTGCACGGCCGCACGCTGCCAGTTCGCGTCACCGACGTGGTCCCAGCCGGGGATCTCCTCCCACACCATCAGGCCCAGTTCGTCGCAGGCGTCCAGGAACGCGGTCGACTGCGGGTAGTGCGAACAGCGGACCATGTTGCAGTTCAACTGGTTCTTGATGATCTTCGCGTCCATCTGCTGCACCCGGTCGGGCATGGCGCCGCCCACATAGGGGTACCACTGGTGCCGGTTGAGCCCGAACAGCTTGACCCGCCGCCCGTTGAGGAAAAAACCGTCCTGGGTGAACGAGGCGTCCCGGAACCCGGTGCGCACCGTGGTCTGGTGGGCCTGCCGGCCACCCGCCGACAGGGTCAGTTCGACCTGGCACAGTTCCGGGTTCTCGATGTCCCAGAGCACCACGTCGGACAGCCCGGTGACGATCAGCTCGGTCGTCGTCATGCCCGCCGGCACCTCGGGCAGGGCCACCGAACCGACGCCGAGCACCGAATCGTGTTGCGTCACCGTGGCGACGACGGTGACGTCGGAGAGCTTCGAGTTGGTGTCGATGGTGGCCTGCACCGTCAGCCAGGGCTCCTGGGTGAGCACGTCCATCGGCCGGGCGAACACGTCGGACAGGTAGGCCTGCGGCAGTTGCGCCACGGTCACCGACCGGTAGATGCCAGCCGGCTGGTAGAAGTCGATGGCCGAGGGCTTGGACGGGGTCAACAGGTTGGGCGGCACGTCCTGCCGCCAGCGGCCGTCCACCACCACCGCGAGCACGTTGCTCCGCGGGTCGAGCTGGCCGGTGAGTTCGACCGAGAACGGCAGGTAACCGCCGGCGTGCCTGCCGACGAGCTTGCCGTTGAGGTACACCGACGCGGTGCTCAGCACGCCGGCGAAGTTGGCGAACGTGCGGCCCTTGAGCAGCGACGTGGGCGCGTCGAAGTACTGCCGGTACACCCAGAGCGCTTCCCACGAGTCGGGCTGCCAGCCCTGCCAGGACAGCGGCGCGACGCAGTGCGGCACGGTCACCGGGACCATGCCACGGTCGTCGAAGTCCGCGGCCGTGCTGCCGGCCACGAACGGCCCGAACAGCCACTGGTCGGTCGGCGGCACGGTGGACCGCTCGATGTCGCTGTCGTTGTCCGAGCCCAGAATCGTCGCACCGATGGACACGCTGCCGACCAGGCCGACGCCCACCGCCGCGAGAAACCGGCGCCGGGAGTGTCCGGCGCGTCTCTCCCCCTCCGTCACCGTTGTCCCCCCTCAGCCCACCGGGTCAGGTGACGTAGTGACAGGTGGATAGCGGTCGCGGTAGGCGGTCAGTTCGCCCCACGGGGTGGTGACCGACTCGGCGGCGAACACGCCGTGCAGCATCGCCCGGGTGAACACGTCCACCGTGGCCGCGCGCAGCGCGTCGACATCCGGATCGGCCCGGCTGCCGGTGGCGACCGAGAAGATGGTGTCGCCGTCGGCCATGGTGTGCGCCGGCCGGACGGCCAGGCCGAGGCCGTCGTGCGCGGCGCCGGCCAGTTCGTAGGTCTGTGCGGGGGTGAGCCGCGCGTCGGTGGCGATCACCCCGATGACCGTGTTCAGCGGGTGCGGGCCGCCCTCGGCCGGCCGGTTCTCCGCCGCGATGCGATTTGTCACACCTGGCGCGAGCTGCGGAAACTCCCCCGGCAGGGCGGCCCGCCAGCCGTACGGGCGGCCGGTCTCCTGGTCGACCGAGCCGCCGGCCGCGTTCACCGCGACGATCGCGGCGAGCACCGTGCCGTCGGGCAGCACCGCGCTCGCGGTGCCCAGGCCGCCCTTCAGTTCCGCGTTGACCGCGCCGGTGCCGGCGCCGACGTTGCCCTGCGCGACCGGACCGGCGGTGGCCGCCGCGGCCGCCGCGCGACCCAGTTCCGGGTCCGGCCGGGCGTGGAAGTCGCCGCCCCGGCCGAGGTCGAAGAGTCCGGCCGCGGGCACCAGCGGCAGCCGGTCGGTCCGACCCTGCTCGGCCAGCCAGGTCAGCACGCCGTGCGCGGCCGACAGCCCGTAGACACTGCCGCCGGTGAGCACGATCGCGTCCACCTCGGGGCTGTCGTGGTCGGGCGCGAGCGCCGCGGTCTCCCGGGTGCACGGACCGCCGCCGCGCACCTGGACCGAGGTGACGCAGCCGGGCGGGAGCAGCAGCGTGGTGGTCCCGGTGAGCGCGCCGGCACCGATCCGGGTGGCGTGCCCGACCCGAATCCCGGACACGTCGGTAACAGCGTTGTCCGCGCCCGCGACGACCATGCGACGATCGTACCGAGTGGATTAAGAATTTACTGTGAAGTTCTTATTCTGGTAGTCGTGGTATCGCGCTGAGCAACGTTCTGGTGTAGGGGTGCGCGGGGGCGCTCAGCACGGTGGCGCTCGGCCCGCGCTCGACCACCTCGCCCTGGCGCAGCACCACCAACTGGTCGCAGAGCTGGTTGACCACCGCGATGTCGTGCGAGACGAGGATGAGGGACAGCCCCAGTTCGGCGACGAGCGAGCGGACCAGCTCGATCACCTGGGCCCGCACCATCGTGTCCAGCGCGGAGAACGGCTCGTCCGCGACGAGCACCCGAGGCTTGGGGGCGAGCGCGCGGGCGATGGCGATGCGCTGCCGCTGACCGCCGGAGAACTCGTGCGGGTAGCGCAGCGCGGCCGACGGCTCCAGGCCGACGGCGGTGAGCACCTCGTCCACCCGCCGGTCGTGATCACCAGGCACGCCAAGGCATTCCAGCGGCTCGGCGACGATGTCCCGGACGGTCGCCCTCGGGTCCAGCGAGCTGAGCGGGTCCTGGAAGACGACCTGGACCTCCCGCCGGAACCAGTGCAGGTCACCGGGCGGCCCGTAGCGGACCTCCTGGCCGCGATAGCGCACGGTGCCGGAGTCAGCCCGATCCAGCGCGAGCAGCAGCCGCAACAGGGTGGACTTGCCGGACCCGGACTCGCCGACGATGCCCAGCGAGCCGCCCTCGGCCAGCGACAACCGCACATCCCGGACGGCGTACCGGAAACCGGCGGCCCGAAACAGGGAACGTTGCGGCAGGCGGAATGTCCGGTTCAGCCCGCTGGCGACGAGCAGCGGTTCCTTGGCCCGCCTGCGCGAGGTCTTGGCCTTGGCAGCGGGCTTGCTCTGCCGACCGGCGGTCGGCTTGGCTTCCGACTCGCGTGGCCGGTCAGCCTTGGCCGGTACCGCTGTGGCGGGTACTGGTTTGGTTGGTACTGGTTTGGCTGGTGCCGCCTTCGTCGGGGTTGCGCTCGTTTCCGCCGACTTGGCTGGTGTGGCCCTTGTATCGGCTGACTTTGTCGGCGCGGCCGTTGCTGGTGCGGCCGCTATTGAGATGGCTCGGGTCGGCGCTGCCTTGGCCAGTCGCCGGCCGCTGCCACCCGGTTCGCCCGCTCGACCGGCATCCGCCGATTCGGCCGGCTCGTCCGGTTCGGCAGGCTCGCTCTGCTGGCTCGCCTCCGCAGGTGGCTCCCCCGGCTCGGCCTCCCGACCCGCTGGCGCGTCCGGCTCACTCGCCGGGTCGGCGCCAGCAGGTGGCTCGCTCGCGCCACCATCGTCCCCGATCGGCTCGGTGACACCGTCGTCCTGATCGATCGGCTCGGTCGCACCGCTCTCCGTACCGATCGGCTCGGTAGCGCTGTCACCCGCACCGATCGGTTCGGTGGCGCCGCTGTCGTCACCGATCGGTTCGGTGGCGCCGCTGTCGCCACCGATGGGCTCGGTCGCACTGCCGTCGCCGATCGGCTCGGTCGCGCTGTCACCCCGGTCCAGCGGCTGCGTCGTACTACCGTCGGCGACAGGGGGCTCGGTCGCGTCCCCACTGAGACCAAGCGGCTCGGTGATGCCGCCGGGCCCACCGATCGGCTCGGTCGCACCGCTGGCCGCGGCGATGGACGCGACAATCGCCTCGGCGAAGGGCTCGGTCGCCGCGCCGGGGATCGGCTCGGTCATGCCCTCGGCGCCGCCGATCGGCTCGGTCGCGCGGGCGTCCTCGGCAGGTGGCTCGGTCACGTCGTCACCTCCGGTGGCAGGAAGGTCTCCGCCCTGGCCACCCGCAGCAGCTCGCGGGTGTACTCGTGCTGCGGGTCGTGCAGGATGTCCTCCAGCGGCGCGGTTTCCACCACTTCGCCGTTGCTGAGCACGACCACCCGCTCGACCACCTTGGCCAGCACGGCCAGGTCGTGCGTGATGAACAACAGTGCCGAACCCTGGTCGGCCACCAGCTTGCCGAGCAGGTCGAGGATCTCCGCCTGCACGGTCACGTCCAATGCGGTGGTCGGCTCGTCGGCGATGAGCAGGCCCGGTTTGCAGGCGAGCGCCATGGCGATGCCGACCCGCTGGCGCTGCCCACCGGAGAGCTGATGCGGATACGCGCGCACGGTGTCGGCCGGATCGGGCAGGCCGACCCGGCGGGCCAGGTCGATCGCCTCGGCCAGTGCCTTGCTCCGGGACAGGCCGCGGTGCAGGCGCAGTGGTTCGGCAATCTGCTTGCCCACCCGCATCAACGGATTCAGCGCGGAGAGCGGTTCCTGGAACACCATCGCGACCTGTTCGCCCCGGATGCCGGTGAAGTCCCGGTCGCGCAGGCCGAGCAGTTCCGTGCCGGCCACCTGGACGCTCCCGCCGGCCGCCGCCTCGTCGGGCAGCAAGCCGATCGCGGCGAGCGCGGTGAGCGACTTGCCCGAGCCCGACTCACCGATCAACCCGACCCGTTCGCCCGGCTCGACGGTGAGATTCACCTGATCCAGCACGGTCTTCGCGCCGAACCGCACGGTCAGGTCGGTGATCTCCAGCAGGCTCATGCCACCTCCCCGCGCAACCGGGGATCGCTCGCGTCGCGCAGCGCGTCGCCCAGCAGATTGAGACCGAGCACGGTGATCGCGATCGCGAGGCCCGGCCAGATCACCAGCAGCGGACGCGCGCTGATGTACGCCTGCTGCTCGGCGAGCATCCCGCCCCACGAGGGCACCGACGGCGACGTGCCGTAGCCGAGATAGGTCAGCGCCGCCTCGGCCAGCACGGCGAGCGCCATCGCCAGCGACAGCTGCACGATCAGGGTCGGCGCGATGTTGGGCAGCACGTGCTTGCGGACGATCCGGCCGGTCCGGGCCCCCGCGGCCTGCGCGGCGAGCACGTAGTCGGTCTGCCGGACACTGGCGATCTCGCCCCGCGCCACCCGCGCGACGACCACGCCGTAGCCGACCCCGATCGCGGCGATCGCCGTCACGGTCGACCCGCCGTAGACCGCCGCCAGGATCATCGCCAGCAGCAGCACCGGGAACGCGATCAGGATGTCGATCAGCTGCACCACCACCGCGCCGAACCGGCGTGGGGTCATCGCCGCGGCCAGCGCGAGCACCAGGCCGATGACCGCGGCCAGTACTCCGGCGGCCACCGCGGTCAACAGCGTCTCCCGCGAGCCGGCGAGCAGCTGGCTGAACTGGTCGTGGCCCAAGCGGTCGGTGCC
This sequence comes from Pseudonocardiaceae bacterium, assembly GCA_036268615.1. Classification (GTDB taxonomy): domain Bacteria; phylum Actinomycetota; class Actinomycetes; order Mycobacteriales; family Pseudonocardiaceae; genus DATATV01. The sequence goes on from DATATV010000160.1 coordinate 18,884, forward strand.
CAGCAGGTGACCGCCGTGCAGCGGCAGCAGCCACGCCGAGTGCACGTCGGTGGCCTCCGGATCGAACGGCGTCCACGCCAGCGACACCAGCCCGGCGACCACCAGCAGACCGAACACGACCAGTCCGAAAACACCGCTCCTGCGGCGAACCAGCGCGGCCAGCACTGTCCGCAGCGCGGCCTGGCGGCGCCGCCAGGCCGACCGACGGGGCCGGGCCGGCACGTACTCCGGGGCACGGTGACTCATCCGGCCTCCCGCAGCCTAGGATCGATCAGCCGGTGCACGATGTCGATCAGGAAGCTGATCACCAGCACCGCACCGGTGATGACCAGCACCTCGCCCTGCACCTTCACCAGGTCCCGGTTGGCCACGTCGGCGATCAACATGCTGCCCACTCCCGGCAGGGTGAACACCTGCTCGATCACCACCGCGCCGACGATCAGGGCGGCGATCTGCAGGCCGAGCACGGAGGTCACCGGCAGCGCCGCGTTGCGCAAACCGTGCCGCAGCAGCGCACCCCACCGGGTCAGCCCCTTGGCCCGCGCGGTGCGCAGATAGTCCGAGTGCAGCACGCCGAGCACCGAGGACCGCACGAACCGCAGCAGCACCGCGCCCTCGGACAGCCCGAGCGCGATCCACGGCAGGACCAGGCTGCGCACCGCCAGGCCCGGATCGGACCAGCCGTTGGTGGGAAAACCCTGTGCCGGCAACACGTTCAGCTCGACCGCGAAGACGAGCACGAGCACCAGGCCGACCCACAGCGTCGGCACCGCGATGCCGACCTGGGACAGCGCGCTCACCCCGGCGCCGACCGGTGAGCGGTGCCGGACCGCGGCGAGCACGCCGAGAGGCACCGCGATGAGCAGCGCGAGCAGGGTGCCGCCGGCCGCCAACGGCGCGGTGACCTGGAGTTTCTGCGCGAGCTGGGCGCCGACCGAGCTGCCGTCCAGCTGGGAGCGACCGAAGTCGCCGTGCAGCACCCCGCCGATCCACGACCCGTACTGCGCCGGCAACGACCGGTCCAGCCCGAGTTCGGCCCGGATCCGGGCCAACTGGGCCGGCGTCGCCCGCAGGCCGCCGATGGTCGTCGCCACGTCGCCGGGCAGCAGCCGGAGCAGCGCGAAGATCAGCACGCTGGCCACGAAGACCGAGACGACCAGCAACACCAGTCGCCACACGAGGTAGCGGGTCATCGAGCGACGGCCAGGGTGCTCAGGTCGTAGCGGTTGGTCGTCTCCACGGTCGGCACGCCGTAGACGCCGGTGCGCACGATGGTGATCGCCTGCGCCAGGAACAGCCAGTCCGACGCCGCGTCGGTGGAGATCTGCCGGGCCACCTTCGCCAGCAGGGCGTTGCGGTCGGCGTCGCTGCCTGCCGTCTGCGCCTGCGCGTACCACTGCTGCACCTGCGGGCTGTGATACCCGAAGTAGTACTGCGGATTGGCGTAGTTGTAGATGTCCCGCGCCTCCGCATGGTCCACGATGGACAGTTGGAACTGGTGGTTGGTGAACACCTGACTCAGCCAGGTCTGGAACTCGACCTGCTTGACCGTGACGTTGATGCCGACCTGCTTCAGCTCCGAGGTGACCACGTCGGAGATGGTGGTGTGGTAGATGTTCGGCACGGTCAGCGTCAGGTTCAGCCCGTTGGGGTAACCGGCCGCGGCGAGCAGTTTCTTCGCGTTGGCCGGGTTGTGGGCGTCGATCGAGGTGAGGTCGGCGTACCACGGGTCCTGCGGCGGCACGTCACTGCCGATCAGCGTGCCCGCCCCGAAGGCGCTGATCACGTCGGCGTTGTCGATGGCCTGCCGGATGGCGTGCCGCACGTCCGGATTGGTGAACGGTGCGACCGCGTCGTTGAAGGCCAGCGTGTACTTGTCGGTGGTGCTCCCGCGCAGCACGGTGAACCCGCTGTTGCCGGCGAAGGGTTGCAGCAGGGTGGGATCGGGACGCGTCTCGATGTCGGTCTGCCCGGTCCGCTCGGCGTTGTTGGCCGCGTTCGGGTCGGAGATGTAGTGGAACACCACCGTGGCCACCTTGGGCTTGGGGCCCCAGTAGCTGCTGTCCCGGCTCAGCGTGATCGACGAGCCGCGGTTCCACTGGGCCAGCGTGAACGGGCCGGAGCCGTTCTCCGCGCCGCTCAGGCTGGTGAACCTGGTGCCCTGCTTGAACACGATGCCACCGCGCTGGGTCAGGTTCCACAGCAGGAAGGTGTCCCGGTGCTTGAGGTTGATCCGCACCGTGTAGGGGTCGGGCGCGGCGACCGAGGCGATCGAGCTGTAGGAGGAGGCGTAGGTCGCGATCGAGCCGGGCGCGATCTGCTGGTCCAGCGACCAGACCACGTCGGCGGCGGTGAGCGGCGTGTGGTCGTGGAAGGTCGCGTCGTGCACCAGGTGGAAGGTGTAGGTCAGCCCGTCGGGCGAGGTGTTCCACGAGGTGGCCAGCTCCGGGACGATCGCGTCCTTGTCCGCCGGGTTCACCGAGACGAGTTCCTGGTAGACGTTGTCCAGCAGGATCTGGTCCAGCGCGGCACCCGCGGTGGAGAAGATGTTCAGGCTGGTCGGCTCCAGGGCGAGCTGGATGTTCACCGTGGCGTTCAGGTTGAGCCGGCTGTCGGGCGGGGTGGCCGCCTGGCTGGTCTGGCCGGTCGAGGCGTCGGTGCCCGGCGTGCCGCCGGTACCGCAGGCGGCCACCAGCACCCCGGCCGCGGCCATCGAAACCAGGGTCAGGCCCGTACGTCGCATAGCTGGATTCTTCCTGGTGCGGTTACCAGCCGATTCACAGGCCACGCACCGATCAGGTCACTGGATCGATCAAGGCCCACACCGGCTGCGCCGATCGGGACGAATGACGTATTTCCGTGGCGTCGTGGCCCCTCCTCTGTTCATCACTTCGCCGACGCCGGCCGATTTCTCGGCCTCCTTCTCGGCCTCGGCGAGACACCCTGAAGGAGTCAGCCATGACAGCTCCGAGATCGAGATCCGTGGCCAGATACGGCTGGGTGCGCGACCTGCCCGACGCCCGCGACCACGTGTTCACCGTCCCCGCGCACGTCAAGGCGGCCCTGCCGGCCGCGGTCGACCTGCGCAGCGGCCAGCCCGGCCTGCCGCCCTGCTACGACCAGGGCCAGATCGGCTCGTGCACCGCCAACGCCATCGCCGGCGCGGTGGAGTTCGCGCTGCGCAAGGAGAAGCTGACCGACTTCCTGCCCTCCCGACTGTTCGTCTACTACAACGAGCGGGCAATGGAAGGCCACGTCGGCAGCGACTCCGGCGCGCAGATCCGGGACGGCGTCAAGAGCGTCTCGGTGCAGGGCGTGCCGCCGGAGACGGAATGGCCCTACGAGCCGGTCCCGGCCGACTCGGACGGCAAGTTCCCGGTCGGCTCACGCGAGGCGACCAAGCCGTCGGAGTCGGTCTACGAGGACGCGCTGAAGAACAAGGTGACCAGCTACCAGCGGGTCGTGCAGAGCCTCGACCAGTTGCGCGGCGGCCTGGCCGCGGGTTACCCGGTGCTGTTCGGCTTCACCGTGTACCAGAGCTTCGAGAGCGAGACCGTGGCCACCACCGGCGTGGCGCAGCTGCCCACCGCCGGCGAGCAGGTCATCGGCGGCCACGCCGTCCTCGCGGTCGGCTACGACGACGCGCAGCAGCGCTTCATCGTGCGAAACTCCTGGGGAACCGACTGGGGAATGGGTGGTTACTTCACCCTGCCCTACGCGTACCTGACTGATTCGGGCCTGGCCTCGGACTTCTGGACCGTCCGAGTCGTCGCCTGAGCCGTACTAGGCATCCAGCAGGCCGGGCAGATTGATCACGATGGCCTGCTGGGTGCTGCGCGCGATCACCACCACGGCCTCCTCGTCGGAGGACGGATTCTCCTCGCGGTGCGGCACGAACGGCGGCACGAAGACGTAGTCGCCGGGATCGGTCTCGATCCGGACCTCCGCACCGTCCCGGGCGAACACGAACACCGGATGGCCGGACACGACGTAAATCGCGGTCTCCGCCTCGCCGTGGTGGTGGTCACCGGAGTTGGTCGCCGGACCGACGTGCGTGCGACCCATCCACAGCTTCGCCGAACCGACCGTGCCACCGGAGATCGCCTCGAACCGGCGCATACCGGCCGTCTGCGCGGTGTCCGCGGTCAGCTCGGTCGCCTTCACGTGCGCCAGGCCACCGTGCCACGCCGCTGTTCCATGCGCCTCCGCCGTTGCGTGCTCATCGCCCATACGCCGAATTCTAGGGTCGGTATCGTGACCGCATGAGCCCGTACATCGTGGCGGTGGTCGGCAGTGTGCTGGTCCTGGCCGGCATCTTCGAGCTGCTCCGCCGCCGCCAACTCAGCGAGAAGTATGCGGTGTTGTGGCTCGTGGTCGGCGTGTTGATCCTGGCCCTCACCGTCTTCCCCCAGCTGCTCAACCTGATCAGCCGCTCGGTCGGCGTGGTCGTTCCGCTTAACCTGTTGTTCTTCGTCGCGGTCGTCTTCCTGTTCTGCGTCACCCTGCATCTGTCCTGGGAACTGTCCAGGTTGGAGAACGAAACCCGCAAGCTCGCCGAAGACCTGGCGATCCTGCGGCTGGAGGTGGACGAGGTCAAGCACGGCAAGCAGCCGGACGTGACCGACCGCCCGGCCTGAGTACAGTTCCGCGAGTGCCAGCACCCGATTCAACCGATGGCGCGGACTACACCGATCGACTGGTCCGCCTCGAACAGCCGGCGTGGAAGCGCCTGCTGGACGTGCAGGCGCCCTACCGGTGGAACGTGCGGCGACTGTTCGGCGACCGTGAGGTGCTCGACGTCGGCTGTGGCCTTGGCCGCAACCTGGCGCACCTGACCCCGCACGGTGTCGGCGTCGACCACAACGCGCACTCCGTCGAGGTCTGCCGCCAGCGTGGACTGACCGCGTTCACCACCGAGGAGTTCGCCGGCACCGAGTACGCCAAGCCCGACCGGTTCGGCGGCCTGCTCGCCGCACACCTGATCGAACACCTGCCCCGGCCGACCGCCATCGAGGTGCTCGCCGGTTACCTGGGTTACCTCACCCGCGGCGCGACCGTGGTGTTCATCTGCCCACAGGAACGCGGTTACGCGACGGACAGCACGCACGTCGCGTTCACCGACTTCGACGGCCTGGCCGAGATCGCCACCCAGCTCGGGCTGACCGAACGCAGGCGGATCTCCTTCCCGCTCCCCCGCCCGGCCGGCACCGTGTTCCCGTACAACGAGTTCATCCTGGTGGCCAGCACCCCGGAGTAACGGGCTCAGCCCAGCGCGTGCCGCAACAAGGCCGGCACCGCACCCGATCCGCGCTGCCGGAGGGCCTGCGGCAGCAGGGTGAGCGCGAACACCCGGGAGGACACGTGCCACCGGGACACCCGGGCCGCGTGCCGCCAGCCGTGCTCGTCCATGGTCCGCGCGGTGTCCAGGAAGAACGTGGTCGCCTCGGTGAACCGGGAGCCGTCCAGCGCGGTGGCCGAGGACTCGCTCGCCCCGTGCCGGCGATAGTTGAAGCCCAGCGTGTCGTCGACGACGAGCCGTTCGCCGCGCAGCACGAGCTCGATCAACAGCGCGAGGTCCTGGATGACCCGCAGGTCCGCCCGGAACCGGACGGATTTGAGCGCCTCGGTCCGCCAGCACAGCGACGGGAAGTACAGCCAGTCGCCACGCAGCAGGCTGACCGCCAGTTCCTCGCCGGCGAGCACCCGCCGGCCGCGCACCTTCGGTGCGTAGGCGAACCGCTTGGCGGTGTCCACCAGGGTCCGGGTCGGCGCGCCGTGCTCGTCGATCACCTGCACGCCGGGCTGCACGATGCCGGCGTCGGGGTGGTCGGCGTAGACCGCGAGCACGGTCCGCACGTAGTTGGGCCGGAGCAGGTCGTCGCAGCCCATCAGCACGGCGACCTCGTGTTCGAGCAGGTCGAGGCACTTGTTGAAGTTGCCGGTGACGCCGAGGTTGTGCTCGTTGCGCAGGTAGCGCACGCGATCGTCGCCGAGTCCGGCGAACCACTCCGGCACGCCCGCGACCGTGCCGTCATCCACCACGGTCAGCCGCCAGTGCGGGTCGTCCTGGGCCAGCACGCTGCGCACGGCGGCCCGCATCAGGTCCGCGTCGCCGTAGTAGGGCATCACGATGTCGACGATCATGACGGTCAGCCGACCGGATCGGCCTGCGGCGCCGGCTGGGCGACGACCGGTTCGGGCATCGTCAGGTCCCACCGGCGGACCAGCGCGAGTAGCAACGCGAAGCAGGCGCGGAACAGGTAGACGCCCGACTTCCACGGGCCGTGGCTGGGATTGCCGCCCCGCCGGGGCCGCATCCGCGCCGGCACCTCGGCGATCACACAACCGCCACGCACCGCGATCACCAGCGACTCGACCGTGTCACCCAGATACTCGACCGGGTAATGCTCGGCGAACAACGGCAACGCACGGCCACCGACGGCTTTGAAACCGGAGGTGACATCGGTCAGCGGGGTCCGGGCCAGCCGGGACAAGACGACGGCCAGCAGCCGCATCGCCCACTTGCGCGGCCCGTGCACGTGGTAGCCGCCGGGCTCGGCGAAGCGGGAGCCGATGACCAGATCGGCGCTGTCCAGCGCGGACAGCAGCGCCGGCACACCGGCCGGATCGTGCTGACCGTCCGCGTCCACCTGGACCGCGGCCCGGTAGCCGTTGCGCACCGCGTACCGGAAACCGGCCCGCATCGCGCCGCCGACCCCAAGATTGAAGGGCAGCGTGAGCACCCGTGCGCCGGCTGCGGCGGCGACGCTCCCGGTCTCGTCGGTCGACCCGTCGTCGACGACGAGCACGGCGGCCAGCGGCAGCGCGGCCCGGATCTCGCGCACGGTCGCGGCGACCGACTGCGACTCGTTCCACGCCGGCACAACGATGAGCACAGCGTCCGCTCTGGGCGATTCCGGTCGATTCGACACGAATGGCAAGGGTAGCCGGGCCCGGCGCAGCCCACGCCACAGTGAGGCGATCATGCTGACGGCAATCAGCCCGCAGCCGATCAGCTGGCCGAGCACAGCCACGGTGACCGGATTCCCGGGCAGCGTGAGCAGGACGAGCAGGACGACGCTGCCGACCAGCCAGGAGCCGGTGGCGAACCGGTGCCGGCCGAGCGCGACCAGCCCGGGCTGCACCACCTGCGCGATCAACACGCCGACCGTGCTCACCGCGAGCAGCCCCACGACCAGCGCGGAGGGCCGGACATGCGCGCCGAACAGGAAGCCGACCGCCCACGGGCCGAGGGTGAACGCGAGCAGCACGCCGAGCGCGCCGATCCCGGCGACCGCGAACATCGCCAGCCGCAGCCGGGACCGCATCAGCGCGAAGTCACCGTTGGTGGCGGCCTTGGTCAGCGCGGGCAGCAGCATCGCCTGTACGGGGGCGAATACGAGTACCGGGAGTCGGACCAGTACGAAGGTGGCGGCGAACGCGGCCGCGGTGGCCGGGTCGGTGGAGAGTCGGCTGGTCACCACGATCGGCGCGATGTTGGTGACCAGCAGGGTGAGCAAGGTCGATCCGGCGAGCAACAGGGTTGCCCTGGCCAGCGCACGCACCGGCGGCCCGGACACAGCCTGGGTGCTCGCGGGCAGGCGGCGCAGCCACGGCAGCCCGGCCAGGGCGCCGAACCCGGACCCGACGGTGAACACGAGCGCATAGACGACCGAATCCGGCGAGCCGCTCGCCGCGAACGCGAGACACGGCAGCAGCCGCATCGCCCCTTCAACCAGGAGCGTGGCCGAATAGCCGCCGAATCGTTGCATTCCACCGAGCAGGCCGCGAACGAGATAAACGGCCGCCGAGGTGACCACGCTGACCAGCACGGCGAGATAGAGCATCCACTGGCCGGCCAGGACCGCATGAATGAGCAGCGGCGCGGCCACCGCCAGCACGAGCAACACGAGTCCCAGCAGCCCCAGCGTCACCGTGCCGACCCGCCGCGCGACCACCCGGGGGTCGCCACCGGTCGCCAGCTGCGCGCTGGTGGCCCGGCTGGTCTCCTGCTCCATCGCGTTGAACAGGCCGGGGCCGATGCTGTTCACCAGCAGGTAGAGGCTGGAGAGGACCGCCGCGTCGGCGGCGGAGAGCGTGTGGCCGGCCAGCGCGAGGAAGGCGTACCCGGCAAGGCCCACGACCGCGAGACCGACGCCCATCTGCGCGGCCGGTCCAAATCGGGTTCGCAGGCTCTCCACCACCTGGGAACCTTATCCACCTGCGCGGGGATGGTGCAGTTGGCCTGTGGATAGGAGCGACCGAAAACGAATCGTCACGGGCGTAGCTGCGCGCGACGCCACTCCGTCGCCATCCGCCGCAAGTGGCATCAGCGCAGCCAAACACCAAAGCGCATCCAGGCACCCGCCGGGGCGATTTGACCAAAGCCTGGCCAGATAGTTGCAGCGGACTCCGCAGCCGCGAGAGAAGTTGACCATCGGTATTCTGACGTGATTGGCTCCCCCGAGACCGCGCAGTGTCCAATCGCTTCCGTTGGCAACAAGTGGCGCGCTCGGCCGGCTGGGCGTATGCAACTGGTCACGCCTGAGCTGCGGAACGGACGAGGTACGGGGACTGATGAACTGGATCGCAGCCACACCCGTGGCGCTGGTCGCTGTCGCTTGGCTGATTGTTGCCGGACTGTTGGTGACGTACGGCGTCGGCCTCCGCGGGATTGCCGCGTGGGAGGCCATCCCCTCGATGCGGTTGAACCGGGTCTTCCGGCAAGGCCCCGGCAGCAGCATCGTCGACAACGCCCACCGCGTCATCCACGGCCAGAACCCAGTCAACAGCCCCGAATTCTGGTTCCACCTCGTCGACGAGGGCACCGACCCCACCGATATCGCCGCCCTGGTCGTGGACATCGCCACGCACCGACTGCCCGGCAAACAAGGCGTCGACCCCAGCCAGGCCCAGATGCTGTGCCCGGCACGCGGCACCGATCTCGGCGCGATCGCGCTCAGCCGCCTGCTGCAAGCCCAACGCAAACCGGCCCACGACGAGCGCCCCGAACACTGGGCCGACGAACGCGCCTTCCGGGTGGGCGACAAGGTCATGCCCGTCCGCAACGACTACACCAAGGGCGAGCACGGCGTGTTCAACGGATCGACCGCCACCATCACCGCCATCGACGCCGAGGACCACACCGTCCACATCCGGCTGGACGACGGCGACGAGGCCACCTACGACTTCACCGAACTCGACCAGCTCGCCCACGGCTACGCCATCACCGTGCACCGCTCCCAGGGCAGCGAATACCCCTACGTCGTCGTGCCACTCACCACGGCCACCCCGCACATCCTCCTGCAACGCAACCTGCTCTACACCGCCATCACCCGCGCCCAGAAACTCGTCGTCCTCGTCGGACACCCCCGCGCCCTGGCCACCGCCCTGGACCAGCCAGCCCGGCGCCGCAACACACTGCTCACCAGCCGCCTGGGCGAACACCCACCAGAACCCGCCGCGACCACCGCCATCCCCACCGGCCAGTACACCGCCTTCTGACCACACCGCAGGCCCGCGCACGGCCATCTGCCGGACCCAGCCCCATGCAGCGCCCGCGATAGGCGCTCCGCGATCGTGCAACGCAGGAACAGGGGTCACGCGGCTCGTGCGGTTCGTGCGCTGTCGATGATCACCGGGACGCAGCTCCGCGAGGCGCTGACCAGCCCGGATCCCACCGTCATCCCGTTCCCCTGCCGGCTGGCCGGCGGCGGCGCGCCACCGCAGTGACCAGCACTCCCTCACCCCCGTCTCCTCCAAACCAGGGCTGGGCATTTTCTGGGCATCCGTGGTTCAATCGCCTCATGACCACAAAAAGCCCAGTCGAGAATGAGGTCGACGACGAGGTGGTGGTAGGGCTTCAGCAGCTGCTCAAACGCGGCTTGCCGGTGACCCCGGCCAGCGCGGATGAGGCGCTATTGAACCTGCGGGGAGTCGTCGCGCGAGCGACCGACCCCGGTGATGAGGCCAGCCGGACAGCGGCCCTGGACGGCACCCTGCGCGGCCTGCTCGCGCGGTTCGACGACGCCCGCTACGCGCCGGCAGCGCGGGCCTTGTTCGGGCTGCCGCCAGCCGCACCGGGCCAGAACCTCACCGTCCGTCGTGAGCTGGCCGCCATCGCGGCCGGGCACGAGGTCCACCACTTCCGCAAGCGCGTGGAGCCCAGGCTGATCGAGAAGATCGCCTGGGAGTTGTTGGCCGACGCCGACCGGTTCGCCCGCCTGCCGGTGATCGCCCCGCGACTGGCGCCGGTCACCAGCCGGCAGCCGGTTCCGGCGGACCCGTTCGCCTGGGAGGTCGCCGAGCACGAGGAGCAGTTGACCCGGTTGTGGTCGGCGATCTACGCCGCTCGCGCCGAGCTGCTCGCCGTCGAGCGGCTGATCAGCCTGGACGCCGACCGGATCGACCTCATCCACACCGCCGTGACTGCCGCCTGGCGGTGGGCGGCGGCCCGCGCCGAGGCGATTGGCTACATCACCGCGTTCGCCCCGGATCTGGAGATGTCGGTGGACGAGTTGGTCGCGCTGGCCGGCTGGACGCCGGCTCTCACCCCTGGGCAGGCGTCGCGGTTGGCCGAGGCCGCCGCCGGCGGCGGCACCCGAGAGCAATTCACGGCGAACCTGCACGGCGAGACCGGGCTGGGCAACACCTGGGTCGACGGGTTCCTCACCCGCCCCGCACGACCCGACACCATCGCCATCCCCGAGCAGCAGAACGGAACACCCGAGTGAACAGCACCACCACGAACCCGGCGTTGACCGCGGCCCTGGAGGCCGCAGCCGGCGGCGACCCGCGCCGCTACGTCATCACCGGAGGCCCGTCGTCGGGCAAGGACGACCTGATCGGCGCGATCCACGACGCCGGGATTCCTTGCATGGTCGAGGAACCGGGCCGGGAGATCTATCGCCGGCACCGCGAACGGCTGGGCCGGCACCTGCTTCGGGACGATCGGCGGGAGTACTCCCTGGAGGTGCTGGGGGCGTTCATCGCCGAATACACCGCCCACACGTCCGGGATCAGATTCTACAACCGCGGCATCCCGGACGGCTACGGCTGGGAAGGGTTCTTCGGCCTGCCCCCGGCCCCGGAACTGGAGGACGCGACCCGACGCTATCGCTACGACGCGATCTTCGTGCTGGACCCGCTAGACAGGTTCGAAGACCCCGACGACATCGTCTGGGCCCGCGAGCGGGAGATCCGCCGGGTCCACGAGCTGATCGTGCAGGGCTACTACGACGCCGGCTACGAACCGGTGTTCGTCGAACCCAACTCCGCGACCGCACGCCTGGATTTCATCTGCTCCAACCTGCGCCTGCCCAAACCCAGCCGAGGAGCGTGAACTCGTTGTCCCGCAACGAGAAGTCGTCGCTGCTGATCTCGCCGAACAGTGTCCTTGCCAACGCGCTGCTGCGCTCGATCGACATCCTCCGGCCCCGCGTCCTGGCGACCCGGCCGGGCCGGATCGAGTTCGTGGTCGGCACCCAGATCAACGGCGCCCCGCACCTGGGCACGAACCTGGTCCAGACCGCGGCGTTCCTGCTGGCCAAGATCGCCCGCCGGGAATTCTCCATCGATACCGTCGTGCGGTTCGGCGCGCTGGACAACGCACCCCACGACGTCACGCTCGACCCGGAAACGCACCACGCCTACATGCAGACCTACTACCACGCGCTGGGCAAGGACGCGATCGATGAGCTGATCCAGCGCTACTACCGGGCGTTCTTCGACTCCCTGTCCGAGGCCACCGACACCGACTACACCGTCGAGACCTACACCGACCAGCAAGCCACACCGGGGTTCCGGGCGGAGTTCCTGCGCACCCTGGAACGCATCGAGGACATCCGCTGGTGGATGGCCCCCTCGCACGGGGTCGTGCACATCCGCATCCCCTGCCCCGAGTGCGGGTGGGCGGAGAAACGCGCCGACCGCACCAAACTGGCGCACCTGGACGAGGACGGCGCCACGTTCACCGCGGTCTGCTTCGACCACGGCGACTACGAGGCCCACATCGACCCCGAAGACGACCAGCCCTACCTGGACCTCGCGACGCTTTATCGCAACCTGGTCAAGGAACGCGCCTTGGGCCGCGACGACCGCACGCTGCACGTGATGATGAAAGGCGGCGACTGGACCTTCGGCTGCCAACTCGTCGACGGCGCCCTCGGCGCGCTGGACACGTCGCCGGCCCGGATGCCCTCGCGGATCTTCACACCCCAGGTGCTCGCCCCGACCGGGGCAAAGCTCTCGAAGTCGCTGCTGCGCGAGCAGGGCAGCAACGCCCTGCCCGCGGATGTCGAGCCCTGGATGCTGGACACCACCGCTTGGCTCGGCAGCGTCGATGACTACGTCGACGCGCTGGTCTGGCTGGTCGGGGAACTGCTCACCGACCCGAAACACTTCTTCCGCTCGTTCACCGTCAAGGAGCTAGGCCGCCTGATGACCGTCCGCCCCGCCGAACCCGCCGTCCGCGCCCACGAGATGGGCATCTATAAGCGCTACTTCGACCTCATCGCCACCGGCCGCAAGACCACCGAGATCCGGGTCAACGACTCCAGCCGCAAGAAGATCAAGGAAGGCTCGCTGATCCGGTTCCGCTGCCAGGGCGACCAAGTACTGACCCGCGTCACGAAAGTGGCCCACTACGCGAGCTTTGAGGAGATGTTCGACCACGAAGCGGTCGCCTCGGTCAACCCGACCGCGACCCGCGACGAGCAGTTGGCCAACATCCGCCAGATATATCCGCCCGAACGCGAAGCCCTCGGCGTCATCGCAATCGGCATCGAACTGGTCGACACGCCCTGACAGGCACAACAGCAGCGCTCGGCGCCCCGCGGAACCGGTCCGCGGGCCGATGTGGCGTGTCTGTCAGCTTGCGCCGATGCGGTCAGGCCGGGTTCGCCAGCGGCGTCACCGGCAACGTCTCGGGCGGGGTTGCGCAGGAGTTTCGTCCAGCGGGCAGCAGATCGCGCCGGGGCACTTCGAGGTCGGTGATCCACCGCCGGCGATCCTCCAGGATGATCAGGCAGGCCAAGAAGCCACCCGGCAACCTCCAGTGCACGGATAGTCTCACTCCGTGGCTGCTGGTCGGAAGCGTTCTATCCCGGAGAAGACGCTGGAGCACTGGACCAGCATCTATCTGTCCAATCGATTCCCCAACGGCGCGCTGTAGTGACCGACCTTCGGCGAGGACGTCCTGGCCGAACTGCCCCGGCTGGCCGCGTCCGGGCCGGGGCAAGACCCTGGCGTTGGAGCTGAAGACGACCGTGGCGCACGGCGCCAATCACGTGCTGGAGATCGACACCCACCAACTGGCCCGCTACCTCAACCCGCCGGAAGGACCGCCGCTGCCGGTCTACTACGTGTTCCCCACCCCGCATTGGACCGGGCCGCTGACTTCCCGTTCGGGCATCATCCCGGCGGCACCAACGGGGTCTTCGACGGCGCCACCAGCATGGTGGCGACAGAAGGCCGGTCCGGCCTGGTTCGGCGACTGGCTCTACGTGATGTCCGCGCGCTCGGTCGCCGCCGCGTTGCCCAGTGGCTGGAACGCGCCGCACCGCACCCACGCCATGCTGTTCACCCTGAACAACGCGCACTTGGTCGGCGGGGTGCCAGCGTGGGCCAACCTGCTCCGCCCGGCTGTGTCGCGGCGGCCGATGCGATGGAAACGGTTCTGGACGGTCGCGACCCGCTGCGGACCTCCCGGGGGGTCCGGTGGCGCACGTTCGCGAACGAGGCCGGCCAGCCGGAGCACGTGCTGGTGCTCGACGGCAACCAGCAACGCGAGTGGCCGATCGGTGAGCTGCTGGATCAACCCTGGCTGCAACGGCGGCCAGAATCCTCCGCCGACGCCGATGCCGATGCCGGAGTGAACGGCGGACTGGACAGCGGCGACGGTGAGGAACGCGTGCTGCTGCACATCCCCGAGTCCGCGCTGCGCTGATCGGCCCGGCCGCGCCGCCAAGAATCTGGTGGCCACCGGCACCCCGGCGTTAGCCTGCCGGGGTACCCGCCTCGACCACCCTCAGTGCGCAGCAACCGGACCCGGACAACATCGTCGACCTGGTCGGCCGCCATGTGCGGCTGCGGCCGTTGAGTGATCATGACCTGCGCGGCCGGTGCCCGTTCTGCGGTTCTACCGCGTTCTGGGTGCGTGCGGTGTTCGGCACGTTCCTGCTTCGGCTGTGGCGAAGGCGGCGACGCCCGCGCGTTCACCGCGAAGATCAACGACCGGGAGCCGTGACCGCATCTGTATCGGCCCAGTGCTCCCGAACGCGCCACCAAAGTGCGAGGTGGAGGGTTGTAGCAGTTCAGAACTGGTGACATGCCTGCAATTTCGGTGATCGGTATGGGCGCTACGGTCTGCGGTCGTGAAGCAGGTGTCGGAGCCGGAGCAGTTTGATTGCCTACTGGACGCTGGTTGACGAGGACTGGCGGCTGCTGGGCCATAAGATCCGGTGTGACCCGGCTGGAGTTCGCGCTGGTCCTCAAGTGCGTCGAGATCGAGGGCGAGTAGCCGCACTGCCGACCTCGGCCGGCGCTGCGGGTACTCGGCCAGCCAGGTCTCCCGGTGGGAAACCGGCCGCCAGCCGCTGCGTGACGCCGCCCTGCTGCGCAGGCTGGCCGAGGTGCTGCACCTGGACCCGGATGTATTCGGCCTGGCCGACGCAGGCGCGTCGACCCGGCCCACGCCGGGGTCAGGTCATAGGGGTGGGCCAGGTCAGGATCCCGATCCGCGAGGAGGACGACCCGGTGCGCCGACGCAGGTTTCTCCTGACCGCCGGCAGCGTGGTCGCTGCCGGCGCCACCGGCGTGTGGCCGACCACGGCGAACGCGGTGCCCGGCGATCCGGATCCGGCCGCGCTGCTGGCACAGCAGCTCGGGAACGTGCTGCTCGACCCCACCAGCATCGCCGAGGTCGTGGCGGTGGACCGGTTGCGCCGCGCGCCTGGTCAGCGCCGGGCGGGACTTCGCCACCTGCCAGTACGTGCCGGCAGGGCGGTTCCCGGCGCTGCCGGCCGCGGCCGAGGCCACTGCCGCGCACCGGTCCGACCCGGCCGCGCACCAAGTGCTCGCCGAGGCCTACATCCTGGCCACCAGAGCCCTGATTAAGCTGGAAGCCTCCGGCCTGGAGTGGTTGTCCGCCGATCGGGGCCTGCTCGCCGCCCGCGCCGCTGGTGACCCGCTGACCTTGGCCGAAGCGCAGCGGCTGGTCGCCTCGGTCGTGCGCCGCGCCGGCCACCACGACCGCGCCCAGAACCTCACCCTGGCAGCCGCGTCCCATCTGCACGTCACCGATCCCCAGCCAACGCCGGAGCACCTGGCCATGTACGGGATGCGCACCTGCCCGCTGGCTATGCCGCGGCCCGTGCCGGCGACCTGGACCGCGCGAACGATCTGCTCGCCGAGGCGGCCACCACCGAACGCCACGCCCGGCTGTTGGTCGACACCGCGCAAGCCTGGGCACGGTTCGACAGACCCGACCGCGCCTACGGCACCCTGCTGGCCGCCGAGCGCGCCGCTCCCGGCGAGGTCCGCACCCACAACGCCGTCCGCCGTCTGGTCGGCGACCGCATGGCCTGCCCGAAACAGGCCACCATGCCGGGCCTATCCGCCCTCGCCCACCGAGTCCACGCAGCCTGACCCACCCACCCCACGGCGCCGCCGGCAGCTCACATAGTCGCGCCGGCTGTCGACCCGGCCGACCTCGATCACGTGCACACCATCCACAGCTGCGGCCCCGAACCCCAGCTTGGCGAAGCGCTTGTCATTCGTTATGAGCGATAGGTTGTCTTCAAGGGCAGAGTGCAGCACAAGGGCATCGTCATCATGCAGCACCGGCTTAAAGGCTCCCTTCCACAGCTCATTTATCGACTCCTGCAGAGACTGCGCGCCATCCACGCTCCCCTCTGCACCCAATTCTTCCCCCACGCGCCGACATCCACCCATCGATGCCCTCCGGCGAGTGGCCGCCTTCGAGCAGTTCTCGATATGCGGTTGGCGATACTACAGGAGACCTTCCATTCAGCGCAGCATCAACATCTGCGCTCCGCCCGCCTGTCAAAGCGTCGGATATCGCATTTGTATCCACGGCCACTTCATTGCAGTTATGGACCAGGACCGGCGTGGTACCGGCCAGTACATAGTACGTGTGGACGCTATCAATGGTGAGGTTGTAAGTCGGGATAGCAGTCGTGTACTGACGACTCGCCGTGACCCGGGCAGTGCCGGTCGGGGTCTCGAGCAGGTCTCCCACATGCAGGTCATTGGCTTGCGTCCACCTCTGGGTCGTGACATCCCAGAACAAATGGTAAGCGGTCACCGTGACCCCGCCGACCCAGTCGGCGTAGACACCGTCACGTCATCGAAGGCGCGGTCGGTCTGAGTGATGTGCAGCGCGGTGACCGTATGGGTCTGCGGCGCGAGTCCGTCCGGCGTCGAGTTCTCGATCTTGTCGCCGACCTTGACCTGGTCGATCGGCTTGCTGGGGCCGTCGGCCATCAGGACCAACGTGCCCCCGGCGAAGCTGTTACAGGTCGGTGCGTCACTGTCCACACTCTCCGACGGGGCATCTCCGCTGCCTGGCGATCCCGCGTCCGCTGGAGCGCTTGCGTCAGCGGGAGCCGCACCGGCGTCACCCGGGCCGGCGGCCGCGTCCCCTGGCGCTGCGTCATCGGCGACCGCCTCGTCACCCAGCGCCGCCGCGTCAGCGGCACCGACAGCGGCATCGATCGAGATCGCACCCCAGTCGGCCAGCAAATCGATCCCGGGCACTGGTGTCAGCAGCACCGCAGCCGTGCTGACCACGGCCGCGCCGACGTTCTCAGCCAACAGCAGCAGGCTCGACCGCCTCTTCGCAGCTGCCGCCGTGGGCTGCGGCCTTGGCCCTCGCCACCGCAGCTGGCTTCTGCCTGGCTAGTGCCTCGTAAATCTGAGGGGTTTACATCGAGAGCACCGCGGCCCCACCGAGCGGGTTGAGGTACAACCCGACGACATCGGCGACCTTGTCCGCGAACTCCGGGTCCTCGCCGATCTTGAACGTGCCCTGCCGACGGGGCTTGATCCCGTGCTCCCGCCACAGCGTCGCCACATACTGATGCGACACCGACACATGCTCGGTCCGGGTGATGTAGGCGGCCATCTCCCGACTCGACCAGTGCGACAAGCCGGTCTCGACCGGCGGGCTGGTCCGTGACACCGCCAGAATCCTGCCCCGGACCTGGGCGGAGACCTGCTCCCGGCCCGCACCGTGCGCCTGGTCGAGCAACCCCGCGATACCCTCGGCCGCATAGCGGGCCAGCCACAGATCTACCGTCGGCCGCGACACCCCCGCCAGTTCGGCGACCTCTTTCTTCTGCCGGCCCTCCGCCCGCCACAACACAATCCGCGCCCGCGTGCCCACCGTTGCCGCCACGTCAGGGCTGTTCACCAAGGCCCGCAGTTCCGCCTGTTGGTCCACCGTCAACTCCACCCACCCAGCCAACACCATGACCGGTCACATCTACGTAAACTCAACAGATTTACATGACACTAGCCCACTCCTCCGCAAGGCCCAGAATATCGCCAGAAAAACCCACCTCTGCCGGAATCCCCTTGAGGTCCTGGATTTTCGTCAAAATTTCCGCCGGTACCCGTTGTTCGTCCTGACGACCCATCCGCGCGAGTCGTCGCAGGTGGGAGTGGTTCGGGGTCGCCTCGCTCCTGGTCCTGGAGTGTCCCTGGTGCGACACGACCACCTGCACAAAGGCCCGCACCCAGGTGGATAGGCTGCCGCAGTCGGTTGGACCAGCTGGGGAGGCCAAGAGTGACAGTGGAAGCGCTGTCCGCAGTCGTGTTGTGGGTGCTGCTGTTGGTGGTGCCCGGAACGCTGGTCGGCCTGCTGCTCGGACTGCCCCGACACGTGGCCGTCGGCATCGCGGCGCCGATCACTTTCGGGCTGGTCGGCGGGACCACCCCGCTGTACGGCGTGCTGGGCATCCGGTGGAACCCCTGGACCGCCGGCGCCATGCTGCTCGTCGCGCTGGCGGTGGCCGGTGTGGTGCGGCGCTGGGTGCTGCCGCGGTTCACCCGGTCCGGCGCGTCGCCCTCCGGTGTGCCGCGGTCGATCAGTCCATGGTGGACACTCATCGGCATCGGCGGCGCGGCCGTGATCGCCACCATTGTCTTCCTGCGCGGCACCGGCGGAATCGGCGCGGTGAGCCAGTACTGGGACGCGGTCTGGCACACCAACTACACCCGGTGGATCGCGCAGACCGGGCAGGCCTCCCCGCTGCGCGCCGGGCAGTTCCTCAACCTGGAGACGCACGCGCCGACCTTCTACCCGTCCGCGATGCACGCGGTCGGCGCGCTCGTGCTGACCATCTCCGGCGCGCAGGCGACCGTTGCGGTGAACGCCGGCATTCTGGTCTCCTGCGCGCTGATCATCCCGGTCGGCGCCGCCTGCCTGACCTGGGCCGCCAGCCGGGGCAACGTGCTCGCGACGACGTTCGCGGCGCTCGCGGCCAGCCTGTTCTCCGCGCTGCCCTACGACCAGACCTGGCGGCCGGCGTGGCCGTTCGCGCTCGTGGTCGGGTTGTCCGGGGCGGTCGTGGCCCTGCTCGTCTCGGGTGAGCTGACCGCGCATCCGGGACGGATTCTCGCCGCCGCGTGCTCGATCGTCGGAGTTGTCTCCATTCACCCGTCGGCGGTGCTGTGCGTCGGCATCCCGGTGTTCGGCTGGCTGCTGGTCCGGCTGGTGGTCAACCGGCGCGACCTGGGCCGCCAGGTGCTGTCGTTGGTGGTGGTCGCGGTGCTGTCCGGTGTCGCGCTCGCGGTCCAGCTGCGGCAGGTGTTCGCGGTCAGCGGGACGCTGGTGGCCACGAACTACTCGACCCCGTTCACGATCAAGGGCTCACTGCACCAACTCGCCCTGTTCAACGTCGGCTTCGCGGGCCAGACCGGCCAGTGGGTGCTGACCGTGCTGGCTGTGCTCGGCGGGGTGGTCGCGGTCTGGCGGCGGCAGGGCGCGTGGCTACTGCCCACCGGTGTCATCTTCGCGCTGCTGGGAATCCAGACGATGACCGGCAAGCTGCCGGTGTTGCATGTGCTGACCAGCGCATTCTGGAACGACTACTGGCGGCTCGGCGCGATGGTCGCGTGGATCGCCTGCTCGCTGGTGGGTATCGGGCTGGCCGAGGTGGTGCACTGGGGCGCGCGGGTGCCCCGGGTGTCCGTGCCGGTGGTCGGGGTGCTGGTCGGCGCGGTGCTGCTGGTCATCACCGGCGGCGGTTACGTCGGTCGCAATGTCACGCACATGACCATCGGCTACACGCCGGGCGTGGTCGGGCCGGAGCAGTTGGCGGCGATGAACGCGTTGCCGCGGCTCGTGCCGGCGGGGCAGGTCGTGCTCAACGATCCGATGGACGGTTCGGCCTGGATGTACTCGGTGGCCGGGGTACGGCCGATGTTCGTGCACTACCAGGTCGGCCCGTTGTCGGCCGACCAGGTGCTGCTGCTGCACTCGCTCAACCAGTTGGACACCAACCCGGCCGTGCAGGCCGCGGTGCGCCGGCTGGGCCTCCAGTACGTGTACGCCGGCGACCGGGCGATCTACCCGTGGACCAGCCGCTCCCCCGGGTTCCTCAATCTGAGCACGGTGGCCGCGCTGCACCCGGTGTTCAGCGACGCCGGCGCCACCGTCTACCGGATCGACCTGCCGGCCCGCGCCGAGAGCTGACCGGAGACACGAAACTGGCCCCACCGGTGGAAAACCGGTGGGGCCAGTCTTGTGTGGACGGTCAGCTGGCGGAGAAGTAGCCGAACACGTCGACCACCAACTGCACGTTCCCATGGAAGTTGTAGAAATCAATGCTGTTGCCGTTGACCGGGGTCAGTGCGGCGTTCGGAATGGTCTCCCCTGGCGAGAAGTTCAGGTTCGACCAGGTCCCCCTGGCCACGCCCGAGGGATACACGGTGACGAAGCTGCCCGCGGTCGGCGCGGTGGCCGTCACGTTCAGCATCAGCGCCGCGGCGCTGCCCAGCGGACCGGCGTTGCCGACACCGTTGGTGTCGGTCAGCGGCAGACCCAGGGTCTGGCCGCCACCGACCGGAGCCGGCTGGCCGGCAGCGACACCGATACCACCACGAGTGTCCACCAGGCGGTGCGGAGTGGACGGGTGGAACTTGAAGCCCGTTCCGCTGCTGGTGTAGTAGCCGAACAGGTCGGCCACCACGTCGACATTGCCATGGAAATTGTAGAAGGCGACCTTGCCGTCGGCACCGACCGGAACAGTCACGAGGTTGGGAATGGTGTCCCCCGCGACGAAGTTCAGGTTCGACGCGGTGGGCGGTAGGGCACTCGGATCCGCCGGGTCCGGGTACACGGTCAGGAAGCTGCCGGTTGTCGCGTCGGTGGCGGTCACGTTCAGCACGACCGCGCTGACGCCACTGGCCGGAACACCGTTGCTACCAGCCATCTGCAGGCTGATGTGCTGGCCCGGACCGACCGGCGCCGCGGTCGGCACGCCGGTCGCCGGCGACCGGGTGTCCAGCACCCGGACCGGGGAGATCGGCTGGTACAGCGAACCGCTGCCGGTCGAGTAGTACCCGAACAGGTCGGCGATCACATCCACGCTGCCGTGGAAGTTGTAGAAGTCGACCCTGCCGTCCGACCCGACCGGAACCGTGACCAGATTGGGAATCGTCTGGCCGGCAACGAAGTTCAGGTTCGAGGCGGTGGGCCGGGCAGTGCCGTCCGGGTAGACGGTGAGGAAGCTGCCCAGCGTGGCGTCGGCGACGGTCACGTTCAGGGTCACCGCGGTGACGCCACTGGCCGGCACGCCGTTGACACCGGTCACCTGCAGGCTGACCAAGCCACCGGGACCGACCGGGGTCGTGGTCGAGACACCGGTCGCGTTACGCGTGTCCAGCACCCGAACCGGTGCGAGCGGGCTGAAGGTGCTGCCCGCGGCCGCGGTCTTGGTGCCACACAACGCCTCGACCACCTGCGGGGCCTTGGGCGTGCCCAGGCCGGTGGCCAGGTCGTAACCGGCGCCCGCGGCGTACAGGCCACCGGTGTACCCGGAGTCCAGCACGTTGTTGTTGCCCGTGGTCACGTCGGTCATCGCACTCGCGTGCCCGTACAGCGCCGGGTTGAGCAGGCCGACGTTGCCGTTGGCCGCACACGCGGTGCTGGAGTCGGCCAACGCGGCCAGTGCGGCCCACAGCGGCGCCGCACCACTCGTGCCACCGATGGAGAACCAGCCACCGCTCACGTCGACGCCGTAGGCGATCAGGTAACCGCCGTTCGGGTCAGCCAGTGCGGACACGTCCGGCACCTGCCGGCAGGTCGAACCGGCCGCCGACGCACAGGAGTTGGCATAACCCGCGCCGGTGAAACCGGTCTGGTAGTTCGACGCCCCGGACAGCTGCTCGACGGCGGACACACCGCCGCCGCTGGCCGCGCCGTGCACGCCACCCCCGGCCGGGGTGTTCCAGGTGCTCTGGGTGCTGGTGGCGCCGTTCAGGGTCATGCTGGTGCCGCCGACCGCGGTGACGTCCGGCTGGCTGGCCGGGTCATCGGCGGACAACGAACTGGGCACGGTCGAGAACGGGTTCTGGTAACAGCCGGTCGAGCCACTGTCGCCGGAAGCCGCCACGAGCGACTGCCCCTGGGCGGCCGCCTGCTGGAAGATCGTCGACTCGGCGGCGAAGAAGCCCGGGTCGGACTGCTGGATGTCCAGCTCGCAGCTGCCCCAGCTGGTCGACAACACCTGAGCGGAGTCGTCGTCGACCATCTGCCGGTACACGTCCAGCACGTCACCGTCGGTCGCGTTCTGCGCGTCCGGGCCCTGGTAGACCTTGATCGACGCGCCGGGCGCGAGGCCGATGGCGGTCTCGATGTCCAAATCGGACTCAAGGCCGACCTCGGTGCCCAGGTCGACCGGCGCGCTCGGGCCGCCGTCCACGGTGACGTTGCTGAGCGGAACGCTGGTACCGAAGCAACTCTGGTAGGTGCTGATGTCGTCCGGGCTGTAGGTCTCCAGCTCGAACAGCGCGATCGTCACGCCACTACCGGTGTTGCCGTACTGGTTGTAGAGCGGGCTGAAGTTGTACGCACCCGCCGACCCCAGCGTCGTCGGCTCCCAGTAATCCTTGCCGTCCACCAGGCCGCCGCCGTCCAGCTCGGTCTTGAGCTGGCTACAGACCTGCGGGGTGGCCGTGTTGGACCGGGGGGTGTTGGAGTGGATGGTCGTGGTCGGCGTCGCGGCCGCGACCTTCTTTTCGCCGACGTGCTCCGCGGCCTTGGTGACGAAGTTGTTCAGGCCGAGGATGTCGGTGACCGAGGCGGCCGGGACGGCCAGTTCGGGTGCGGCGGTGTTGGCGTAGGTTGCCCGGCCGTCGGACATCCGGTAGCCGGCGAAACCGACGCCGAGCGCGTGCTCGGCCGCGGCGATGGTCGCGGTCACCGGGATGGACAGCCCGTCGGCGGAGACCTTCCCGGGGGTGAGCCCGGCCGAGGACAGCGCCGAGGTCACCGAGTTGATCGTGGCCGTGGTCGGGCCGAACTCGGTGGCGAACTGACCCTTGCTCAGGTACTGGTGGTACTCCGGCGATCCCGGCGTGGACACCGCGGTGACGAAACCGCTGAGCGCGGCCGCGTTCCGGGGTGCCAGTTCGACATCGAGGTTGAGGACGGTGCTGGCCGCCGGAGCCGCCGCGGGCGCGGCGCCGGCCGGAGCCTTGGGTGCGGTGCCGATTCGTTGCGGCGCGGTGTTCGCCGGGCCGGCGAACGCGGCCGGAGCGCCGGCGGCACCGAGGGCCGCCATGCTGAGGGTTACCGCCGCGGTCGCGGTCAGCAGCCGGCGGATCTGTCGCCCCTGCCCGCTATGTCTGTGTGGTAAATCCGTCTCCTGGCTCATGCCAAATCGTCTGTGGGTCATCCCGTCCTCCGAGTAGCGCATCGTTGACCACACCCGGTCGGTCTGGGACCCCCCACGGGCGCGGTGATGACCGGCGGACCTTAGCAGCCAAAACAGCTCTGTGGATCACCCTTCTGTACACATCACCGGCGGTGACCGGCCGCGCACGTCACGGCGTCCGACTGCCCGAATACGGCACCCCGAATGGCCTATCGGAAATAGTCAATCACCCGCGCGGGGCGAATGATTGTCGTCCTGTCGCAACCAATTCGTTGGCTTTGTCAGGTCGAAAGACCATTGTGCTGCCGGCCGCCCGGCCGGATCGTCCTCAGCCGAAGTGCCGGCCCAGCGCGGCCAGCAGCGGGCCGGCCAGTTCGGGCCGGCAGATGACCAGGTCGGGCAGGTAGGGGTGGGGCGCGTTGTAGGTCAGCGGCGTGCCGTCCAGTCGGGAGGCGTGCAGCCCGGCGGCCAGCACGACCCCCACCGGCGCCGCCGAGTCCCACTCCCACTGGCCGCCGGCGTGCACGTAGGCATCGACCTCGCCGCGCAGCACGGCCATCGCCTTCACCCCGGCCGAGCCCATCGGCACGAGTTCGGCGTCCAGGTCGGCGGCCAGGTCGGTGATGAACGCGGCCGGGCGGCTGCGGCTGACCGCCAGTCGCGGCCGGCGGCCCGGCGCGCCACCGGTGGCCGGCGGCGGGTCGTCGCTGGCGTGCACCCGGCCGATGACCGGCTGGGCGACCGCGGCGGCGGTGATTCCCCGGCCCGGCTCGCACAGCGCCACGTGCACCGCCCAGTCGGCGCGGCCGGGCACGCTGAACTCGCGGGTGCCATCCAGCGGGTCGACGATCCACACCCGGTCGGCGACCAGTCGAGCCGGGTCGTCGACGGCCTCTTCGGACAGCACCGCGTCGTCGGGCCGTTCCTCGGCCAGCCTGCGCAGCAGGAACTCGTTGGCCAGTGAGTCGCCGCGCCGACCCAGCTCGGCGCCGTCACCGTCGGCCGGGTGCGCCGCCCGCAGTTCGAGCAGGAGTTGGCCGGCCTGCTCAGCCAGTTCGGCGGCGAGTCTGGGATCGGTGCGTTGCGACATCCGAACAGGATCGCAGAGTCGGCCGGAAAACGGGATCAGCTCAGGACTCGTCCTCGTCGGCGGCGCGCAGCGCGGCGATCACGCTGTGCAGGTGGGCCCGGGCGGCCAGTTCGGCGGCGGCCGGGTCGCGCCGGGCGATCGCCTCGATGATCGCCACGTGTTCCACTACGGAGACCTGTGGGCGGCCGGAGCGCAGCGCGAGCCGGAACTGGTGCCGGACGATCTGGCCGTTGAGCCGGGTGAGCAGGTCGGTCGCGACGAACTGGCCGGAGATCTCCCGGACCGAGCGGTGCAGTTCCTGGTTGAAGGTGGAGTACTTCATCGGCTCGCCGTCGGCGACGGCCTGGCGCATCCGCTGACCGAGCCCGGTCAGCTGGTCGATCTGGGCGTCGGTGGCGCGCTCGGCGGCCTTGGCCGCGCACAGTCCCTCCAACACCATCCGGCACTCGGTGATCGCCACCGCCTCGTCGATGGACACCACCCGCACCCGGGCACCCCGGTTGTGGATGCGCTCGACCAGGCCCTCGGCGGTCAGGTCGATCAGCGCGGCCCGCACGCTCGCCCTGGTCACCCCGAAGGTGTCCGCCAGTTCGGCCTCGACCAGCCGCTGACCAGGGGCCATGTCGCCGATCAGGACGGCCCGACGCAGCGCGGCCAGCGCTGTCTGTTTGGCCGCCTCGCCCGCACGCGGTGCACTCATCATCCAGCTCCCGTAAGGCCGCTCTCGGCCGCGGCCGTCGACAAAATCGTCAACAATTTTGCCACATCTTCTTGTGACCATCTTGTCAGACGGCTAGTTTCGCAGCCATGTCAGCCGAACCCGCCGTCTCCGACCAGGCAAGGAAGCTAGTCGCAGGCGGCTACGACACCCACATCCACGTCGCGCCCGACGTGATGACCCGGCGCATCGACGACGTGTCCCTCGCCCGCCGCTTCCAGCAGGTCGGGCTCGGTGGCTTCGTACTGAAGTCGCACTACGTGCCCACCGCGGAACGGGCCGAGGTGGTCCGCAACGTGGTCCCCGGCTTCGGTGCGCTCGGCGCGATCACGTTGAACGCCTCGGTCGGCGGGATGAACCCGGTCGCGGTGGAGATCGCCGCGCGCGGCGGCGCCAAGGTCGTCTGGTTTCCCACTGTGGACAGCGCCAACCAGCGCGCCTGCCACGCCGCCGACCCGCCCGGCGCGACCCCGCCGATGTGGGCGGCGCTGCAGGACGACCTGCGCGAGCGGGGCATGGCCGCGGCCGAGATCGCCGTCGTGGACGAGTCCGGGCAGGTCACCGACCAGGTCCGGCAGGTGCTCGCGGTGATCAGCCGGCACGACCTGGTGCTGGCCACCGGCCACCTGTCCGGCCCGGAGATCAGCACCGTGGTGGACGCCGCCGTCGAGGCGGGTGTCACCCGGATCGTGGTGACCCACCCGGAGTTCACCTCGCAGCGGCTGGTGGTGCAGGCCCAGCGGGAACTGGCGGCCAAGGGCGCGCTGATGGAGCGCTGCTTCACCACCCCGCACACCGGCAAGGTCTCCTGGGACGAACTGTTCGACCACATCCGGGCGGTCGGGCCGGAGCACTCGGTGCTGTCCAGCGACCTGGGCCAGCCGTTCAACCCGCCGGTCGAGGACGGACTAGCCCTGCTGGCAGATCGCTTGCTGGCCAACGGTTTCACCGAGGAAGAGGTGCACACCATGGCGGTGCGCAACACGCGTTGGCTGGTCGGCGCGGACCAGGACACGGACGGGGACACGGCCCGGTGACCGGGCAGACGAACACCCGCTCGGCGGTGATCGGCGCGTCCTTCGGGTTCTTCGTGGACATGTTCGACGTGTACCTGCCGGTGGTCGCGCTCACCCCCGCGATGAACTACTTCCTGCCCTCGTCGGTGTCCAGCGGGAACCGGGCGATCATCACCTCGCTGATCTTCATCGCCACCCTGCTCGGCCGCCCGCTCGGCTCGCTGATCTTCGGCCGGCTGGCCGACAAGGTCGGTCGGCGCAAGGTCACGCTGTGGGCGGTGACCGGCTGCGGGGTGTGCACCGCGCTGATCGCCTGCCTGCCCGGCTACTCGACGCTGGGCCTGCTCGGCGTCGTGCTACTGATCGTGCTGCGACTGACCGACGGGATCTTCCTCGGCGGCGAGTACGCCGGCGCCACCCCACTGGCGATGGAGGCCAGCCCGACCGGCCGGCGCGGCTGGTACGGCGGCCTGGTCGGGATGGGCTTCCCGCTGTCCTACTGCGCGATCGCCCTGGTCACCTTCGTCACGCTGCGGTTCGCGCCGGAGGGCGGCCCGCACTCGGCGTTCTCGGTGTGGGGCTGGCGGGTGCCCTTCGTCGTCGGCGCGTTGCTGTGCCTGGTGTTCACGCTCTACTACTCGCGCACGGTGGCCGAGTCGACCACCTGGGCGTCGGTGAAGAAGTCGGCCAACCCGGTCCGCGAGGTCGTGTTCGGCCGGTCCCGCCGGCAGTTCGTGCAGGTCTTCGTGATGATGTCGGGCATCTGGTTCGCCTCGAACCTGGCCTCGGGGCTGCTGCCCAGCGCGTTGCAGTACCAGGGGCACGTGTCCGCGACCGAGGTGACCGGCGCGCTGGTGATCGTGCAGGCCATCCACTCGGCGCTGTTCCCCTATCTCGGGGTGCTCAGCGAGAAGATGGGCCGGCGGCCGTTCATGGCATGGTCCGGGGTGGGCATCGGGGTGGTGTGCGCGGCCGCGTTCGCCACCATCAGTGCCGGCTGGTGGTCGGGCTTCCTTCCGGTGCTGCTGCTCACCTTCGTGATCCGGATCAGTGGCGGCAGCACGTTCGCGGTACTGCCCTCCTACCTGTGCGAGCGGTTCCCGCCGGCGCTGCGCGGCAGCGGCTTCGGCCTGGGCTACTCGACGCCGCTGATCGTCACGTCGTTCTACGCCTACTACCAGGACTGGCTGGGCCACCTCATGCCCGCCGGCTACACCGCGGCCGCGCTGCTCGTGCTGGGCGGTGCGCTGGTGCTGATCGGCGCGCTGATGGGGCCGGAGACCAAGGACGTGGACCTGACCGGCGAGCAGGTCAGCCCCGAGCCGGCCGTGGTCTGAGCGCTGCGGCAGACTGCCGCGCATGACTGGGACGGTGTTGCTGCTGGGTGGCCGGAGCGAGATCGGCCTGGCCGTGGTGGACCGGCTGGTCCGCGGCGGCGAGGCGGACACGATTGTGCTGGCCGCCCGGCGCAGCGCCGAACTGGACGCCGAGGAGACGGCGCTGCTGCGGGCCGGCGCGGCGACGGTGACCCGGGTGGAGTTCGACGCCGACTTCCTGGCCGGCCACCGGTCGGTGTTGGACAAGATCGTCGCCGAGCACGGTCCACTGGCCGTCGTGGTGGTCGCCTTCGGCATTCTCGGCGACCAGCCGAGGGCCGAGGAGGACGCCGAGCACGCCGTCGCGGTGGTGCACACCGACTACGTGGCGCACGTGAGCGTGCTGACCCACCTGGCGAACCTGTTGCGGGCGCAGGGAAACGGCCGACTGGTGGTGTTCTCGTCGGTGGCCGGGACGCGGGTGCGCCGAGCCAACTACGTCTACGGCTCGGCCAAGGCCGGGCTGGACGGTTTCGCCAGTGGCCTTGCCGACGCATTGGTCGGCAGTGGCGTGCGACTGTTGTTGGTACGACCGGGTTTTGTCATCGGCCGGATGACCGAGGGGATGTCCCCGGCGCCGCTGTCCAGCACCCCGGACCAGGTCGCCGACGCCACCGTGGCGGCGCTGCGCAAGGACCGCGGCGAGGTCTGGGTGCCGGGGCTGCTGCGGCCGGTGTTCGCACTGATGCGCGTCCTGCCCCGGGCGATCTGGCGACGGATGCCGCGCTGAGGCCGGCCTGTCGCGCCCGCGGCGTCCAGGCCACGAGCGAAGCGACCCTGTACCGCTGACGACCCGTCCGCCGGCTATCAGGCCGGAACCGGCTGCGGCGCCGCCGGCCCCTCGTACCGCGCGATCGGCCGGATGATCTTGCTGTCCCTGGCCTGTTCCAGGATGTTGGCGCACCAGCCGACCACCCGGCTCGCGGTGAACGTCGGGGTGAACATCGACCGCGGGATGCCGCACAGTTCCATCACCACCCCGGCGTAGAACTCGACGTTGACATGCAGTTCCCGGCCGGGCTTGAGTTCGGCCAGGATGTCGGTCACCCGCCGTTCCACCGTGGTGGCGAAGTCGACCAGGTCGACGCCGTGCTGGTCGGCGTGCGCGGCCAGCCCGATGGCGATCTCCCGGCACATCACCGCGCGCGGGTCGTCGGTGCGGTACACCGCATGTCCGAAGCCCATGATCCGGTCCCCCGCGGTGATCTTCGCCCGCACCCACGGGTCGATCCTGTCCGGCGACCCGATCTCGTCCAGGGCGTCCAGCGCGCGGTCGGGCGCGCCGCCGTGCAGCGGTCCGGAGAACGCGCCGATCGCGCCGGCCACCGCGGCGACCAGATCCGCGCCGGTGGACGCGATCACCCGGGCGGTGAAGGTGGACGCGTTGAAGCCGTGGTCGATGGTGGAGATCAGGTACTGCTCGATCGCCCGAACCCGCGCCGGATCGGGCACCTCGCCGGTGACCAGGTAGAGCCAGTTCGCCGCCGTGGACAGGTCGGCGCGCGGCTCCAGCGGCTCGTGCCCGGCCCGAATCCGGTACAGGGCAGCCAGAATCGTCGGCGTGACCGCGCTGACCAGCAGCGCGTCCGCGCGCCGGCGCTCCTCGCCGGACTCCCACAGCGGCGTGACGTTGCGCGCGGCGCCGATCAGTGAGAGCGCGGTGCGCAGCCCGGCCAGCGGGTTGAACCGGCTGCCGGCCAGCGCGATGGACCGCAGCACCGGCCGCAGGTCCTCGGGCAGCACCCGCAGCGGCGCGACCGTCGCGGCGAACGCGCTGCGTTCCTCGGCAGTGGGCAGCCGCCCCTCGACGAACAGGAACCAGACGTCCTCGAAGGTGCGCTTCCCGGCCAGCTCGATCGCCGAGTACTGCCGGTAGTGGTAGAAGCCCTCGGTGCCGCGCACGTCCCCGATCTCGGTACTCGTCACCACCACGTTCTTCAGGCCGCGGGGCACCTCGATCGCCTCGACACCGCTGACCGCCATGGAGAACCTCCTCGTTCGTGAACCGCGTCAACCCCTGTCCATACTGTCAACCTTCGAATCAAGTACCGTCAATATTGACCGGATCAATGTCGGCGCCGACCGGAACGGAGTTTGTGCAGGTCATGGCGGAGACGGACTACCTGACCACCGCGCAGGTGGCCCAACGGCTGGGTGTGAAGCCGGACACGGTCTACGCCTACGTGAGTCGCGGCCTGCTGACCAGCATCCGGCTCGGCGGCGCGCGCGGCAGCCGGTTCGCCTCCGACGAGGTCGAGGCGGTGGCCAACCGGGTGGGCGGCCGGCACACCCCGGTCGGCTCGCTGGAACGCATCCACACCCGGCTCACCCTGCTGGACCGCGACCGCCTCTACTACCGCGGCCGGGACGCGGTCGAACTGGCCGGCACGCACTCGTTCGAGTCGGTGGCGCGCTGGCTGTGGACCGCAGAACTCACTGACGCCACAACGTTTTCCGCCCCCGACGAACTGGTCGAGATGGTCCGCGCGGCGCTGCGCCCGCTGCCGGTCACCGCGCGGCTGACCGACCAGGTCCGGATGGCCGCCGCCGCCCTCGGCGCAGCCGACCCGCTGCGCTTCGACCTGAGCGGGCCGGCCGTCGTGCGCGGCGCCGAGCACCTGCTCGCGGTGATCACCGAGGCGCTGCCCACCCACCCCGGCGCCGCCGAGCCGGGCGGGCCGCGCCTCGCGCAGCGGCTCTGGCCGAAGCTGACCGCCCGACCGCCGGTGCGAGCGCACGTCGAACTGCTCAACGCCGTGCTGGTGCTGATGGCCGACCACGATCTCGCGGTGTCCACGCTCGCCGCGCGAGTGGCGGCCAGTGCGCGCGCGGATGTCTACGCGGTCGTCTCGGCCGGGCTGGGCGCGCTGGACGGCCGCTATCACGGGGCGAGTGTCGGGCTGGCCTACCGGTTCCTGCGGGACGCGCTGGACAACCCGGTGGCCGCGATCGCCGACCGGCTGCGCGCCGACGAACACCTGCCCGGCTTCGGCCACCGGGTCTACACCCGGCAGGACCCGAGGGCCGAGTTGATCCTGGCTCGGCTGGGCGACCTGGCGCGCGGCGACGCCCGGGTGGCCGCGGTGCTCGACACGGTGACGGCGGTGCGGGCCGAACTGACCCGCCGGGTGGACACGTTCGTCAACGTCGACCTCACGCTGGCCGCGCTCGTGCACGCGCTGGACCTGCGGCCGGACGCCGGGGAGCTGATCTTCGGGCTGGCCAGGGTGGCGGGCTGGGTGGCGCACGCGATCGAGGAGTTCCGCGAGCCGGGCCTCCGTTTCCGGGCCACCGGCGTCTATACCGGGCCCCGGCCGTTCTGAGATCATGCCGGGATGGCAGCCAACCAGCGGGCGCAGATCACGATGACCGACGACGAGGTGGCCACGTTCGTCGAACACAGCCGCACGGCCACCCTGGCCACCATCGGCCCGACCGGGCTGCCGCACCTGGTGGCGATGTGGTTCGCGGTGCTGGACGGCCAGATCTGGTTCGAGACCAAGGCGAAGTCGCAGAAGGCGGTCAACCTGCGGCGCGACGACCGGGTGACCGTGATGATCGAGGACGGGCTGACCTACGACGCGCTGCGCGGGGTCGCCATCGAGGGCCGGGCCGTGATCGTCGAGGACCCGGACGCGATCTGGCGGGTCGGCGTGGACGTGTGGGAGCGCTACACCGGCCCGTACACCGAGGATCTGCGGCCGGGGGTCGCCGCGATGATGAACAAGCGGGTCGTCGTGCGGGTGGACGCCGAGCGGGTCCGGTCGTGGGACCACCGGAAACTCGGCCTGAACGCACTTCCCCTCAGCGGGACCACGGCAACCTATCTCTAGCTGGTCCTGTCGCGACAGCGACGAGGCAGGACCAGGAGCGAAGCGACCCTGACCGGCCCCCTCGTCAGCCCCCGCGCACCGACCCTGATCCCTGATCGACCGCCAGCCCGAGAAGCGACCCCGACCACCTACCTCCCGCCAGTCCCGAGAAGCGGAAACACCCGAGCCAGCACCGCGACCGGCCCGGCCCCGGCCGGTCGGTTCAGCGGTCGATGCTCCCGGTCGGCATATCGCCCGAGCACCTCCCGAATCCCGTCGGCGACCTCGGCGAGTTCATCCGGCGTCAGATGGAGCACCGAGCTGAACGCCTCATCGACCCGCCACTCCGCGGGCGCCTGTGGCCGCTGCTCGCGCCACCGCCGGTAGCTCTCGTCCTCCAGACCCCTGGCGAGCTCACCGAAGGCCGCGGGCGGCTCGGTGATCACCGGCGCGGCCAGCCGCCACGGCTTGGCCCGTCCCCCGCCGACCGGAACCTCCTCCACGTGGCCGAACCGGGCCAGTTGGCGCAGATGGAACGAGCACAGGCCACTGCTGTGCCCGAGCGCCCGGGCCGCGTCGGTGGCCGTCACCGAACCGTGCTCGCGAAGCAGGTCGAGCAGGCCGGCGCGCACCGGGTGGGCCAGGAACTCGGCAGTCTCGATCTTCCGTTCGATCACTTTGCAAAGTATCCTTGTTTGCAAAGCTGACGGCAACCATCCGGAAGGACTGACGGCGATGGCGGTGCGCGACGTGCGCCTGTTCGGCGACCCGGTGCTGCGCGAGCGCGCCGACCAGGTCACCGAGTTCGACCGGGACCTGCGCCGGCTGGTCACCGACCTGACCGAGACCCTGCGCGACCAGCGCGGCAGTGGCCTGGCGGCCACCCAGATCGGCGTGCTGTCCCGGGTGTTCGTCTTCCACGTCGACGGGGTGTCGGGCCACCTGGTCAACCCGGTGCTCGACTTCCCCGACGAGCAGGAGCAGGACGGTCCGGAAGGCTGCCTGTCCATCCCCGGCCTGTACTTCGACACCGTCCGGCGGCTGAACGTGGTCGCCAAGGGCGCCGACCAGCACGGCCGACCACTGCAGGTAGTGGGCACCGGCGAACTGTCCCGCTGTCTGCAACACGAAACCGATCACCTGGACGGCGTAGTCTTTATCGACCGACTGGACACACAGTCACGGAAAGCCGCGCTGCGGGCGATTCGGGCCGCTGAATGGAACCAGTCGCCTACGCCGAAATTCAAGGTCAGCCCGCATCCGATGACCGGTCGACGCTACTGATCAATTAATCGAGAAGTTCCCCAAAGTCCCACGTTTCTCGGTATCCCCACCGATATCCGAATAGTAATTTCGGTGTGAGGGGGTCAGGCCGAGGAGACACGGATGAACCGCGAGGACAAGATCCTGCTCGGACTGCTGGCCGCGATCGCCGTGCTGGTACCGGCCGCGGTCGGCTTGGGCTTCGGTTGGCCGATGTGGCAATGGTTGTTGATCGCCGTGGTGCTGCTGGTGGCCGTCGGGATGATCGGCCGCAGCCTGACCTTCCGGCGCGCCCAACAGCGGCTGCGGGACAGCTTCGCCGAACAGGACAGGCCGGTTACCAGTCACCCGGTCGCATCGGCCGAACGAACCGCGCCACTGCTCGAATCGCCGACCCGGACCGTGCCCGCGACGGTGAATCCGGTCGCGACAATCACGAGCGTTTCCCTGGCCAGCGCCCAACCGGACTACCGGTTCGACTTCTCCGCGACCGTCCACTGGCGTCCGGTGCCCGGTTTTGTCGGCCTGCCGCACGGCAATCCGGTCGCGCTGGCGACCAACGCCGTCATCGGCCGCGCCTACGAGATCACCGCGACCGAGCACCCCGCCGACCACGAGGTGGTACAGCATAAGCTGAACGCGGCGCTGGGCACGATGCAACCGGAGCGAACCGGCCAGGTGGAGGCGTGGGCGGTCCGGGTGAGCCTGGTGCTCTCGCCGCCCGACCAGGAACGGCTGCTCAAGCTCGCCGACGTACGCAAGGACGAGGAACTCTGGGAGCGGGAACGCAACCACGAGCAGCGCAAGCGCGCATACCTCACCCAGGACGTGTTGGCCAGCCCCGGTAGTGCGGTGGTGTGGTGGCTGGCCAGGGACTTCGGCCAGGTCAGGGAAACCGTCGCGCTGATCGGCACGCTGGCGCAGCTTTCCGCGGCCGCCAACAACACCGAGGTGCCCGAGCTGTTCCGCTCGTTGATCGAGAGTGGTGCCGTGCCACCGTCGCTGAGCACTGCCTTCGACCCGTTG
Source organism: Pseudonocardiaceae bacterium (assembly GCA_036268615.1). Taxonomy (GTDB): domain Bacteria; phylum Actinomycetota; class Actinomycetes; order Mycobacteriales; family Pseudonocardiaceae; genus DATATV01. The sequence continues at coordinate 52,086 of DATATV010000160.1, forward strand.
GTCCTGCAGGGACCGATCGGCCGTGCGGCCACGAACGGCACCAACGGGTCCCTCGACAACGGCTCCTGGCCGCCGCCGACCGATCGCCCGGCGGCGGCCGGCTGAGCGGCTGGTCGCTGAGCGGTTGGTTACCGCCGAACGACCCGTTGGTGAACCCCGCGATGGTAGGTGATCGACGGAAAACGTCCTCTTGCCGCATCGGCCTTCACTCTTACGGGTGAACACCGCTAGGGTACGGCGATGATCGGGGCTTGGGCATCTGCCGTTACATCGCTCTGGACAGGGACTAGCGGAAAGTCCGGGAAGCCATGGTTGTGAATGAGGATACGCCGGATTTCGGCATGTCCGGCGGCTGGCGACTGAAGGTACGCACCATTCGGTTTCGGGTGTTGGCCATCGCGCTGATTCCGGCGGTCGCGCTGCTGGTGGTCGGGGTCGGCGCGGCGGGATACCTGGTGAGCCAGGGCATCAGCGCGCAGACCTGGTCCAGCCGGGTCGAGCAGGCCATCGGGCCGGGCATCCAGTTCACCAGCCAGGTCGCCGAGGAGCGCAGGCTCAGCCTGCTGCGACTCGGCGGGGACACCGGTGACTCCGCCGCCCTGCCCCAGCAGCGCGAACTCGTGAACGCGACGCTGCCGAAGGTCGACTCGCTGGCCAGCGCGCTGACCGAGGTCAATCCGACCGGTATGCGCGGAATGACCGATGCGTTCGGGCAGCTGGTCGCCCAGTTACCAGCGATCCGCGCGCAGGTCGACAACCGGCAGGCCACCCAGGCGCAGGTGATGCAGTACTACGGCGGTCTGATCAGCCGGGTCGAGACCGGGCTGCAGGGTCTCGCGGCTACCGCGCCGGACGCGGCCGCCGCGGCTGCCGAGTCCACCGCGGCTCAGTTGTTCCAGGTGGTGGACGCGATGTCCACCAGCAAC
>DATATV010000161.1:0-24976 GCA_036268615.1 Pseudonocardiaceae bacterium
CCAGTGAAGCCTGCTTACGAACCCTCAGGTCACCCACTCTATCACTGTTCGGTGAGAGCTTGGTTCGTGACCCGTGCCGCGCCCGGTCCCGGGAGCCTTTCGGCTTTCCGGCGCCGTTCCGCGCTGGCAGAGAGAAAGTTACGCGGACGCCAACACGAAGTCAAATCGCCATCCACACCCCGTTGACCTGCGGTTTTCTTGGGGTCACAGCTCGACGCCGGAACAAAGTTGCTGATCAGCGCGGTGCGGACGGTCGCGTCACCCGATTGGTGTGGCTCAGGCCATACGTGAGCGCGCGATTCGGGCCGCCGTCTCCTCCCGCTGCCGCGCCCGGACACCGCTCCAGCCGTGCTCGGCGGCGTGCGCGAACAGCGAGCCGTTCCGCTCCTCGACGACGTAGGCCGACATGTCCAGCCGGGCGAAGCCGGTGGACACCCCGGTCTCCCGCTTGAACGCCCAGCTGTGGTTCGGACACCGCAACACGTCGCCGCAGTCCTCGATGGTGCCGCCCAGGTGCGGACACACCGCCGACAGGAGACGCCAGCCGTGCTTGTCGCGCACCAGGAAGTACGGCGCGTCGGCGATCACCACGGGTGCGGGAAGTTGACCGAAGTCCTGCGCCGGTCCGAGGTCGACGACGCGAGTGCTGGATACGGGACTCGACACGATCGGACGGTAGCAGCCGAGGTCAGAGGTTTGCGAGTGTCTCGATCAACGGAGTCGGGTCGGGTTGGTCTCCCCCGGCCTGGAGGACCACGGTGTCCGCACCGGCCTCGGCGAGCACGCCGATCCGCTCGGCCACCCGGTCCCGCAGGCCCGGCGCGGTGGTGTCCAGCCCGGTGTAGACGGTGACCTGCCCCGTCCCCTCCCGACCAGCGGCGGCGCGCCCCTCGGCCAGCAGTTCGCGGGCGCGGCGAATGTCCTCTGGGCCGGCCGACGAGTCCAGCAGCACGCCGTCGGTCAGCTCACCGGCCAGCCGCACGGTGCGTGGCCCGCGGCCGCCGATCAGCAACGTGGGTATCTCGGCCGGCGGCCAGTCGAGCGTCACCGCGGCGAGCTGGATGAACCGGCCGTCGAGGTCCACGGTCCGGCCGTGCAGCAGGTCGCGCACGGCGGTGGTGTGTTCGCGCAGCAGCGCCATCGGGCCGTCCACCCCGGCGCCGACCTGGGCCATCCAGTCCTGCACGCCGTGGCCGAGCCCGGCGACGAACCGGCCCGGGAACAGCCTGCTGAGCGTGGCGACCTCCATCGCGACCACCGCCGGATTACGCAGCGGCACCGGCAGCAGCCCGATACCGACGTGCAGCCGCTCGGACCAGGCGAGCGCGGCCGCCGCGGCGGTCAGGCCGCCTTCCAGGAAGCAGTCCTCCCACAGCCACAGCTCGGCGACACCGGCCTGATCAGCGGCGACGACCACCTCGCGCAGCCGTTCGGGTGGGGACTGCGGACGGAACACGACACCCAGCACGGTCATGCCGCATGATCCCATGCGGCCGGGCGGTAGCGAGGGCTGAACTCGGCGCGGTCGTCCGCCACTCATCAGCAACCGCTCCCCGACCGCCGCGCCTCGATCGCCGGCGCCAGGTCGGTCACTTAGCTGGTTGGACGATGTCGAGGATGGACGACGGTTCCACGGTTTCCTTGGTGATGTGGAACTTCGCCGCCGCGGCCGACCACGGCTGCACGTCGGCGACCGTCAACGAGGTGGAGAAGTTGGGCAGTACCACCATTTTCGCCAGGGCGGCCGTCACACTCGTGTACTTGGGCAGGATCGAGCTGAGATAGGTCGGGTGCGCGGCCATGTAGGCGTCCGCCTCGGTGAGCGCGGCGACGAACTCGGCGGCCTGCTGCCGGTGCGCGCTGAGCCACGAACTCGTCGCGACCCAGCAGGGATAACTCGGGTGCGGTGCGATGGCCGAGTCGGGCTGCGCGACCAGGATCTTCGACCCCTGTTGGTGGGCCATGGTGGTGAACGGCTCGTCGGTGATCGCCGCGTTCACCCGGCCGGCGGCGAGCGCACCGGGCATGTCCGGGTAGGCGAGCGCGACGAAGTGCACCGTGCTCGGGTCGACCCCGGCCTTGGCCAGGTAGGCGTCGGCGACGAGCTGGTTGGAGTTGGCCAGGGTGTTCACCGCGATGGTCTTGCCGGCCAGCCCGGCCGGCGTGGTGATGGCGGCGTCCTTCGGTGACACCAGCAACGAGAGTTCCGGCCCGCTGGGTGAGGTGTAGGCGCCGGTGAAGCACTTGAGGTTCAGTTTCTGTTGCTGCGCCTGGAGAACCGAGACGAGGTTGGACTGGCCGACCTGCAGCGCGTCGGACTGTAGTGCCGGCACGAGCTGCGCGCCGCCGTTGATGTCATGGATCGACACGGTCAGCCCGCGCTTGCCGAACAGGCCCTGGCTCTGGGCGACGTAGAGGTCGCCGATCTCGACCACCGGCGGGATGCCGACGACGAGTTGGTTGGCATCGCCGCTGGAGCCGCTGGAGCCGCCGCAGCCGGCCAGTGCGCCGGCGCCGATCAGCAGGACCACAGCTGCCCAGCCGAATCGTCGCAGTGGGGAACTCATCGTTGACCTCCCAGGTGAGCAGGATCTAGGTACGCGGGGTGAAGCCGACCGACGGCGGGAAGAGCTCGTCGAGCGTGACCCGGCGGGCGGTGACGCCCTGCTGGTGGCACCAGTCGCAGAAGGCGTCCAGCGTTCGCCGGTTGGCCGCGACGCCGTAGGGCCACACCTGGCCGCCGAACACCGAGGCCGTTCGGGCCAGCTCGGCCGCGGTCCACAGCAGCGGCACGGGGCTGCCCGGCCCGCCGGGAGCGCGACCCAGCCGGCGCACGGAGGCGTCCCGGGCACGTTCGAACGCGGTGAGCAGGTTCGGGCCGAGCCAGGGCTCCGCGTCGAACACCTCCCGGCGCACCACCATCAGGTGCATGATCGGCACGATCCCGGTACGTCGCCCGTACTCCTCTTCGACCGTCGGGTAGTCCCGCTCGAACAGCCGGGTCACCCGCGGATCACCGGTGAGGTAGCTGGTCGGGGGGTGGGCGCTGAAGACGGCGTCCAGGTCGCCGGCGAGCAGCATCTCGTCGAGGCTGCGCTCGGGCGCCGGGGTCAGCGAGACGCCCGCCGGCAGGTGGATCTCGGCCTTCTCCTCCCGACCGGGGTCGTTGACGCCGGCCTGCACCCAGTCGACCTCGGTGAGCGGGATCTGCCACTCGTCCACCAGCAGCGCGCGCAGGTAGACGGTCGCCGTCTGCGCCCATTCCGGCACGCCGATCCGCTTGCCGCGCAACTGTTCCGGCGTGGTGATGTCGCCGGTGCGGACGTAGACGGAGGAGTGCCGGAACACCCGGGAGGGGAAGATCGGCAGCCCGACCAGGGAGGTGTCGCCGGCGGCGATCATCGCGACGTAGCCGGCCATCGACAGCTCGGAGACGTCCCATTCGCGGAACCGCAGGAAGCGCTGGAAGATCTCCTCGACCGTCAGCTGAAGACAGTGCAGTTCGACGCCCTCGACGGACTGCCGGCCGGACAGGATGTCGGCCACCTGGTCGTAGTAGCTGGTGGCGAGGGTGAGCCGGAGCGGTGCGGTCATCGGGCCGCCACCTCGCTCGACTGCGGGTCCTCCACGCCGGCCAGCACGGTCGAGTGCAGTTCGTGGAAGCGCGGCAGCGTGCGGGTGGTGGCCTGGGCGCGCGGGCGCGGCAGGTCGATCTCGACGGTGTCGATGATGGTCGACGGGCGGGCGGACAGCACCAGCACCCGGTCGCTGAGGTAGACCGCCTCACCGATGTCGTGGGTGACCAGCAGCACGGCCATGCCGGCCTGCTGCCACAGTCCCAACACGGTGTCCTCAAGCTTCGACCTGGTCAGCGCATCGACCGAGGCGAACGGTTCGTCCATGAAGAGCACCTCGGGCTCGCAGATCATCGCCCGGGCCAGCGCGACACGCTGCTGCATGCCGCCGGAGAGCTCCCACGGGTACCGGTCGGCGAACCCGGACAGACCCATCTGCGCCAACGCCGCCTCGACCCGCTGCCTGGCCGGTGCCTTCGGTACGTCGCGGATGGCCAGCCGGACGTTCTTCTCGACGGTGAGCCACGGGTAGAGCGTCTTCGTGTAGTCCTGGAAGACGATCGACATCCAGGGCGGCACCCCCTCGACGGTGGCCCCCCGATGGCTGACCGTGCCGGTGTCCGGTCGGGCCAGGCCGCTCAGAGTGCGCAGCAGAGTGGTCTTGCCGCCGCCGGACGGGCCGACGATGGAGACGAACTCGCCGGTCCGCAGGCTCAGGTTGATGTCGGTGTTGATGAGCAGGGTGTCACCACTGGTCGAGGTCAGGCTCTTGCCGAGGCCGGCGACGTCGAGCAGCACTTCAGACACGGTTGCCTCCAGCGGTTGCTTGGTCCCAGCGCAGCCAGCGGTGCTCGGCAGCCAGGAAGAGCGTGTCGAACAGCCAGCCCAGGGCGGCGAGGATGACCACGCCGGCATACGTCTCGGGCACCTCGAACGTCTGCTGGGCGTCCTGGATGAAGTAGCCGAGCCCGGAGCTGGCGCCGAGGATCTCGGCGATGATCAGCACGGCCAGCGACGTGCTCAGCGCGATCCGCAGGCCGGCGACGATCGAGGGCAGGGTGGCCGGGAAGAGCACCCGACGGAACAGCGCCACGCCCCGCAGACCCAGCGCACGGGCGGTGTCCAGGTGCAGCGGTTCGACCCGACGGGCGGCGTCGAACGCGTTGAGCAGCACCGGCCACACCGCCGCGCTGACCACGATGGCCACCACCATCTGGCTGCCCAGGCCGAGCAGCACGATGGCCAGCGGCACGAACAGTGGCGTGGGCAGCGACCGCAGGAAGTCCACCAGGGTGGCGCAGTAGTCACCCAGCCTGCGGTAGTAGCCGAGGGCCAGGCCGACCACGACGCCGAGCACCGCGCTGATCGCGAAACCGGCCAACGCGCGTTCGACCGAGGGCAGCACGTCCTGGCTGAGCGCGGGGCCGGACAACACCGTGCCGACGGCCTGCATCGTGGTGATGAAGGTCGGGAAGATGCTGGTGTTCAAGGCAACCGCGAGCAGCTGCCAGCCGAGGGCGACCACCAGCACGCCGGCCCAGCCGATCACCGGGCGGACGAACCGTCGTTGCGGCAGCGGTCGCCGGATGGTGGTCGAACGCAGCACGGCCATCAGTTCTCCCCTCGCTTCTCCACCGCGGCCTGCCAGGGCATCAGCCGGCGGGTCAGCGTCGACAACACGAGGTTGAGCAGCCAGCCGAGCACACCGCCGACGATCAGGCCGGCGTAGAGCTGCGCGGTGGCGCCGCCCTGTTCGGCGGAGAGCACGAAGCCACCGAGTCCGCCGGTGCCGGCGACGAGTTCCACCGAGATGGTCGCCACGATCGCCACCCCGGCCGAGATGCGCAGACCGGTGCCGAAGCCGGGGGCGACGCTGGGCAGCACCACCCGCCGGACGAGTTCCCACTGGCTGAAGCCCAGCGATCGAGCCGTGTCGACGTAACGCGGGTCGACGCTGTTGGCGGCGTACCGGGTGTTGATGAACACCGGCCAGAACGCGGCGAACGCGACCAGCCCGGCGGTCATCTCGGTGCCGAGCCCGGCGACCAGGATCGCGATCGGGATGAGCGCGAGCGAGGGCATCGGCCGCATCATCCGGACCAGGATGTCGGTGGCGGCGTCCGCCCACAGCGACAGGCCGACGAGCACGCCGAGCACGGCGCCGGCGACGGCCGCGATGGCCAGGCCGAGGAACAGGCCCTCGACGGTGGTGCCCAGGCCGGCCAGGATCGGGCTCCAGGACGTGCCGAACGCCTGCGCGACCGCCGGAATGGTGGGCAGGTCGTTCGCGCTGACCAGGCCGGTCCGGCTGACCAGCGCCCAGATCGCGAACGCGACGACCACGCCGACGAGTCCACGGAACCGGCGCAGCCGGCCACGGGCGCGGCGTCGGACCGGGACCGCCCGCGGTGGTGTCCCGGTGGGAGGTGAGGAGGTTGTCGGTCGGGTCATTGTCATCAGCTACCTGCCGAGACCGGGGACAGCACGTCGGAGTTCTTCGGCGAGCTGGGGATCAGCCCGTACTTGTGCGCCACCGTCTCCCAGGCCGTGATGTCCTGTTGGGACAGTTCGGCGGTGAACACCGGCAAGGTGATCTTCGCCAATGTGGCCGGCGCGATGGTGAGGTGTTTCGCCGCGATGGTCCGGAACTTCGCCGGGTTGGCGGCGATCCAGGCATCGGTGTCGCTCATCGCCGCGGCGTAGTCGGCCGCGGCCGTGTGGTTGTCGGACAACCACTTCGCCGACGCGTTCCAGCACGAGTAGGTCGGCGTGCCGGGCACCGACTGCAGCGGGTTGCCGGTCAGCAGATGGTTGCCGTTGCCGACCGAGATGGTGGTGAACGGTTCCGAGGTCACCGCCGCGGCCACCCGGTTGGAGTTGAGCGCCTGCGGCATGTCGGCGTACTGCAAGGAGATGAAGTGCACCGAGGTCGGGCTGACGCCGTGCGCGTCCAGGTAGGCCTGGACCAGCAGTTGGTTCACCCCGTTGGTCGCGTTCACCGCGACGGTCCGGCCGCGCAGTCCCGCCGCGGTGGTCACCCCGGAGCCCTTGCTGGTGACCAGGCTGAGATAGGCACCGGTCGAGGGGTCGGTGTTGGCACCGGTGAAGCAGGGTTCGGCGATGTTGTGGCTGGCACCCTGGATCACCGAGACGACGTTGGTCTCGCCGATGTCCACCGCGCCGCTCTCCATCGCCGGCACGATCGCCGCGCCACCGTTGAGCACCTTGACCGACACGGTGAGGTGGTGGCGGCTGAAGAAACCCTGTTCCTGGGCGACGTAGACGTCCACACCGGACACGACCGGTGGAATGGCCACCGTCACGGACTGGTCCCCGCCGGCGCTGCTGGCTGAGCTGCCGCACGCGGCCAGCGCGAGCGCGCAGATCCCGCCGACAGCCAGTGCTGCCAGCCGATGTCCACCAGAGGAAAGTAAGGTCGCAGTTCTCACGGCGTTGTCCTCTCGAATCTCGCGTCAGTGCGAAACCGATCTCGCGCCCGGTCAGGTCATGGACGCCCGTGCGGCGCCGCCGGCAGCAGCGGTGTCGCGGCGTGGCCGGTCACCTGCGCGACGAGCGTCGACGGGTCGTCGAGTCGACTCCCCCGCCATGCCACGTGCAGGTCGGGCCGCACCAGAATCAGCGGATGGTCCCCGTAGACGGCGGTCGCCGCCGGCGAGCGGACCTCGAAGGTCGTGTAGGGCGCGCCGTAGTGCTCGAAGCACGCGCCGATCTCGGCCGGCACGTCGACGCCCGGGGCGTGCAGCATCGTGTAGCCGGGACCGAGGTGGTCCTGGATCGCGGTGCCGTCGGCCAACCACAGGTGCGGCAGCCGGGCGCCGGGCCAGGTGGTCGGCTGGTAGCTGAAGCTCTCCAGGCTCGGGCCCTGGCCGGGTTCGGCCGCGATCAGTGGGGAACCCTCGTAGCGGTAGCCCAGCTCGATGCCGAGCAGGTCGTTGCTCCAGCGCTGTTCCCGGTCGGCGACCTCGGCCAGTTCGGTGCGCACCGCCGCCCCCGCCGGGCTGTCCCCGGTGATCTCCGGCCGCCAGAGTGAACGCCAGCGCCGACGGCCCGCGGCGGCCTTGCCGGACGCGGCGACCGCCCGCGTGCCGACCAGGTGCCGCTCGGTCTGGTAGGCGTCGAGCAGGCCCTCGCCACCCCAGCCGCGCAGCGTGGCGGCGAGCTTCCAGCCCAGGTCGACCGCGTCGCCCGCGCCGGTGTTCATGCCGAGCCCACCGGTCGGGATGACCAGGTGCGCGGCGTCCCCGGCCAGGAACACCCGCCGGTCGCGGTACCGGTCGGCGACCATCAGCCGCTGCGTCCACTCGCCGACGTAGAGCGTCTCGTACTCGATCGGCATGCCCACCACGGACTCGAACAGCGCGGGCATCTCGATGTCGCTGTCCACTGTGGCGTGCAGGGAGAAGTGCTTCGTGTCGTCCTGCACGATCAGGAACGACGAGCGGTCGTCGGCGATGTGGTAGTGCCGCCCGCGGCCGATCGGGATGCGGTCGAACAGGTCGTCACAGCGGAACAGTGCCTGGCGCATCCGCAGCAGCGAGGTGCCGCTGAGTTCGACGCCGAGCTGCTGTCGGACGGTGCTGCCCGCGCCGTCGGCACCGACCAGGTAGCTGCTGCGGAGGTCGTGTTCGACACCGTCGCGGTCGCGCAGCCGCGCGGTCACGCCATCGCCGTCCTGGTTGAAGTCGACGAGTTCCTGGCCGAACCGCACCTCGACACCCGGGGTGCGCTCGGCTACCCGGCGCAGTAGCGGTTCCAGGGTGTACTGGGAGATCAGCTGGTAGGGCTCCAGCGGCAACGAGCCGTCGTTGACCGCCTGACCGTGTTCCTTCGCCTGCGCCACCGACGGATAGCGGTGGTGCACCAGCGGCGGCCGGGTGATGTCCCGCACGCAGACGAACACGTCCATCGGGATGTCCGCGGGCAGGCCGGCCGCACGGATCTCGTCGGCGATACCGAGGCGCCGGAAGTTCTCCATGGTGCGCGCGTTGCAGCGCTCCATCTTGGGCAGCCGGCCGATCTCGGGCCTGCGGTCGACCAGCCGGACCGCGATGCCGCGCTGGCCCAGTTCGATCGCCAGGGTGAGCCCGACCGGTCCGCCGCCGACCACCAGCACCTCGGTGTCGGTCATGCCGGCACCGCCAACCCGAGCAGTCGGATGACGTTGCCGGAGAAGATGGCCTCCTTCTCCGCGTCGCTGAGGCCGATCTCGTTGAGGTTCTGGATGGTCGCCCGGATGTAGCCCGGTCCCCGCTCGGGGTCGTAGGGGCTGTCGGAGGCGAACAGCACGTGGTCGGCGCCGTAGAAGTCGATCGAGCAGCGCAGCGCGTGCGCCGCACCGAACATCGCGGTGTCGGCGTACATCATCTTGAAGTAGTCCAGCGGCCGCTTGGTCAGCGGGTAGCCGGTGATGTCGGCGCGCTGGTCCTCGGGCGTACGCGCGCCGAGCTGGTCCCAGCCGGGGCCGACCCGGCCGGAGAAGTGCGGCACCATGCTGCCGCCGTGGTGGATGAGCATCTTCAGGTCCGGGTACCGCTCGAACACGCCGGAGAACACGATGCGCGCCATGAACGCGGACAGGTCGTACTCCCAGCCGAAGGTCCACCAGATCTCGTAGCGGGAACGCTCCTCGGTCGGGTAGTCCGGCCACGCCGAGCTGCGGCACGGGTGCACCTGGAGCAGCGCGCCGTGCTCGGCGACCTTGGCGTAGAAGGGATCGAACCGCTCGGCGTCCATCGCCTCGCCGCCGACGTGGGTGTAGATCTGCGCGCCGAGCGCACCCAGCTCGGTCATCGCGTACTCGAACTCCTCGACCGCGGCGTCCGGGTCGTCCATCGGCACGCACGCGGTGAACCCGGCGAACCGCTCCGGGTGGTTGCGCACCAGCTCGGCCATGGACTCGTTGCCGATCCGGCTCAGCTCACGGGAGATCGCCGGCGACCCGAAGTACTCCACCGGCGGGGCGGCGATGTTGATGATCTGCCGGTAGTCCGCGCCGAACTCGTCCATCTGTCCGAACCGCACGTCCATGTCGACCAGGGACGGGATGTTGGACACCCGCTTGCGCAGGTTCAGCACGTCGCCCGACGCTTCCAGCGAGAAGAACTTGTCGTAGTACGGGCGCGGCATGATGTGACAGAAGGCGTCGATCTTCACTGGCTGCTCCTCAGGAATTCCGTGGGGACGCGGACTGCTCGACGAGCTGGAGGTAGTAGGCCCAGCGGCCGGCGACGGGGGCGACCGTCGTCCCCAGGTCGGCCAGCTCGTCGTCGCTGATCACCCGTGGGGTGAGGCCGGTCTGCAGGACGCGCAGGTTGGCCTCGGCGAGTTGTTCCAGGGCGATCGCGATGACCGTGGCGCGCTGCATGGTGTCGGCGACACTGACGATTCCGTGGCCCTGCAGGTGGCACAGCGCCGAATCGCCCAGCGCGGCGACGAGCTGCCGCCCGAGTTCCGGCGTGGTCACCAGCCGGGAGACCGGCCACTTCTCGATCCGGCCGCCGTTGGTGAGCACCGAGGGGACGTGCAGCAGCGGCTTGAGCGGGGCGTCGAGCAGACCGAGCACCGACGCGGTCGGCTGGTGGGTGTGCACGACGGCCCGCACGTCCGGCCGGCCGCGGTAGATCTCGGTGTGGATGAACAGTTCCGCCGGCGGACGCTCGACGCCCTCGACCAGTTCGCCGTCCAGGTTGATGACAATCATCTCGGCCGGCCCGAGTTGTTCCGGGCTACGCGTACGAGGTGAGTGCTTCGGCTTGATGACAACAAGATCGGTGCCGGGCACCCGCGCGCTGCAGTGGCCGAGATAGTCCACCAGGCCGAGGTGATGGAGGATCTGGCCGGCCTGAGCGACCTGGGTGCGCAGCTCGACGCCGATCTTGTGGGCATCGTCGACCGCGGTCATGGCGGCTCCTACGTTGAGGGCTTGACTATCGTCCAGTGATAACGACACAATCGGTCAGTGATACGAGTAAAGCAACCGGATATGGTGGCGTCAAGTGCGTGAACCTCAGCCGTCCGAACCGGAGGGTGCCAAGGCCAGCAGCGCCCGTCGCGCGCTGGAGTTGTTGCTGTGCTTCAGTCGCATCCGGCACACGCTGTCCGCGCGCGAACTCGCCGAGCTGACCGGGATCGCGCTGCCGACCGTCTACCGGTACGTCGCGATGCTCCGCGAGACCGGCCTGCTGATCGGCGACGACCGCGGCAACTACCACCTGTCGGTGCGGTTCGTCGGGCTGGCGCAGGCGGCCGAGGCGGCCGACGCGCTGATCGACATCGCCGACCCGGCCATGCGTGAACTCGCGACCGCGACCGGCGAGACGGTGCTGTTGGTCCGGCTGGTCGGCCAGGCCGCGGTGTGCGTGCACCGCATCGAGTCCTCGCACCGGCTGCGCACGTCCTACGAGCCCGGGCAGCCGCTGTCGCTGGAACACGGGGCGAGCGCGCGAATTCTGCTCGGCTCGATGCCGGTCGCGGCGAAGGACAAGTTGTTCGCCCAGTTCGCCGAGCAGAGCCCCGAGCGGGCCGCCCGGTTGGCGGCCGACGTGGCGGCCGCCAGCAAGCATGGCTGGGCGACCAGCCGGGAGGAGATCGACCGGGGCGTCTGGGCCGCGTCGGCCGCGGTGCACGACGCCGACGGCCAGGTGGTCGCCGCACTGTCGGTGCCCTCGCCGCTGGTCCGGGCGCCGCTGGAGGCCCGCGAGCGGCTGCTGGGTCAGGTGCGCGGGGCAGCCGGCCGGCTCAGCGAACTGTTGCGCACCGCCGAGCGCTGAGCTGCCTCGGTGCGCGACGGCGGCGCCGGTGACGAACTGCCGGAACAGCGCCGCGACCGCTGACCAGCAGTTGCTCGGCCGCGCGGGTGAACGACCGGGTCCGGGCCACCGTGGCGGACGCCCGCAACTGACACAGCTCGACATCCACCACCGTGGAGCACAGCCGCACCACCGGACGCACTTCCGCGCTGCCGACCGGCGGCCTACCGTCGATCATGGCGGTGGACGGACCAACCCCGAGGAGATGCGTTCGATGAGCACAGCCCTGTCCGATCTCGGCCTCACCATCCCGGTGGTCACCGCGCCGATGGCCGGCGGGCCGACCACCCCGGCCCTGGTGGTCGCGGCCGCGAGCGCCGGCAGCGTCGGCTTCCTGGCCGGCGGATACCGGACGGCGCAGGGGCTCGCCGAGCAGACCGCCGCCGTGCGGGCGGCCACGATCCCGTTCGGGGTCAACCTGTTCGCGCCCAATCCGACTCCCGTCGATCCCGACGCGTTCCGCCGCTACGCGGCCACCATCCAGGCCGAGGCCGACCGCTACGGGCTCGCCCTCGCGGCCGAGCCGGTGGAGGACGACGACCACTGGGCCGACAAGATCGACCTGCTGCTGGCCGACCCCGTGCCGGCGGTCAGCTTCACCTTCGGGATTCCCGAGGGCTCGGTCATCGCCGCGCTGCGCAAGGCCGGCAGCATCACCATCCAGACCGTCACCTCCGCCGAGGAGGCCCGCGCCGCGGCGGAGGCGGGCGTCGACGCACTCGCCGTGCAGGCCGCCGCCGCCGGGGGTCACTCGGGAACCCTGACGCCGCAACACTTCCCGGCCGAGATCCCGATCACCGAGCTGATCGCGAAGGTGCGCGGCGCGGTCACCCTGCCACTGATCGCCGCCGGCGGGCTCGCCACCGCGGCCGACATCACCGCCGTCCTGCGGGCCGGCGCGACGGCAGCCGCGGTCGGCACCGTGCTGCTGCGCACCAATGAGAGCGGCGCGTCCGCGACGCACCAGGCCGCCGTCGCCGACCCGAGCCGGCGCGGGACGACGCTCACCCGCGCGTTCAGCGGCCGGCCGGCGCGCGGCCTGCGCAACACCTTCATCGACCGCTACGACACGCTCGCTCCGCTCGGCTATCCCGCTCTGCACCACCTGACCAGCCCACTGCGCAAGGCCGCCGCGGCAGCCGGCGATCCGGAGCGGGTCAACCTGTGGGCGGGTACCGGCTATCGGCAGGCCACCGCGGAACCCGCGGCCGTGGTGTTGCGGCGCCTGGCCGAATCAACCTGACCATCGCTGTCCACTGCGGACTTCACGCCAAGCCGTCCCGGTCGGCCCACTCCAGCAGCGTGTCCAGCGAGTAGGACACGTCATCGATGCCGGCGTGCAGGTCGCCGAGTTCACGGAACCGTTGCGGCACAGTCGCTATCGTGCACTCCTTGGGTTCGATGCCGTCGACCTCGGCCCAGCTGATCGGCGTCGACACGGTCGCCTCGGGCACGCCACGCACCGAGTAGGCACTGGCGATCGTGTGGTCGCGGGAGTTCTGGTTGTAGTCGACGAACACCGCCGTCGGGTCGCGGTCCTTGCGCCACCACGTCGTGGTCACCAGCTCGGGCGCCCGGCGTTCGACCTCCTTGGCGAACGCGAGCGCCGCGCGCCGGACCTCGGTGAAGCCCCAACGCGGTTCGATCCGGACGTAGATGTGCAGCCCGTCCCCACCGGAGGTCTTCGGCCAGCCGATCGCGCCCAGTTCGTCGAGCACCTCGTGGGCGACGTGCGCGACCCGGCGCACCCGGTCGAAGCCGCAGTCGGGCATCGGGTCGAGGTCGATCCGCCACTCGTCCGGTCGCTCGGTGTCGGCGCGCCGGGAGTTCCACGGGTGGAACTCGACCGTCGACATCTGCACCGACCAGATCACGCTGGCCAGCTCGGTGACACAGAGTTCGTCGGCGTACCGGTTGTAGCGCGGAAAGCTCACCCGGACGGTGTCCAGCCAGTCCGGCGCGCCGTTGGGCACCCGCTTCTGGTGCACCTTCTCCCCCGCGACGCCGGACGGGAAGCGGTGCATCATGCAGGGCCGCTCGCGCAGCGCCCGGACGATGCCGTCGCCGACGGCGAGGTAGTACCGGGCCAGGTCGAGCTTGGTTTCGCCCCGGGCCGGGAAGTACACCCGATCGGGGCTGGAGAGCCGCACCGTGCGGTCACCAACCTCTAGTTCCACCGCGGCTGTTGTGGCCACGACCCCACGCTACGGCACCCGAACCGCTCTCGCGCGCGTTTGTCGAGGTCAGTGGTCGCGCCCGACTCGGCCCGCCGCGGCGGAAAGCAGGCGCGGCACCATCCGGTGGTGGATCGGCGCGACCAGCGACCAGAGCAGCCGACCCGGCCACCGCTGGAAGCGCACCACCGTCGTCCACACCACCCGCGAGTCCTGGACCAGCACGACGTTCTGCGCCACCAACAGGCCCGACCGCGCGGCCAGCACGATCGCGGTCGGCGTCTCGGCGACGATCGACCAGCCCAGTACGTGCGCCGGCGACGGGCGCGGCCCCAGCCGAAGCCCGAGCACGACCGACCAACCAGCGAGCAGGAACCAGCGCACCCCGCGCGGACAGTCCTCCCAGGTCACGCGAGCCCACCGCACCGGTGACCAGCCGTCCGCACCGGGCCGGCTCAGCTCGAACGCGGAGCTGTAGTCGGGGTCGGCCATGGGGTCGGCGATGGTCCCGGCCTGCTCGGTCGCATCGATCCGGCGCACGCTCACGTCGTTGCCTCCGTCACTCGGCCTGACCACAGGCTAGGCCGGCGATCCACTCGTCCAGGGCATCATCTCCGCCGAGCTGGCCACCCTGCGCGGCCGGATGCTCACGGCCACCGGGCTCACCGGCCACCACCGCGAGATCGCCTCGGTCGCGCTGCTGGCCTGGCTGTCCTTCGTCCGCACGATCTGCGTGGAATGGTTGCTGGACAAGGCGATTTCCCGGGCCGAGGTGCGCGACGTGTGCCTGCACGCCCTGCTGGGCGCGCTCGGACCGATCATCGAGGACGCCGGCTGACGGCGGTTCCGGCGGGCGGCCGAGGTCGGTAGGCTCCGTACCAACCGGTCGGTACGAGCCCGCCGACCTGTCCCGACTGAGGAGTCCGCACCGTGGCAGACCACTCCACGATCGACCACGCAACCGCCCGGGTCGACCCGGCGCTCGCCCGGGAGACCTGGCGGCTCGCCGAACCGCTGCACGGCATGATCTACTTCGTCGAGGAGGGGCCGGAGCACTACAGCCGGCTCGGCCTCACCGGCCGGCATCGCGGCTACTTCGCGTCCCGCGCGGCGGCGCTGGGTCCGGTCGGCGCCGAGGTCGTCCAGGCCACCTTCTACAACTTCGCGCCCGACCTCATCGCCAAGTACCTGCCGGCCGTCTGGGCGCTGGCCGCGCCGGAAACCCTGCTGTCAGCCCGATTGGCCGCGGTGGACGCGGCGCTGCGGCGCGCGCTGGGGCCGGCCGTCGACGGTCCGGAGATCGCCGAGGCCGCCGAACTGGCCGGCCGGGCCGCGCGGGCGGCCGGTGCGCACTTCGAAGGTCGGCCGCTGTTCGCCGCACATGCCGCGCTGGACTGGCCTACCGAGCCGCACCTCGTGCTCTGGCATGCGCAGACTCTGCTGCGCGAGTTCCGCGGCGACGGCCACGTCGCCGCGCTGACCATCGAGGGACTCTCCGGCATCGAGGCGCTCGTCAGCCATGCCGCCAGCGGTGCGGTGCCGGCCGAGACGCTGCGGGTCAGCCGTTCCTGGTCGCCCGATCAGTGGGCCGCAGCCGTGATCGGACTGCAACAGCGTGGCCTGCTCGAACCGGGCGACGAACTGGTCTTCACCGAGGCCGGCCGCGCCCAGCGCCAGTGGATCGAGGACCGCACGGACGCGTTGTCGGTGCCGGCCTACTCCGCGCTCGGCCCGGACGGCTGCGCCCGGCTCGGCGAGTTGGTCCGCCCGTTGTCACGCACCATCGTGGCGCTGGGCATGGTGCCCGGCCGCGCCGACCGACCGGCCGGCTAGCCAACACCGTTCCAGCACGAGTGGCGAAGCCCGGATTCCGGGGTCGCCACTCGTTCTGTCTGATCTGTCCACTATGGACCATGTGATCACGAGCGGGCGCGAGCGTAGTCCCGACCAGGCCGCGTGACAAGACCGCGGGCGCGAATAAAACTGAGCGAGACCAATCGTTCGCGTTGCGTAGTGTCGACACTCAGGATCTTCATCGTTTCACCTAGCCGGTAAATCCTTGACACACTCGCGTGGGCCAGACCACACTCTCACGAAGTGTCGACACCTTGTCTCTGAATGCAGTGCCCCACGGGGCGCCGTGGGCAAAGGAGCCTTAGTGATCAAGCCCGACCGCGCACCGCTCGACCCCTCAGCCGTTTCGGCGAACCTCACCTCGCGGGAGGTGGGCGGTGCCAACGCCAGCAGCCCAGTCTGATGTCTGCCTCTCCGCCCGCCAACTCCAACTCGGCCACCAGGCCAGCCGCAGCGGCGAGTTCGCGCTGGCCTGCGAGGACCTGAATCTGCACATTCGCGAACACGAGTTCGTGGTCATCGTCGGCCCCAGCGGCTGCGGCAAGACCACCTTCCTGGAAGCCGTCGCCGGCCTCGTCCCGGTCGCCGGCGGCGCGCTCGAACTGCACGGCCAGGGCATCACCGGCCCCGGTCCGGAACGGTCCCTGGTCTTCCAGCACGCGTCGCTCTACCCCTGGCGCACGGTCATGGCCAACGTCCTGTTCGGACCCCAGGTCCAGGGCAGGCTGACCGCGGAGGTCCGGCAGCGCGCCCGCGACCTGCTCGCGGTGTCCGGTCTGTCCGATGTGGCTGACAAGTTCCCGCACGAACTGTCCGGCGGGATGCGCCAGCGAGCGAACCTGGCCAGGGCGCTGGCCACCGATCCGACCCTGCTCCTGCTGGACGAGCCGTTCGGCGCGCTGGACGCGCAGAACCGGGAGATTCTCCAGGACGAGCTGCTGCGGATCTGGCAGGCCGACACCGAGGCCACCCGCAAGACCGCGCTGTTCGTCACCCACGACGTGAACGAAGCCGTGCTGCTGGCCGACCGCGTGCTGGTGTTCTCCCCCGCCCCCGCACACGTCGCGCTCGAACTGATCATCGACGCGCCCCGGCCGCGCAACGCCGCCTGGCGGCGCAGCGCCGAATTCCTCGCCTACGGCGACACCATTCTCGCTGCCCTCCACCAACAGCAGGCCCCCACAGACGAGTCGTCCGAAGGATCCGTGAGTAGCCATGTCAACGGCCTCAACACTGCGAACCACAGCCCCGCCGCCGAGTCAGCCGGGAGCGGCGACGGCTTTCAAGGAACGCTCGGCTCTGTCGGCCTGGGCGCGCAGGCACCGTAGTCCGCTGCTGGGCGTGCTCGGTGTGGTGATCGTGCTGATCTGCTGGCAGCTCTCGACCATGTTCGGCCTGGTCGACATCTCCTTCAGCAGCAGCCCCACGCGCATCGCGGTGGCCGAGGTCCACCTGTTCGGCGGCGGCGAGATCTACGCGCCGCTCGCGGCGACCGGCTACGAGCTGCTGTGGGGCCTGCTGATCACCTTCGTCGCCGGCATCCCGATTGGACTCGTGCTCGGCCGCAGCCAGATTCTGCACGACATGACCGAGCCGATGGTCAACGTTCTGTACTCAGTCCCCTACGTGATGTTCCTGCCGATCATCATTTTCTGGTTCGGCCTGGACAACACCTCTCGGGTGCTGGTAATCGTGTGGGCGGCCATCCTGCCGCTGATCATCAACATCACTGCGGGCGTGCGCAATCTCAACACCGACTACACCAGGGTGGCAACCGTGTTCTGCACGCCGCGGTTGAAGTTCTTCTACACGGTGGCGCTGCCAGCCACCCTTCCCTACATCCTCGCCGGTGTGCGGCTGGCTGTCGGCCGCGCGCTGGTCGGTGCGATGGTGGCTGAGCTGTTCCTGGCCAGCCAGGGGCTCGGCTACTACGTGCAGAACCAGACATCGAACTTCAACATGGACTCGGCCATGGCCGGGATCGTCATCCTCGCCGTCGTCGCGCTGCTGCTCAACTGGGGTGTGCGGGCGATCGAGCGGCGCTTCGTTCACTGGGCAGGTGCGCAATGAGAATGTGGAAACTGGCGACCGTGGCGGTTACCGCCGCGTTGGCTCTTGGCAGCTTGACCGCGTGCGCGGGAGGCTCGGGCGCCAAGGTGTCCGCCGACTCCTCCGGCCTGCTGCCGATCAAGATCGGCTACACCGCACCTGGCGCGGGCTACTCGGATCTCTACGTGGCTGCCGACGACGGCATCTTCAAGAAGCATGGGCTGGACGTGAAGCTGGTCCGCCTCAACACCAGTTCCCAGTTGGTCGCCGCGCTGGCGAGTAACAGTGTGCAAATTGCGGTCGGCGTCGCGCAGGACTCGGCTTCGGCCATCATGAAGGGCGCCAAGCTCAAGTACGTCGCGATGTCCGAGCCGCACTACAACCTGGAAATGTGGGCGTCCCCGAACGTCAGCACCATCCAGGACCTCAAGGGCAAGAAGATCGCGATCTCCGCGCCCGGTTCGGAGAGCGACTTCGGCCTCACCGACCTGCTGACCAACAACGGCATGAGCCGCAGTGACGTGACCACCGAGTTCGTCCAGGGCGTGCCGGCCGAGGTCGCCGCGCTGGAGAGCGGCGCGGTGTCGGCCATCCTGACCCAGCCGCCGAACGGCACGCAGAGCCAGCAGAAGGGCGCGATCCTGCTCGCCCAGCTGTCCAACCTGGACTTCCCGCTGGGTGCCTACACGGTTGAGGACGCCTACCTCAGTGCCAACCGGTCGGTGGTGCACGACTTCGTGCAGGCGGAGATCGAGTCGTTGCAGTACCTGCGCACGCACAAGCAGGAGACCGAGACGGCGATCGAGAAATACACCGGCGTGACCAGTCCGTCACTGGCCGAGTACGCCTACAACTTCTTCCTCAACGTCTGGGCACAGACGCCGGTGGTGGACGAGAAGCTGATCGCGCAGGCGTTCAGCAACGCCGCCCAGGACGCGCACACGACCGCGCCGACGAACATCGCCCAGTACATCGACAACAGCTTGGAAAGCAGTTGATGAACGATCACGACGCTCCTGCCGACCTGCGCCGCTGGTTGGCGCAGGCCGAGCAGGCCGGCGAGGTCCAGCACGTCGAGGGCGCGCACTGGGACCTGGAGATCGGTGCGCTGTCCCAGGTGAACTACCGGCGCTCGCACCCCAAGGCGCTGATGTTCGACTCGGTGAAGGACTACCAGCCGGGGTCGCGGGTGCTCAGCGGCAGCGTGAGCAACCCCCGGCTGCTCGGCTCGGTGCTGGGCATGGGCTGGGACTGCACCGACGACAGCCTGCTCGAATCGCTGGCCGTGAAGCCGGGTGAGTGGAGTGCCGGGGCGGCCGATTTCGCCCCGGTCACCGTGGCCGACGGTCCGCTGCTGGCCAACGTGGTCGGCAAGCCGGACATCAACCTGCTCGACTTCCCGGTCCCCCGCTGGCATGAGGGCGACGGCGGCCGGTACATCGGCACCGGCTGCGCGGTGGTCACCCGGGACTACGACACCGGCCGGATCAACCTGGGCGCCTACCGGATGCAGGTCCAGGACGACGGTCGCGGTGCGACGGTCAACATCGAGGCCGGCAAGCACGGCGCGCAGCACCTGCGCCGCTGGTTCGCCGCCGAGGGCCGGGCGCCGATCGCGGTGTCACTGGGCCAACATCCGGCCTACCTGGTCGCCGCCGGCGTCGAGGTGCCGGGCGACGTGTCCGAGTACGGCTATGTCGGCGGGATGTTCGGCACGCCGGTGCTGACGGTGAACGGTCAGGTCACCGGCCTGCCGCTGCCGCACGACGCGGAGATCGCGATCGAGGGCTGGGTCCGGCCTGACGACAGGCGGCCGGAGGGCCCGTTCGGCGAGTGGACCGGGTACTACTCCGGCTCCCGCGAGCCGATCCTGACCATCGACATCGAGCGGGTGTACCACCGGGACAACCCGATCCTGCTCGGCGCACCGCCGGGAAAGCCGCCGCACGACTACTCCTACATGCGCACCGTGATGAAGTCGGCGATCATCACCGACGGCCTGCGCAAGGCGGGGCTGCCGGGGCTGCGCGGGGTGTGGGCGCACGAGGCGGGCGGTGGCCGGTCGCTGCTGATCGTGTCGCTGGAGCAGCGCTACCCGGGGCACGCGCGGCAGGCGGCCTACCTCGCCGCGCAGCTGCCGACCGCGGCCTACATGAACCGGTTCACCGTGGTGGTGGACAACGACGTGAACCCGCGCGACCTCGGCGAGGTGATGTGGGCGATGTGCGGACGCTGCGATCCCCAGTCCGATATCGAGGTGATGAAACGTACCTGGGGCAGCCGGGTCGATCCGCTGACCCTGCCGGGCGCGCTTGCCTTCAACAGTCGGGCGGTGATCGACGCATGTCGACCATACGAGCGGTTGGCCGACTTCCCGGCCGTGGCCGAGTCGAGCGAGGAACTGATCGCGTCGGTGAGCAGGCGGTGGCCGGAGGTACGGGACTGAACTCCGATGTGCGGGAACTGCGGCAGGAACTGCTGTTCTCCGCACTGCGTGGCATCGAAGGCAGCTCGTCCCTCGCGTTCGCCATCTTCGAGAACCTGGCCGTACAGATAGTGGAGGGACGGCTGCCGCCGGGCCACGAGGTCAATTCGGCCGACCTGGCCCGGCAGTTCAGCACGTCGCGCACCCCCGTCCGGGAGGCGTTGCTGCTGCTGGAACGCGAGGGCCTGGTGATCGTGCCGCCGCGCCGCCGCCCGTTCGTGTCCCCGGTCGCGCTCACCCAGGTCCGGGAGATCTACGAGATCCGCGGCAGCCTCTACGGCCTGGTCAGCGAACTGGTGGTGGCGCGGGCGACCGACGAGGAGATCGCCGCACTGGCCCAGTGGGGCCAACTGCTCGCTCAGGACGCGGAGCAGGGCGACGTGGACGGCTACTTCTGGCACAACGTCGGCTTCCGCAACGCCGAGGCGAGCCTGTCCCGCAACACCGAATTGCAGCGCAGGCTCAGCTCACTGGGCCTGCAGATGCACCGCTTCCGTCATCTCAGCCTGTCGCTGCCCGGCCGGCTGCTGCACTCGGTGGCCGACCACGACCGGCTGCTGCGGGCCTACGCCGACCGCGACGCGGCGCTCGCGGCCGCGGTCAGCCGCTCACTCGTGCTACGTGGCCTGCGCGCGATCGAGAAGTCCGACCGGTTCCGCGAGAGCAGCTGACCGGTTCTCCCCACCCAGCCCTGCCCAGTGGCGACGGCGAGCGAATCCACGCGCGATTGTCGGACCGACGACCTAGTCTTGCCGTCATCTCGCTCGGGCATGGATTCGGCATGGCTTCTTACGGTCGATAATTCTTATTGACTAAGTTTCTTTGCGCCTCGTACGATCTGCCCACGAGCTACCCGAGGAGGGGGTATGGGCAGCACTCACGACCAACAACCGGCCGTCCGAGCAGAAGCACTGGTCAAGACGTTCGGATCGACCCGCGCGCTCGACGGCGTCGACCTGGAGATCCCGGCCGGCCAGGTGCTCGGACTACTCGGTCCCAACGGCGCCGGCAAGACCACGATGGTGCGCATCCTGACCACGCTGCTGCGGCCGGACTCCGGCCGCGCCTGGGTGGCCGGGCACGACGTACTGGCCGACCCGGAAGCAGTCCGCCGCAACATCGGCCTGTCCGGCCAGTACGCGGCGGTGGACGAGAACCTGACCGGCTACGAGAACCTGTACATGGTGGGCAGGTTCTACGGGCTGTCCCGGCGCGACGCGGGCGCCAGGTCCCGCGAACTGCTCGGCGACTTCCGCCTGCAGGACGCCGCCGACCGGCCGGCCAAGACCTACTCCGGCGGGATGCGCCGGCGGCTGGACCTGGCCGGCGCGCTGGTCGCCCGGCCGGCGGTGGTGGTACTGGACGAGCCGACCACCGGCCTCGACCCGCGCGGGCGGCTGGACACCTGGGAGGTCATCGGCGACCTGGTCGCCAACGGCGCGACCGTGCTGCTGACCACCCAGTACCTGGAGGAGGCCGACCAGCTCGCGGACACCATCGTGGTGATCGACCACGGCCGGCTGCTGGCCAGGGGCACCGCGGACGAGCTGAAGGCGCAGACCGGCGGGGAGCGGCTGGAACTTGTCGTCGCCGAGCCGGCCGACCTGCCGGCCGCCACCCGCGTGCTGGCCGAGGTCGGGTCGGACGAGCCGAAGGTGGACGAGCAGGCACGCCGGGTCGGCGTGCTGGTGGACACCGGCCCCAAGGCACTGATGGAGACGCTGCGCCAACTGGACACCCAGGGCGTCGGCGTGCTCGATGTGGGCCTGCACCGGCCCACGCTGGACGACGTGTTCCTGTCGCTGACCGGACACGCCGCCGAGGACGAGGAGGCCGCGGCCGGTTCACAACGTGGCTGGCGCGGCCGAAAGGACCGGGGCAAGGGGGAAACACAGTGAACGGCCTTCGGCGGGTGCTGCGCGACGGCGGCGTGGTGACCTGGCGCAACCTGCTCAACGTCCGGCGCAACCCGGAGATGCTGATGAGCGCGACCGTGCAGCCGATCATGTTCGTGCTGCTGTTCGCCTACGTGTTCGGCGGCAGCCTCGGTGGTGGCGCGTACCGCGAGTTCCTGATGGCCGGCATCTACACCCAGACGGTCGCCTTCAACTCCGCGTTCACCACCATCGGCATGGCCAACGACCTGCAGAAGGGCATCATCGACCGGTTCCGGTCGCTGCCGATGTCGCGGGTCGCGGTCATCCTCGGTCGGACCACCTCCGACCTGCTGATCAACGCGCTGGGCCTGGTCGTCATGTCGGCCTGCGGGCTGCTGGTCGGCTGGCGGGTCCACGGTGGCGTCATGCCCACGGTGGCCGCCTACGCCCTGCTGCTGCTGTTCGCCTTCGCGATGTCCTGGACGGGTGCGCTGGTCGGGTTGGCCGCGCGCAGCGTGGAGGTGGCACAGAGTGCCGGGTTCATCTGGATGTTCCCGGTCACCTTCATCTCCTCGGCGTTCATCTCGGCGCAGAACCTGCCCGGTCCGCTGCGGGCGTTCGCCGACTGGAACCCGATCACGACGGTCGCCGACGCGTGCCGCCGGCTGTTCGGCAATCCCAACCCGCCCGCACTGCCGGCGAGCACGGGCTGGGCGGCCGACCATGCCGCGGGTTACTCGGTGGTGGCGGCGGTGGTGATCATCGCGGTGTTCCTGCCGCTGGCTGTCGCCCGGTACCGCCGGGTGGCCAGCCGCTGACCGACGGGCAGTGGCGCGCGATCACCTCGGTGCCACTCCCCGGACAGCCGATTCCGGTCCGACGTTCACCGGCCCGTGCGCATACTGGACGCCATGCTGACACGCCGAACGTTTCTCCAGCTCATGGCCGCTTCGACCGGTTTGGCGGTGACCGGCGCCGACCTGCTCATCCAGGCAGCCGCCGGTGCCATCTCGCCGTTGCGCCCGCACGGTTCCAACGGCATCGAGCACGTCGTCGTGCTGATGATGGAGAACCGGTCGTTCGACCACTTCCTCGGCTGGTTACCGGGGGCGGACGGCCGGCTCGACCTCAACTTCCAGGCGCCCGACGGCAACGTCTACCCGAACTACCCGCTGGCGCCCGACTTCCAGGGCTGCGGCTACAGCGATCCCGACCACAGCTGGGAGGGTTTCCTCGTCCAGCACAACGGCGGCCGGATGGACGGCTTCCTGCAGCGGCCGACCAGCCCGGCCGACAACCCCGGTGTGACCCTGGCCGCGGCGAACACGTTCCCGGTCGGCTACTACACGAACCTCGACCAGCACCGGCGCCCCAAGGCGACGCCCGACCTGCCGGTCATCGGCTCGCTGGCCGGCCACTACACGGTGCTGGACCGGTACTTCTGCTCGTTCGCCGGGGAGACCTTCCCCAACCGCTTCTACCAGCACGCGGCGCGCACCGACCGGGACCACAACTCCACGACGCTGTCCACGATGCCGACCATCTGGGACCAGCTCTCCCCCATCCCGAACGCCCAGGGCGTGCCCACCGGCGGCTACTTCTTTCGCGACTCGCCCTTCCTGGCGTTGTGGGGCACGAAGTACTTCCCGTTCTGGCACCCGTTCGCCGACGGCGACACCGACGCGCTCGGCATCCCGGTGACCACACCATCCTTTTTGGACACGGTAGCCGCCGGGCAGCTGCCCAACGTCAGCTTCGTCGACCCGGCCTTCGACACCGAGGGCAACGGCACCTCCGCCGACGACCACCCGCTCGCCGACATCCGGCTGGGTGAGCGGTTCATCGCCGACACGTACCACGCGCTGGCCGACGCCGGTTACCTGGACAACACGGTGTTCGTGGTCACCTTCGACGAGTGGGGCGGCTTTTACGACCACGTGGCGCCGCCGCGCGTCGTCGACGACACCAACCCGGCGGACGTGGACCACACCGGCGACGCCAGCACACCCACCGACGGCCGGCTGGTGCCCGACTACCGCCAGCTCGGCTTCCGGGTACCGACAATCGTGGTGTCCAACCTGGCCGCCGCGCAGGTGGTACACCACGGACCGTTCGAGCACGCGTCCACGCTCAAGCTGATCGAGTCCACCTTCGGGCTGCACTCGCTCACCGCCCGGGACGCGCACGCCGAGAACCTGGGCCAGGTGCTGAACCGCAACCCGCGCCGCCCGGTCCCGACCGGCGCGATCCCGACCAGTGCCGAGGTGCTCGGGCCGGTGAGCGACCCGACCGCGGTCTGCGGCGCCGACAGCACCCGGTCGGCCTCCCCGGCGCCGGTGCGCATCGGCCACGGCCACGGTGGCGTGACGTACGAGCCGCAGGTCGCCGGCATGGACGCGTTCGGCCGCGAGATCAGGAAGGGGCAGGCCGGCTAGGCCGATGGGCCGATCGGGAAATTCGGGTGCCGGGAGTTTCGAAACGGTGTGGTCCGGGGTAGTAGCCAGGTAAGCGCACGTCAACCGCATCACAGAACGGAGCCCGTCATCATGCTCCGACGCAGCCGCACCCACCGTCGGTCTCGCCCGATCACCCAGGAAGAGTACGAGCAGCTGCGTTCCTGCCGCTGCCGGCGCCTGGACGGCGTTCATCTCGCCGGCCACTGCGGTTCCGGCGCGGAGGTCGCCGGCAGCCTCGGGTTCGTCTCCGCTCGATAGGTTCTTCCCGCCAGCACCACCCCTGGTCAGCACTGGCCGTGGTCAGCACCGCGCAGTCACCGGTTGCCGGCAGCACTCGCGGTAGGCCCTGTCGGTGGCGATCCGATACCCGCTCGGGTTCGGCGTCGCCACCGATTTCGCCTTTCCCGGCCGGATTCTCCGCTCAGTGCTCGTCCGGCTGAACGTGCTGGAGCACCAGCATCGACCGCGCCCCGAGCGTGAGCGTCTGGCCCGCCGGGGTCGTCTCGCCGGTCGGTTCGTCGAGGACCATGCCGGTCGCGGTGTCCACCACGACGCCCCAGGACTGGCCGTAGTCAGGGCCGGGCAGGGTGAACTCGATGTCCTCGTAGTGCGCGTTGAACGCCATCAGAAACGAATCATCCACCACCCGATTACCCCGGGCATCCAGATCCGGAATC
>DATATV010000162.1:0-34497 GCA_036268615.1 Pseudonocardiaceae bacterium
AGGCGACGCGAAGCGCCCTTGATGCAGCGCCACGACCGTAAGAAAATCGCGCGATCGGGAAGAAGGATCACCCCGAAAACCGGACCTGACTTGCCAGTGTGCCGATCCGACCAAGAACCGGAATGGCGCGACGCTCATCCAGTGAACAAAGAAGGTCGATTCGCTCCTGGTCCTCCCGCGCCGCTGGCGCGGCAGAACCCCCCTCCACTTCCAACATATAACGCACCAGGGCCCTTGCCACAAGCCCCGGTCCACCGGGCAGAATTCGCCGGCCGGCGCCCACAACCTGCGGAAATGCTGGCGCGACGGGCGTGTGCTGTTGTCGAGGTATGGGGGACATCGCAGTGATCGATCAGTACGTGTTGGGTCTGCACGAGGTTGACGAGACGCAGGTCGCGGTTGTTGGCGGCAAGGGCGCGAACCTGGGTGGGCTGTCGCGGCTCGACGGCAT
Source organism: Pseudonocardiaceae bacterium (assembly GCA_036268615.1). Lineage (GTDB taxonomy): Bacteria > Actinomycetota > Actinomycetes > Mycobacteriales > Pseudonocardiaceae > DATATV01. The sequence continues at coordinate 452 of DATATV010000162.1, forward strand.
CCGCGTGCCGGCCGGCTTCTGCGTGACGACAGCTGCCTTCCGGCGGATCATGGCGGAGGAGCCCTCGATCGACGATCAGCTCGATCAGCTGTCGCGGCTGAACCCGGACAACCGGGAGGCGATCCGCACACTCAGCGCGCGGATTCGGCGGACCATCGAAGGGATCGCCATCCCGGACGATCTGGCGGCGGCGATCACCCGGGCGCTCGCCCGGTGCGGTGAGTACGCCGCCTACGCCGTCCGGTCCAGCGCGACGGCCGAGGATCTGCCGACGGCCTCCTTCGCCGGTCAGCAGGACACGTACCTGAACGTCATCGGGGCGACGGCGATCCGCCAGCACGTCAGCCGGTGCTGGGCCTCGCTGTTCACCGAGCGGGCGGTGACCTACCGGCAGCGCAACGGCGTCGACCACCGTTCGGTGCAGATGGCCGTGGTCGTGCAGCAGATGGTCTTCCCGGACGCGGCCGGCATCCTGTTCACCGCCGACCCCGTCACCGGCAACCGGACGGTCGCCACCGTGGACGCCGGCTTCGGCCTCGGCGAGGCCCTGGTCTCCGGTCTGGTGAACCCGGACGTTTTCACGGTGCGCCACGACGAAGTCGTTGCCAGGACGATCGCCGCCAAGCAGCGTGCCGTGCACGCCCTGCCGGCCGGCGGCACGCGGGAAGTGACGATCGACCCGCAGCGGCAGGAGCAGCCGGCACTCACGGATGCGCAGGTCGTCGAGCTCGTGCGGCTCGGGCGGCGGATCGAAGCGCACTTCGGCCGCCCGCAGGACATCGAATGGTGCCTGGTCGACGACGGCTTCCAGATCGTGCAGAGCCGGCCGATCACGACGCTGTTCCCCATTCCCGAGGCCGGCGACCAGGAGAACCACGTCTACGTCTCCGTCGGCCACGGGCAGATGATGACCGACCCGATGAAGCCGCTGGGGCTTTCCATGTGGCGACTGACAGCCCTGGTGCCGATGCACGAGGCGGGCGGGCGGCTGTTCGTCGACGTCACCCCGCGGCTGGCCTCGCCGGCGAGCCGGGCCGGCCTCCTGGACGTCATGGGCAGAGGCGATCCGCTGATCAGGGACGCACTGGAGACCGTCCTGGACCGCGACGATTTTGTCCCCTCGCTGCCGGACGCGGGTCCGGGCAGGCCGCCGGCCGGCGCCGCGCCCGCCCCGATCGAGACCGACCCGGCGATCGTCACCGGGCTGATCGAGCGCAGCCAGGCGTCCATCGCCGCCCTGGAGCGCGACATCCGGACAAAGAGCGGACCAGCGCTGTTCGACTTCCTGTTGACAGCCCTGGCGGAGCACAAGCGAGTCCTCGGTGATCCACTGAACTTCCAGGCGATCATGGCGGGCATGGACGCCACCTGGTGGCTCAACGACAAGCTCCAGGAGTGGCTGGGCGAGAAGAACGCGGCTGACACGCTGACCCTGTCCGCCCCCGACAACATCACCTCGGAGATGGGACTGGCGCTGCTCGACGTCGCGGACGTGATCCGGCCGCGGTCGGCGGTGGTGGCGTTCCTGCGGGGCGTCATGGACGAGGGCTTCCTGGACGAGTTGCCGAAGGTCGCGGGCGGCACCGAAGCGCGCGACGCCATCGAGTCCTACCTCGACCGGTACGGGATGCGCTGCGTGGGCGAGATCGACATCACCAGGCCACGGTGGCGCGAACGCCCCAGCACGCTCGTGCCGGTGATCCTCGACAACGTCAGGAACTTCGAGCCGGGCGCCGCCGAGCGGCGTTTCGAGCAGGGGCGGCTGAAGGCGCAGCAGAAGGAACAGGATGTGTTGTCCCGCTTGCGATCCCTGCCAGACGGGGACCAGAAGGCCGACGAGGCCAAGCGGATGATCGACCGGGTCAGAACCTTCATCGGGTACCGGGAGTACCCGAAGTACGACATCATCAGCCGCCACTTCGTCTACAAGCAGGCCCTGCTGGCGGAGGCCGAGCGCCTCGTGCGGGCCAACGTGCTCCCGGAGCCGGAGGACATCTTCTACCTCACGTTCCAGGAACTCCACGAGGTCGTGCGCTCGAACCAGGCGGATGACCAGCTCATCCAGCAGCGCAAGGACGCGTTCCGGTCCTACCACGCGCTCACCCCGCCCCGGGTGCTCACCTCGGACGGCGAGGCCCTCACCGGGGCGTACCGGCGCGCCGACGTGCCGGCCGGCGCGCTGGTCGGCCTACCGGTTTCGGCCGGAACCATCGAGGGCCGGGCCCGGGTCATCCTCGACATGGCGGCGGCCGATCTCGACGCGGGCGACATCCTGGTCACGACGTTCACCGACCCCAGCTGGTCGCCGCTGTTCGTCGGAATCGCGGGCCTGGTGACCGAGGTCGGCGGCCTGATGACCCATGGCGCGGTGATCGCCCGGGAGTACGGCTTGCCGGCCGTCGTGGGCGTGGAGCAGGCCACCCGGCTGATCCGGGACGGACAGCGGATTCGCGTGCACGGCACGGACGGGTACGTCGAGATCCTGCCCTGACTCGGGATGGCGTTCGGCGCCTCCGGGTTTGCTTGCCTTCCGCGCACACGCAGGTGGCGGAGTCCGTTGTGGACTCCGCCACGTGCGTCGTTCAGCCCCCCGGCGGCTGAAGATCAGGCCGGAATCAGGTGGGATTTGTGCCACCAGCGCATTCCCGGTGCGCCGATCAAGCCTGCGTCGTCCAGGAAGGCCATCAGTCGCTCCGCCGCCCACCGCAGGGACTCGTGGTAGTGCGGGTTGTTCATCGCCACCTGCCAGGCTTCCCTCGGGTCCAGGCCCACCGCCGCGTAAACCCTCGGGTGGATCAGGGTGTGCGTCACCTGGAAGGCGACCACGCCGATCAGCCAGCGCTGGTAGTACAGCTCGGCCTTGGACAGCTTGGGCATACCCAACGCGATCTGCTGCCGGGCGAACGTCACGTGCCGTGCCTCTTCCAGCACGTGAATCCGGTTGACCATCCGGATCATCGGCTGCACGCTCTCGTCGACCATCGCCTCGCGCTGCAAACGGTCCAGCAGTTCCTCGACGATCAGCACCGACCCGTACAGCGCGGGACCGTAGCCGATGATCGGCAGCAGTCGACCCATCCGGCGCAACCTGCGGCGCGGACCGTACGCCGGTGCGTCCAGGCGGTTGATCAGTTTGCCGAACATGGTGGAGTGCCGGCACTCGTCGGCGATCTCGGTCAGTGCGTACTGCATGTGCGCGGTGGTCGGATCGCCGTTGTAGATCTCGTTGAGCAGCATCTGCATCAACAGCACCTCGAACCACACACCGTTGCTCGCGACGCTGGCGATCTCGTGCCGGCCCAGGTCAGCGCGCTGCTGCGGGCTCAACCTGTCCCACAGCGGCGTGCCGTACAGCGAGATGCGGTGTTCCGGCTGATAGGCCTTGCCCTCGATGAGAGCGGCCGTCCAGTCGACGTCCACGTCGGGGTCGTAGAACTTGTCGGCCGAGGATTTGAGTAGCCGACCGGCCGTCTTCTCCCGGTCGGCGCCCTGGGCCAGTTCGATCGCTCGGCTCATCTGGACTGCTCCCGTTCCGGTGTCCTACTCCGCGGTAGGGCGTCGTTTAGGTGCAACTATCGGTAACTGTTACTTGTGGTAGCGTCCACCGCATGGTGCGATCTGTCAAGAGGGGCCTCGCGAAGGGAGGAAGCGTGGCTGACGCGAGGCGTGAGCGTTGGCGGGTGCACCGGCAGGTTCGACGTGCGGAGTTCGTCGAGGCGACCATCCGGGCACTGGCCAAGCACGGCCCGGACGTGGGCATGGACGAGATCGCCGCCGAGGCCGGGGTGAGCAAACCCGTGCTCTACCGGCATTTCAACGACAAGGCCGACCTGTATCTCGCGGTCGGGATGCGGGCGACCGAGATCCTGATGGCGCAGATCGTGCCCGCGCTGGAGAACGACGGCACGATCCGCGAGCGCATCTGGCGAACCGTCGACTGCTTCCTGCGCTACGTCGACGACTACCAGGAGCTCTACCGCTTCCTGGTGTTCCGGCCCGACCCCACCAAGAGCGCGGTGGTGCTGGAGGACCGCAACAAGATCGCCTCGGTGCTCAGCGGGGTGCTCAACGCCTACCTGGAACTCTTCCAGCTGGACACCCTGCTGGCCGGCCCGTCCGCGCACGGTCTGGTCGGGCTCGTGCAGGGCACCGCCGAGTGGTGGCTCGACCACCACTCGGAGATCACCCGCCAGCGGCTCACCGACCATCTGACCTCGATGATCTGGTACGGCATCGACGGCATCCTGCGGGCCGGCGGCATCGTGCTGGACCCGAACGCGCCGCTGACGCTGCCCGAGCGCCCGCAGCCCGACAGCAGCCCGGAACGGAAACCGGCGCACCGATGAACCTCGGAGGCAAGCCATGACCGACGCCAAGACGGAACCGGGCGAGGACGGCTACCAGGGTTCCGCGGCGCTCCTGCTGGACGGCCAGGACGGCCAGGACGGCTCAGCCGACTCGGTCGAACTGGCGATCGAGGTCACCCTGCGCGGACACTTCCAGCCCATCGACGGGCGTTACCGCTGGTACGGACGGGTCAACCAGGACGCCGAGCTGGATCGGCTGGTCGGCGGGCGCAGGTGCGCGGCCACCCTGCGCACCCCGCACGGCCAGGCCGCCGGTGAACTGTCGGACCCGGACACCTGGGGCCGCTACCGGATCATGGGCACGGGCAGGCCGCCCTTCCCGGTGCCGACCTCGCTGGCCGATCTACCCGCCGAAGTCCAGGGGTAGGCGCGGGGCTGGTACAAACTCGGGATGCACCGCGGCCGGCTGCCCATCGACCAGCAGCTGGTCTTTCTGCGCGATGCTTTGCGCCGCAATACTTTTCTGGTGGAGGTGCTGACCAGAGCGGTCGGCCTGGAAATGCCCGACTGGTACCTGACGGCCGGCTGCGTGTTCCAGACCGTGTGGAACGTGCTGACCGACCGGCCACCGGCCGAGGGCATCCTGGACTACGACCTGTTCTACTTCGACGCCACCGACCTGTCCTACGCGGCCGAGGACGCGGTGATCAGCGCCGGCCGGCAGGTGTTCGGCGATCTCCCGGTCGAGGTGCAGATCCGCAACCAGGCCCGGGTGCACCTCTGGTACGAGGAGCGCTTCGGGGTGGCGCACGCGGGCTACTCGTCCACCGAGGCGGGGATCGACTCGTTCCCGGCACTCACCTGCTGCATCGGCGTGCGGCTGGAGCCCGACGGCTACTGGCGGGTGTACGCGCCGCACGGCCTGGCCGACCTGTTCAACCTGGTGGTCCGGCCCAATCCGGTGCTGGCGCCGGCCGAGGTGTACCTGGCCAAGACGGCCCGCTGGCGCGAGCAGTGGCCCGAACTGACCGTGCTGCCCTGGCCGGGCATCCAGGGCTGACCGACCGGGCCGGCCGACCGACGACACGGCGCACGCCCCGGACCGGGGTCGGTTCGGGGCGCGCGCGTGAGCGGAAACTCCGCTGTGCCGGACTCTCAGTTGTTGCCGGCGGCGAAGCCGACCTTGCGCACATCGACGGCAGCGATGTCGACGTAGGCGATCCGCGCCACCGGGATGATCACCCGGCGGCCCTTGTCGTCGACAAGGCTCAGCACGCCCTGTGTGTTCTGGAGCGCCTCGGAGATCAATTTCTCGATCTCGTCCGGCGTCAGCGCACTCGACACGGTGAGCTCCCGCGGGCTCTCCGCCACGCCGATCTTGACCTCCACGCTGACCTCCGGTTACCCGATTGACTAGACGGGACAAGCCTAGCCCGATCGGCGCACCGTCCTCCGGCTAGCCCAGCCCGAGTTTGGTCATCCGTTTGGTGTGGCTTTGCTGCATCCGCCGGAACAGCGCGGCGATCCCGGCGAGGTCGCCGGAGCCGGAAACGATGAGTTCTGCCAGGCCATCGCGCTCGGCTACGACATATTGGGCCTGCGTCAGTGCCTCGCCGAGCAGCCGCCGACCCCACAGGGTGAGCCGGTCGCGGGTCAGTCGATCATTGGCACAGGTGCCGCTGACTTCGCGCTCGGCGAACGCGGAGTGGCCGGTGTCGGCCAGCACGGCCAGCACGAGCTCCTTGGTCGGCTGGTCCAGCCAGCCGGCGATCTCCCGGTACAACTCGGCCGCGAGGCCGTCACCGACGTACGCCTTGACCAGCGACTCGTGCCAGGACTTGGGCGAGGTGAGCGAGTGGAACGAGTTGAACGCGGAGACGAAGGGCTGCATCGCGTCCTCGACCCGCACGCCGTGCTCGGCCAGGTAGCGCTCCAACATGCCGTAGTGGCCGATCTCGGCCGCGGCCATCTCGGAGATCGCGGCCCGGCCGGTCAGCGTCGGCGCCCGGCGGGCGTCCTCGGCCAGCCGGTCGAAGGCGGACAGCTCGCCGTAGGCCAGCACACCGAGCAGGTCAACCACGCCGTCGGCCAGCCGGGCACCGGTGTCGCCGGGCACGGTGGCCGGGGTCGCTTCGGGCCCTGCTGAACTCGCCGCTGAACTCGCCGCTGAACCCGCTGCTGAGGTCGTTGCCTGGGTCTGGTGGTCCGCCTCACTCATATCCGCGAGCGTATCGGCTCGACCGCGGGGTCGACTCCACCGATCAAGCAATCCGCGGCGAGCCCAGCTGGCCCTCCGGGGTCGGCGTGGCCACCGGTCCGGACAAGGCGGCCAGATAGTCCGATACCGCCGCCGGCCGGTCGGCCGACGCGATCAGACCGAGGTAGCCGTCGGGTCGAACCAGCACCAGGGTGTCCCCGGTGACCCCGTAGCGTTCGGCGGCCAGTCCCTCCGGATCGGCGGCGGCCGACACCTCGACCGGCCGGACGAGGCCCGTTCCGAGGCCGGCCGGCGACTCCAGCGCGGACCGACTGCCGGCACCGAAGCCCAGCAGGGTGAAGCCGGTGCCGTGCAGCGCCTCGTGCAGCCGGCTGATCCCGGGCAGGCCGTGAACCGGGGCGTCCGGTGCCCGGTCGCCGGCCGACAGCGGCCCGTCGCCGCCCAGGTTCTGGCTGAGCCGGCTGTCCCGGTAGCCGAGGCCGAGCTGGCGGGTTTCGGGACCGGTCCCGGCGTCGATACCACCCTGCTGGTCGGCGGCGGCGGCGATCGCGCGCAGCCGCCGCCCGCTGGTGTCCAGCGTCCACTCGGCGATCGGCAGCCGTTCGGCCTGGTAGGTGTCCAGCAACGCCGGATCGGCGACGCCGGCGAGCACCAGGCCGAGCTTCCAGCCGAGGTTGTAGGCGTCCTGGATGCCGGTGTTCATGCCGAGACCGGCGGCCGGCGAGTGCGCGTGGGCCGCGTCCCCGGCCAGGAACACCCGGCCGACCCGGAACCGGTCGGCCAGCCGTTCGTTCACCCGGTACACCGAGCGCCAGGTCAGGTTGTCCACCCACACGTCGGGCAGTTCGGTGAGCTCGGTGATGATCCGCTGGAAGGTGGCCACCGACGGCTCCGGCAGCCGCCCCTGGTCGTTCACCGGGACCACCGCCTGGAGCTGCCAGGACGGCGTGCCGGCGAACGGGCAGATGGCCAGCAGCGCACCCTCCGCGGTGTTCCACACGTGCCAGCGGTCGGGGTCCAGGCCGTGCACCTCCAGGTCGCCGATGAGCATCGACGGCGCCGTCGCGGTCACGCCGCGGAAGCCGACGCCCAGCAGCCGGCGCACGGTGCTGTGGCCGCCGTCGGAGCCGACCAGGTAGCGCGCGTCGATCCGGTCACCGGCCGCGGTCCGCGCGCGCACGCCGTGCTCGTCCTGGTCGACCTCGACGACCTCGGTGGCCAGTTCCACCGCCACGCCGAACTCGGCCAGTCGCGCCCGCAGGATCTCCTCGACCCGCCACTGCGGGATGATCAGCGCGGCGCCGAACGGGGAGTCGGCGGCGGCGACCGGCTCCGAGTCCACCGGCGGGTGGCCGTGCTGGTAGTACCGGCGGCGCAGCCCGGCGAGGCCGGCGGCGCTGATCTGCTCGCTCACCCCGAGGTCGTCCAACACCTCCTGGGTGCGTGGTTGCAGGCCCTTGCCGCGCGAGCCGGCAAAGAATTCCGCCGCCTTGTCGACGATCCGGACCGGCACCCCGCGGCGGGCCAGGTCGATGGCGAGGGCCAGGCCGGTCGGGCCTGCCCCGACCACGAGTACGTCGGTGTTCATCCGCTGCTCCTCCGTCCGCCGATGATTCCGTCCAACAGCAGGTCGACGATCTGGTCGCCGACCCTGGCCGCGCGGTCCGGGTCGGCCAGCGGGTTGCCGGCCAGACCACGCACGGTCGGCGCGGCCACCAGTGCGGTGATCGCGGTCGCGTGGATCACCGCGATGTCGATGTCCGCCCGGATCAGCCCGTCCCGCTGACCCCGCCGGTAGAGCTCCAGCAGCCCGGCGGGCAGGTTGTCCACGTTCAGCGGCGGTCGCGCGGTCCAGTCGGTCATCGCCTCGTGCAGCACCAGCGGCGCGAGCAGCGGCCGGGCGTGGAACGCGTCGAAGTAGCCGCGCAGCGCCAGTCGGAGGCCGGCCGCCGGGTCCAGCTGAGTGGCCCGTTGGATCACCGGCAGCCACTGCTCCGCGAGGCCGCCCATCTGGTCGGCGAGAACTGCCTGGTAGAGGCCGTCCTTGCTGCCGAAATGGTGGTAGATCATCCGCTCGTTGACCCCGGCCCGGCGGACGATCTCGGCCACCCGCGCACCACGCGACCCTTGCCGGGCGAACTCCTCGGCGGCAGCCGCGAGCAGCACAGCCCGACTGTCTCGAATCACGCAGTAAATATTTACCGCGAAAATGGGTAACGTCAAGACCGGAGTGTTCGGCAACCGCACAAGGGGCCCGCGCAGGTAAACTGCGGGGGAACTTGGCTCCCGCCGCGACGGACCGACCGATTCGGTCTCGTATAGCCCGCGGTGCCGATGGAGCCGAGTGGACAACCACGGTGGTGGCCGGAAAGCGGCCCCACCTTGGGGAACGGTGCGCGCACACCTCGCCGGCCCCTCCCGCGTGTCCTGGGCGATCCGCCCGGCTGAGCATGTGGTCGAGCGGCCCGTCCAGGCCACGTGCGCGCTGGAACGAGAGAGGCGAACACCAAAGCGTGACCAACAACACGGACGAGAACCAAGAAAATCTGCCCCCGGCCGTCCTGGAACACCTTGAGACCGGAATCCCGGAAGGCGACATCTCGCATCCGCTGGAGGCCGGGGCCCCGGTTCGGACCGACTCCCCCACCTTCGCCGAGTTCGGGGTCCACCCGGCGATCGTGAAGGCGCTGGCCGAGGCGAACATCGAACGCACCTTCGCGATCCAGGAACTCACCCTGCCGCTCGCGCTGAACGGCGAGGACGTGATCGGCCAGGCCCGGACGGGCACCGGCAAGACCCTCGGCTTCGGCGTGCCGCTGTTGCAGCGGCTGACGCTGCCCGGCGACGGCACCCCGCAGGCCCTCGTGGTCGTGCCGACCCGTGAGCTGTGCCTACAGGTCAGCCGGGACATCACCGACGCCGGTCGGCACCTGGGCGTGCGCACGCTGCCCATCTACGGCGGCCGGCCCTACGAGCCACAGATCGCCGCCCTGCGCACCGGCGTCGACCTGGTCGTCGGCACCCCCGGCCGACTGCTCGACCTGGCCGAACAGCGCCACCTGGTGCTGGGCAAGGTCCGCGGACTGGTGCTGGACGAGGCCGACGAGATGCTCGACCTGGGCTTCCTGCCCGACATCGAGCGCATCCTGCGGATGGTGCCCGAGCAGCGTCAGACGATGCTCTTCTCGGCCACCATGCCCGGCCCGATCATCACCCTGGCCAGGACCTTCCTGCACAAGCCGACGCACATCCGGGCCGAGGAGCACGACGCGGGCGCCATCCACGAGCGCACCGCGCAGTTCGTCTACCGGGCGCACGCGTTGGACAAGGTCGAACTGCTGGCCAAGGTGCTCCAGGCCGACGGCCGTGGGCTGAGCATGATCTTCACCCGCACCAAGCGCACCGCCCAGAAGGTGGCCGACGACCTGGCCGAGCGCGGTTTCGCCGTCGCGGCCGTGCACGGCGACCTCGGTCAGGGCGCCCGCGAGCAGGCGCTGCGCGCGTTCCGCTCGGGCAAGGTGGACGTGCTGGTGGCCACCGACGTCGCGGCACGCGGTATCGACGTGGACGGCGTCACGCACGTGGTCAACTACCAGTGCCCGGAGGACGACAAGACCTACGTGCACCGGATCGGCCGCACCGGCCGGGCCGGGCACACCGGCGTCGCGGTCACCTTCGTGGACTGGGACGAGGAGGCGCGCTGGAAGTCCATCAGCGATGCGCTCAACCTGAACATCCCGGAGCCGGTGGAGACCTACTCCACCTCCGACCACCTGCTCACCGACCTGAGCATCCCGGCCAACAGCACCGGCCGGCTGCCGCTGGGCCAGCGGACCCGCGCCGGTCTGGCCGCCGAACCGGCCGAGAAGCTGGACCGCAAGGAACTCAGCCACCGGCGCAACGGCAGTAGCAGCAGCGGTGGCGGCAAGCGCCGCGGCTCCGGTCCGGCCACCTCGACCGACGCCGACAACAACGCCGAGGACGGCGGCGGCAAGAGCGAACGCCGTCCGCGTCGGCGCACCCGGCGCAGCGGCACCAACGGCACCGCCGCGAGCAACGGCGCGACCGTGGGGGCCACCGAGGTCCGGCAGGACGCGGCCGGCGCGGACGCACCGGCCGGTCAGGCCCGCGAGGCCGGCGACCGCGCCCCACGGCGGCGTCGGCGGCGCCGCACCGGGGCCGAGGGTGGTGGCGAGCCGGTGGCCGACACCGGCACCGAGGGCTGATCGCAAGAGCAACAACAACCTCACCAGGGTGGCGCTACGCTGCCCACCGATCAGCGTCCACCACGTCCACCACGGATCGGGAAACGAGCGGTGCCAGGACAGCAGCAACCCGTCGCGCGGGTTCGGGGTAGGCGGTTCCCGTTCCACCGGCGGACCGACTACGTCGTCGCGGTCCTGATCGTGGTGGTCACCCTGGTGGTCTGGCTGGTGCTCTGGGACCGCAGCGACATCAGGAACACCTCCCTGGTCACCGGCCCGGCCCAGGTCGACATCCCGGTCGCGCCCAGCTCGTTCCCGCCGTCGCTGGCCGAGGTCTGGCAGCAGCCGAGCACGGCCACCCCGGTCCCGGTGGTGGCCGGCCCGAACGTGGTGACCGCGGCCGACGGCGCGGTCGACGGCCGCGACCCGCTGACCGGCGACGTGCGCTGGAGCTACACCCGGGACCTGCCGCTGTGCACGGTGTCGACCGCGTGGAACAAGGTCCTCGCGGTCTACCACCGGTCCAACTGCAACGAGGTCACCGCGCTGGACGACACCACCGGCGCGCGTGGCCCGCAGCGCAACGGCGACGCACAGTTGGGCACGCAGCTGGTCAGCGACGGCATCTACGTCACCACCACCGGGCCCACCCTGCTGGACACCTGGCGCTCGGACCTGGTGCAGACCGCCGAGTACGGCACCGTGCCCGACTTCGTCAACCCGAACGTGCAGCCGAGGGTGGACTGCACCTACGGCTCGGTGGTGGCCAGCCCTGGCCTGGTCGGCGTGCTCGAACGCTGCCCAGGCGATCCGGGCGACCGGCTGAGCGTCTACCGCGCGGCACCGAAGGACTCCGACGCGCCGGAAGTGCTGTTCAGCACGGTGATCGGCGCGCACGGGTCGCGGGTGATCGCGATGAACGACCAGTACGTCGCGGTCGTCGTGCCCGGACCGAGCCGGGTGGTCGTGTTCAACTCGCAGACCGGCGCGCACCTCACCGAGTACCCGGTGAGCCTGCCGGCGAGCGACCTGACCGGGAACCCGCCCGGCCTGGTGGTGCCCACCTACGCCGGTTCCGGCGCGGTCTACTGGTACACCGGCTCGTCCACGGTCGCGCTGTCCAACATCGACTTCCACCCGCTGTGGTCGGTGAGCGGCACACTCGGCGCCGGCACCGCGTTCGTCGGCCGGTACCTGGTGCCCATCAGCAACGGCCTGCTCGTGCTCAACCAGGCGACCGGCGCCAGGATCGGCACCATCGGGGTGAACCGGCACGGCTACGCCGGCCCGGTCGCGCTGGCCACGCTCGGCCCGATGGTGCTGGAGCAGCGCGGCAACATCCTCGCCGCGCTGCGCTGATTCGAAGCTGATCCGATCGCGGGTCCGGCCGGGAGTTTCCGGTAACTCCCCCGGTCGTCGGGCGCGCGGCGGCGCTCGGTGGGGCAAACTCGAAGCCGTGAGCATTCCTGGTGCCAGCACGGGTTCGGCGGCCGACCAACCAGCCCTCCAACGGTTCTCGCAGATAGGCCCGACCAGGGCCGGTCGGGTCGAGCTGCCCGGCCGGTACGGCCCGATCGCGGCCCTGCGCACCTCCGCCGGACCCGACGGGCACGGCGCGACCGCGTTGCTGCTGCCCGGTTTCACCGGGTCCAAAGAGGACTTCGTACCGCTGCTGGACCCCATCGCCGACGCGGGCTTCGACGCGGTCGCGATCGACCTGCCCGGCCAGTACGAGTCGGCGGGACCTGACGACGAGGCCGCCTACCAGCCGACCGCGCTGGGCGTGGTGATTGCCGAACTGGTCGGCAAGCTGGTGGCCGAGGGCAGCCGGGTGCTGCTGCTGGGCCACTCCTTCGGCGGCCTGGTGGCCCGCGGCGCCGTGCTCGCCGAGGCGCCGATCACCGGCCTGACCCTGATGGATTCCGGGCCGGGCGAACTGCCCACCGGCGCGCGCCGCTCCGCGCTGGACGCCGGCGAGCCGACGCTGCGCCGGGAGGGCGTCGCGGGGGCCCAACGGGTGCGCGAGCAGCTCGACTCGGCGGACCCGGACTGGACGACGAAACCGTTGGCGCTCAAGGAACTTCTCCGGCAGCGAATGCTCCGCTCGACGGCCGCCGGGCTGCTCGGCATGGGCGCGGCGCTGCGCCAGGAACCCGACCGGGTGAGCAAACTGGCGCGCTCGCTGCGCGCCGCGGACGCGCCGTGCCTGGTGGTCTGCGGCGCAGGCGACGACGCCTGGTCGGTGGCCGCGCAACGGGACATGGCCGAACGGCTGGACGCCGACTTCGCGGTCGTGCCCGGCGCGAAGCACTCGCCGAACACGGAGAACCCGGGCGTGCTGCTGGAGGCGCTGCTGCCCACCTGGCGGGCGTGGCTCAGCCGGTGAGTCCGGTGCCCGACCCGGTCGTCACCGCCACCAGAACCAGCCGAGCAGGACGACCAGCACAACGAGCAGGGCCGCCGCGGACACCCAGCGCACCGGCCCGGTCCGCCGGCTGACCAGCAGGTACAGCGGCACCGCCAGCACCGCGCCGGCCACCTGGGCGGCGACGGCACCGCCGTCGGGTCCGGGCATCCCGTAACCCTGGCCGACCAGCTTGGCCACGACCAGACCGACGCCGAGCAGCACGAGCACAACCGCCACGATCCCGGCGAACGAACCGAGCCGGCCACCCGGCCGCACCGGCGGTACCGGTGGTGCGGCGACCGGTGCCGGGTCGGGGTCCTTGGCCGCGCGCGTCACCTTCGGCAGCTCGACCGTCTCGATTTCGGCCGTCTGGTCCGGTTCCCAGTGGCCCGACCGGGTTCCGTGCTGCTGGTTCACCCGAGTGCGGCCCACGGCTCGACCTCCGGCGCCGCCGCCTGGCCCTCTGGGCAGTGCCGGCGGAAGTCGCACCACGCGCACTGCCGGCCGGTGGTCGGCGGGAACAGGACCTCCGGGTCGCCGCCCGCGGCCAGCGCGTCGGTCGCGTCGGCCAGTTCGATCGCGGTCTCCTCGGCCCGGCGCAGGTGCCGGTCCAGCGACTCCTGGGTGTGGGTCCAGGCCAGTACCGACCCGGTCGGCAGGTGGTGCAGTTCGACCTGGAAGGCCGGTCGCCGCAGCGTGCGCCGAGCCGCCACCGCGTACAGCGCAAGCGCTTGCGATCCGCGTGCGTCATCGGTGCTGAGCGCGTGCCGGCCGGTCTTGTAGTCGACGATCACCAGTTCGTCGCCGCGCAGGTCGATCCGGTCCACCCGGCCCTCGGCGACGATCCGGCCGACCGGCGCGGACACCCAGCGCTCCACCCCGATCGGGTCGAGCCGTGGGTCGAGTTCGGCGAGGTAGTCGGCCACCCATTCGCGCGCCCGGTCCCGGTAGCCGGCCGCCTGGTCGGCGTCGGCGAAGCCGTCGGTCCGCCAGTTGCTGGTCACCAGAGCGGCCCCGGCGTCGGGGGTGCGCCGCTCGGCGGGCAGGTCGAAGTAGGCCCGCAACGCGTTGTGCACCACCGCACCCATGGTGCTGACCGCGCGCGGGCCGCCCTTCACCGGAGTCGGTCTGTCCAGATAGTTCATCCGATACCGCCGCCGGCAGTCCACCCAGGTCGCCAACCGGGCGGGCGTCACCTTCACCAGCTTGCGCGGCATGGCGCCGAAGTCGAGCTGCCCCTGCACGGTCCCACCGTACGCAGGTCGTCCGAGCACCCTCCGTCACCCCCGGAGCGGCTGCCGGAGGGCCTCAGCCGGCGCCGTGGATGAAGCCCATCACCGAGTTCGCGACCAGCTGCACCGCGATCGCGGCGAGCAGCAGGCCGGCGATCTTGGCCATCAGCAGGATGCCGCTCTCCTTGATCAGCCGGATCACCACGCCCGAGTAGCGCAGGCACAGGAACAACACGAAGTGCACCAACAGGATCGCCGCCGCGAGCGCGACATACGAACCGAAATGGCCGTGCGCCTGCCGGACGTAGACGATGGTCGCCGCGATCGCGCCCGGCCCGGCCAGCAGCGGCGTGCCCAGCGGGACGAGCGCGACGTTCACGTCCTCGACCGCCTGCGGCTCGGTGTTGTCCTTGCCGGTCAACAGGTCCAGCGCGATCAGCAGCAACAGCAGACCGCCGGCGCCCTGTAGGGCCGGGATGCCGATGCCCAGGTAGGCCAGGATCGCCTCGCCGGCCACCGCGAACAGGCTGATCACCGCGAGCGACACGAGCACACCCTGCCGGGCGGCCCGCGCCCTCGCCCCGGCCGACCGGCGGCCCATCAGGCTGAGGAACACCGGAATGGTGCCCGGTGGGTCCATGATGACCACCAGCGTGATGGTCGCCTCGACGAACAACTGGGCGTCGAAGAACGTCACCGGCCCGCCTTCCCGCTAGTCGACGGCACCCCGGGCGATCCGCGGGTCGGGATCACCTCATGACCATCAGAAGCGGGCCTATCCCACCACGACCTTGGTCCCGGTCGCACGTTCGGTCAGCGCGTGGTACATCTCCGGGTCGGTGGTCTCCTGGCCGAGGCGGATGACTTTGTTGGTGCCGTGGTAATCGCTCGATCCGGTGGTCAGCAGGCCGAGGTCGGCGGCGAGCCCGGCCAACTCGGCCCGGGTCGCCCGATCGTGGTCGGGATGGTCGACCTCCAACCCGGTCAGGCCGGCGTCGGCAAGGTCGGCGATCACCCCGGCGGTGACCACCGGGCCACGGGCCCGCGCGAACGCGTGCGCGAGCACGGTGACCCCGCCCGCGTCGGCGATCATCCGGATCGCGGTGCGCACCGGGGTGTCGGACTTGTTCAGGTGGTAACGCCCGCCGGTGGCCAGGAACAGCCCGAACGCCTCGTCCACGCTACCCACCACACCCGCCTTGACCAGCGCCCGGGCCAGGTGCGGGCGGCCCGCCGACGCGCCGGGCGGCAGGTCGGCCATCAGCGCCTCCGGGTCGACCGGGTACCCGTCCTCGGCCATCAGCCCGGCCATCGTGTGCAGCCGCTCCCAGCGTTGCGCGCGCAGCCGGGCCTGTTCGGCGGCGATGGTCGGCGACTCGGGGTCGAACAGGTACGCCAACACGTGCACGGTGCACCGACCGCCGCGCCCGTCGGGTGACAGGCAGGACAGCTCCGCTCCCCGGACCAGGGACAACCCGCTGGGCAACGCGGCCGTCGCGGCCTCCCAGCCGCCGGTCGTGTCGTGGTCGGTCAGCGCGACCGCGTCGAGTCCGGCCCGGGCCGCCGCGGCGACGAGTTCGGCGGGAGTGTCGGTACCGTCCGACGCGGTCGAGTGGGTATGGAGGTCGATGCGCACAACAGCCATTGTCGGACCTGTGCGCCCGGTCAGCTGCCGGTACCCGCCGGGCGCGCCGCGGTCACGGCCGTCGACCAGCGGAAATGGCCCACTACTGCTGGAAGCCGTAGCTCCGCTCGACCCGCACCCGGATGACCAGCCGCCCCTCGGCCACCATGGCCGCGCGGAACTCGGCCCAGTCCGGGTGTTCGCCGGCGATCGCCCGGTAGATGCCGACGAGTTCGTCGACGGTCGGGTCGTCCGGCTCGGCGGCCACCGGGGTGACCTCGCCGGTGCCCTCGGCGACCAGGTAGCCGGTCAGGTCCGGGGTGCTCACGTAGAAGCTCACCCTCGGGTCCCGCCGGACGTTGCGCGTCTTGGCCCGGTCGTCGGTCACCGACATGCGGATCACCCGCTCGGCCGGGTCGTAGACATAGACCACCACGGACAACTGGGGCCGGCCGTCCCGCTTGAGGGTGACCAGCGTGCCGCGCCTGCTCTCGGCGAGCAGCCGCTCGCGTTCCGGGTCGGTCACGGGACCAGCTTCTTGCCCTGGGCCGCGCGCTGCGCCTTGATCATCGAGAAGCGTTCGGACTGGGCCTTCTTGTCGCCGAACACCAACTCGGAGATCGCGTCGTAGACCCGCTCCGGGTGGGGCAGGTACTCGATCCGGTTGAGCCCCTGGATCTGGCCGGCCGACTCCACGATGAGCGTGCCGTAGCCGAGCAGTCGGCCGGCGGCATTGCGCTCGTAGGTGAGGTCGGTGACCTTGCCCAACGGCATCATCGCGACCCGGGTGGTGAACACGCCCGTGGTCAGCATGAAGCGCTTGTCGGTGACGATGATGCGCTCCACCCACCAGTCCACCACGACGTAGGCGAACCGCAGCACCACGATCAGCGCCGCGTACCAGAGCACGTTCTGGAAGATCGCCGAACCGTCGGGCAGCAGGTAGGAGATCATCACCGCGACCGCCAACAACGCGGCCGCTTCGAAGACGTCCCACAGCACATACGACCAGTGCCGCCGGACACGGATGACACGCTGCTCGACAGGGAGCAGGTACTCGTCAGGATCCCGAGGCGCGAACATGATGTCAGTGTCCCGCAGTCAGTCGAAACCGGCGACCGTCAGACAAGCGTCTGCACGAAGGTGACGACGGCCTCGGCCGCGTTCTTCAGCAGGGTCAAGATGTGGTCGACCAGACTTGAGGCCTGCGTTGGCGCGCTGATGAGAAAAAACAACACCAGCGCGACTGCCGCCCAAGTCAGGAGTTTTTTGAGGTTCATGTTGTTCAACCCCGTCCGCCAGGACACCCGTGTGGTGCTCGTTCAAGAACGTTCTACCGTACTCAGCGGCGCGGGGGGACAGATGGAACGTTTTGTACCGGTCTGGGGTAAGGGTCGGCTCACTTCTGGAGCGTTCTATTACGCTCCGTGCCCGTGATTAGTGCTGCTGAGCCGCCTGTCCGATGCGTCGGCGCCGTGATTCGTGACGCTGCTAACAGGTTGCTGCTTGTCCGCCGGGCACACGAACCCGGCCTTGGCCTCTGGTCTGTCCCCGGCGGCCGGGTGGAACCCGGCGAAACTGACGTGGAAGCGGTGATCCGCGAGGTCGCCGAGGAGACGGCGCTGCGCGTCGAGGTCGGGTCACTGTGCGGAGTCGTCACCCGCCCGGCACCCCGGGGCGAGTTCGAGATCTACGACTACGAGTGCGCCGTGCTGGCGGGCACGGCGCGGGCCGGCGACGACGCGGCCGCGGTGCGCTGGGTGACCGGCGCCCAGTTCGACGACCTGGACGAGGACGGCCGGCTGGTCAGCCGGCTGGCCGAGACGCTGCGCGGCTGGGGCGTCGCGCCGACCCGATGAAGCCCGGCCCGTTAGCCGGCCCGTCACCTGGCCCGTTGTCCGACGGTGGGGCGCCGGCCGCGCACCGCGTCCGCCGCCCCACCACTCACCTGTCCGGTCAGTTGCGCAGCCACTCGAAGCGTTCCCCGTGGAACGCCGTCCGGGCCAGCGCCGCCGCCGCCGGCTTGCCATCCACCCAGTGCACCAGGCCCAGTACCCCGAACGGGGTCGCGGTCGGCGCGAAGCGCAGGTCCTCCCGGCCGGGCAGCACGTGCCCGAGGCCGATGTCGTAGGCCTCCTGGCTGATCCACCACAGCGGCCGACGCTCGGCCAGTTCGGCCAGTGCGGCCACGTAGTCGGGCCGCCGCTCCGCCGGCAGGTGCGACATCACGTGGCTGTTGAAGACCACCAGCGGCAGGTCCGCCGGCACCCGCTGGGCCGCCGCCGTGAGGTCGGCCACCACGTCGCCCTTGACGAACTCGGGCCGGTCCTTGGCCTGCGCGGTCGCGGCCATGTTCAGCAGCCGCACCCGCTCCGGCTGGTCGGCCCAGACGCACGCCTCCAGCCAGGCCAGCTGCTCCTCGTCGGTCACGTCGACCGGATTGCGGTCCAGACCGACCTTCGCGGCCACCGCGAGCTTCTTGGGCAGGGCGGGGCGCTTCACGCCGTCGGCGAGGCTCAGCGCGCAGCTGAGCACGAGCGGGGCCTTGGCCGGGCCGGCGGCCACCTGCTCGCCGTCGGGGGCCTGGTAGCGGTAGCCGTAGCGGTCCAGCCCGAGCAGCAGCCCCGCGCTGGTGCCGACCTCCAGCAGGCCGATCGGGCCGCCGGCGGCCTTGGCGGCCATCGCCACCGCCGGGTAGAGCAGCGCGGCCCGACGCACTTCATTGGTCTGCGTCGTGTGCGACGTGATCAGCTCGCGCATCCGGTCGGCCCGGTCCAGCACGAACGACCGGAACATCGGCCAGGTCGTGTTGTCCACGCCGTACTCGCCGCCGACCGACGGGTAGTAGTGGGCCAGGTCGCTGGTCGGTGCGGCGAGCACCAACCGGTGGGCGGCGGCCAGCAACAGCGTCACCCGGGCGAACGTCGGCTCGACCGTGGTCAGCAGCCCGGCGACCTCCGGGTCACCGGCCGCACCGATCGCCAGGTGCGCGTACAGCGGCGACTCGTGTTTCGCCTCGTGCTCGCCGAACTTCAGCAGGCGCTGGCAGACCACGTCCAACGGGGTGGGCACCGCGGCATCACTCCTTGGGTTCAGGGCGACCTGGCTGCTCGCCACCGCGAGCGTCGCCGTAGGAACGCTTGGGGACCATCACCTTGCGCCGGAAGACGCACACCACGATGCCATCCTGCTGGTAGCCCCTGGTTTCCACGTACACGACCCCGCGGTCGTCCTTGGACTTCGACGGAGTCTTGCCCAGCACCTCGGTCTCGCCGTAGATCGTGTCACCGTGGAAGGTCGGTTTCACGTGCTTGAGCGATTCGACCTCAAGGTTGGCGATCGCCTTTCCGGACACGTCGGGCACCGACATTCCCAGCAGCAGCGAGTAGATGTAGTTGCCGACCACGACATTCTTGCCGAAATCGGTCGTTTCCTGCGCGTAGTGCGCATCGAGGTGCAATGGATGGTGATTCATCGTCAACAGGCAGAACAGGTGGTCGTCATACTCCGTGACGGTTTTGCCGGGCCAGTGCTTGTACACCGCGCCGACCTCGAACTCCTCGTAGTACCGGCCGAACTGCACTCCTACCTCCTGGCGTCGTCGGTGACGGGACGTGGCAAGACAGTCTGGCCCGTGTTGGCGTAATGTGTGTGGTCGGTGTGTCGACAAGTACACCAAAGGGATCGACCCGAGGAGGTGAGGAACGCGTGAGCGAACCGCCCAGTGCGACAGATCACGATATTCGCCGTGTCCCCACCGGTCGGGTCTGCCACCAGCAGGGTTAGACCCGCGATCCCGGACGG
Organism: Pseudonocardiaceae bacterium; assembly: GCA_036268615.1. Classification (GTDB taxonomy): domain Bacteria; phylum Actinomycetota; class Actinomycetes; order Mycobacteriales; family Pseudonocardiaceae; genus DATATV01. Next base: position 20,249 of record DATATV010000162.1, read on the forward strand.
GGGCAGCACTCTGCCCGGTCCGATGTGATCGTCTGGAGGTCTTCATGCCTTCCCTGCCCTCGCTCGGCGGCCTGCGCGGTCGCGCCGCCGCAAGAGCCGGTCGCCATGGCAGCGACATGGTCCGGTCCGTCGCGCTCGACGCGCACGTGGTCGACTGCGGCGTCTACGTCGAGGGCAAGCGACTGCCGGGCCACTGGACGCACGCCGAGGCCATCGAGGAGATTCGCAGCCGGCACAACGGTTTCGTCTGGATCGGCCTGCACGAGCCGGGCGGTCCGCAGATCGAGGGCATCGCGGCCACCTTCGGGCTGCACAAGCTCGCCGTCGAGGACGCGGTGCAGGCACACCAGCGGCCCAAGCTGGAACGCTACGACGACTCGCTGTTCATGGTGCTCAAGACGCTGAAGTACGTCGCCCACGAATCGCCGACCACGGCCAACGAGATCGTCGAGACCGGCGAATTGATGGCCTTCCTCGGCAAGGACTTCATCATCACCGTCCGGCACGGCAACCACTCCGGCCTCGCCGACCTGCGCCGCGAGTTGGAGTGCGAGCCCGAGCACCTGCGGGCCGGTCCCGCGGTCGTGCTGCACGCGCTGACCGACCGGGTGGTGGACAACTACCTCGCGGTCAGCAAGCTGCTGGAGGCCGACATCGACGAGGTGGAGACGCGGATCTTCGCGCCGCGCACGGTGATCGGCTCCGAGTCGATCTACCTGATGAAGCGCGAGGTGCTGGAGATGCGGCGCGCGGTGATGCCGCTCGCCCAGCCGGTGCGGATGCTCGCCGAGGGCGAGATCCGGCTGGTGCCCACCGCGGTGCGCTCCTACTTCCGGGACGTGCACGACCACCTGACCACCGTCACCGAGCAGGTGGCCGGCTACGACGAACTGCTGACCACACTGGTCGACGCGACGCTGGCCAAGATCAGCCTGCAACAGAACACCGACATGCGGAAGATCACCGCGTGGGCGGCGATCATCTCGATCCCGACAATGGTCGCCGGGATCTACGGAATGAACTTCCAGGACATGCCCGAGTTGCAATGGAAGTTCGGCTATCCGTTGGCCCTGCTGGTGATTCTGTCCGCCTGCCTGATTCTCTACCGAATATTCCGCCGGAACGAGTGGCTCTGACTTCTCCGTGCAACACGGTCTAATTGGAGGTGCCGGCAATGATTCGACAGTTGCGAAGCATGCGCTTCTGGTTGCTCACCTTGTCGGTGAGCTGGATCGCCGCGGTGGCCGCCCTGATCGTCGACGGTCACTGACCCGACAGGGCATAGTTTTTCCAACCATTCCAACGGCAGCGGAGCCGCGCGGGCGGTGCGTCACCACCCGCGCGGGCGCGCCGGACAGTCAGATCTGACCGGGCTGGGTGCGCGCCGCCCGCATGGACAGCTTCGCCACCAGGTCCCGGGCGAGTTCGGCGTGGTGCGGCTGGCAGAGCACGTCGTAGCGGCCGGCCACCAACTGACTGGCCGACTGGAAGTCCCGCCGGCCACGGCCGGACAGGTGACCGGCGATGGAGAACACCAGCCCGAAGAACAGCCCGGCCACCAGGCCGATGACGATCGGCGCGAGTGAGCCGCCCTGGCCGCTGAACAGGCCGAGCAGCAGGCCGACGAACAGCCCGAACCACGCGCCCGACATCGCCCCGGCAGACACCGTCCGACCCCAGGACAGCCGGCCGGTGACCCGCTCGACGAGCATCAGGTCGACCCCGACGATCGTCACTTCCTGGACCGGAAAATTGTTGTCCGCCAAGAAATCGACCGTGCGTTGGGCAGCCTCGTAACTGTCGTACTGGCCGACCGGCCAGCCGGTCGGCCGGGTGGGCAACCGAGGCTTACCGGGACGCTGCGCACCGGCCCCGGAGATCGAACTGGTCACCATCATCACCCCATCGCGGGAACGAACGCTGCAGGCTCTGTCACTATTTTGCCAATCAGCGGCAGAACACGCGAATGGGCTTGGTCAGTTTCCCACGGCGAGTGGGTGAAGTTCACTCCCGGTCACCGATCCGTGCCGGCGGTGACCGCGTCCACCGCCGAACGGGTTCGGCCGACCGGCCGCTCAGCGCGACCGGTACTCGCGCAGCAACCCCCGGCTGATGATCGTCTTCTGGATCTCGCTGGTGCCCTCGCCGATCAGCAGGAACGGGGCCTCCCGCATCAGCCGCTCGATCTCGTACTCCTTGGAGTAGCCGTAACCGCCGTGGATCCGGAAGGACTCCTGGGTCACCTCGGCGCAGTACTCGCTGGCCAGCAGCTTCGCCATGCCCGCCTCGACGTCGTTGCGCTCGCCGGAGTCCTTCAACCGGGCCGCGTTCACCATCATCAGGTGCGCCGCCTCGACCTTGGTGGCCATCTCGGCGAGCTTGAACGCGATCGCCTGGTGCTCGGCGATCGGCTTGCCGAACGTCTTGCGCTGCTGGGCGTAGTCCACCGCCAGTTCGAAGGCCCGGATGCCGATGCCGCAGGCGCGGGCGGCCACATTCACCCGGCCGATCTCCACGCCGTCCATGAAGTACGGGAAGCCCTTGCCCGGGGCGCGGCCCAGCACCATGTCGGCCGGCACCCGGAAGCCGTCGAACACCGCCTCGGTGGTGTCCACGCCCTTGTAGCCCATCTTGTCGATCTTGCCGGGGATGGTCAGGCCGGGCAGCACCTCACCGAAGCCGGCGGGCTTCTCGATCAGGAACGCGGTCAGGTTCTGGTGCGGCTTCTCGGCGCCCTCGTCGGTGCGCGCCAGCAGCGCGATCAGGGTGGAGCTGCCGCCGTTGGTCAGCCACATCTTGGCACCGTCGACGACGTAGTCATCGCCGTCCAGCTTGGCCCTGGTCTTGATCGCGGCCACGTCGGAGCCGAGGTCCGGCTCGGACATGGAGAACGCGCCGCGCACCTCGCCGGTGGCCATCCGGGGCAGGAAGTGCTCCTTCTGCTCCTGGGTGCCGTGCTGTTTGATCATGTGCGCGACGATGAAGTGCGTGTTGATCACGCCGGACACGCTCATCCAGCCGCGGGCGATCTGCTCCACCACCAGCGCGTAGGTCAGCAGCGACTCGCCGAGTCCGCCGAACTCCTCGGGAATGGTCAGGCCGAACAGGCCCATCTCCTTCATTCCCTCGACGATGTCGGCCGGGTACTCGTCGGCGTGTTCCAGCGCCTGTGCGTGCGGGATGATCTCCTTGTCGACGAAGTCGCGAACCGTGGAGACAATCTCCTGCTGCACGTCGGTGAGTCCGGCGGTCTGGGCCAGGCGAGCCATCGTCGCTCCCATCAGTCGTGACGCGGTCGGACGCCAAGTTACTGGTCGGTATGACCGTAGCCTTGCACGTTGACGGCGCGTTGCGCTATGAGGACGCTCACCAGCCCGAGCTGGACCGATCAACCAGCGATGAGCTCCAACTCCTGGCCGCACGCCCGGCAGTCACTGGCCAGCACGTAGACATCCGCACCACAGGCGCTGCACTCCTGGAAGCTGCGCTCGAACAGGTTGTCACGCTGCTTGCGTCGGCCGAACAGCCCACTTCTCTGAAACTCCGGTTGGCGATGTTTACCCATGACAACCAGCATCACCCGATCGGGGGGCCGGAAGGCAACCCATCACCGTTATCTGTGCGTTATCTCACCGGCGGTAGCCATGATCGCTCACGCGGTGTAACCAGCGGTTGGCGGAGGGCTGTCCACCTCGTGCCGGCCGACCCGCGCGCCGTCGCCCGCCGGATCACCCGACACCGCCCGGCGCGATCAACAAGTCGACCAGGACCACGGCTTGCTCCCGGAGTCGATGCGTTCGGGCGACAGCCGGTGGCCGCCCGCTCGCAAAGCCTGGTGTCACGCCCGGAAAATGCCCGCTGAATCCACGGGGAATTCGAAGCGCAATGCGCCGGAAATCATTCTTCCGGCGCGGTCCAGACCTCACCCCGGCTCATTCCACCGGCCCGCCCCTTACCGGCCACGACCAGGGCCATCTTGCGGGACGCCTCGTCGATCATCTCGTCGCCGAGCATCGCCGAGCCCTTCTTGCCGCCGGCTTCGGAGGTGTAGTAGTCGTAGGCGTCCAGGATGTTCTCGGCGTGGTCGTAGTCCTCCTGCTTGGGACTGAACACCTCGTTGCACGCGTCCACCTGGCCAGGGTTGAGCACCCACTTGCCGTCGAAGCCCAGCGCCGCGGCCCGGCCGGCCACCCGGCGGAAGCCGTCCACGTCGCGGATCTGCAAGTAGGGCCCGTCGATGGCCTGCTTGTCGTAGGCGCGCGCCGCCATCAGGATGCGCATCAGGATGTAGTGGTAGGCGTCGCCCACGTCATAGCCGGGCGGCTGCTCCCCCACCACCAGCGACTTCATGTTGATGCTGGCCATGAAGTCGGCCGGCCCGAAGATGATCGTCTCCACCCGGGGCGACGCCTGCGCGATCGCGTCCACCTCGATCAGGCCCTTGGCGTTCTCGATCTGCGCCTCGATGCCGATCCGGCCGACCTCGTAGCCGATGGTCTTCTCGATCTGGGTGAGCAGCAGGTCCAGCGCGTGCACCTGCTCGGCGTTCTGCACCTTGGGCAGCATGATGCAGTCCAGGTTCGCGCCCGCGCCCTCGACCACCTCGACGACGTCCCGGTAGGTCCACTCGGTGGTCCAGTCGTTGACCCGGACCACCCGGATCTTGTCGCCCCAGCCGCCCTCGTTCAGCGCGGCCACGATGTTCTTGCGCGCGCCCGGCTTGGCCAGCGGTGCGCACGCGTCCTCAAGGTCGAGGAAGACCTGGTCCACGTTCTGGGTCTTGGCCTTCTCCAGGAAACGCGGGTTGCTGCCGGGTACGGCAAGGCACGACCGACGGGGACGAAGGCGATTGACCACAGGAACCTCCCGAACACGGGGCGGCGTTACCGCCGAGTAACGAATCCAGTGATGGTTTCACGCACGGCAGCGCGCCGCCATTCGCCTGAGTCTTGAGTCACAGCCGGAAAGTAGCCTGTGTCATGGTGATCACCATTCCTGAATCGTTCCGCGCCAGGTTCGTCCGGAGCGCTGACCCGGCGGAACGCCGATGGATCGCCGAACTGCCCGAACTCGTCGGCCGGCTCTGCGAAACCTGGTCACTGCGGCCCGACGGCGCGCCGATGCACGGTTACGTCGGACTCGTGCTGCCGGTGCTGCGGCCCGACGGCACCGCCGCGATGCTCAAGGTCTCCCACCTCGACGCGGACAGCCGGGACGAGCCCGTCGCGCTGGCCGGCTGGGGCGGTCGTGGCGCGGTGCGGCTGCTCGACCGGGACGACGCGTACGGCGCGCTGCTGCTGGAACGGCTGGACAGCAGCCGCTCGCTGCACGACCACCCGATCGGGCCGGCCGTCACGGTGGCCGCCGAACTGCTGCGCAGGCTGACCGTGCCCACCCCGCCGCTGCACCAGACGCTGACCGGCCTCGCCGCGCGCTGGGCCGAGGAGTTCCCGGCCGAGAACGCGGCACTCGGCCGGCCGGTACCGCCCCGGCTGCTGGACGCCGCCGTCGACCACTGCCGGCAACTCGGCCCGGCGGCCGCGGCGCTGATGGTCAACCAGGACCTGCACTACTACAACGTGCTGCCCGGCGAGCGGGAACCGTGGCTGCTGATCGACCCGAAGGTACTCACCGGAGACCCCGAGTTCGGGGTGATTCCGTTGCTGTGGAACAGGTTCAGCGAAGCCGACGGACCCGGGGCAGTGCGCTCCCGGCTGGCCGCGATCGCCGAGGTGGCCGGGCTGGACCTCGACCTGGCCCGGCACTGGACGCTGGTGCGCGCGGTGGACAACTGGCTCTGGGCCGCGGCCCGGCACGAACCGTTCCCGCACGTCTGGACCTGCGCGGCGATCGCCGCCGCGGTGGCCGGCTAGGCCGTCCGGACGCACCGCGACTCGTCCCCCGCGACCCGGCCCGGCCACCGGTCGGCGGCCCGTTCGGGGCCAGCAGGAAGTCTGGCGCGAAGCCCACTAATCTGACCACCATGACTGCCGTGAGCAGGGTGTTTGTCGCGCGACTTACCGGTTTGCCGGTATTCGGACCGGACGGCGAGTCGATCGGCAAGGTGCGGGACGTGGTCGCCGGGCTGCGGCCCGGTCCGCAGCCGCCCCGTGCCCTGGGCATCGTGGTGGAACTGTTGTCCCGCAGGGGGATCTTCGTCCCGATGCTGCGCGTCCAGTCGATCGAACCGAGCGCGATCACGCTGGCCACCGGCTCGGTGAACCTGCGCCGCTTCCATCAGCGCCCCAACGAGGTGCTGGTGGTCGGCCAACTGCTCGACGCGCACGTCACCGTCGACGACGGGGTCACCCGCGCGCTCGTGATCGACGTGGCGATGGACCGCACCCGCACCCGGGACTGGGTGTTCACCAAGGTGGCCGTGCAGGAACGCACCCGCAGGCTGTCCCGCCGCGGCCCGGTGAAGGTACTCGCCTGGGAGGACGTGGACGGACTCGCACTGGCCGACCTGTCCGGCGAACCACAGGGCGCCCAGCAGCTGCTGGCCGTGTTCGACACCATGCGCGCGGTCGACGTGGCCAGCGCGCTGCTCGACCTGCCGGTGAAGCGACGGCACGAGGTGATCGACGCGCTGGACGACGAGCGGCTCGCCGACGTGCTGGAGGAACTGCCCGAGGACGATCAGAAGGACCTGCTGGCCCACCTGCACGAGGAGCGGGCCGCGGACGTGCTGGAGGCGATGAACCCCGACGACGCCGCCGACCTGCTGGCCGAGCTGCCCGAACAGGTGAAGGACCGGTTGCTCGCGCTGATGGAACCGGAGGAGTCCGCGCCGGTGAAACGGCTGTTGCAGTACTCCTTCGACACCGCGGGCGGTCTGATGACGCCCGAACCGGTCGTGCTCAGCCCGGACGCGACCATCGCCGAGGCACTCGCGCTGGTCCGCAACCCCGACCTGACCCCGGCGCTGGCCAGCATGGTGTTCGTCTGCCGGCCGCCCTCGGCCACCCCGACCGGCCGCTACCTGGGCTGCGTGCACCTGCAACAGCTGCTCCGCCAGCCGCCCTCCGAGCTCGTCGCCGGCGCGCTGGACAGCGACCTGGCCCGGCTCTCGCCGACCGACAAGCTCACCGAGGTGACCCGCTACTTCGCCGCCTACAACCTGGTCTGCGGGCCGGTCGTGGACGACGAGGAACACCTGCTCGGCGCCGTCACCGTGGACGACGTGCTCGACCACCTGCTGCCCGAGGACTGGCGGGAGAACACCCTGCACGACCAGGTGGCCGACGAGATCGCCGAGAAGTTGACCGATCCGGCTGAGCCCGGCGGCGCCGCCGGGACCGGCGACCACGACCAGCGGCAGGAGTCCAGCCATGCCTGAACTGACCGCCCGGCGCCGACTCGACCAGCCCCGCCGCCCGCGCCGGCTGACCCTCGACGTCGATCCCGATTCCTTCGGCCGGTTCTCCGAACGGCTGGCCCGGTTCATGGGTACCGGCACGTTCCTGTTCTGGCAGACCCTGCTGGTGGCCTGCTGGATCGCGCTGAACCTGGCCTCGGTGACGCTGCGCTGGGACCCCTACCCGTTCATCCTGCTCAACCTGGCCTTCTCCACCCAGGCCGCGTACGCGGCGCCGCTGATCCTGCTGGCCCAGAACCGGCAGGACGACCGGGACCGGATCGCGCTGGAGGAGGACCGCTCGCGCGCCGCGCAGACCAAGGCCGACACCGAGTACCTGGCCCGCGAGCTGGCCTCGCTGCGGCTGGCCGTCGGTGAGATCGCCACCCGGGACTACCTGCGCGGCGAGTTGGAGCGGCTGCGCGCCGACCTGGCCACCGAGGTCAAGCCACGCAAGCGCAAGGGCAGCCACCCGACCCCGGAGATCGTCCGCGACTCGGCCGAGTGGGAGGACGAACCGCACCCGGCCGACTAGGGCGGGTGTCAACGGCCTTCGCCGCGCCGCCGTACCGGGGCCGGTGCAAAACGCCCCGCTCAGGCCGGCTCGCCGACGTCGCGGGCGATCCACCCCGGCGTGTCGAAGCGCACCGGTTGCGCGCCGACCAGCGCGGTGAGGTGATCCTCGATGCCCGCCAGCTCGGCGGCGCCGATTCGCCGCGCCCACTGATCGCGGAGTTCCTCGAAGATCGTCTCGCCCTGGCGCAGCACGTCGAAGCCGAGTTCGGTCACCCGAAGGCGCTTGCGGCGGGCGTCGCGCGGGTCCGGGTCGCGGGCGACGTACCCGCGCTCCTGCAGGAGCACGATGGTTTTCGCGGCCGACTGCTTGGTGATCGACAGGCGGCGGGCCAGCTCCGATGCGCTGTCGGCGCCGGCGGCGATGGCCCGGATGGCGAAGTCATGAACCGGGCGCACGTCCTGGTAGCCACGATCGGCCAGCTCGGCGGTCGCGGCATCCACCAGCGTGCGGAAGCCCCCGAGCAGCAGCAGCGCCAGATCAGCGCCAGAGCGAGACATGCGAGAAGGATATGACCCTCGACAAAGGACAGCCCGGCTGTCTATTATTAGACAGCCGGGCTGTCGAAATGAGGAGTGAAGTATGGCTGCCGCGCCAGCGAGCCCCACCGTCCCCGAGATCACCCACCACCGCGCCCAGGTCAACGGAACGACCCTGCACTACGCCGCCGGCGGGACCACCGGGTCCCCGATCCTGCTGGTCCACGGGTTCCCCGAGACCTGGCGGGCGTTCCGCAAGCTCATCCCGCTGCTCGCCGCCGGCCACCGGGTCTTCGCCGTGGACCTGCGCGGTTTCGGTGACTCGGACACCGCGTCGGGCGACTACGACAGCACGGTCGCGGCCGAGGACCTGCACCAGCTGATCGCACACCTCGGCCTCGGCCCGGTCCACCTGACCGGGCAGGACGTCAGCGGGGCGACGGTCTTCCGGCTGGCCGCCACCCATCCGGCGGACGTGCTCAGCCTCACCGCCATCGAGACCGGACTGGCCGGCTTCGGCGTCGAGATACGGGCCGACGTCACCCGCGGCGGCGCCTGGCACATCGGGGTTCTGGTCGCGCCCGGCATTCCCGAGCTGCTCCTGGCCGGCCGCGAGCGCGAGTTCCTCGGGCAGTACGCGTTCCCGTCCATGACCGCCGTCCAGGACGCGGTCACCGATGCCGACATCGACGACTTCGCCCGGACCTACGCCCGCCCGGACGGCTGGAGCGGCGCGATCGGCCTGTTCCGGTCGATGCTGCGGGAGGGGCCCGAGCTCACCGCCCTCGCCAAGGGCCCCGGGCTGACCGTGCCGGTGCTCGCGGTCGGGGCCGGCGGCGGCCCGTTCACGGCCGACACCATGTCCCGGGCCGCGTCCTCGGCGATCAGTTCCGTCCAGCTCGATGGTGTCGGCCACTACGCCGCGATGGAGGCCCCCGAGGCGCTGGCGAAGGCCGTCCTCGGCTTCGTCCACGGCGTCGACGAAGCCGACGCCGGCTAGTCGGCGGCCGGGTCGATGGGGTCCGCCGGCGTGGGGCCCGGCTCCTGCGCCGCCCCGGCCAGCCGGTCGCACACCCGGCCGAACGCGCCCAGCTCCTCGGTGTCGATCACCTCGGCGAAGTGCCGGACCACACCGGACAGGTGGGTGCCGGTGGCCGCGCGCAGCCGGTCGTAGCCGGCCTGGGTGAGCACCGCCTCGATGCCCCGCCCGTCGGAGTCGACCTTCGCCCGCTGCACCAGCCCACCGCGTTCCAGCCGGTCGACCAGCCGGGTCACGCCCGAGCGGGACAGCAACACCGCGTCGGCCAGCTCGGTCATCCGCAACCGGTGTCCCGGCGCCTCGGCAAGCTGGACGAGCACGTCGTAGGAGGCCAGCGACAGGCGCTGCGCGGCGACCAGCTCGGTCTCCAGCACGCGGGTGATCCGGGCGTGGGCGCGCAGGAACGATCGCCACACGTCGAGTTCCGTGGGGTTGAGCAAACGCGCGGTACCGGATTGGGGCACGAGAATTGATGCTACGGAATCCGTACGACGTTCTCGCTCCGGCCCGGGAATGTGACCAACCATGCAAACCGACCAGCCGGTAACCTCTGCCCGGCGGCACCGGCCGTAGCATGGCCGGGTGAGCAGTACACAGTCCGTGCAGAACGTACCCGGTGTCGACGCGGTCCGGACCGCGCTGGCCAGTGTGCAGGACCCGGAGATCCGCCGACCGATCACCGAACTGGGCATGGTCAAGGACGTGACCGTCGACCCGGACGGTTCGGTCGTGGTCACCGTCTACCTGACCGTCGCAGGCTGTCCGTTGCGGGACAAGATCACCCAGGACGTGACCGCCGCGGTGTCCGCGCTGGACGGTGTCCGCTCGGTGCGGGTCGAGCTGGACGTGATGTCCGACGACCAACGCTCCGAGCTGCGCCGCTCGCTGCGCGGCGACGCCAAGGAACCGGTGATCCCGTTCGCCCAACCCGGCTCGATGACCAGGGTCTACTGCGTCGCGTCCGGCAAGGGCGGGGTCGGCAAGTCCAGCGTCACGGTCAACCTCGCGGTGGCGATGGCCCAGCGCGGGCTGTCGGTGGGCATCGTGGACGCCGACATCTACGGCCACTCGATCCCCCGGATGCTCGGCGCGACCGGCAAACCGACCAAGGTCGACACGATGATCATGCCGCCGCAGGCCAACGGCGTGAAGGTCATCTCGATCGGCATGTTCACCCCGGGCAACACCCCGGTGGTCTGGCGTGGCCCGATGCTGCACCGTGCGTTGCAGCAGTTCCTTGCCGACGTGTTCTGGGGCGACCTGGACGTGCTGCTGCTCGACCTCCCGCCGGGCACCGGTGACATCGCCATCTCGGTGGCCCAGCTGATCCCGAACGCGGAGATCCTGATCGTCACCACCCCGCAGGTGGCCGCCGCCGAGGTGGCCGAGCGGGCCGGGTCGATCGCCCTGCAGACCCGCCAGCGGGTGGCCGGTGTGATCGAGAACATGTCCTGGCTGGAGCTGCCCGACGGCAGCCGGATGGACGTGTTCGGCACGGGCGGCGGGCAGACCGTCGCCGAGTCGCTGACCAAGTCGATCGGCGCGGAGGTGCCGCTGCTCGGCCAGGTCCCGCTGGACCCGCGGCTGCGTGAGGCCGGGGACGCGGGCGAACCGATCGTGCTGGCCCAGCCGGAGTCGCCGGCCGCGGCGAGCCTGCTGGAGATGGCCACCCGGCTGTCCACCCGGTCGCGCGGCCTGGCCGGCCGGCTGCTCTCGGTCAGCCCCGCCGGACGCTGACCCGACCCTGATCAGCCGACGGTGGCCCGGTCCGCGTTCGGACCGGGCCACCGTCGTCTTCTGGGGTCGTCGTGTTCTGGGGTCGTCGTGTTCTGGGGTCGCTGCGTCCTGGGTCCGTGTCGCGGATCAGGTCGCGTCGGGGTCGAACGGGGGGCGCTCACCCGGGGACAGCGGCTGCTGCTGCTGGCTCGGCGTCGGGAAGCCGTTCGGCTTGACCCCGTTGGCACCGTTGGCGTGCGCGGAACCGTTGCCGCCGTTGGTGGTCAGCCCGTCGATCCGCAGGTCGTCACGCGGGTCGTAGCCGCCGGTCGCGTCCATCAGGTGCTTGGTGACCGCGCGCCGCGGGTCGAAGTTGCGCAGCGAACGCAAGTCCTCCAACGGTTTGCGCAGGTCGTCGAACTCCGGCCCGAGCTCGGACTTGAGTTGGTCGCGCGCCCCGTTGGCGTACTCCCGAACCTGGCGAATGGTGCGCCCCAGCCACTGGGCCGCACCCGGCAGCCGTTCAGGGCCGAGGATGAACAGACCGGCGACGATCAGCACACCGAACTCGCCCCAGCTGATATCGAACATCGGTCGGCACCTCCGGCAGGCCACGTGTCATCAGCCTAACCCGCGATCGGATCAGCAGGTCGGTCGCGCTTGGTGAAACTAGTCCGACTGGAGGGTTACGGATACGGTGTGCTGCTGTCCCTGCCGGTCGAACTGGACGGACACCGTCTGGCCGGGGTCGTCGTCGATGATCGCCACCTGCAGTTCGTCCGAGCTGCCGATCGACCGCCCGCCGAAGTTGGTGATCACGTCGCCCTCCTGGATACCGGCCGCGGCCGCCGCCCCGCCGGTCTTCACGTTCTCCACCTGGGCGCCCTGTGAGGTGGTGGCCGACACCGACCGGGTGTTCACGCCCATGTCGGCGTGCTTGACCCGACCGGTCTGGATCAGCTGCTGGGCGATCTTCTTGGCCTGGTCCACCGGAATGGCGAAGCCGAGGCCGATGTTGCCGCTCTGGCCGCCGTCGGAACTGCCGAAGGTCTGGATGGCCGAGTTGATGCCGACCAGCGCACCCGCCGAGTCCACCAGTGCGCCACCGGAGTTGCCCGGGTTGATCGCCGCGTCGGTCTGGATCGCGTCGTAGATCACATTCGGGCCGCCGTCCTCGCTGGGCAGCACCTGCGGGCGGTGCAGGGCGCTGACGATGCCCGAGGTCACCGTGCCGGCCAGGCCGAGCGGCGAGCCGATGGCGATCACCGAGTCGCCCGGCTTCAGGGTGTTCGCGGTGCCCAGCCGGATCACGGTCAGGTTGGTGGCGTTGACCTTCAGCACGGCCAGGTCGGTCACCGGGTCGCGGCCGACGATCGACGCGGACACCCGCGCCCCGCTGGAGAACACCGCGGTGATGGTGCTGCCCGGCGTCGTCGCGGCGTCGGCGATCACGTGGTTGTTGGTCAGGATGTAGCCCTTGGCGTCGATCACCACGCCCGACCCGATGTCGCCGCCGGTGCCCGCGGTGACCTCCAGCGACACCACGGCCGGCGCGACCCGGGAGACGATCCCGGCGACCGAGCCGGGGGCGCGCTGCACGTTCTGGTCGACCTGGGCCAGCGAGTCGCCCGCGTCGGTCAGGGAGTGCGCGCCGCTGCTCAGCGCCCAGCCGATCACGCCACCGACCACACCGACCAGCAGCGCCGAGACGAGCAGCATGATCAGCGCGGTCGGCTTGACCCGGCGGCCGAAGAGCAGCTCCGGCACCGACAGCAGCGCGGCGGTCGGCCGGGCCGGCTCGGCCACCTTCTCGGTCGGCGTGTCGTCGGCCACCGCGGGCGGGCCGAGCACGGGCGCCGCGCCCGGGTCGCGCCACGGGTCGGCCTCGGCGTCCGACCAGTGGTCGTCCTCGGCCGACCGGTCGCCGTCGGTGGCACCGGGGGGACGTTGCAGGAGCACGCTGCTGCCGTTGGTCGGCCGGCCGAACGCGGAGGCCAACGCCTCCGGTGGCGGCGGGCTGCTCAGCAGACCGGCGGTCGGGTCGGCGTGCTGGCCGTTGCTGCCGGCGGCGGGCACGAGCCGGGGGCCGAACGCGCCCGGCACGCCCTGCGGGCGACCGAACACCGCGGCCTGGCCGGCTTCCACCGACGGCCGGTCCAGCGGTCGCGGCCCGAGGCGGGGATGGGACTGCGGATCAACCGGAGACGGCTCGCCGCCCGAGGACTCGGGCTGGTTCGGACTCGGTTGCTCGCTCATCGTTCCCCGTGTCGACGCTCGACGGACTGACGCTCCACTGACTATCGCCGAACACGAATTGTCCAGCAGACCCCAGCCTGCCGGAAACCGGGTGAAGTAGGCGTTGATCGAGGTGAACCGCGATCCAGCTGAACCGCGCCGCGCGCGATCAGCGTGCGCGGTGCCCGACGGCCGGCAGCACCGAGGGCAGCATCGACGGCGGCATCGACGGCACCGCGGCGAACGAGGACGGCGCGAACGAGGGCGCCAGCACCGGGGTGGGCAGCACGCTGGTGGACGGCACGACACTCGGCCTGCCGTTGCCCACCAGGGTGGCGTAGTTGGCCTGGACGAACTGGTCGCCGGCGGTCCCGCCGGTCACCGAGCCGTCGCCGTGGGTCGGGTCGTTGCCGGTGTCGCCGGGCGAGCCGAGCAGGTGCGGGCCGACCATGGCCAGCGCACCGAGCACCAGGCCGGCCGCGACCACGCCGGCGCCCTGGACCGCGCGCCGGCCGTGCCAGGAGCGGTTGCCGGTGGCCAACACAGCGCTACCGCTGCCGAGGGGTTCGCTGCTGCCGAGCACCGGGCCCGCGCCCAGCGGGGCGGGCGAGCGGTCCGGGCGGCGCGGCTGGCGGGTCCGCTGGACGGTGACGAGCTGGCCGTCCTCGGTCATCGCAAGCTGCTCGGGGCCGCTGGGCAGATCGGTGTCGGTGGGGATGTTGCGCAGGCTGGCCAGCAGGCCGGCCGGCACGCAGGGGGTCTCGGCAGTGCGCACGGCCGCTCGGGCCTGGCGCTGCACGGACATCTCCTCGGCACAGAACGGGCAGTGTGCGAGGTGGTTGGCGGCCC
>DATATV010000163.1:0-5805 GCA_036268615.1 Pseudonocardiaceae bacterium
GCGGCGGGCGTTGGCAGGCGAGCGCAGAAGGTATGCCCCTTCACGCAGGGCTGCGTAGTCGTCAGCGGAGACGAGCACAGCATTGCCGTGCTTGGAAACGATCTCGATGGCGTCGTGATCGTCATTGACCCTCTTGATCAGCGGGAAGAGCTCCTTGCGTGCCTCGCTCGCCGTGATTGACATATCAGACCTCTCCGCAAGTGGTACTGGATATCGTACCACTTGGGGTGGCTGGTGACCATCGCCCAACGAGCCACGGTCACGTCTTCACACGTTGAAGCGGAACTCGACCACGTCGCCGTCGGCCATCACGTAGTCCTTGCCCTCCATCCGGACCTTGCCGGCGGCCCGGGCGGCGGCCATGGTGCCGGCCGCGACGAGGTCCTCGAACGAGACGATCTCGGCCTTGATGAAGCCGCGCTCGAAGTCGGTGTGGATCACGCCAGCCGCCTGCGGGGCGGTCCAGCCCTTCCCGATCGTCCAGGCCCGGGACTCCTTCGGGCCCGCGGTCAGGTAGGTCTGCATGCCAAGGGTGTGGAAGCCGGCCCTGGCCAGGGCGTTCAGGCCCGGCTCCGGCTGGCCGATCGATTCCAGCAGTTCGCGCGAGGACTCCTCGTCCAACTCAAGCAGCTCGGACTCCACCTTCGCGTCCAGGAACACCGCGTCGGCCGGGGCGACCAGCTCGCGCAGTTCCTTGCGGCGCGCCTCGTCGGTGAGCACGCCCTCGTCGGCGTTGAACACGTAGAGGAACGGCTTGGCGGTGAGCAGGCTCAGCTCGCGCAGCTCGGCCAGGTCCACTTCGGACTGCGCGGCGAACAGCGTGCGACCGGCGTCGAGCACCGCCCGCGCGGCCTTCGCGTTCTCCAGCGCGGGCCGCTTGTCCTTCTGCGTCCGGGCTTCCTTCTCCAGCCGGGGCAGCGCCCTGTCCAGGGTCTGCAGGTCGGCGAGGATCAGCTCGGTGTTGATCGTCTCGATGTCGCTGGCCGGGTTGATGTCCCCGTCGACGTGCAGCACGTCGGGGTCGGCGAACACCCGGATGACCTGGCAGATCGCGTTCGCCTCGCGGATGTTGGCCAGGAACTGGTTGCCCATGCCGGCGCCCTCGGACGCGCCCTTCACAATGCCGGCGATGTCGACGAACGACACGGTCGCCGGCACGATCCGCGCCGAGTTGAACAACGCGGAGAGCGTGCCGAGGCGTTCGTCGGGCAATGCCACCACACCGACGTTCGGCTCGATGGTGGCGAACGGGTAGTTCGCGGCCAGGACGTCGTTACGGGTCAGCGCGTTGAACAAGGTCGACTTACCAACGTTGGGCAGGCCGACGATGCCGAGGGTCAAGCTCACGACCAGCCAGTGTAGGTGGCCGGTCGGCCGGCGCTCACACCGCAGCCGACCAACCGGTCCGCACGGCAGTGCCAGGTCCGATTTCCGCCAGCCCGGCGGCCTGCCCACCGAACCGGCGCGGCTGCTCGCCCGGTCCAGCGCATGGCGGCCCTGGCGCTCCTACGCCGCCATCCACCTCTGGCGCGCCGGCAACCCGAAACGCACGACCCGGACCAGCGGCCGCTCGGTGCCGGCCTGACCGCCCCTCCCGCGCGGCAGGGGGCTGCCGGGTCAGCCGGCGGTGAGTTGCAGGGTCGAGCCGGTCCGCGCCTTGCGGACCCGGAGTCGGACCGGGATGCGTTGGCGCAGTTCCTCGACGTGGGAGACCAGGCCGACCACCCGGCCGCCGGCGCGCAGTTCGTCCAGGGTGTCCATCACCAGGTCCACGGTCTCGGCGTCGAGCGTGCCGAAGCCCTCGTCGACGAACAGGGTGTCCAGCAGGGCCCCACCCGTCTCGGCGGCCACGACATCGGCCAGCCCGAGGGCCAACGACAGGGAGGCGAGGAAGGACTCCCCGCCGGACAGGGTTTTCGCCGGTCGGCGTTGGCCGGAGTAGTCGTCCAGCACGTCCAGGCCGAGGCCACCCCGGGTGCCGTGCGCGCCGGCCGCCTCCGAGTGCACGAACGAGTACCTGCCCTGGCTCATCCTGGCCAGCCGCTGGTTGGCCGCGATGGCCACTTCCGCCAACCGGGCGGCCAGCACGTATGAGCGCAGCGACATGCGCCGGGCGTTCTGGCCCCGGCCGTTCACCACGTCGGTCAGTGCGGCCAACTCGGCGTGCTTCTCCTCCGCCGGGCCGAGTCTGGTCCAGGCCGCGTCCAGCAGGTCGGTGAGCCGGCCGACCTCGCGCTCCCGCAGCCGGGCGGCCTCGGCGAGGGAATGGGCCTGCTCGGCCAGCACGCGCGCCTCGTGCACGAGTCGCTCGGCCGCCGGCAGACCCGCGTCGGTGTCGATCGCCAGGCCGTCCAGTTCCGGTTCGGCCAGGACGGCCTCGGCGGCGGCGCGCCGGCGGGCGGCCTCGGCCAGCCGGGTTTCCAGCGCTGTCACCGATTCCGGATCGCGGGCCGCGGTCAGGCCCTCGGCCGGGTCGGCGAATCCGGCCTGTTCGGCCGCCGCCCGCAACTCGGCGGCCCGCTCCTGGTGGACCTGTGCCGCAGCCTCAAGGGCGGTCCGGGTCTCGGTCAGAAGTTCGACCGCTTCGGCGAGGGTGATCAGGTGCCGTCGACGGGCGACCACGTCGGGATGGTCACCACTCGCCTCGGCCAGCCGCTCCGCGCGGTCCTTGACGACGCTCGCCAGCGTCGTGCGTTCGGCCATCACCGATGCCTGGTCGAGTTCGGCCCCGGTGAGGCGATCACGGAGGCCGTCCGCCTCGGCTTCCAGAGCGGCGACCTGCTCGGTGCGGGCCGGTACGGAACCGGCCAGGTCACTGGCTTTCCGCAGGCGATCGACGGCCTCGGCGAGTGCGTCGGCCAGTTCGGTAGGGGTGCGCCCGCCGACCTGCTCCCGCAGATTCACCCACGCCCGCTCGGCTTCGGTCGCCACCAGCCTCAGGCGTTCGCGGTCCTGCTGCGCGGTGCGCTCGGCCTGTTCCGCCACCCGCTCGTCGGCGTCGGACACGGCGAGAGCCACCGGCCGCGCCGGGGCCGGATGCGCCGCGGAACCACAGACCGGACACGGTTCGTCCTCGGCCAGCGCACCGGCGAGTTCGGCCGCCATGCCGGCCAGTCGGCGTTCGCGCAGATCGAGCAGGGTCTGTCGGGTCTCCTGGTGCCGATCCACCGCAGCGGTCGCCTTCTTTCCGGCGTCGACCGCGGACCGCTGCGCCTTCGGCAGCAGGGCGGCCGCGCCGTTCACCCCCTCCAGTTCGGCCAGCTGGGCGTTCAGCCCGTCAAGTCGGGCCGCTGCCTGCATGGCCAGGTCGCGCTGCTCGTGCGCGGCGGTCAGCCGGCCGGGCAGTTCGGCGGCGCGCGCGGCCAGCTCGTCGATCCGCTTGGCCAGCAGAATCTGCTTGCGGTCGAACTCGTCGATACGGGTGAGGTCGGCCTGCTGTTGGCCGGCCTCGGCGACCAGCCGGGCCAGGCCACCGGCCTCTTCGCGCAGCGCGCCGACCCGTTCGCGCAGCCGCGGCACCGGCAGGTCGAGATGTGGCCAGTTGAGCCCGCGCAGTGGTTCGACCGACTGCTGCTCGGCTCGGGCGGCCCGGTCCCGCTTGGTCGTGGCCTGGTCAAGTGCTTGGCCGGCAAGGACAACCGGCACCGCGCGGCGGGCCGCGCGCAACTCGGCGGACCAGCGCTCGTGCTGCCGGGTCGCCTCGGTCAGTTCGGTGATCTGTCGGGTTGCCTGCTGGAGGCGCCGGACCCGCCCGGCCAACTCACGTCGTCGCTCCAGCTCCGCCTCGGCCTCCGCGCGCCGCCGACCGGCTCGCTCGTCCTCCTCGGCGGTCCGGCCTGCCGCGCCGCGCAGTCCCTCGGCAAGGGTGGCCAGCCAGTCGGTGTCGAGCACCACCTGACCGGTCTGGTCCTGCTCGGCCGGCTCGGCGCCGGCCGCCTGCGCCACCCGGGCGAGCAGTTCCCGCACCCGGCCGCGTTCCTGGACCAGTTCGCCGGTGCGCGCGGCCCGGGTCTCCCGGAACCAGCGTTCGACGTCGGCGAACCGCTGAGTGCCGAACAGGCGCTCCAACAGTTTTTCGCGCTCGGCGGTGTCCGCACGCAGGAAGCGGGCGAACTCGCCCTGCGGCAGCAGCACCACCTGGAAGAACTGTTCGGCGTTCATGCCGAGCAACCGCTGCACGGTGCGGGCGACCTCGTCGATGCGGACGAGGCCGTCCTCGGGCTGGCCGCTCGGCGGGGCACCGAGCCAGGTCAGCGACGCCTTGGCCGGCTGGGTGGTGAACCCACCACCACGAAGCTTGGGCCGCTCGTACTCCGGGCTGCGCTCCAGCCGCAACCGGTGGCCCTGCACGGTCAGCTCCAGACCGACCTTGGTCGGCACGTCCGGTTCGGCGTAGTCGCAGCGGAGCCGCTTCACCTCACCGCGCGCGCCGGGCACCGCGCCGAACAGGGCGAACGCCACCGCGTCCAGCAGGGTTGTCTTGCCGGCGCCGGTGTCGCCGTGCAGGAGGAACAGTCCGTCCGCACCGAGGGCGTCGAAATCGACCACCTCGGGCCGCGGATAAGGACCGAACGCGGACATCTCCAACGTGTGCAGTCTCATGTGGACACCTCCGCCCGGCGGACGGCGGCGAACGCCTCCGCCAGCATGGCTCGCTCGGCTCCGCTGGGTTCACTGCCCCGACAGTCGGCCAGAAAGTCCTCGGTCACCAGATGATCCTCGCGCCCGTGCCCGACTTTGGCGTAGCGCAACGGTTCTCCGGTCCGGCCGCCGACCGGCTGCCAGTCCAGCCGGACCGCGAACGGGAACCGTTCCTGGAGCCGCCGCATCGCGTCGAGCGGGCGCACCTGGTCGATGAGGGTGACCGACAGATAGCAGTCCGTCCGGCCCTCGACGGTCGGGTCCGCGAGCAGCGCCTCAAGTTCGCCGCGCAGCGTGGACAGTCGACGCGGGACCGGCAGTTCGCGCCGTTCGACGCGGGCCAGGCCGGCCGGTCCCAACTCGACCAGCCAGACGGACTTGTGGTGTGCCGCCTCGGAAAACGAGTACGCGATCGGGCTGCCGGAATAGCGCAGGTGCTCCGCGAGCCGTTGTGGACCGTGCAGGTGGCCGAGGGCGACGTAGTCGACACCGTCGAACACCGAGCCGGCCACCTCTTCCACACCGCCGATCGCGATCGTCCGCTCGGACGCGGAACTCTCGCCGCCGATGACGAACGCGTGCGCCAACACGACGGACCTGGTCCCCGCCGGCCGGGTCGCCAGGTCGGTGCGCACCCGGTTCATCGCCTCGGTGAGCACGGCATTGTGCCCGCGCAGCTCCGGCACCCCCAGCGCGTGCCGAGCCGGATCTGGCTCCAGGTAAGGGATTCCGTAGACAGCTACCGGGCCGTGCTGGTCGGTGAACAGCACCGGCGTGTCCAGTTCGGAGATCCTGGTGCGCAGGTGCAGACCGCCGGCCGCGGCGAACTCGCCGAACGCGCCGAGCCGGGGCGCCGAATCATGGTTGCCCGCGATGACCACGAGTTCGGCGCCGGCCGCCCGAATCCGGGACAGCACCCGATTGCCCGCGGCGACCGCCTCGGCCGAGGGCACCGCGCGGTCGTACAAGTCTCCTGACACCACAACGACATCAACCTGCTCGGCGGCCACCAGTTCGGCCATCCACCCGAGCACGGATTCCTGCTCGGACAGCAGGTCCCGACCGTGGAACGTCCGTCCCAGGTGCCAGTCGGAGGTGTGCAGCAGGCGCATGGCGACCAAACTAGATCAGCCTGTCCCCTAATCGTGGGACATACACGCGTTT